>NZ_JBBIXN010000002.1:24680-142964 GCF_037646455.1 Maribellus mangrovi | reverse complement strand
GGTTCCTGAATCAGTTCCGGTGATTGAAGAGACTTCAGAAAAAGAAGTACCGGCTGCCAAAGAAGAGGAAAAAACTGATAAAGAAGAAAAAGATACCGAAGAAAAAGTTCCTATTGATACAGTTCCTGAGTCAAAACCGGTGATTGAGGAGACTTCAGAAAAAGAAGTACCGGCTGCCAAAGAGGAGGAAAAAACTGAGAAGGACGAAAAAGATACCGAAGAAAAAGTTCCTATTGATACAGTTCCTGAGTCAAAACCGGTGATTGAGGAGACTTCAGAAAAAGAAGTACCGGCTGCCAAAGAGGAGGAAAAAACTGATAAAGAAGAAAAAGATACCGAAGAAAAGGTTCCTATAGATACGGTTCCTGAGTCAAAACCGGTGATTAAGGAGACTTCAGAAAAAGAGGATTCGGCGGAGAAAAAAGAAGACAAGAAAGCGGAGAAGCAGCCTAAAGTTGAAGCGCAGAAAGAGAAAAAGCCGGAAAAGCCGGATTACACCAAATCCACGCAAATCGAGCTTGTTAACACCATGCGTGATGTTCTGGAAGAAAGCGATGATCGTGATATTAAGAGCGATATAGAGGCCATAAAAGCTGCATTTTACAGAAATATAAAGGAAAATGCCGAAGCCGCCAAAAAGGAATTTATTGATGGGGGTGGGGCAGAAGAGGATTTTAAAGCTGAAGAGGATCCGTATGAAAACGATATAAAAGATTTACTCAAGAAATACAGGCAAATCCGTATTGAATACAACAAAAAACTGGACCAGGAAAAAGAAGAAAACCTCAAAAAGAAATACGAGGTTATCGAAAAAATTAAAGGCTTAATTAATAATGAAGAGTCAATTAATAAAACCTTTAATGAATTTCGTGCACTGCAACAGGAGTGGCGTGAAATCGGACTGGTACCGCAGTCGAAAATGAAGATGTTATGGGATACGTACCACTTCAATGTCGAAAATTTTTACGATTACATAAAGATCAACCGCGAACTGCGCGATCTCGATCTGAAAAAGAACCTGGAAGCCAAGATAAAACTCTGCGAAAAAGCCGAAGAATTGTTGCTCGATTCATCAATTATCCGGGCATTTAATACGCTGCAGAAATATCACGAGCAATGGCGTGAGATAGGTCCGGTTCCGCGCGAACAGAAGGATGATTTATGGGAGCGTTTCAAAGCCGCTACCACAACGATTAATAAAAAGCACCAGGCCTTTTTCGAAGACCGCAAACTGGAACAAAAGAAAAACCTGGAAGCGAAAACTGCCTTATGTGAAAAGGTTGAAGCCATTGACATTGATGCAATAGACTCGCACAAAGAATGGGACAAAACATCGAAAGAGCTCATTCAGTTGCAGAAAGTTTGGCGCACCATTGGTTTTGCTCCACGAAAAGACAACAATAAAATTTATGACCGTTTTCGTTCGGCCTGCGATAAATTTTTCGATGCAAAACGGGCGTTCTATGCTAAAAACAAAGAAGAGCAGCAGAATAATTTGCAGCTAAAGATAGATCTTTGTATGCAAGCTGAAGACCTGAAAGACAGCACCGATTGGAAAAAAACTACACAAGATCTCATTCAGATTCAAAAAAAGTGGAAAGAAATTGGTCCTGTGCCACGGAAACAATCCGAAAGTATATGGAAGCGATTCCGCACAGCTTGCGATTATTTCTTTGATAAGAAGTCGGAACATTTCTCGGAAATGGATAGCGAGCACGAAGATAACCTGAAATTAAAAGAAGAATTAATAAAAGAAATTAAGAACTTCAAGTCTTCTAAAGATGTAGAAGCCAATTTGGAGAAACTCAAGGAATTCCAGCGTCGCTGGGCCGAAATTGGTCATGTTCCGTTCAAAAAGAAAGACGAGATTTTAAGCGAATTCAAGGAAAGCATCAATAAATTATATGATAATTTGAAAATTGATGACGAACAACGTAATTTGCTAAAATTCAGAACAAAAATGTCGTCGTATTCTGAAACTTCACGGGGACAAAATAAAATGCGCTTTGAACGAGATAAATACATGAATAAGATGAAGCAACTTGAAAACGACCTGGTATTGCTGGATAACAATATTGGTTTCTTTGCGGAATCGAAAAATGCTGAATCGCTCATTAAAGACGTTCAGAAGAAAATAGAAATGACCAAGCAAAAAATCGAATTGCTAAAGGAGAAAATCAGAGTCATTGATGAAGTAGACGAAGACGAATAAAATATGAAGCCGGTTTTAACCGGCTTTTTTTATTTCAATTTTAATGCGCTGAGAATCGCTTAAAAATATTTTTTCGCACAGATAATCAGGATAAGGAAATTTAAAGGCGTGGATTTGCATGTTTATTTTACCTGAGCAGTAATAAGCAAAGACAAACGAAACTCGAGCGCATACATAGTGAATTATAGGAAAAACATTTGCCAGGAAAGTCAGTGCTAACTTTTACATAAAATCCGAGCCGATATTTGCCGGTACCCGCCAAATATCTGATTTTATGCAAATCCCGAAAATTCGGGAACGTATTATGCCAGGAATTCCAAAATATGATATAAACATCTTTGTCTTATAATTTGTATTATGTTAATTTATATATGTGTGAAAAATATTGGGTTTTATCGTGTAATTGCTTTAGGATTCCCTATTGTACAAAGTAAAATTTCATTATTTTTGTGAACGATTATTAAAAACGACATTGTGCGTTAATTGTAATCACCTCGGGATGTAGCGCAGTCCGGTAGCGTACTTCGTTCGGGACGAAGGGGTCGCAGGTTCAAATCCTGTCATCCCGACAAAACCAATAACCTTTCACAAATGTGAAGGGTTTTTGTTTTTTTACAGCCTTTTTTAAGGAGCTTATTTTAAATTTGACATCTCATATCTAAAAGAACATTTCTACTTTTAAAATCCCAATGAATTATAACAGATATGGTACCAAAGCCTTTCTTTTTGAAGGATAATCCGGGAAATGCTTTTGATACCATTGATGATGGTCCAATGCACGGGGAACCAGGTTTACTAAAGTCCAGATCAAAAATGCGAACGCGGGTAAACTTGAGGTCACAATTAAAAATCCTGTCCAGGTAATTATTTCACCCAGATAATTTGGACACGAAATCAGTTTAAAAAATCCCCCGTGTGGTATCCGATAGCCTGCAGTATTATCCTTTCGAAGCTGAATAAGCAGCCAGTCGTGGTACTGATTGATAAGAAAACCGGACAAAAATACGATTCCACCAATAATTAAACGTGCGTTTAAAATAACCTTGTCAGTTCCATCCGGAACAAAATAAGCCAACCAATAACCATTGAAGAATCCATTAATGGTGTTAAACAAAATGGCGGAAAAGACAATTACCAAAGGCATCATTTTCCCTTTGGTTTTTAATCTGAATGGAAATATAATTGATCGGTGAATATAGTGTATCGCCCACAATACAACAGCCGCAGCTACAGTTTGATTTTTAAAATCAGAAAAACTTACAAAATAGCCAAAAACAAGTAAGGCCGGTAATTCCATTAAAAACCAGCCGGCCCGATTACGAATAACAGGCCCCCACCCTTTTGTTGCATGTCTGCCATATGGTTGTTTAACTTTTAGGAGTACAGGAAATATTACCAGTCCAATACCAATCCACAACCAACAAAACAGGTTAAATTTTTCGTGCAAAATCATTTTAATTTATGTAATCGTTTTGTTTATACCATTCAAAAGTATCCCGAAGCGATTCTTCCAGTTCCCGCGAATTATATCCGAGTTCATCGCGGGCTTTCTCACACGAAATGTTGGAAGGTGCGCTTAGCAGTAATTTTAACGACAGGCAGGTAAACATTGGCTTTGCATTGGTCACCAGGTAATAAAGCTGATAAAACGGGCAAATCAGTCGGACGATATAATCAGAAACCACGAATCGCGGAGGCTTATTTCCCGACATCTTTCCAATTAAAACAGACAAATCTTTTATCGTACAAAAATGACCTGAAAGAATATACCTCTCTCCACTTCTACCAGAATCAACTGATTGAATTGCAGCATCTACAACATCCCGAACATCAACCCAGTTATAACCACCCGGAATCAGCGCCGGAAATTTGTTTTTGTAAAGTTTTATAAGTGCCTGACCAAGGTATGATCCTCTGGAATCGTATGGGCCAAGCACTGCTGTCGGACTCAAAATTACGGCATTCAATCCTTTCAATACTGCCTCCATCACTAATCCCTCCGCCTTTGCTTTGGAAAAATTATAGATAGAATCCTTCTCCTCCGTAAGTGGACTTTCTTCGGTAATAACTTCACCTGTCTTGTCAATCTGAAAAGCATCGATACTGCTGAAGTGGACGAATTTCTTAACCCCCGCTTTTATGGCGGCTTCAAGCATATTCTTGGTCCCAGTAACATTGGTTTCAAATACCAACCTTCGGCGCCGGTTATCAATTGATATCAGAGCGGCACAATGATAAACTACATCAACACCCTTACAAAACGATTCAAGTGATTCGGGATCCAGAATATCTCCGTAAAACACTTCAATTCCCGGATCGGCTAACTCGTATTCAGACTTGTGAACAAGAACTTTCACCTCAGCATCCTTTTTTATCAGTTCACGAACAAGACAATTTCCGATATGCCCGCTTGCCCCGGTAACAGCAACTTTTAGCATTGATTATATTTTAAGATATCTAAATCTACACTTTTTCGGGAAACAGTCAAAGGCTAATTGAATGCTCCCGTAATTTACTCCTATGTGTATTTACAAATCAGAATATTGCAAGATTCTAAAAACTATCTTTATCATATATTTTATATATTGGTAAATATTTCATTCGAGTGACTATGAAAATTAGAAATGTCCTTTTATTTTTCTCTTCCCTCATTTTGTCCTCAGCATCAATTTCAGCCCAGGAAAATTATACAATCAAAGGACATGTATCGGACATCAAATCGGAAGAATCCCTGATTGGGGTTCACGTAGTTGTCAAAGACAATGTTTATGGCACCATCACAGGCAGCGACGGAGATTTTGACCTTACAACAAAGCTAAAACCTCCTTTCTATATTGATATTTCTTACATGGGATTTGAAACCCAGGAAGTTTATGTAAGTGATGTGGATACTTTTCTTGACATAAAACTTAAAGAACAATATTTGCTGGGACAGGAAGTGGTTGTTTCCTCCAGCAGAATCGAAGAAAGTATTTTACAGGCGCCGGTAAGCGTGGAAAAGATGAATGCCAGGGATTTAAAACAGGTTTCGGCGGCCAATTTTTACGACGGGCTTTACCAGTTGAAAGGCGTTGATATGAATGTGCACGGCCTTACTTTTCGTTTGCCCAATACCCGAGGATTTAATGATTACACCAATTACCGCATGAACCAGATCATTGATGGTATGGAAAACGTTGCGCCCGGGTTAAGTTTCTCAGCCGGAAATATTTTCGGACTTTCTCCAATTGATGTGGAAAGTGTTGAAATGGTAGTAGGTGCTTCCTCCGCGCTTTATGGGCCGGGTGGTGTAAACGGTACGTTGGTTATGAAAAGCAAGGGCCCATTTTTGTATCAGGGTTTATCCGTTTCGCTGCAGTCAGGAATTATGAATATTGCTGAAAGCACGCTGGATCACCCAACTCCGATGTACGATGTAAATATACGGTATGCAAAAGCATTTAGTAACCGAATGGCGGTCAAGGTGACCGGCTCTATTCTGAACGCTACCGACTGGCAGGCATCGGATGTTCGAGACCGTTCTGATTTGAATAACCCCGGTCTGAACCGGCTAACAAATCCGGGATACGACGGGGTAAATGTCTATGGCGATGAAACCCTCGTTTCTCTGAACCTAAAAGATGTTGGGCCACAAGTGATTAATGGAATAGCTGAATCGCAAGGGATTCAATCGGGCACGCCCGAATACGACGAATTGTACAACAGGGCAATCCCCTATTTCCCCGACCAGTTGGTAACCCGAACAGGTTGGCTTGAAAAGGATCTGGCTGAAGATAAAACGAAAAATCTGCGAATTGGAGGTTCATTGCATTATTTTATTACCGAAAGAACAGAATCGATTATTCAGGCTAATTATGCACAGGGAACCAGCGTTTATACCGCACAAAACAGGTTTGCCGCGCGGGAATTTTATATTTTATCGGGTAAAATCGAAATTAATAATCCGAATTATTATGTACGGGCCTGGAGTGTAAGTGATAATGCGGGATCGTCATATGACATTGGTGGTACAGCATTATTGATGAACGAAGGATGGAAGCCTTCTGAAACCTGGTTCCAAGACTACCTTGCAGCCTACACACAAACGACGCTTGTTGGTGGAAACATGAATGAGGCCCATAAATTCGCCCGGCTGGTAGCTGATAACCGTGACCCGGTAACCGGAAAAATATTTGATAACTCGAAGCCTGCAATACCTGAAAGCAGTTCACCCGAATTCAATTCACTTTTCGAGAAAATAACCAGTACTCCGTTAAATGAAGGTGGTGGACAGGTATTCGATCAAAGTAAAATCTTTCAGGTGGAAGGAATGTACGATTTTACCGACATCATCCAATTCATGGAGATGCAGGTCGGGATGTCGCACCGCTGGTATGTAGTGAATAGTAACGGAACTATATTTGCCGATGAACCCGGAGATCCAATAATTATCAATGAATTTGGCACATTTATTCAGATCAATAAAAATCTTCTGAATGATTATTTAAGGTTGACCGGAACTTTCAGGTACGACAAAAATGAAAATTTCGAAGCTCAGTATACCCCGCGTTTTTCGGTCATTCTGTTTCTAGATGATAAAAAAGAACACAGTTTCAGGGGAACTTACCAAACAGCTTATCGCTTTCCTTCTATTTCAGACCAGTGGGTAGACCTTTACACAGGGGTTTTCAGAACAGTAGGCGGCATGCCGCAGGTACAGGAAAAATACAACTTTAACACTATTCCATTATACCCAATGTCAGGGCGTAATCCAATAACAGATAAACCGGTTACCGAAAACGGGCCAATTACGCTTCCCGGATTGAGACCTGAAAAGGTAACTTCCACCGAGATCGGTTACAAAGGTTTATTCCTCGGGAAAAAGCTCTTTTTGGACACCTATATTTACTACAATAAATACAAAGGTTTTGAAGCTTCTTGGTTGCTGGCACAACTGGCTGAGGATGCAGGAACGGAGAACGATTTGTTATACAATACGTTTTTCACAACAGATGAACCGGTTTCTTCTTACGGCTGGGCTGTCGGACTTGACTATATGACGCAAATAGGTATCCTTATCAGGGGGAATGTTGCCAAAAATAAATTGATCGAAGGTATTGAAATCCCGGGGGTTGAGTCACGTTTCAATACACCCGAATACCGAACGAATATTTCATTAGGACATTTTGCTATTCTTCCAAACCTGGGATTTAATGTTAACGTCCACTGGCAAAGTAAATTTACATGGGAATCCAGTTTTGGGAAAGGTGAAATACCCGCATTCACTACATTGGATGCACAGATTTCTTACAAAGTACCTCTTATCAAAACTACATTCAAACTTGGTGGATCAAACATTCTGAATAACTATTACACCACCAGTTTTGGGAGTGCACAAATTGGAGGACTATATTACATTAGTTTGATTTACGAAGATATTTTGGGCTACCTGGAGAAAGAAAGATAAAGCAGCTAAACCTTTTGTTTTTAGCTTTGAAAAAAAACACCGAAAAGTTTCGGTGGTTCGATTAATTATATTCTTGGGATTATTGTTTACTAAACTGTATGGAAAATTTCACTATGAAAATATCCGGGTTTCCATCGGCCAGTGTTAACGGTGCAATCATTGCAGCAACCATCTCTTTAGGTAAAGGAACACTGGTGTTACCAGATAAATTCGATCCCGCTGCAGCTATATTGGTAACACTTAGAGAATAACCTGTTGGCGACGTAGGAATTGCTGCACTGTTCATATTCAGCTTTAATTCGGTATCCGATACTTCTTCCCATGTTCCGGCGTCTAACTCATTTGCTCCTTCGCAACTCATTGCTAACTTGCCACCATCTCTTAACTCAACCCACGATTTATCAGCAGAAGAACAGGTAACCGAACCTAATAAAGCATTTTGAATTGCTGGGGTTATATCAGTATCTACATCTACCGGTATATCGCCTATATTAGTTATTACCGTAAAAGATTCACTAACAGCAGCGTTACTTATTACATAGTTACCTACAAATGGAGATACTTCCTCGTTATCGTCATCATTACAACCGCTAACAAAAACTAAAGAGGCAATCAAAGCGAATAGAAATTGAGATTTTAGAATTTTCATAATATTTAAATTAATGGTTATTGACTATTTGTGACAATTTAAGGATAAAAACTTTAACTCAAATCAAATTAAAAGATATAGTACTTTTTATTTATCATTTACTAAACGCAATTTCAGGTTCCGCATTGTATTAAAAGGATGCGATACTACAAATTGATTGGCAAGAACTGCAGGTATGTTGCCTCCCGGCTCACCGTGAAACTGATAAGTAATAGTAACTGTGTTCGAATCTGACTCAATCAGTTCCCAAAAACCGGTTCCTTCCCGCATTCTTACTATGTTTTTTTTCTCTTCTATATAATCCGGTAAAGGCTCTAAACGTACTATTGCATAATTACCCTCACTGTTAACTTCTGTTGTCTGTTTGTAAATCCCGTCTCGATCCCTGACCGTGAAAGGTCCCTTGGTTTGAATATAATGAATATCGAAATATTCTCCTCTTTTTTCAAGTAGCACAGGATTTATACAATCGGCATAAAGGAGGTCATAATTTTCTACATCGAGAATTACATCCAGTACTTGTTTCAAATCCGCATTGTTTACTTCCATTATGGCTTTAAACTCGAGAAAAGATGATCCGTCTACATTTCTTGTGTAAACTTTGATATCATCTTTATCTTTTTTCAAATGCCATTTGGCATCGGCTTCGATATTTAGAACCAATAATAAAAGTATGGCCACATTTTTTATCATTATCCTCCTAAAACTTTATTGTTTGTTCATGTATCATGTTTTTCCTCTTCGGTTTTGAAATCATATGGAAGGGAATAATTGTATGCATCAATATATTTTCCCCAATGATTTTTGATTTCTTCAATAGTTCTGGCGTCCATGCTATATCGATTCTTCTTGTAACTTTTCTGAACATTAGCGTACTTTTTGATATGTGGCTCTACCATGTTGAAATCTTCTTTTAACAACTCATCGTAAATTCTTTTGATCTCTTCTACCGGATTTATCTCAAATTCTTCAAATCTTATTTCCATCAGATTCCCGGGTGGTATAAGCGATTTATGTTTTTCATACAATTCCATTAACCCGGAATATACCTTAAAGATCATTTCATCGATCATTTCATTGCTGGTCTCGTGCAACCATAAGGTCGGAAACAGTTGACGGAAAAACTTTTGGGTTGAAAGAAAAACAGTATACGGATTTCGATAGATAAACAGAAATTTTGCATCGGGGTACAGCTTAAGTAGCTTATCTATCCTTCCAGTATTCACCGGATTTTTAATAACCACTCTGTCTTTGCCGGTATTCAGAAGGGCTTTTTTTATGAGTCTGTCATATTTTTTGAACCATGTCTTTATTTCCTTATTGCTGAGTCCTTTATGGAGAATTGCACGTTCAAAAAACTCCCAATAGTTTTCGGGGAAGTAGAAAAAATTGTAATACGCGTTGGATTGGCAATTGCACAAAGCAAATTCGTCTTCCTGTGGCAAATCTACGCCGAGTTTAACATTATCGGTAGGTCTTTTATCAGGAATATTTATCCTCATAAATGTTTTGAAAATCCACTTACTCGAAAGATTATTCGGGAACAAAGATTGGTAAGTTGTAACAAATCCTATCGTGGGATCTTTTGACAACATATTTTGCAAAAGTGTGGTTCCACTCCTCCAGTGACCCAATATAAAAACTGGAGGCTTCTTAAACCTGATTTTTCTGATTCTTCTGTTATACACATAGAACTCCCATAACTGGAAAGGTGTGGAAATGATGATGATAAGCGCAGTTAAAAACAGTTTCCAGTAAAACCGTGGTGAAATATTACCTTTCCGAAGTACTTTAAAATAATTGAATAGTGTTGAACCTGCCAAGGTTGAAACTGGCGGTATTTTAAATTCATTCATACAATGCCAATTTTCAATATGTAATTTATTCAATCTATTTTTTAATTGCTATTTTTCAATTGAAAATCAATGTTAAATAAACGTAATTCATTGAGAAACATATAACTGCACACCATGAAATATGACAAAATACGAATTGCTTCTCTTGCTGCGGTATTTTTGATTTACCTGTTTTCATTTTTCCTGCTCTACGTTTTGTTCCCTCTGATCCCCTTTGAAAACAGCATGCTTAAGGTATTAACAGCTGATATTGTTGCAACAATTGTAGTTTTTGTTTTTAGTTTGATCTTTAAAAATTCAAGTATCTACGATCCATACTGGAGTGTTGTCCCTCCAATAATTGTGGTCTTTCTACTGGGAAGATTCTCCGATGGTAATAATTTGCGGCAAGCCATAATTATCTTTCTTGTTTTGTTATGGAGCCTTAGGTTAACACTGAACTGGATTAGGGGGTGGTGTGGTTTAAAACACGAAGACTGGCGTTATACTTTAATTGCAAAAAAAACCGGAAGAATGTATTGGCCGGTAAGTTTTCTTGGTATACATCTGGTTCCAACTTTGTTTGTTTATTTGGGATGCCTGCCTTTGTGGTACAGCCTGCCTCAAAATAGTCCTTTAAATATTCTCGATATTTTTGCTGCTATTTTTACCCTGGTAGCAATCGTTACCGAGTGGAAAGCCGATGAACAGTTAATCCGCTTCAGGAAAAGCAACTCTAATGACAAATTCATGCAATCCGGTTTATGGTCCATTTCAAGACACCCAAATTATCTTGGGGAAATCAGTTTTTGGTTGGGGATGTTTTTATTTGTCTTGTCTTCATCAAGATTTCAAAATTATGAAGGTTTGTGGACAGGAATTGGTTTTATATCAATGATGGTTTTGTTTACGTTTATCAGCATCCCTTTGATGGAAAAAAGAAATCTTTCGCGAAAACCCGGTTACGATGAGTATGTAAAAAACGTGCCTGCTCTGATTCCACGGTTCTTTAATAAGTAACTTACGAGTACAATTACATGCTATCCCAGCTTGTAGCATTCAGGTCAAGACACGTCCTATTTATCTTGTTTCATATTTTCCACATCGAAAATATCATCCGAAAGTCCCTGGTCGAATTTAATCCTTGAAAGATTGATGATGGTTGAATGCTCCTTTTCCAGATCTTTCATAATCACCTCTTTTGCATTCCAGTAATTACCCACCTTTTCATACTTATAACTGGCGTCTTTAAACATTCTGCCCTGTCTGTTATAATACTTCATCCAGATCGGGTAACCGTTTGCTTTATCTACTCTAAGAAGCACTTTCGAATAAATCGATTTTTCATCTTTTGGAATGAGCAACAAGACATAATCGTTTTTACCGACACTTTCCATACTGGGAGTAAAGTTGTCCGAGTAGGAAGAAATGTTCATATCCTCAAAAGAAAAATCCGTCCCCGTAAAAGACTGACTTTTTGATAGTAATGATATCTTTTTGGGTTTAGCAAATGCCGGCATGCTCATCCACATCACACCACCGGGAAGCGACAAAGTGGCTATACCTGCCTGCGATTCCGGTTTGGTGTAACGGTAAAGCTTTTTATCCGTGCCTTTCTGAAATATTTCTGCCTCCCGGACCTTTTCATCTCCATTTTTATCAACAAGTGTAATGGTAATGGTTCCGACCCTGTCTTTGGCCGAAAACATTACTTTATCCATTTTTTCTAAAATCGCCTTTGCATCATCCTGGGCCATGGCCGGGAGCATATAAATCACGAGGAACAAACTTGCAAATAAATACTTCATCACCTTATGAACTTTTCCTATTTGTAACAATTTTATTTCCTTTTCGGTTTGAAATTACCAGTATAGAAGGCAGCAAAGTCATTGCCCCTAATCCTGAGCCAACCATACTAAGTGAAACAAGCAAACCAAAATATTCCAAAGGTACCATTTCCGAAAAAAGCAAAACCAGGAAACCGGCCGAAACTGAAAAAACATTGATAATGATTGCCCTGCCACTGATCTCAATTGTTTCGTTAACAGCCTCTGAAATAGTTTCACCATTGTTAATCGCCTTTTTAAAATGTGTTATAACATGAATAGAATAATCGATTCCGATACCAACTGCAACACTGGCTACCAACACAGTTCCTATGTTTAAGGGAATTTTAGTAAAACCCATAAATCCGAATAAAATAATAATGGAAGCTATAATAGGTAATGCTGCAAATATGCCTGAAACCAGTGACCGAAGTACGATACCAACAATAAGAATAACAAAAAAGATAGCAATAAGCAAGCTGCCAATCTGGCTGTTTATTAGGCTTCTATCCATTTTTACATCGATAAAAGGCATGCCGGTAATCTGAATCTTGCAATCATCGTCTGAATTCTCATCAATAAATTTCTGCATATAATTGGCGAATATCTCTTTCGCTTCATTATCCGAAGAAACAAACTTTGAAATAATAACGGCCTCGTCAAGTTCCGGAGATACAAACTTTTGAATATTTTCATTTCCATCCAATAAAAACCAAAGTTGTTCAACAATCTCCTTTTCATCCGGAATTTTTTCGCCCTCTCCAAAAGCACCGTTTATAGCAATCACGAGATCGGCAACTGACTGTGTTGAAATAATATTCGGGTCCTTTTTCATGTACTCTTCCATCCTTACCATGGTTTTTAACACTGTCGGATCCAGGATATCTCCTTCAAAATGAACGAATACCGGTTTTGTGCCACCAAACTTTTCAGTCATTATATCCTCAGCAATTCGGGTAGGATTTTCTTTTTTAAAATAATTCCTGATATCAACATTTCTTTGAATCATGGTAATACCTGTAACAGCGGCTAAAACCAGAACAATCCAGATCCATAAAATTTGTTTAGGAGAACGGATGAGTACCTTTTTTAAAATATCCAGCAAAAAATTATGTATTTGAGTGTTCAGAAAAATCTTCTTCGGCGTTTCTTTTATTTTAATTTTGGTGTAAAAAGATGCAATGGCCGGTACAAAAACCAGCGACAAAAACACTGCAAAGAAAGTACCTAATGCAGTAAACAGTCCAAAATCACGGATCATTCGAAGATAAGCCCCAAAAATAAACGAAAGGAATCCGGCCATTGTAGTCAGCGCAGCCAGTATTACAGGCATGACAACGCTTTTAAGGGCAACAGAAATTGCCTGCTCCGGGTTGAATTTCCGGATATGATCAATCCAGTGGATTACGTGGATGGCATAAGCACTGCCAACCGCCAGTAAAATTATTGGGATATTATTTGATACCATCGACATTTCGAATCCGAGCAACGACATTGTACCAATTACCCATATAACTGAAATAATACTCACCAATAAAGGCATGAATACTCCATTGAAAGAACGAAAACTCAGAAATAAAACTAATGCAATTACCACCAATGCAACGGGAAATAAAAGCGCCATATCCTCCGAGATCAGGCGGGCAATGGAGGTAATGAGCATTGGTGAACCAGCATAAAATATTTGTTCGCGTAAATTCATTCCCTGTGTTTTCTGCTCTACCATATATGCCACTTCCTGAATATCAGCTTCATCCGATAAAGTAAATATGATAATAGTTGCAGTCCCGTCATCAGAAACGATTGTTCCCCTGAACATTTCATTGGACAAGACCTGTTCCCGAAGTGCATTCAACTCCTGCGCAGTTTCAGGCAAAATATCTTCATCAACCAGATTGCCAATTTCAATCCCTTCCTGAGTTTCACGTATGCTAACCGTATTTGTCAGGCTCGTTACTGATGAAATATTTGGAATCTGTGCAATGGAGTCAGTTATCCGTTTTACATCCTGCAGTACTTCGGTCGTAAAAATATCTTCACTATCCAAAATCACCATTCCCAGCCGGTTTCCACCAAACTGTTCGCCAATTCTTTTTAGCAAAACCACATCTTTATCATCGTTTGGCAACGAACTGACTACATCAGAATTGATCTTAATTTTTGGTATTTGCAACCCCAAGAAAACAGTTGTTACTATTACAAAAACAGTAATAAACCATCTGAATTTTAGAACAAATTTTGAAAAAATCTCCATACAAACACCCTTAATATTGTTGCTCAAAATGATGTAACAAATCCAAAAATAACAATAAACTGAATCAGAAACATCTAAAAAACTGTTTATTACAAATATGAAGGCTTCACTTGAGTATACTTTAGCTGACTAGTCCTAAATAAGCGTTACAGATTATTTAGGACTAGACAATTTTCTATTAAAAAGAGCCCTTTACAAAATCTGCAAAGGCCCCTTTTTCATGCCTTGCAAATGTCTTATTGCTGCGCTGCGTTTTTCCTGTTAATGATTATGGAAAGTAGTATAAAACTAACAATTAAAATTATCGGTAAAACAGACATATTTCTTAATGTAATATGCGGACCGGCTGTTTCAATCGACTTTCCCATAATGGGCAAAACCATGGAAGTAGCAACAAAACCGGCACCACCCAAAATAGACATTCCCAGTGCACCGCTTTTCGGAATGTATTCTGATGCCACTCCAATCATGGTTGGCCAGAAGTAACACACTCCTACTGCAAATACAGCTGCCGATAATAAAGTTGCAGCAGGTCCGTGGGAAACACTTAATAATAGCAATCCTGCAGTGGAAAGAACGGCCGATCCAAGCAAAACTCCGGGCGGATTTAAGCGGTGAACCAAACTTCCTGCAAAATAACGCCCAACCGCCATAATTCCGGTAACAACAACCAAAATGATCATCGGACTGATACCGTTTGTTTCGAGTAAAGCATTGATCCACTGTGTGGTTCCAAGTTCAGTTGAAGCGGTAAGCAACATGCAGAAAAATACAAACGGAAACAGCAAACTAATTTTATTTATTGCTTTTCCTTCAATGAGAATGAATACGGCAACGATGCCTACAATTACAATGGGATAGGCATAATTTGAAGTTATAGCATCGGAAATTGATGAAATATTGGCCACCATGATCATAAATATTACAGCCAGTGTAATGGTTACGGGTGCACCGATATTTCGCATCATCTCTTTGTAACTCACACCCGAAGCAACACGCTCAGTCTCAGGAATTGGCTGTCCGAAGAATAAGAAACCGTACAGAGCCAGCGGAATAAATAAAATACCAACCAGGGCCTGCCACGGAAGGTTTATTTGGTCCATGATCAGCCAGGCCAGTACTCCGCCGATCACGATTCCGCCCGGGAACCAAACATGGAAACGATTAAGCATTTTGGTCTTATTGTTGGGGAAAAGCGTTGCTACCAGCGGATTACATGCTGCCTCCACACTTCCGTTACCAAGCCCGATAAAAACATTGGCAATAAAAAGCGAGGTATAGTCTTTCGACAGCAACAACAGAACAATTCCTATTAAATGCATTGCAAAAGCCAGCCACACAATGGTTTTGGTTTTCACAATATCAATAAAATAACCTCCGGCAAACATGGCCACTGCAAATCCCCAGAACGCCGGGGCAAGTGCCCGTCCGACTTCTTCTTTGCTCAATCCGTAATCGGTACTGAAAACGCCTTCGATTTTTGCTCTTATCGCAAAAGTAATTGCGGTTACGAGCAAGGCCAGACAACTCGCGATAAAAAGCCTTTTTTGATTTACTTCTTTCATACTTATTATTTTAGTTACAGGTTTAGTATTTCTTCTCCGTTTTATTGAGATCGCCGCTTGTTGTTCATACTGTTTCCTGAACTAAATAATAATGATGCAAGCCATGGCCAGTTCTAAGATACATTTTTTCTGATAAATAATGAATGAGAGGATATTTTTCATAAAAAAAGCCCGCCGGAAAAATCCAGCGGGCTTCGTATGTAGTTCACCTAAAAATTCTATAGTCTTTATTTTACTTTTTCAACGATTGCTTTGAACGCTTCGGGCTGATTCATTGCTAAGTCAGCAAGTACCTTACGGTTAATCTCGATATCGTTCTTTTTTAACAATCCCATGAATTGTGAATACGACATTCCCTCAAGGCGCGCGGCAGCGTTAATACGCTGAATCCACAATGCACGGAATGTTCTTTTCTTGGTTCTTCTGTCGCGATAAGCATACTGCTGGCCTTTTTCCCAGGTATTCTTTGCAACTGTCCAAACGTTACTACGCGCTCCGAAATAACCTTTAGTTTTTTTCAGTAATTTCTTTCTCCGGGCACGTGATGCTACATGATTTACACTTCTTGGCATACTTTTTACTTTTTTGATAATCGGCGCCCTCTGTCAACCGACAGAGATACTTAAAAGCACAATCATCTGGTTTATAACTTGTTTTACCTTAAAAAGGAATATACACGGTAAGCGCCTAAGCGATTACTTCATATTCAATAAAAGTTTAACGTTGCTTTCGTTTGTCTTATCGATAGTTGTCCAATAAGTCAAATTACGCTTACGCTTTTTGCTTTTTTTAGTCAGAATATGACTTTTGTAGGCGTGCTTCCTTTTAATTTTACCACTTCCGGTGAGTCTAAAGCGTTTTTTAGCTCCGGAATTCGTTTTCATTTTTGGCATAATTCCTACTAATTAAAATGTTATCAAAGAACTATATTTTATCCGGGTGCTTTTCGAATTACTTCGTTGGCACCCTGAAACAAGTCCCTTTCGGGCCTTATTTCTTTTTAGGTGAAATAAACATCGTCATTCGTTTGCCTTCCAGTTTAGGCATTTGCTCAACATTTCCAAGTTCTTCCAGTTCGGTTGCCAATCGCAGCAACAAAATTTCTCCCTGGTCTTTAAACAAGATCGACCGACCTTTAAAGAATACAAAAGCTTTTACTTTTGCTCCTTCCTTTAAAAACTTCTCGGCATGGCGTAACTTAAATTGAAAATCATGCTCGTCGGTTTGTGGTCCAAAACGTAATTCTTTTACCACAACTTTTGTGGTTTTGGCCTTCATTTCTTTTTGTTTCTTTTTTTGCTGGTAAAGAAACTTCGAGTAGTCGATGATTTTACAAACCGGCGGATCGGCTTTTGGCGATATCTCTACCAAATCCAATTCCAGTTCATCAGCTTTTTGCAGTGCTTCGCGCAAGGGGTAAATACCGGGATTTTCAATGTTATCCCCTACCAAACGTACCTGTGGCACTCTGATCTTCTGGTTAATCCGATGTTGTGGTTCTTGTTCCCTTCTCGGTTGAAATCTTCTTGGTCCTCTTCTTTTAATAGCTATTTTACGTTCCTCCTTAAGTTAGTTATACAATCCTGATAATTGTTCTCTTACTTCTTTATTTATGAATTCAGCAAATTCATCAATACTCATCGAGCCCTTATCTCCTTCACCCTGCCGGCGCACCGAAACCGATTCTGATTCTGCTTCCTTTTCGCCAACTATAAGCAAATAAGGAACTCTTTTTAATTCGTTGTCGCGTATCTTCCTACCAATCTTTTCGTTACGGTCGTCAACGACGGTGCGAATATCGTAATTATTTAGTAAATCTGAAACTTTTTTAGCATAATCGTTATACTTTTCACTTATTGGTAAAACGACTGCCTGCTCTGGTGTCAGCCACAATGGGAACTTACCGGCGGTGTGCTCAATCAACACTGCCACAAAGCGTTCCATCGATCCAAACGGTGCACGGTGAATCATTACCGGACGATGACGATTATCGTCTGATCCAATGTATTCAAGCTCGAATCGTTCGGGCAAATTGTAATCTACCTGAATAGTTCCCAACTGCCAGCTTCGTCCCAATGCGTCTTTTATCATGAAATCGAGTTTTGGTCCGTAGAAGGCCGCTTCTCCCAATTCAGTAACTGTATTAAGCCCTTTTTCTTCGCAAGCTTCTATAATTGCACGCTCGGCTTTATCCCAGTTTTCGGGTGTTCCTATGTATTTTTCAGGCTTCTCCGGATCGCGCAAAGAGATTTGTGCTGTATAATTTTCAAAGTCGAGTGCTTTGAAAATGATGAAAATGATATCGATAACTTTTTTAAACTCATCCTTTAATTGATCCGGGCGGCAGAAAATATGTGCATCGTCCTGGGTAAAGCTGCGAACACGCGTTAAGCCGTGAAGCTCTCCACTTTGTTCGTAACGGTAAACGGTACCAAATTCGGCCATACGCACCGGAAGATCTTTGTATGAACGTGGCCAGGCTTTATAAATTTCGCAATGGTGCGGACAGTTCATTGGCTTCAACAGGTACTCCTCCCCTTCTGCTGGTGTACTGATCGGCTGAAAGGAATCCTGTCCATATTTCTGAAAATGCCCAGAAGTTTTATACAACTTAACGTCTCCAATATGCGGAGTCATCACCTGTTCGTAGCCGTATTTTTTCTGTACTTTTTTCAGGAAATTCTCGAGTTGTTCGCGCAACTGTGCACCTTTTGGTAACCACAACGGAAGTCCCTGCCCCACCGAGTCAGAGAAAGTAAACAGTTGCATTTCTTTCCCTATTTTTCGGTGATCGCGTTTTTTAGCTTCTTCCAACATCACCAGGTACTCTTCCAGCATCTTCTGCTTCGGAAAAGTAACGCCGTAAATACGGGTTAGCATTTTATTGTGCTCATCGCCACGCCAGTATGCACCGGCAATCGAGGTAAGTTTAATGGCTTTTATGTAGCTGGTATTCGGCAAGTGTGGTCCTCGGCACAAGTCGGTAAAATTCCCTTGTTTGTATAGTGTAATGCTACCATCTTCCAGTTCACTGATCAACTCTTGCTTGAGTTCATCGTGTTTTTCGGTGAACATTTCCATGGCATCATCTTTCGAAATTTCTTCACGAACAATGTCGTTTTTCTGACGTGCCAGCTCGAGCATCTTTTTTTCGATCTTCTGCAAGTCTTTCTCCGAAATCACTTTGTCTTCCGGCAGATCCACATCGTAGTAGAAACCGCTATCAACAGTTGGCCCGATACCAAACTTAGTCCCCGGATAAAACGATTCAATAGCTTCTGCCATTAAGTGCGCCGACGAATGCCAAAATGTTTCTTTCCCTTCCCTGTCTTCCCACGTATTCAACTTAATGCTTGCATCGTGGTCAATTTTTCTGGTCAGGTCCCAAACCTGGCCATCAACAGTGATCGACAAAACATCTTTTGCCAAACTATTCGAAATGGATTTGGCAATTTCATAGCCATTTACCGCCTCTTCGAATTCGCGTATGCTGTTATCGGGAAGTGTAATTTTAATCATTCTCTGTTTTTACTTTTCAGACGCTGCAATCCTTATTATCGTTCAGCTTCACATAGCTTTCAACAAATCATTGAGCGAACAGTTTATTAATCTTCAATCTTACTAAAAAATTGGGTGCAAAGATAATGAATCCTTTAATATTTCAATATTCCGAAGAGTTTCATTCTGTTTATTTTAACCTAATTTTCAACACCCTGTATTTCATAAGTTATATGCTAAATTTACTTGAGTAAAATTTTGTTTTTAGAAGCTTTTCATTTCCTAAATACAAACCGACAAAGCACTTAGCATTCGTAACGTCCGGACAGCTTAATATTTTAAATTCAATCTAAATACAGGCCAATAGCTTCAATTTGTTATTTATTTGAGAAAAATATTCCGTTATTTATGGCGACAGCAAATCGGGAAATTGATTTAAACATCAACTATGATGAACCTAAAAAATCCGAATCAGTGTAATTCGCTCGAAGAGCTACGTATTGAGATTGACAAAATTGATCATCAGGTTGTTCGCCTGCTCGCAGAACGGTTAAAGTATGTTGAGGCCGTTGTAGATTTTAAGAACGACGAAGAAGGTGTGATTGCCGCAGAACGCAAGGATTTTGTTATCCGTCAGCGCGGTGAATGGGCTCAGGAAAATGGTCTGGATCCGATTACAATTAAACAAATGTACACGGTGCTGATTGACCGAAACATACAACATGAGTTGGAATTACTGAATAACAAAATTAAACAAACCGGAACTGAAAGTAAATAACAAAATTATGTATAAAGCTGATATAAAAGTGATGGACTGCACCGTTCGCGATGGTGGATTGATGAACAAATGGCAGTTTAGCGATGAATTTGTAAAAGCTGTTTATAAAGCCTGTGTTGAATCGGGTGTCGATTACATGGAAATTGGCTATAAAAGCAGCGAATCTGCGTTTTCAAGAGACGAGGTGGGCCCGTGGAAATTTTGCGAAGATAAAGATTTACGACGGGTTGTTGGCGATAACAACACCAAGCTAAAGCTTTCGGCAATGGCGGATATTGGCCGCATTGCTCCGGAAGATATTCCACCCAAAGAAGAAAGTTTACTCGATATGATTCGGGTTGCCTGCTACGTTCATCAGGTGGATAAAGCTGTGTGGCTGGCCGAACATTGCATGGATAAAGGCTACGAAGTTACTATCAACCTCATGGCGGTTTCAAAAGTAAACGAGTCGGAATTGGATGAAGCTTTGGCGGATCTGGCGAAATCGAAAGTGCCTGTTATTTATGTAGTTGATAGTTTCGGAAGTCTGTATTGCGAAAGTATTGAACGTCTGGTAAAAAAGTACAAAGCTGCTCTTCCCGGAAAAGAATTAGGAATACATGCCCACAACAACATGCAACTGGCAATGTCGAATACCATTACAGCACTGATGAACGATACAACCATGCTCGATTCTACTTTACTTGGGATGGGACGTGGAGCCGGAAACTGCCCTACCGAAACGCTAATTGCTTTCCTGAAAAATCCGAAATACCGTTTGTTGCCATTGCTGGACGCCATTCAAAATCATGTTAAACCATGGCAGGATAAAATCGACTGGGGTTATCATATTCCCTACCTTATTACGGGTGCTTTGAATGAACACCCAAGAAGTGCTATGAAATGGATGGACTCGGAGCAAAAAGATGATTTTGTTTCTTTTATGAAAGAAATGCACGATTACGAACTATTGGAATAAATTATTGAATAAATTTTGAAAAGACGTCCTTTCTTTATGGAGGACGTTTTTTTGCCTTAGTTGTACCAGATATAATTGGTTTGCCTGGTAAGGCTAAGCGGTATTCGATATTCCAGAATGAATTCGTGTGTGCTGTTACCGTTTAGTTCAACTCCAAAATTGAAATCGTAAGTATATCCGATTCGTAGATTTCGGCTGATGTTTAATCCTGTAATCAGTGTAATTTGATTGGATGAGCGATAAGTCAGACCCAAATCGACAAGTTCCCTGGGCCCTTTTTGCAATCCGGTTGGCATTTTGATTCGTATGATTCCGGTGCCTTCAAAAATAGTTACATTGTTTCTTCTTGAAAGCTGTATACCGGCTGTAAGGTTATACAACTCCGAGTCGGTATTTTTATACAAGGCATAAATATATTGGTGATTGGTGATCAAATATTCATCATCGGGTTTCCAAAGTGCAAACAGATGCGCGGTTGAAAGCCCGGCAATAAAGTTTTTTCCTTCGAGTTCAGCTCCAAAATTGGCATCCGGCGACGTAAAACGCTGGTCGGTATAATCCAATGCCGGATCACTCACAACTTCGGGATCGTATGCAGCGGCATTTAATGTTCGGGTGTAAACTCCCGCCGCCAGACCAAACGAAAGATCCAGATATTCTTTTAGCCCAACACGATAAGCGTACTGAATAGTTGGATTAAATGCGTTAGTTAGTCCAATCTCATCGCGGATGACTGAAATACCAAATGCTGAGTTTTGTTTCTCAGAAAAGCCTGAAGCCTGAAAATTATAAACAGTAGGCGAACCGTCTATACCTGTCCATTGTTTTCTGTAATTCGAGAAAAAGTAGATGTAACCTGGGCGGGCGATGGATGCGGGATTGTAATTAGCACGATTGTACCAGTGACTGGTTGTACCCAATTCGGTTTGAGCAATACTCTGTATACTCATTAACAGGATTCCGGCAAAAAATAGTAATCGTCTTTTCATCGTATTTGCCGGATTTATCGAACCAGTGTAATATAACCTTTTCTAACCTGACTGTTTTCGTCAAAATCGATGTATCTCAGAACATAAAAATAGGTGTCCGGATCGGCAGGTTTTCCCTGATAGTATCCGTCCCAGCCCTCTCGTCCTGTATAGAAAATTACGCCATGCCTGTCGAAAACTTCAATATCATAACCAGGCATAAACAGGTCGTTGATTCCATCGTTGTTGGGTGTAAAAACATTCGGAACAAACGGTTCAACAATCACCTCTGTTGCTTTTTTTGTGAAACAACCGGCATCATTGCTTGCCATGATATTCACTGGAAATGCTTTTAACTCCGACGAAAGTGTGTAACTATGTGTAAACTGAGAACCAATGGAGGTCGTTCCATCACCCATGTTCCAGTTGTATATCAGATTGCTGTCGGAACTGGCAACACAATCCACCACATTATATCGCTTGTTAATCGTGGCAGGAGAAACGGAAAAATCGAATTCAGGATTTTTTACTTCCAGAACGTCAATGCTGAGTTCCTTTTCACATCCCCGTGCATTCTTTCCGGTAACATTATACGTTCCGCCACTGCTAATATTTATGTTAGCATTGGAAGAACCGGTACTCCAATCGTAATCTACTGCACCAAATGCCGAAAGTGTATCGGTGTCTCCGGTGCAAAGATTACTGTCGCCTGCCAATTCAAAATGCCAATCGGGTTCTTCCGAAATACTAAAAAAGCTGGTATCTGAAATACAGCCGTCTGATGAAAAGCCAAGTAACCAGTACTTGTTTTCCGGGGCACGAAAAGATAAAGATGGCGACAAAGCTCCCGTACTCCATTCATAACTGTATGCGCCATATGCGGTAAGTTCGGTTTCCAAATCGGGGCAATAGGTTGTATCTCCATGAAATCCAACCAATGCAGGCGAAAAGGATTCAACAGTTTTGTAAATGGTATCAGTGCACCCCGAAGGTGGATTATAAATAATCAGTCCCACTTTGTGTAATCCGGATGTTGCAAATTTGTGTATTAAGCTTTCCTGAGTTAATATGGTGTCTTCTAAATCCCAGGAATATTTTAACGATCCGTTGTTGGTAGAAGATTCATTTATAAACTCCACCTCATTTGATTCACAATCAATCTTATTCCACGAGAAACCAGCCTGAGGTTCGTAGCGGGCAATGGTTGACGAAAGGCTCACCTCGCAACCGGTTTCCGATTCCATGGTGCAGTAATACAGATCGCCTTCGTTCGGGTTTTCCACCAACAAATCTTGCGCCTCACCAACAATCGTGGTTTTGTCATCATGCAACCACTGGTAGGTTTGAAATCCATCGGGGGCTTCCAGAGTCGCATGTGAATCATCGGTGCAATAATCTACTGTAATGTATAAAGGCATGTAATCGACAACAAAATAGGCATATCCGTAATGGTAGTGACCGGTGCAATCGGCCGTTAAAAACTCAATCGTAATATCTTGTCCGATATATGCACTTAGATCTGCTCCAACAGTTGTCCAATCCCTCCACTTTACAGGAGTATGCGCTTCTGTAGGTGCATAAGTCTGAAATTCGGCATCCATATTTCCTGAAGAAAAAACATCGTAATTCGAACAGTCATCAATGGTATTATCATCCCTATCGTACAATGTTAGCTGGAAATGCGGTTCCATTTCACTGATGTTATCATGCGATGTTGAGTACTGTAGCACACAGGCAAACTTCATCAGCAAAAAAGCATTTGATTCGTCCACCTTCATGGTATAGCGCAAACTTTGCTGCCAGCAACGTGGACTGGCATCACGCGATATCTCGCATCCCAAACGGGCAGAATAATTGTAACCGTCGGGAATCATTTTTAAAGCACCGCCTGTATTTGCATCGTATGCCGATTTGTCAGAAATAATTACATGACGCCGCGACGTTGGAATCACAGCCGCAGCCGGTGTGGTGTTAAAACTCGAAGGTACATCGGATGCAGTACTGTATCTCCACTGATATCCCACCCAGCCATCAAAATCTCCCGATTCAAAACCAATGTTTTCCCTGCCTACCTGTTGAGCATTCAACGGTACACAAAAAACAACGAGAAAACTAACCAGGAAAAAAAATGAAACAGGTCCCCTCATAAACTCAAGCGCATTGCAGTATCGAAATACAGACAGTTGTTCGTGTTATATCCTACCAAACGGCAGTTCTTATTAATACTTGTAAAGTTACAATTTCCCTACTTTTTTTATCGGGCAAATTTTGTCGCATCAAAATAGGGATTTATATCTACTTTTTTACGACTCGAATAATGGATAAACTTTTTCTATTTTTGTTGAGTTGAAAACAGAAATCTTAAAATATATAATCATAAATTTTATGAAAAGGATATTGATCTTATTGTTGATTGCAGTTGCTTTTTCGCTTGCTGCACAAGAGAACTCAAAAATTACACTTGAAGATATTTTTGTAAAGGGTACATTTCGTGCCCAAACCGTTGACGGTCTGAAATCGATGAACGACGGCATGCATTACACCACCATGGAGCAAGGCGTTCGCATTGTAAAATACAGTTATAAAACCGGCGAAGAAGTGGCGGTACTACTCGATGTTTCAAAACTTGAAGACTCCCCCATTTCATCGTTTCAGGATTATGAATTAAGCGAAGATGAAACAAAAATTTTACTGACCACCAACAAAAAAGAAATTTACAGGCATTCCTTCACCGCCCAATATTATGTGTGGAACTCGGTGACCGAAGAGCTTACAGCGCTTTCGGATGATGGTCCGCAGCAAGGCGCCATTTTTTCACCCAATGGCGACCGTATTGCCTATGTTCGCAACAACAACATTTTTATCAAGAACCTGAAATTCGGAAGTACCAGCCAGGCCACTTTTGATGGTGAAAAGAATAAAATCATTAATGGCTTACCCGATTGGGTTTACGAGGAAGAATTTGGAGATTTTACCGCGCCAACCGGATTTAACCGATCGATGTGGTGGTCGCCAAACAGCGAATTTCTGGCGTACGTTAAGTTCGATGAAAGCGAAGTTCCTGAGTTTTCAATCCCAATTTATGCGGGCATGGCTCCTACTCACGAGGAGTTCAAACTCTACCCCGGAGAGAATACTTATAAATATCCGAAAGCCGGCGAAAAGAACTCAACGGTTCAGGTGATGAGTTATGAGATTAAAACAAAAATGAGTATTCCAGTAAGCATTGGCGAAGAGACCAACATTTACATCCCCCGCTTAAAATGGACGCCGGAAAACGATCTTGTTGTGATGCGACTAAATCGCTGGCAAAATCAGCTGGATGTTTTATATGCCAATCCATATACCGGTGAAACTCGTGAAGTGATGACTGAGAAAAACGCCCGATATATTGACGTGAATTTCTTAAATACATTTACTTATCTCGACAATGGAAATTTTGTGGTTTTGAGCGAGCGGAACGGATGGTCGCATCTGTTCTTATACGATAAAGAAGGTATTGAGATCGGACCGATCACCGAAGGAAACTTTGATGTAACGGCATTTTATGGATACGATCCTGATAAAGAAGTTTACTACTACCAGGCAGCAGCCGAATCACCATTGCAACGCGAGGTATACTACATCGGTGAAGATAAAGAAGAGCGAGGGAAAATTTCGACTTTGGAGGGCACTAACCGGGCTGATTTTAGTGCGAATTTTAGTTATTACGTCAACTATTATAATAGTGCTACAGTACCGAATTACACTACCCTGCATGAAACCAAAAAGAACGAACAGCTTCGTTATCTTCAGGACAATACGGTTTTGAAGAATACCGTGAAATCGATGAACATTCCTCAAAAGGAATTTTTCACTTTCACTACATCAGAAGGTTTAGAATTGAACGGATACATGATCAAACCTGCTGATTTTGATTCCTCGAAAAAATATCCGGTGTTTATGACGCAGTATAGCGGTCCAAATTCGCAAAGTGTCAGCGATTCGTGGGGCCGCGGAGTTGGCTGGAACGAATACCTTGCACAGGAAGGTTTCCTGGTGGTATGTGTCGATCCGCGGGGAACTGCCGCACGTGGCGAAGATTTCAGGAAAGTAACTTACATGCAGTTGGGAAAATATGAATCGGACGATCAGGTGGAAGCTGCCAAATACCTTACAAGGCTCCCTTATGTTGACGCGGAGAACATAGCTATTTTTGGATGGAGTTACGGAGGTTTCATGACTTTACTGACCATGGAAAAAGGTGGCGATCTTTTTAAAGCCGGTATCGCTGTTGCTCCGGTCACCAGTTGGCGTTTTTACGATACGGTTTATACCGAGCGTTACATGCGCACCCCGCAGGTAAATGCCGAGGGCTACGACGAAAATTCACCACTCTACCATGCCGGAGACATAAAAGGCAAGCTGCTGATCATCCATGGTTCGGCCGACGATAACGTGCACGCTCAGAACACTTACGAAATGACCGAAAAAATGGTTCAGGCCGGCGTTCAGTTCGATATGGCCATCTACACCAACCGCGATCACGGCATCCGGGGTGGAAACACAACAATGCACCTTTATACCAAAATGACCAACTTTTTGAAGGATCTTCTTCAATAATAAATGCAGATAGCTGCCTGATTTTTTCGGAAAAGATTTATTTTCACTGAAGGTTGAAACTAAATCGAAAACAAATGAAAAAGTTAGGCAGTTATTTTTTTCAGGGAATTATACTTGTAGCCCCGATTGCTATTACCATTTATATTTTGTACGCCGTTTTTGTGCGTATCGACGGTTGGTTGGTGCATAATCTCGAACCGCTGATTGGCTTTTACGTTCCCGGGCTTGGTATACTTTTCCTGCTGGTTTCAATAACACTGCTTGGTTTTATCGGGCAAACAGCACTGGTGCGCCCCATAAAAAATCTGGCCGGAAAACTTATCAGGCGGATTCCTTTGTTGAATCTCTTATATTCTGCACTAAACGATCTGTTTTCGGCCTTTGTAGGCAACGAAAAGAAATTTAACGTGCCTGTAAAGGTGCTTTTTAACCGTGAAAACAATCTGTGGAAACTTGGTTTCATTACCAAAGATTCGCTCGAAGAATTTGGTCTTGAAGAGATGACAGCCGTTTATTTTCCGCATTCCTACAATTTTTCGGGTGAACTGTATCTTGTTCATCGCGACCGTGTTCAACCGGTTTCTGTTTCGCCTGCTGAGGCCATGAAATTTGTGGTGTCGGCCGGAGTTACACGAATTGAAAAAATTGATAAGATTACCGCGCAGAACGATTAAATTTATTTTGAGTGTTGATAGATTTTAAATGGTGACTTATGAAACCGAGTCAATTTTAATCGATACAAAATGGAATTATTAAACAATAATTCTGCATAAATCATTTATATTGCATACACGTTTAATTCGACTTTAAATACTCAATAAAATGCGTAGACCAAACTTTTTAAAAGGCACATTGATCTTTGTTTTAGTTTCCGCCGCCTTTATCATGGGCTGTAACAAAGACAATCAAAAGCAAATGCCTCCGGCTGAGATCAAAGTAGTAGAAGCAGTTCAAAAAGACATTGTCGACAAAATTGATTTTGTTGGTGAGGTGTACGGATATCAGGACATCTCGATACGTGCACGTGTACCCGGTTTTTTAGAAGGGATACATTTTCGTGAAGGATTTCCGGTAAAAAAAGGACAGTTACTTTACACCATCGATCAACAGGCATATCTTGCTGAAGTGGCTGCAAAACAAAGTGCACTTGCCGAAGCAAAATCGAGATTTGCCAAAGCAAAGAGCGACCTTGAACGCTACAAGCCGCTTGCCGAATCGAATGCAGTGAGCCAGGCTGATTTGGATGCTGCCCAGCTTCAATTCGAGGCTGCCCAATCCATGGTAGAGGCCGCCGAGGCTAACCTGGAGATTTCAAAAATTAATTTAAGTTACACCCAGGTTCGGTCACCCATCGACGGAATTATTGGAAAGTCGCTTTCCAGGGTCGGCGAACTGGTCGGACAGCCACCTCATGTAATGTTGAATACTGTATCGAAAATTGATGAAATATTTGTGGAGTTTTTTCTTCCCGAAAATCAGTATTTACAGCTCGTAAAAAAAGTGACCACTGGAGAAGAGATTTTTGATGAAAGTCGCTACACAAATGATAATCTCGAGCTAGTATTAGCGGATGGAAGTATTCACGATCACACAGGGCACGTTACATTTATCGACCGTGGTGTGAACAGCAGCACCGGAACAATTCTTATACAAACCCAATTCGAAAATCCGCAGCAGATTATCCGGCCCGGTCAATATGCAAAGGTTCGCATTCCGGTCACTCATAGCAGTGCAGTTATAATTCCACAGCAATGCGTAAAGGAATTGCAGGGGCAATATTCGGTTTTTGTGGTAAATACCGATAACAAGGTAGAAACCCGGCCGATTACCGTAGACACCACAATCGGTGATCTTTGGTTAATCGACGAAGGTTTAAGTGCCGGAGATAAAGTGGTATTGGAGGGCATTCAGAAAGTAAGAAACGGAATGACGGTTTCGCCTGTTCTTGTTGATTACGAAAGCCAGGTAAGTTCAAATTAAAACGGAAGATATGTCGGAAAGTAAAGGTAACTTTTTTGTACACAGGCCAATCGTTGCGATGGTGATCGCCATTGTGATTGTGATCGTTGGCTTTGTTATGCTCAGCGGTCTTCCAATTGAACAATACCCTAACCTTACGCCTCCCATAGTGCAGGTTCGGGGAACATACACTGGTGCCAATGCACTAAATGTGGAAGAATCGATGGCCACTCCGCTCGAACAACAAATCAACGGAGTGGATAACATGATCTACATGAAATCGACCAACGCAAATGACGGGTCGATGGCGATACAAATATCCTTTGAAGTGGGTACCGATCCGGATATGAATACAGTTTTGGCACAGAACCGTGTTTCGGCAGCTACGGCCAAACTTCCCGAATCGGTAAAAAAGTTTGGTGTAACAACTGAAAAATCATTACCGAATGTGCTGATGTTAATTACACTGACTTCGGACGGACGTTACGATCAGGATTTTTTAGGTAATTACGCGCTTATAAATATTAAAGATCAGCTGGCACGATTAAAAGGAATCGGACGGGTGAATGTAATCGGAGCTTCCGATTATTCCATGCGTATTTGGGTAAAACCCGATCGGTTGGCGGCCATTGGTATAACCATTCCCGAAATTCTGAATGCGATTAACCAGCAAAATGCAATTGTGCCGGGTGGAAAATTCGGAGCAGAGCCTGCCCCGCCCGGAACTGAATTTACCTACACAGTTCGTATGCCTGAGCGATTTAATTCGCCCGAGGAATTTGGTGAGATCATCATTCGCACCGAATCGGATGGTTCGCAGGTAAAACTCAGGGATATTGCCACCATAAAACTGGGTGTTGAAACGTACAGCGCATTCACCCGTTTAAATGGAGAAGAATGTTCAATTATTGCTCTCTACCAGGCGCCGGGGTCCAATGCTGTTGAACTGGCATCTCAGGTTCAGGAAGAGATCAAAAGATTATCGGGCTCCTTCCCCGAAGGTGTAAAATACGATGTTTCGCTCGATTCCACGGCAGCTATCAATGCCGGTATCAGCGACATTGTTGAAACATTAATTATAGCCCTTGCTTTGGTTATCCTGGTCGTGTTTATTTTTATCCAGGACTGGCGAGCTACTTTGATTCCCACGATCGCTATTCCGGTTTCACTGGTTGGTGCTTTTATCTTCTTCCCAATGTTGGGATTTACCATAAACGTACTTTCATTACTTGGATTAGTGCTGGCCATCGGTATTGTAGTTGACGACGCCATTGTGGTGGTTGAAGCCGTTCAGGTAAACATTTCACACGGAATGAATCCCAAAGAGGCGACGCTCGATGCCATGCGAAAGGTAACTGCCCCGGTTATTGCCACAACTCTTGTACTTGTTGCCGTATTTATTCCTGTTGCAGGAATGGCTGGAATTACGGGACGTTTGTACCAGCAATTTGCCATCACCATTGTAGTTTCGGTAATTGTGTCGTCAGTAAACGCTTTATCGCTTAGTCCGGCTTTAGCTTCCCTATTGCTAAAAGAACCCAAGCCTTACAAAGGTCCGTTGGGCTGGTTTTTTGGTAAATTCAATAAATGGATGGGGAAATCCACCGACACCTACATGAGTTTTACAAGTGTGGTGACACGGAAGATTAAAAGAGGAGTAGTTTTCATACTTGTTCTGAGCGTTGGAATGGTAATCTTCGGTAAACTGGTTCCCGGAGGCTTTATTCCTGAGGAAGACATGGGCTATTTCTTTGTGAACATGCAATTACCCGATGCAGCTTCCCTGCAACGTTCGGATGTAGTTGCCAAACAAATTGAAGATATTTTGGCCGAATACCCCGAAGTGGAATACGTAACCAACGCAACCGGTTTTAGCATGTTATCCGGTTCGATGGCTACCAACACGGGTTTTATGTTTGTTAGCCTTATAAATTGGGACGAACGCGAAAAAACAGCAAAAGACCTTATTCAGGAGATCAATGTACGATTGGCGTTAACGGTTAAAGGCGCCCAGGCCTTTGCTTTTGGTCCACCTGCAATACCCGGATTAGGTAACGGATCGGGCTTTAGCATTATGTTGCAGGATCGCGGAGGAAATACACCTGACTACCTGGCTGCAAACTCCATGAAATTTATCCAGGCAGCCAATCAACGCGAAGAGATATCAAATGCCTTCACAACATTCCAGGCCAGCGTTCCGCAACGTTACATGAATATCGACAAAGAAAAAGCACTTAAGATGGGCATTTCGCTCAACGATCTTTATACTACCGTGGGAGCATTTATGGGAGGCGCCTATGTGAACGATTTTACGCGTTTTGGGCGGCTTTATAAAACCTACATTCAGGCTGAACATGAATACCGTGTTTCAGAGCGCGACATCAACAGCTTCTTTATTAAAAATCGAAATGGGGAAATGATCCCTCTGGCAACGTTGACAACGATTGAGCCTATCTCAGGACCGGAATATACCAACCGTTTCAACCTCTATCGAGCTGTTGAAGTTACTGGTGCTCCGGCTCCCGGATATACTTCGAAACAGGCCATGGATGCCCTTGAGCAAGTGGCAGCAGAAGTGCTTCCGGCCGATATGGGCTACCAGTGGAACGCCATGTCGTACCAGGAAAAGAAGGCTTCCGGCTCGCTGGGTATCATTATGATATTCTCGCTACTTTTCGTATTTCTGATTCTGGCAGCGCAGTATGAAAGTTGGTCGTTACCATTTAGTATTTTGTTGGGAACGCCATTTGCTATTTTCGGAGCACTATTCGCTCTATGGGCTGCGAGGTTTATGAGTGTATCTTTCGAAAACAACATCTTCGCGCAGGTGAGCTTCGTGATGCTGATCGGTATGGCAGCGAAAAATGCCATTCTGATCGTTGAGTTCGCAAAAGAGGAATTTGACAAAGGAAAAAGCCTTTTCGATGCGGCTATTGAAGCTGCACGGTCCCGGTTCAGACCGATTTTAATGACAGCCTTTTCATTCATCCTGGGAATTTTGCCATTAGTCGTTGCATCCGGATCGGGTGCCGAAGCCCGGAAAGTAATGGGAGTGGCGCTACTAGGTGGAATGGTTATCGCCACGCTGCTTGGAGTCTTCCTCTACCCCATGTTATTTGTCTTTATTGGGAAAGTGGCCAAATATGAGAAGAAACGTGATGCCTTAGCTCAAAAAATCAATGCAAAAAAATGAAGCACATCATGGAAGTACAAAAAATGAAACATATAAAATCAGCAAATCTTATTCTGCTGTTAATTAGCGCTTTTATTTTAAGCAATTGTATGGTAGGTCCTAACTTTCAGAAAGTGGAAACAGAAACGCCGGAAACATATCGGACGATGGACCACGCCGTGGATTCAGTAAACCTGCCCGATTACAATGCTATTTTTAAGGATACAATTCTACTGGCATTGATTGATTCGGCATTGAAAAATAATTTCGATTTACAAATTGCTGTTTCGCGAATAAACGAAGCAAGAGCCTATCTGGGAATGGCTGAGTCCGATTTGATGCCTTCAATAAGTGTTGGAGGAAATGGGGCGTTCGGAAACACTTTGGGTAGTTTTCCAACGGGACAATCGGCCGATGCTTGGTTTTCAGCATCGGCAAATGTGAATTGGGAACTGATATTCTGGGGTAAATACCGCCGGGCAAGTGAAGCTGCACAAGCCGAACTTGCGGCCACAGAATACGGCTATCGGGCAATTGAACTGAGCCTGATCGCGCAAGTGGCCAATACTTATTATTCGCTGCTCGATTACAAGAAACGTTTGATTGTTGCTGAGCGAACACTGAAAACACGTACTGAATTTCTGAACATTATTCAGCAACGTTACGATAAAGGAATTGTTCCTGAAATTGATTTGAATCAGGCCCAGGTACAGGAAGCAACTGCAGCAGCTTCAATCCCTGTTTATACACGTTCAGTAGCTTTTACCGAAAATGCATTAAGCGTACTTATCGGTGAAAATCCACAGGAGATCGTCACCAGTTATACGATCGACGATTTGGTAGCACCGGACAGCATACCCGTTGGTCTGCCTTCCCAGCTGCTCGAACGCCGCCCCGATATTCTGGAAGCCGAACAGCTTTTTAAGGCACAGAATGCGCGTATAGGAGTTGCACAGGCCATGCGTTTCCCGTCGATCAGTCTCACGGGATTATTGGGACTGGCCAGCACCGATTTGTCGGCTTTTAATGCCAACGATGCACTGATGGGATCGGTAGGTGCCGGTTTATTTGGACCGATCTTTCAGTTCGGTAAAAATAAAAGACGGGTAGATGCCGAGCGTGAACGCACGGAACAAATGCGATTGAATTACGAAAAAGCAGTACTATCGGCATTCCGCGAAACCGAGGATGCCTTGATTAACATTCACACGCTGGAACAGGAAATTGTTGAAATAGAAAAACAACTTAAGGCTTCAAGTAACGCCTCTTTACTATCGAGACAGCGATATGATGGAGGAATTACCAGTTACCTGGAAGTACTGGATGCCGAACGTACTTTATTCCAGATCGAACTTTATTATTCTGAATTGCAAAACCGACGTTTAACGGCTTACACCGATTTGTATAAAATATTGGGTGGCAGTTGGCCGGAGAAACCTACCGAATAGCCTTTAATGACTATTAAACAGTTTCAGGCAGCGTACAGAGTTACTTTTTGTACGCTGTTTGTTTTATTAAATTATTGCTTTATATACTTCTTATAATACTCAGCCTTTTCCTCGTTGCCAAAACGGGCGTAGATATTGGCAAAATAGGCAGCATATTCTTTTCCCGGATTTTGTTTCCAGAGTTTTTTAAGGTAAGGCAACGCCTTTTTAAAATCGGCAGTTACTTTGTCCAGTTCTTCCAATAGAATACGGTATTGCTTGCGGGTTTTATTCTGCTCATAAGCCTTCATTTCACGATCGTAGCGGTTTTGACCGGCCCAGTAGTACTTTTTTGCCATACGTTCGAGCGCATCCGGTTGATCGGGATTGATCTTTAATATTTCTGTAGCTACAGAGTCCGCAATGGCTTCATTTTCCAATTTCTCGTTTATTACCAGGTAGTTTACCAGGTGATTTTCGGTATTCTTTTCGCTCGCACTCATCTCATCCCAGGCATTTTCAGCTTTCTCAAATTCATCAATTTCTGAATAGATTGAAAACAAACGGGTATTCACTTCCGAATTTTCAGTACCATAATTCTCAGTGTAGTATTCCAGGGCCGAAAGTTCTTTTGAAATGTTATCCTGATTACGATAAATTGCTCCCAAAGTCTGATACATATCGGCGCTGGAAAAGCTTTTATAACGTGCCTGATCGAACCACGAAATGGCTTGTTCTGTTTGTCCTGCTTTGTACGCTGTTTGTGCTGCTTTTGCAAACTCTGCTCCTGTAACTTCTTCTATCGAAGTTTGATCCAGGTAACTTTTCCACGCTTTAAATGCCTGGGAATGATCACCTGCATTTTCAAAGTTTTCTGCATTGGATTTCAGGGTAGTCAACTGACTGGTTGAAGAACATCCGGCAAGAAAAATCAGGACAACAAGTCCTAATAAAAGAATATTAAATCGCATAGTTTTTGTTTTGGAAGGCTAAAACTAAATAATTAATTCCAAACAGGACTTTCCTGCTCGTTCAATCATTTAAATAAAAGAAAGATATAACTTAATCCTAATTTTTGCTTTCAATATTTCGTTCGGCCATTTCGAGTAGTGCATCCTGAACGACAGGATTTGTAAGTACATAATCGTGTCCCATACGTTTCATGTCGTCTTTGGTAATTATACCTTTTATGTTCGAAACGCTTACAAAGTCGGGCAGCTTATCCGGATCTTTTGGCCCCTTGTTGCCAATGCGGTTTTTCAGGTGCGCCACACTCGACATTTTCAACAATACATCTTTCGAATTAACGATCAATCTAACGGTGTCCACCATTTGGTCGAGATTATGAAAGGGTTCGCCTTCTTCGAAAACATCGCGCGGAGCAACGCTCCCGACAAAAATGACACTGTTATAGGTTTTTACCAGTGGGATATTCTGTTTCTCCCGTTCCACAATATAGCTACGGAACATTTCGTTAGCCATCGACGAAAATAAAATGCTGATAGTAATGTCTTTGGGATGAGTTCCCCAGTATGCGGTGTCGCTCATAAACTCGTCGAGCATGTGCTGAAAAATGGCAAAATCGGCGGCACCTCGTTTCGACACCTTCAAAGCGTGGTAATAACGGTAAGCCTTATCCTCCGTTCCCCAGGCAAAAACACTTATTGATGCTTTATGAAAAAGCGAATCGCCATAACTTTGTTTCAAACGCTGCATGTAATAGTTAATCTGTCTGTCGAAAGTCTTCCCATAACCTCCAACCACAATATAGAAGTTTTTAATCCCCCGTTGCAGGCGGTTATACTCATAAATATCGTACATAATATTATGCTTCACTTTTTGAGTGGGGTATTTATCCTCGAAGTTTATCGCTCTCAGGTTTAGCGAAATAGAATCGTTATCGTAGTTATAGTTACAGAAATAAAGGGTATTGGTTTGTTTGGTACTACTGTTTTTAAAGGTAAAAGTATTATCAGGATTGACTACGAGTTCACGATTGGTAAAGAAAGGTACCGTATTTATATCATCCTTTACGTTCGTATTTAAAATGGTGGTTTCGATCTGCGCTTTTAATATAACCGATGTAGCCAGAAAAATCAGCAACAATGGAAGTTTGAAATATTTTGTCATAATTCCCGGGTTAATTTTTACTTAAAAATAGGGAAAAATGATCGAATTCAAAGCCTGTTTTACTCAGATGTTTCCGTTAATATTTGATTCAGTAAATCGCTGATCAGGGCGCCTCGGGTGAGTACCATCATGTGCGAACCATCTTCGACCAGGTAATCGAAGGCCACATTTCGTGCAGGAATGGTTTTATCGAGATCACCTTGAATATGAACAATAGACTGATCAAATTCTGTGCGATCCCATTCCAAAATCATTTTCACGGTTCGCTTCATAAATTTCGGATCTTTATTGCGTAACATGGCTTTAAACGTCTTTGCATCCTTTCCCCGGTCGGGCTCAACAATGGGTTGCAGAATTTTAGCACTTGCCTTAATCACAGCCCCAGGAACGATTTCGTGAATTGGAATTACCCTTTGAAAGCGGTAACGAAACGGCAATTCTTTCCGGCTTTTGGCGCTGGAAATAAGGATCACTTTCCGAGGGTGCAGAAAATCGTTCATTTCGGTAGCCAACATGCCACCAAGTGAAACGCCGACAATCGAAAACGCTTGAGTGGTATCAATTTGTTTGGCTAATTGATGCGCAAACTCCTGCATATCCCATCCTTTTTCAGGTGTAAAATATTCGATATTCCGAACCTCATAAATCGAATCGAGGTGAATATTCTTGTACAAACGAGCATCGGCTCCCTGTCCCGGAATCAGGTAAACAACCTCTTTTTGTGCAAAAGCAGCAAAAGATACCAGGAACAATGCTATGGCAGCCAACTTTTTCAACATCACCACTTAATATTTTCTTCAATAAAAGTACACAAATGCTTAGCCATTGTTTGCTGTTCCTCGATTGTGGGATGTCCGGAACTGTTTTTAAATGGTTCAAAAAAAGTGTAAATCTTGGTATCGTTAATCTGCTTCACAGCTGCCTCAACCAGTCCAGTCCAGCGCGAACCTTCGCGTGTAGCATCCATATTCCCCAGAATACAAATGATCTGAGCATCGGGATATTCTATACGGATTGAATGCACGAAATCGGCATAACTATCAATGATAAAATCATTGGTTGGTTTCACGGTTCCGAACTGGCGTTTAAATTCTTCATGTTCAGGGCGTTCGACCAGCCACGAATCGTTCTGAAAAAGATTAAGAATCACTAAATCGGGTATATATTTCGAAAAGTCCCAGCGGCTTTCCGGATCAGCTGGATTGAGCCGGTTATACATTTCGGGCATGATCAGCGGAAACCAGCTGATAGTAATACCAATGCCACTTTTACAAATGCAACGGTATTCTGCATCGAAATGATCGGCAGTAAGTTTGGCATAACTTAAATAATTGTTGGTGAAAATGCTGTCGGAACGATCGCGCCCCGAGAAATCCTCAACAGCGTAACCTGCAGTGATGGAATTCCCATAGAATTCGATCTTACGTTCCTTTGCTTTTGGTTTTGGCAATACTTTGGCATCGCCTTCAATCTTAAAACCGTAAAAACGACTCCAGCCCCTGTCCCATTCTGTTCGCTTGAAAATCTCGATTTGGTGAGGTCCTTGATTCAGATTTTGGGCGAGGACATAATATTTCCGGACAGTATCGGGACGTAAAACAAACAGGCTGTCGTTATCGACAATCACATTGTAATAGTTATCTCCTTTTTCTTCATCGAACATGCCCGAAATACCGGTGCCAACGAAATTAAGGTGAATACTTGTTCCCGACCAGTATAATTCGGCAGCGTCGGTTTTCGAAGTATCAATTCTGCCCCAATATTGAATATCCTGGTTATCATAGTTTACATTTAATTCTTGTTCCGGAGCACAGTAAACTATTGCAGCAATTGTTAAAAACAATAGCAGTTTAAAGGTTGGAATCATAATTTACAGCTTATTTGTCATGCACCGCAAAAATACCATTTCCTGCAAAGTATTGCTCTATAAATGATGGATAATTACAGATAGCGTTTGGCTACCTTGTCTATTTTGGCAGCCAGTTCAAAATCTTTAGTAGTCAAACCACCGGCTTCATGCGTAGTTAACTCAATGTTTACTTTTTTATAGGTATTGTCCCAGTTAGGATGATGATCGGCTTTTTCAGCCATTATAGCTACTGCGGTCATAAAGGAAAAAGCTTCAGTAAAATCGGTGAAAATGAATTGGCTGCATATGCTGTTTTCTTTTAATTGCCACGATTTGTGTATTCGCGCTAACTTTTCCTGAATTTGTTGTGTTGTTAATTTTTCCATCTGTCTTCGTTTTAATTTCAGTGAATTGTCTTCTAAAAAGACTCCTGTAATTATAACAAAGTCAAGCGAGCAGTGTTTGCCGTTTCACCAACTTATAAAAAACAACAGAAGATTTAAAATGAATGATATTCCAACACCTGTCCTGCAGCCTCCAGTTCCTTTCTCAGCAGTTCATAATCCAGTTTTTGCAGATTTATTTCATTGTTTATAGCCATGCCGGCCATTACAGCAGCACTCTGTCCAAGTATCATAAACACCGGTTCCATGCGAATAGAACCATAAGCAATGTGCGAACTTGATATTGCCACCGGAACAAGCAGGTTAGTACATTCGGTTTCTTTGGGTAGTATCGATCCCATGGCAATCTGGTATGGTTGGTGCGGATGAACGCCAATATCACCTTCATTCTGAACAAAACCTTCAGAAGTAATGTAGCGCTGAACATTGTGTGAATCCATGGTATACGATCCCATTCCAATTGAATTTGGAACTGATTTGTTTCCCAAAATTTCATGTTCGGTCATTACAAAGTCGCCTACCATTCGGCGCGCCTCTCGCACATAAATCTGGTAAGGCCAGTTTCCGTTATCTGAAAACTCATCTTTGGCCAGTCCCCACTTTTGCATTTCTTCCTGAATCCCGGAGGGCACCCGTGGATCGCTTGCATAAAAATAGAGCAATCCTTTTTGATAGGCCTGATGTTCTTTGAGAATCCCGGTACGGCGCTCGTAGCTGGCCTCAGGATAATCGTAATTCATGCCAATATTGTCGAAACTAAACGGACCGTGGTTATTCACATCGGTTTTAAGGTTCGGTATCGGATCAAACTTGTTAAAGGTTTCATTCCAACCTTTGTTGAGCAACCTGACCAGCAGTTCGTACTGAGTCGAATCATAATCTATGGGTCGTTCAAAAGGAATCTGGTTTTCAGCCACTTTTGTCAGACACATTCGATAGCAATAAGCCTGCACTTTTTGATCGGCCTGACCTTTTTCTCCCGGAGGTTCTGTTGATATTCGAGGAAGTATCCCGCTATCAGGATCGCCTGGAATCATAAAAGGACTTATTTGCAGGTTCCCAAAATGATGACCATGATGCAGAACATCGGTTTGCACACCATTCCATTCCTCGTTGTAGGTTTTATTCGATTCGCGGCCTACGGCATAACTAACTCCGGCTGCAGCCATTAAATCACCTTCGTAAGTGGCATCAATGAACATTTGAGCAGAAAAAATCATTCCGTCCAAGGTTCGTATGGAAATGATTTTATTGTTTTCCAAAACAACACCGTTTTCACGGTCAAGCCACTTGTTGAGGTAACCTGTGATATTATTTTCGGCAACAAAGTCTTCAAAAATTTGCTCAGCAACATGGGGCTCAAAAATCCACATAGTTCTTTGGTTCCCATCGATTGCCAGAGTTCCCTGCCCTTTATTCCCATATTGTGCGTTGGTTTGCCACTTCCAGGCATCTTCTTTTTGATAATGCGAATAAACGCGCTGATAAAATTCGCGGGCCAAACCGCCGATTACTTCCTTATTTCCGGTATCAGTGAATCCCAATCCCGAAGAAGTCATTCCACCCAGGTGCTTTTCGGGACAAACAATAATTACCGATTTATTCAAGCGAACGCATTGCACCGCAGCCATTACTGCTGCTGAGGTACCGCCATAAATGATCACATCGGCTTGCAAGGTGTTTTTCTGTTTTTCCGGGCTACAGCCTGAACAAAGTATTAGAGCAAGCAGCAAAGAAATTACTATTTGTCTTTGGATTAGGATCATTGGTTTTGGTTGATTAAATAATAAGATTATTGTACCATTTGTGCGTCCAAATTTAAGTTTTCCCCGGCATCGTCTTTTTATCGGGATGCCGCTGATAATGTTCGTTTAGCGGGTGCTGATCTTTCCTGCCCTCAAAATAAACAGCCACCCATTCAGCCAGTCTTCTTCCGAGTCTTATACAGGAATCCTTTTCTTTTTCAAGTCTTGGTTCTCCGGCCTGAATAGAACCATAATGGGCCGTATACTGATGAGCGACATAGTCGGTAATACCAAAAACCAGGATTCCGAAATTCATCAAAATGGTATTCAGGGCCTGGCAGGTTAGTTCAGCTCCTCCTCCCCAGCCGCCTTGCGAACTAAAAGAACATCCCAGTTTCCCGTCAATTTTCATCCAAACAGGAATGCAATCTTCCCAGAATTTTTTCATTTCTGCAGCCACTGTTCCCAAATAAGTTGGAGATCCCAGGGCAATACCATCGCACCAAACAACATCGTCAATGCTCGCTTCACTCACTGAAAGTAAACGTATTTCATGCCCCGGAACCAGTTGCGCTCCCTGCATGACATACTCCGCCATTTTCCTGGTATTTCCATCTTTCGAATAATACAATATCAGTATTTTTCCCATAGATCGTTCTCCACCTAAAATCAAAATCTTTTACCTATAACGGTATCTCTGTCTTTCTTTTACCTCAAATTCTTTCTCAACTTCAAAGCCATCACCGGATATTGTTAGTGTATATGAACCGGCTTTAACGGCCTCCTCGTCTTTGTCCATCAAATTCCATTCAAGGTAATTCAATCCGGCTATTGCATCTTGCTTTTCAACGATGATCTCGGTCCCGTCGGCGTTGTTTATTCGCCACTCTATCTCTCCATCCGACTTTAGATAAAAAGGAGCACGCATTCCTCCGGCATTACGCATGAAATAATAACGGCCGGGAGCTGTAACATCAGGAATATCCATAATTGCCGCAGCATCATCATTATCCTTTGCTTTTGAGACCTGTTTCAACAGCCGAACATCCAGTACCCAGATACCGCGCCCGTGAGTGGCGATAACAGCCATATCGTCACGTGGATGGATTTGCAGATCATGTACATAGGTAGTGGGCAAACTTCCGGTCAGTGCATCCCAGCTTTCGCCCCTATTGGTTGAAACAAATACGCCGTAATCGGTTCCAACGTACAATATATTTTCATCTTTCGGATCTTCGCGGATTACGTTTATAGGTCCGTACGGAATATTCGCTTTAATGCTTTCCCAGTTTTGCCCGTAATCTTCCGATTTCCAGATGTAAGCGGCAAAGTCGTCATCGCGTTTGCCATTCTGAGTCATGTAAACACGGCCTTCAGCATAATTTGATGCCACCATTTGCGACACCCATTTTCGGTACGGTAATCCTTTGTTAATCTCGCTCCACTCGGTTCCGCTGTTTTTAGTTACCCATACCCGACCGTCATCGGTTCCGGCATAAATTACCCCAAACTTTAGCGGCGATTCGCTGATCGTAAAAATAGTTTGATACGGGATGTCGCCCTTCATATCCTCGTTGTTGTAGGTAAGATCGGGACTAATTCGCTCCCAGCTTTTCCCGGCGTTCATCGAACGATGTACAAACTGGGTACCGTGATATACTATACCCGGATTGTGAGGCGACAGAATAAATGGAGCCAGCCACTGACCACGAAGATTATCGACTCCTTCCGGTACCGGCGGCATTATATTTTCAGTGTTAAAGCCTTTCATCTCGGTTTTGGTAATCGTACCATAAAATCCTGCGGAATAGACTTGATTGGGATTTTCAGGATTGATAACGTGGTTGCTGCCCTCGCCTCCTGGAGCATATTCAAACTCAACGGGCGAAACGTGGTCGCGGCCACGACTTAAATCAACTGTTCCCCAGTAACTACCGTGATCCTGCACGGAGCCGTAAACTTTAAAAGGCTCTGACATATCGATGCCCACATTGAAAAACTGTACCAGGGGAAGGTTGTCATAAAATGTGCGAAAGTTTTTACCGTCGTATGAAACAGCAACGCCACCATCGTTTACGTTCACCAGATAATTCGTGTTCTCCGGATCGATCCATAAACCATGATGGTCCATGTGCATTCCGGGCAGATCATTAAAGGTTTTACCTCCGTCTTCCGAAACATTCAGGTAAAGCCCCATTACATAAATTTTTTCAGGATTAACCGGATCGACACGAATTTGCCCAAACACCCAGCCGTAAGTTCCCGACAGGTTTTCCATGTAACTGTTCTGCTCGCTTACCTGGCGCCAGTTTTCACCGCCGTCATCCGAGCGATAAACCGTTGCACCTTTTATTCTTCCACTGCTGGGGCGCCCGTAAGCATCAACATTATCACTAAATTCATCGCTATCTTCCAGCTTTTCGTAATTATCAATAAACGCATATAAAGTGCTGGGCTGAGCCTTGCACAAGTCGATTCCTATCCGCCCCCGATGTTCGGGTGCTGGTAATCCTTTATTTATCTTTTCCCATTTTTTCCCTCCATCGGTCGTTTTGTAAAGTCCGGTTTCTTTATAGTCGGATTCATTGCGTGGGTCGTTCCATTTTTTTCGAATGCGTTGCCACATACTTGCATAGATCACATCTGGATTTGACGGATCCATCACAAGGTCGTATGCTCCGGTCTTCTGATCCACATACAATATTTTTTCCCAGCTTTCGCCACCGTCGGTGGTTTTGTAAACGCCGCGTTCTTTATCGTTGGTCCATTCGTTACCTCCGGCAGCTACATATACAACATCCGAGTTTTTGGGATGAACCAGAATCCGCGCTATGGTATTGGTATTGATCAATCCCTTGTGTTCCCAGTTTTCACCTCCATCCTTCGAAACATAGACTCCGGCCCCGGCATTCGAGCTTCTAAAGATATTGGCTTCACCCGTACCGGCCCAAATCGTTTTCTGATTCTGCGGATCGAGTGCCAGATCACCAAATGCGGTCGACATTCCATGTTCAAAAACCGGTTTCCAGGTTATTCCTTCATTTTCAGTTTTCCAGATGCCTCCCGAAGCGCCGGCCACGTATATAGTATAGTTCCCGCCTTTGGGAGTAACTACCTCAACATCAGTCATTCGACCGCTGATATTAGTCGGACCAACAAACTGCCACGACAGCTGTTTATACACCGAATTATCCTTCATTTCCAGAAATTCGTTGTACCACTGTTGACGCACATCAGCCGGTGTTTTCTCGATTACTTTCTGAGCAGTAAGCGAACCAACTCCCAAAAAGAGAATAATTAGAATAAGGTAAATTCTTTTAAACATAAATTTGATTGTTAAATTTGTTGAAACGCAATTTGCTTTTAAAGCTAAATATAAAAAATAGAAATGTGAACGCTTTACAAACAAAAGTCTTGTAAAACGTGTTAGTTTACTAAACAATAAACCAGAGTATTCGCGTGGATCCCATAAATATCATTCACATAGCAGGAATTCAGATTAATGAGCCAATAGTTACCCTAACCGACCTGATGGTATCACTGGTGTGCTTTATTGCAGCCTGGAGGATCCATCGGTCAGGTAAAAAAGAAAGGGTTTTCCTGTATTTTAAACTGTATTTCCTGGTAATGGGAATTGCTACAACTTTGGGAGGCCTGATTGGTCATGCTTTTTTGTATCATTTTACGTTTTACTGGAAACTTCCCGGATGGATTACCAGTATGATCTCGATTATGTTTGTTGAACGTGCGGCTATTGAGCACACGCGTATCCAGCTGTCAAAAAAGATTGTTAAAGTTCTCAGTATCGTGAATGTTATCGAGTTTCTTACTTTTTTAACTCTGACAATCGTTACGCTTAATTTCTTTTTTGTTGAATTCCACTCAGGTTACGGATTGATGTTTGTTGTTTTATCACTCGAAGGATTCCTTTTTATCAAAACAAAAAACAACGGAAGTAAATTCATGCTTGTAGGGGTGTTTTTTGCAGCCGTTGCCGCCATGTTTTTTATGAACAAAATATCGCCGCACCAGTGGTTTAATTATTTAGCAGTGAGTCATACATTTATGGCCATTGCAGCCTTCTTTTTCTACCTTGGCGCCAGTAGAATCGACATGTCTCCCGGCACGAAATAATTGACAATTAATCTTTACGGGATTGCTTTAAATTCGCGAGATTTATTTAAGGTGATTATCTCAAAATTTATATTTCGACAACTTCGAAGCGCTTTATTTGAATTGATTACAAATTACCCTGAAGGTGTAACACCGGTGCGACATTTCAGTCATATATTAAAACCATTTTTATGAGACTAGCGTTTGTTGCCGTTTTGTTACTGTGCACATACTTTGTGTCTGCCCAGGAAAAACGCACTTACACAGCATCAACATCCGAAAACCTATCGATTAACGTAAACGGAAAACTCGATGAACCTGAGTGGCAAAATGTTGCCCGATGGGACAATGATTTCATTCAGCACGAGCCAGTTGAAGGTGATCCTCCCACACGCCAAACCGAATTTGCCATTCTTTACGATGCCAACAACATTTATGTAGCTATCAGGGCTTTCGACGATCCCGACAGTATTTCTATGCGCATGTCGAGAAGGGACCAACTTGAGGGAGATTTGGTGGGCATTGCATTTGACTCTTATTTTGATAAAAGAACACACTTTTTCTTTATCCTATCGGCTGCCGGAGTGCGATCGGATAACGTGGCAAGCAACGACGGCAACAACGAAGATTATACCTGGGATCCGATATGGATGGCTAAAACCGAAATTACTTCGAATGGTTGGACAGCGGAAATGCAGATCCCGCTTACACAACTCCGATTCAAAGAAAGCGAAGAACAGGTTTGGGGAATGAATGTATTCCGCTATATTTTCCGGGAAGATGAACTCTCGACCTGGCAGTACATGAAACGCGAAACAGCCGGATTTACATCACAATTTGGCATTTTGAGAGGAATTAAGGATATCAAGCCGAAAAACTCGCTAAACGTAACGCCTTATGCCGTAGCACGAACCGAGCGCTTTGAAAAAGAACCTGATAATCCCTTTCTGAATTCAGGGAAAAACAATGCCTTCGATGCCGGTCTGGATGCCAAGATCGGATTGACGAATAACATGACGATGGACCTAACTGTCAATCCTGATTTTGGACAGGTTGAAGCCGATCCGTCGGAAGTAAACCTGAGCACTTACGAAACTTTTTTTGAGGAAAAAAGGCCGTTTTTTATTGAAGGGAAAAATATCCTTTCCTACAGCCTTTCTTTTGGCGATGGTGATCTGGCAGCCAATAACCTGTTCTATTCTCGTCGGATTGGAAGACGCCCGCATTACTGGCCTGATTACGATGACGATGAATACCTCGATCAACCCGATTTTACCCGAATTATTGGAGCAGCTAAAATTAGTGGGAAGACTTCTGATGGCTGGTCATTCGGGGTGCTGGAAAGCGTAACGGCCAGAGAAACTGCCGAAATTGACGGCATAAACGGGAAACGCAGGCAATCGGTTGAACCTCTGACTAATTACCTCGTAGGCCGCATTCAAAAGGATTTTAACGAAGGAAATACTTATCTGGGAGGTATAGTAACCGCCGTAAACCGATCGATCAACGATGAGTACCTGGAGTTCCTGCACAAAAGTGCTTACACAGGCGGGATTGACTTTGTACATAAATGGAACGATAAAAAATGGCTGTTAGACGCAGGATTATACTTTAGCCGTGTGGCAGGCACCGAAGAAGCTATATTGAATACCCAAACCATGTATTCGCGCACGTATCAACGGCCCGATGCCGATTATGTGCACCTCGATTCCACCCGGACTTCACTGAGCGGATATGGAGGTAAATTTACTTTTGGAAAAGTTGGTGGTCGTTTCCAGGCTGCCGGTATTTTTAACTGGAAATCACCGGGTCTGGAGATCAACGATGTGGGTTTTACTCCCGAAGTTGATGAAGCGATGCAGATACTTTGGATGGGATATCGGTGGTATGAGCCGGTATCGATATTCAGAAGCGCTAATATTAACTTCAATGAATGGACGGTTTACGATTTTGGCGGGAACCTGGTAAATGTTGGCGGCAACGTGAACGGGCATGCACAATTTAAGAACTTTTGGAGCGCTTTTTCAAGTATCAACTGGGACGGCGAAACGCTTTCGCACTCCATGTTAAGAGGTGGTCCTTCGATGAAAATAACGGGTAGTACCGGATTTTACGCCGGTTTATTCTCTAATCCGCAGAAGAAGTTCACGTATGGAATTGATGGCGGCGCCAACTTCAGCAAACAAAAAGGATATAAATCAAATAAAAGTTTTGAACTGGAATTTGGATACCGACCGATTGAAGCTCTGAAGATTGAAATATCGCCTGAATTTTCGATCAACGACAATAAACTTCAATATGTTACGCAAGAAGATTATTCAAATGATACCCGTTACATTCTGAGCACCATCTATCGGAAAACTTTTGCCACTTCCATTCGCCTGAACTACAACATCACACCGGATTTGACGATTCAGTTTTGGGGACAGCCTTTTGTGGCCACCGGAGACTATCACGATTATAAATACGTTACCGACAGTAAAGCTTCGAACATTGACGACCGCTACCAACTATACACCGATCAGCAAATTACGTTTGATGCCGATGCCGAGATGTACCGGATTGACGAGAACATGGATGGTTCGACGGATTATGCCTTTGACAAGCCTGATTTTAACGTTCGCGAATTTTTATCGAACCTCGTGCTGCGCTGGGAGTATCGCCCGGGATCGATTGTTTACCTCGTGTGGTCGCAAAACAGAAGTGGCTTTGAAAACATAGGTCACTTCGATTTGGGCAATGATTTTAAATGCTTATTCGAAGAAGATCCGAAAAATGTTTTTCTGGTAAAATTTTCGTACCGGATCGGGCGGTAATTTTTAATTTTCCAGGAACTTATTTTCGCCGGTGAGTTTTATTGTCCCTGTCGTGTAAGCTACATTTTTAATAGGTTGTCCACCGCCCACAAATACTTTAAAGTCACCGCTTTCGATAACTCGTTTTTCTTCTTTTCCGATCATTGAAAACTGACGTGGATTGAGTATGAATTCTACCGTTTTGGTTTCACCTGCTTTAATAAATACGCGTTTAAAACCTTCCAGTTGATACTTAGGTCGCGGTGTACTGGCGATCTGGTCTTTCAGGTAAAGTTGCACTACTTCTTCTCCATCAATTTTGCCGCTGTTTTTAACCTGCACGCTCACCGTTACTTTTTCACCTGTGGTTACCGATTTAGGAAGTTGTAAATTGCTGTATTCAAACGAAGTATAGCTTAACCCGTAACCAAACGAATAAAGCGGCACGCCCGTAAAATATTTATAAGTACGGTCGGTCATGTTATAATCCTTGAATAGTGGCAACTGATCCACCGATTTATAATAGGTCACCGGTAATCTTCCGGCCGGGTTGTAATCGCCAAACAATATGTCAGCCACTGCATTTCCTCCTTCCTGACCGGAATAGCCGGCGGTGATGATCGCATCGAGGTTTTCCTGGGCCCAGTTTACGGCCAGTGCACTTCCGTTAAGCAATACAAGAATTACAGGTTTACCCGTGGCAGCAACGGCTTTCATCAGTTCGCGTTGCGTTTCAGGGAGTTTCAAATGTGTGCGGTCACCACCTTCAAAACCATCAACCTTTATTGGCATTTCTTCGCCTTCCAATCGCTGAGAAAGACCAAGCACCAAAACTACTGCATCGGCTTGTTTCGCAACTTCAACAGCTTCTTCCTGCATATCATCATCAGGCATCGACCATAGTAAGCGGGCATCACCATCGCCAAAATTATTCTTGTATTCGTACACCACTTTGTATTTCTTACCCGCTTCCATATTTACTGCCTTCTCGTGATGAAAAGCATGATGTTCAGACCTGTGTTTCAAAATCTCATCACCATCAAGCCAGATCTTCATGTCGGGCATTCCCCAGCATCCTATTTTGTAGATTCCCGTAACCGGAGGCACAATATAACCTGTCCATCTGATGCTGAAATTATCATCGTCGAGATTTGAGGCAGGAGCATGCGATTCCCAGTAAAAATCAACATTTTTATCGATGCGGGTAAATGCCGGATCGCCTTCCAACTGAGCATTTGCGAAATATTCGCCTTTAATGCCTTGTTGCCCGTTTTCAGTTTGTAAGTACGCAGAAGGAATGGCGTGCAAGTTACTAACACCTTCCGCCAGGTGACTTCCTTCGGCATAAAGAATTTCTGTATTTTTTACCTTACTCTGAAGTCCCTCGAGCACCGTAACCGGGTTTTTAGCAATACCGTTATAGTTTCCTACCAACGACTCCCAGTTGTCGGCATTTGGCCCGATAACGGCTAATTTCTTAATGTCGCTTGACAAGGGCAATGCGTTGTTTTTATTTTTTAGCAGCACAATACTTTTTTGCGCCGCTTCAAGTGCCAGTTTCGAATTCGCCTCTGAAGTATTTACCTCGAAGGGAATTTGTGCATAAGCTACATCTTTACCGGCATCGAACATTCCCAGTTTAAAACGTGCCAGGAAAAGACGTTTTACCGCCACATCAATTTCCTCTTCGTTGATCAGTCCCTGCTTAACAGCGTTCTCGAGCTTTGAATATGCCACACCGCAATTTAGGTCTGTTCCGGCTTTAACAGCGGCAGCACTTGCTTCCTCGGCATTGGCTGAATAGTTCTGAAAAGTATAGAAGTCGGAAATGGCCCAGCAGTCGGATACAACATAGCCTTTAAATCCCCATTCGTTGCGCAAAATATCAAACAATTCGGGACTTGCGCAACAGGGAACTCCCTCAAACTGATTGTAAGCCCCCATAACCGAATAAACGTTTGCATCTTTCACCAGAGTTCGAAATGCCGGCAAATAGGTTTCGCGAAGATCACGTTCGCTAACCACTGCATTAAATTCGTGACGAAGGGGCTCCGGGCCCGAATGAACCGCGTAATGTTTGGCAGTAGCAACTACTTTTAAATATTTTGGATCGTCTCCCTGCAGGCCTTTTACAAACTCACCTCCGAGTTCACCGGTCAGGTAGGGATCTTCACCATAAGTTTCGTGACCACGCCCCCATCTCGGATCTCGGAAAATATTGATGTTTGGCGACCAAAATGTCAATCCCTGGTACATACCATGTTTCCCTCTGCGCACAAAATCGTGGTGTTTGGCGCGTGCTTCGTCTGATATTGCGGTGGCAACACGGTTCATAAGATCTGAGTCCCAGGAAGCTGCAATACTTATCGATTGCGGAAATACAGTAGCGTAACCTGCCCTGGCCACACCGTGCAAGCATTCGTTCCACCAATTGTATTCAGGAACCTGCAGACGCTCAATAGCCGGCGAGGTGTAAACCATTTGTCCCACTTTTTCTGCAAGTGTCATCTGCGACACCAAAATATCTACTCGCTCTTCGAATGGCAAGTTTGGATCGAGAAAATCGAAGTTTTCCTCCTGTGCATAAATTCCATTGGCGAAGAGGAAAAAGCTTAGTAGTATAAGTAGTTTGTTCATTTTATGTCTGATTTAACTGTTCTGCTCTATTCTGACAAAAATAATATTTTGAAAATGTTATTTTATTTTTTTAATGTAATTTAATCGAAAATAAAAAGTGTATGCAAGAATCAATTAAACAATACAAAAGAATCAGGGACAAAGTTGACACCCTGTCAGGGAAGCTGGAAGCAGAACACCAAAAACATCTATCGTGCAAAATGGGTTGCGATCTTTGTTGCATGGATTACAGCATTCTGCCGCTTGAATATTACAGCATCCGTGATGCACTAAAAGCGAGAAACTTAGTTCCGGAGTTGCCATCTGTAAACAAACCGGGCTCTTGTGTTTTTTTGAAAGACCACAAGTGTACGATATACGACGAACGCCCTGTTATATGCAGAACACATGGTCTGCCACTACTTTTTATGGGCGAAGACGATAACTGGGAATTATCGGCTTGTGAGCTAAATTTCAATAACTTCGACTTTGCTGATTTTACAAATGAAAACACTTTTCCTCAAGACAGAATAAACAGTGAATTATTTATGGCTAACGAAACTTTTGTTCAGGAATTTGATGAGAAAAAATACGATGAATTCGATCTTATTCCCATCAGAATTCTGGCAGAGGAAATCAAAACAAAATAATTATGAGAACTACTATTCTAATTTTATTCGCTCTCATTTCGTTTAACGGAGTGTTTGCACAAAACGAAACAAAAATGGATGACAACTCAAACAAACTGGCTGTTCTCTGGACAAGCGGCGATCCGGATGTTGCTGAGAAAATGGTTTTTATGTATACACTAAATGCCAAGAAACAAGGATGGTTCGACGAAGTTGTTCTTATTATATGGGGACCGTCGGCAAAATTGTCGGTTGAGAACAAAATGATTGGTGACTATATTAAACGCATGCAGGAAGCGGGAGTGAAAACGGAAGCGTGCTATTATTGCGCACAAATGTACAATGTTCACGAAAAGCTTGCCGAAATGGGTGTGGATGTAAAAGGGATGGGAATACCTTTATCGGACTACCTTAAAGACGGCTGGAAAGTACTGAGTTTGTAAAGGTCAACGAAACCGTATTAATAAAAAAGCACCCATTAACAATGGATGCTTTTTATATGATGTTTTAAATCTACTAATACTCGTCTTCGTTAAAAAAGAAATCGTCTTTGCTCGGATAGTCGGGCCAGATGTCTTCAATGCTTTCGTACATTTCACCTTCATCCTCAATCTCCTGCAGGTTTTCAATTACTTCCAGCGGAGCACCTGAACGAATTGCATAATCTATAAGTTCATCTTTTGTTGCCGGCCAGGGTGCATCTTCCAATTTCGATGCCAGTTCCAGAGTCCAATACATGTGTCAATAATTTACGTGGTTAAACTCGTCTTTTAAATTGTCGCGAATATAACAAAAAAACGATACTAAAAAACTTTAGTGGAAAATTTTTATTAATACTCCCAACGAGTTTCATCAACACTACGCCGAAGCCCTGAAATGCGGGCCAGTACAAAGAGAAAATCGGAAAGACGGTTAATGTATTTTATCAATTCGGCTTGTACCTTTTCGTTTTCGGCAAATTCTACGATTCGTCGTTCGGCTCTCCGGCAAATCGTGCGTGCCACATGACATTGAGCCACAAGTAAATCGCCACCCGGAAGAATAAAATTTTTGAGCTCGGGAAGCTCCTTTTCAAACTGATCAATGGCGTTCTCTAAAAAGTCGATATCTTCTGTTTTAATGGCCAGGTTTGCAGTAAACTCCTCCCCTTTTTCATCGGAAGCTAAACGCGATCCTATATTGAAAAGTTTATTCTGAATGCGAATCAGTATATCTTTTATATCTTCCTCCACATCAAAAGATCTTAGCAAACCAATGGCTGCATTCAATTCGTCAACTGTGCCATAAGCCTCCAAACGTAAATCGTATTTTTTTACCCGGCTTCCACCAACCAGACCGGTAGTACCATCATCACCGGTTTTCGTATAAATTTTAATTTCCTTCGCCATAATCTTTTCTAGTAAAAAATCCCGGCAACCAATGTTGCCGGGATCGTATCAACATATACTCCAATCTACCCTTCAATAAGGTTAATAGATTGGATTTTCGTTAATCGTATCTGAATCAATCTCGCCGTCTTTCAAACGGATTATGCGGTGCGCGTGTTTTGCAATGTCTTCTTCGTGAGTAACCATTACCAGTGTATTTCCCTTTCTGTGAATATCCGCGAACAGCTTCATAATTTCTTCGGAGATCTTTGAATCGAGGTTTCCGGTTGGCTCGTCGGCCAACAGCAACGATGGTTTGTTAACCAATGCCCGCGCAATTGCAACACGCTGACGCTGACCACCCGACAACTCATTGGGGCGGTGCGTCATTCGGTCCTCCAAACCAACATCAACCAGCGTTGCCTCGGCACGTTTCAGTCTTTCGTTTTTCCGCATCCCTGCATATACCAACGGCAACATTACGTTTTCCAATGCCGAATTTCGGGGCAACAAATTAAATACCTGGAATATAAATCCGATTTCTGAATTTCTGATATCAGCCAACTCATCATCAGAAAGACTGCTGACATCTTTTCCGTTTAAAACATATTTTCCGCTGGTAGGTGTGTCGAGGCATCCGATAAGGTTCATCAAGGTAGATTTTCCGGAACCTGATGCTCCCATAATGGCCACATATTCGCCTTTGTGGATATCTAAGGAAACAGAACGTAAGGCTCTTACCCCCTGGGTACCAACCTTATAATTCTTGACAATGTCTTTAATTTCAATCACTTTATCGTTCATGGACTTTCGGTTTTTGTTTTCTGTTTTCAATTCTGACGTCTAAAGATATATACTCTGTTTCAAATTTTCGAATAAATATATCTATTCTTTTGTTATGTTGAACATGCTTCTTTACTGTTTTTATGAACTTTAAACGGTCAATTCCGTAGCTTAAGTATTTTTCACAAACAGATTTCAACATTCGGTTCATTAAATGAACCGTCTGCTGGCAAGGTTAAACAGCCGAAAAATTTATCTTTGTTTTATGTCGGATTTTCTCGATCAGGATATAAAGTTTTTACCGGGAGTAGGCCCAAAACGTGCCGAAATTTTAAAGAAGGAGTTGAACGTTTTCACTTTCAGCGACCTCATTTATTATTACCCGTATAAATACATCGACCGGACTAAGTTTTACAAAATCTCGGAAATTCATGCGCAAATGCCTTACATACAGGTGAAAGGTGTAATCCGGTCAGTTGAAACTATTGGCACCGGCCCAAAACAACGTTTAAGCGCACGTTTTTCCGACAATACAGGTAGTATTGAATTGGTGTGGTTCAGGGCCGTAAAATGGCAAAAAGAAAACCTGAAACTGAATATGGAATACATCCTGTTTGGAAAGCCGGCTGAATTTGGCGGGAAGATCAGTGTTGTTCATCCCGAACTGGAAACGGAGCAGGAAAAGCAGTTGAAACCCTCGGGACTTTTTCAGGGGTATTACAATACCACCGAAAACATGAAGAAGAAATACCTCAACTCAAAAGCCATAAACAAACTGCAGTTGACTCTGCTCAGCCTTGCCCGGGGAAAGATAAAGGAAACACTTCCTGAAACATTGGTTACTAAAATGAAACTGATGAGCCTTGAAGACGCTCTGACAAATATTCATAAACCAGAAAATACCATTTTATTGAAAAAGGCCCGATTCCGTTTAAAATTCGAAGAACTGTTCTTTATTCAGTTGAAAATTCTGGCATTAAAACATAATCGGGAGCAAAAGTTTAAGGGATTTCGTTTTGAAAATGTGGGCTATAACTTTAATACTTTTTACAAGGACTTTTTGCCGTTTAGTCTCACCGGTGCCCAGAAAAAAGTAATTAAAGAGATCAGAAAGGATGTGAACCGAAACCTGCAAATGAATCGACTGTTGCAGGGAGATGTGGGGAGTGGAAAAACACTGGTTGCACTGATGACAATGTTACTTGCTCTGGACAATGGTTATCAGAGTTGTTTGATGGCACCTACTGAAATTCTGGCTCAACAACATTTTCAATCGGTGACAAAGTTTCTGAACGGAATGAATGTAAAGGTTGGGCTTTTAACGGGCTCCACAAAAAAAAGCGAGCGACAGAATCTGCACGCAGCTTTACAATCGGGCGAAATGTCGGTTATCATTGGAACGCATGCCTTGATTGAAGATACGGTGGTTTTTGAAAAACTTGGCCTTGTGGTGATCGACGAGCAGCACCGTTTTGGTGTAGCTCAACGCGCAAAACTGTGGAAGAAAAACAACCTTATTCCTCCTCATATTTTAGTGATGACTGCCACTCCTATTCCGAGAACATTGGCCATGACCGTTTATGGTGATCTTGATGTTTCGGTGATCGATGAACTGCCACCCGGACGCAAGCCTATTCAAACCATGCATTTTTACGAGAACCGCAGAAATCAACTTTATAATTTTCTGATACAACAAATTGATAAAGGAACTCAGGTTTATGTGGTTTATCCTTTGATTTCGGAATCGGAAAAAATGGACCTTAAGGACCTTGAAAAAGGATTCCGCCATTTGTCGGAAGTATTTCCCGCTTACAAACTAAGCATGGTACACGGAAAAATGAAACCGGTGATTAAGGAGAATGCCATGCAAAAATTTAAAAATGGTGAAACACAAATAATGGTCGCAACTACAGTAATCGAAGTGGGTGTTGATGTGCCAAATGCGGCTGTAATGGTGATCGAAAGTGCCGAACGCTTTGGTCTGTCGCAATTACACCAGTTGCGTGGCCGGGTTGGTCGTGGAGCGGAACAGTCGTTCTGTATTTTAATGTCGTCGTATAAATTAAGTAACGAAAGCCGAAAACGTTTGGAAACCATGGTGCGCACGAACGATGGCTTTGAGATTGCTGAAGTAGACATGAAATTACGTGGCCCCGGCGACATGGAAGGCACACAACAGAGTGGCATGGGATTCGATTTGAAAATTGCCAACCTTAGCAAAGACGGTGAGATTCTGCAAATGGCCCGAAATGTTGCAAACGACATTCTCGACGATGATCCTTACCTGCAGAATGACCAAAACCGTTTGCTGTTAAAAAACCTGCTTTCCGCAAAAGAAACAGGTTTCGACTGGAGTTCTATCAGTTAATAATGCGAATTGTCCTCATTGTATACAAAAACAGGATGAAGTATTTGTCCTCCATCCTGCTTTTCATTGTTTCAAATGTTGCTCCCTATTTATTTTTTAGGAACATGAAACTTTTTCTCCAAATGTGGTAAATCACTTTTAAAGAATTGCCCCCGCAAAGAATCCATTTGCTGCATCATTTTATCAACATCGAAAAATTCGTCTTTAAAACGATCATGAAAGTAATTATCAGCAAAGAAATCACGACGCAGCAATGAATCGTCCATCATCGGGTTCATAAAATTTTGTCCGAAAACATCGGGCATGCGATCGTTAAAATAACTCTCGAACGAATGCATTAAACTGTCAACGTTAACATTCACCGAATCTCCGGCCATGTTTGAATACGACCAGGTATAGGTCGAATCGTATTGAATTACATTTCCGTTCTCATTAACTTGTTTGTCTACCTTCCAACTCTCAACAGGTTTGTTTTCTTTGCTCTTTTCACTCTTATCAACACTTTGAGCATTGCAACCATATGTAAAAAGAGCAACTAGTAACGTAGCAAAGATCGTTTTCATTTTTCGTTCCTCCTTTTTAGTTAAACATTTTCGGTCACATTTTGAGCAAAACCTGTTCCAGAGCCGGGTTAACAACTCTTAAAATTCGGGGGATTTAGCAAAGTTTAACAGAAGAAGATTCTGTTAAGGGAAAATGGGATATCAGCGGGTAAGTTCGGTAAACAGTTGCTGGATATTCCGGGTGAGTTGTCCCGGTACTCCGTCTCCAATTGAGTGATCTTCGATTTGCACAACCGGCATTATTTCGCTGCCCGTTCCACAAATAAATACTTCGTCCATATCGAGTAATTCTTCCTTGGAGAACAAACGCTCTTCCACCGGAATTTGATGGGTAGCACCTAACTCCATTACAACTTTACGGGTTATGCCGGGTAAAATCAGGTTAGATAAGGGGCGGGTGATCAGTATGCCATTTTTTACGGCAATCAGGCTCGAATGTGTAGCTTCAGTAACAAAACCGTCGCGAATTAGAATACATTCTCCTGCGCCCTTTTCAACGGTTTCGTTATAAAGCATGGTGTTGGGCAGTAAGGAAATCGATTTGATGTCGCAACGTTGCCAGCGAATATCTTCACGCAAAATCGTTTTTATTCCCTTCTGTAGTTTTTCGGTTGCCGATGGCAGCGCCTGGGCAAAGGCATAAAGTGTAGGTTGAATGTCTTTCGGAAAATGGTGCACCCGTTGATGTACACCGCGTGTAATTTGCCAGTAAACACCGGCATCTTCATCGGCCAGTTTATTTCTTTTCAGCAGTTCGGCCGATATACTTTCAAGTTTGTCTATTCCTTCGAAGTGAATTCCAATTTCATTCAGGCTCCGCTTTAAACGTTCAATATGATCGTTCATACGAAAGGCTTTGCCCTTATAATATTTGGTTACTTCGTAAACACCGTCGGCAAAAATAAAACCCCTGTCGTTGGGCGACAGGCAAGCTTCATTCTCTTTAACGAAATTGTCATTCAGATAAACAACTCTAGTCATACTGTTAGCTTTATTCGGCACTCGAAAACAGAATTACTGACAGCAAAAGAAAAGGGACTCAAAAACTGAATCCCTTATATTCTTTCATTTATTTTGTCTCAACATCAAAAGCCACTGGGCCTTTTTCTCCGTCTTTGACTTCGAATACGACCGATTGGCCTGCTTCGAGTGAAAACACATCGTCTTTCACTCCTGTACGATGCACAAAGTAGTCCTTGTTGTCATCACCCTGGATGAAACCGTACCCTTTAACGCTATCGTACCATTTTACGGTACCTTCCATGATGATTAGTAACGAGGTCTGCGTTGGAAGCCACCACCGCCACGACGATCACCACCACGGTTGTTTTCGCGTGGTTTCGATTCGTTTACTTTGATGTTTCTTCCACCTACTTCTGCGTTGTTAAGTTCCTGAATGGCGTTGTTGGCATTGTCATCGTCTTCCATTTCAACGAAACCAAAACCTTTGCTTCTTCCAGTCATTCTGTCAGAAATGATTTTAGCTGAAGCAACTTCACCATACTCTTCAAAAATTTCTCTCAAATCTTCTTCACCCATGTTGAAGGGTAAATTTCCAATGTAAATGTTCATTTTGTTCTTTATAAAAAATTAATAATTGTCTTTTCATTGATGACCAGCAGTAAACCATTCAAAATGGATTACTCCAAGAGTTACTTAAATGCAGTATAAAATACGGTGATTGAAATAACGTGGAAATGCCCTAGAAAGATTAACTGTCCGGTATACAAAATTCAATAAAGAAAGACCAACTCGCTAATTACCAGACTACTAAGACCAAAAATATCTTCTAATATCCAAAAATTAACTTCTCAAAGGTAGTCTATTCTTTTTAATCACAAATATTTTTTGGAAGAATTATCACATCTGCCTGATTACCAATCGATATTTTATGTGGATAAAAGATCACGAATAACGATTCCGGCAATGTGGCAGCCAAACAATGGCGGCATGTAAGAAATGGTTCCAACTGTCGATTTTTTATTTTGTCCTTCCTCAAGTCTGACAGCACTTTCGTCAATTTTTTCCGATGAAAAAACCACCTTTACTTCCTTCTTTATTCCATAACGCGATAATCGCTTACGCATCATGCGGGCCAGTTTACAGTTGTACGATTTTGAAATATCGGCTGACTCAACTTTCGAAGTATCCATTTTACCTCCTGCACCCATCGAACTAACGATGTTTAAACCAAGCTGTTTAGCCTGGTACACCAAAAAAACTTTGGGCGACAGGGTGTCAATGGCATCCACCACATAATCAAAAGGCTGACTTGTAAGCAGTTCTTTGGTTTTCTCGTCGCGAATAAATTCATTTACTACTGTCAGTTCTACATCGGGATTAATGTCGCGAAAACGTTTCGCTAATATTTCGGCTTTGGGCTGTCCCGTTGTACTTTTCAAAGCAGGCAATTGCCGGTTGCGGTTACTGGTCTCCACAACGTCACCATCAACAATGGTCATCTTACCAATTCCGGCCCGGCATAATAGTTCGGCAGCATAAGCTCCTACTCCACCTAAACCTACAATCAAAACATTTGAAGTTCTCAGTTGCTGTATTTTTTCCGATCCTATTAGCAATTCAGTTCTCTCCAGCCACTCCATAAAAATCAGATTTGTTTAACAGAATTCAGGTCCGGTCTACCAATGTCCGTTCAATGCGATTAAAATTTTTCCAAACAACTTCTCTAAGTGCATCGGCCGAAAGCCCTCTTAATTCAGCTCCTCTTTTGTACACTACACTTACGTGTTCTTCCAATTCATCAGTCTCAAAAAAGATTTTATCCAACGGAAGCCATTTAAAGGTTTCAAGCACTTTTGCATTCTGATTAAACAATAAGCTTCCAAAAGAGAACAAGAATTTAAACTTTAACAGTTGTTCTGTAATTTCAAGCCCACCGGAATAAGAATGAAGGATCCATGGCATTGCAGGTTGCATTTTCCTTCTCAATTCGAAAACCTCGTTATAGGCTTTAACGCAGTGAATTAGCAAAGGATACTGGTATTCTTCAGCCATAAAAGCCTGTGCCTTGAATACGCGTTGTTGCTCAGCGAAGTTTGTTTCTGAACGTTTATCAAGGCCTGCTTCGCCCACAAATATCACATGATCGAATTCCAGGGCTTCTTCCACCATTTGAAGGGCTTCATTATTTTCTTCTTCAGTGCTAATGTGCCAGGGATGCAAACCAACGGAATAAAAATTTCTTCCTGAAAAAGGTGCAAAACCTTCACCCGGAAATATATTCTGAACGGTCACTGTATCTTTTGTGAAACGTGTTGAATGCGTGTGAATATCGATGTAGGGTACCGGTCTCATACTTTTATATCTCCCTAGGCAATTTCCAAGACTTTGGCAACGACATTATTTGCTCCATCCGCAATCTGGCCAATAGTGGCATCCAGCATGTAACACGGAGATGTAATAACTTTGTACTTTTCATCCACTACAATTTCGCCATGAGTGGTTTTTACATGCGAAGCTCCCAGCATTTCAATGACATCAGCGGTTCCCTGATCTTGTCCTATTGTAACCTTAACATCACCTAGAACTTTGGCAATCAGTGCCGGAGAGATACAAAGTGCTCCCACAGGTTTTTCGGCTACAACAGTTGAGCGGATCGCTTCTTCCACGTCCTTATTTACCGTGCAGTCGGGTCCGTCGAAGGCAAAGGTGCAAAGGTTTTTAGCCGCACCAAATCCTCCGGGGAAAACAATGGCATCGTAATCGGCTGCCTTGTATTCTGTCAAAGGCTTAATGTTTCCGCGGGCTATGCGGGCAGCTTCAACCAGCACATTGCGTTTCTCGTCCATTTCTTCACCGTTAAGGTGATTGACTACATGTGCCTGATTTACATCAGGGGCAAAACACTGATATTCCGCCCCCTGCTGGGCTATGGCTAACATGGTTAAAGTTGATTCGTGAATTTCGGCTCCATCGTAAACGCCGCATCCGGCTAATACTACTGCTATTTTCTTCATAGAAACTGAATTTTATTTTCTATCAAAATTACAGCTAAATACCGAGATTTTGAAATGATCTGCCGGTGCATTCTGGCATTCACAGAAACAACTAACTGATTTCTTCCAGGTTGTAAGGTGTTTCCTGGTAAACGTAATAGTTGAGCCAGTTGGAGAAAAACAAATTAGCTGTTGATTGCCAACTCATAATTGGTTTTTTCTCGGGATCGTTGTTCGGATAATAGTTTACCGGAATATCAATAGGAAGTTTTTTCTTTAAATCGCGATGGTACTCACCACCCAAAGTGTGGCGCGAATATTCGGCATGCCCGGTAATAAATAACTGACGACCATTTTTAGCTTTTACAATGGAAACACCGGCTTCATCGGATGATGAAATGATTTGTAATTCCTCCACCTTTTCAATATCAGATGCACGCACTTCGGTATGCCTTGAATGCGGTATGGAAAAAACATCGTCGAATCCCCTGAAAATGGGAAGATTCTCATCGACATGTCTATGCTTAAATACTCCGAATTTTTTTGATGGTAACGGATATTTCGGAACGCCGTAATAATGGTACATTCCGGCCTGTGCAGCCCAACAAATAAACAAAGTTGAAGTTACATGATGTTCGGCCCAATCCAGTATTTGTTTCATCTCGTCCCAGTATGTCACCTCTTCAAAAGGTAAGAGCTCGACCGGTGCACCGGTAATGATCATGCCATCGTATTTTTTATCGTTCAACTCATCAAAATTCCGGTAAAAAGCGCTCATGTGCGACGAAGGCGTATTTTTTGGCGTGTGTCCTTTTATCTTCATGAAATCAATTTCAATCTGCAAAGGCGAATTCGAAAGCAAACGCAGAAGATCGGTTTCAGTGGTGATCTTTAGCGGCATCAAATTAAGGATGATGATCTTTAGAGGACGGATATCCTGGTGCGATGCCCGTGATTCATCCATTACAAAAATATTCTCATCCTGTAGAATTTTTATTGCGGGTAATTTATCCGGAACATTTAGTGGCATGCTTTTCTGTTTTTAATTTGAATGAGTAGTGAGAACGAATTCCCACTACTCTATTTTCAACTCGCGATGTTATAAAAATTAACTTATTTGATCAAGAGCTTGTTCAAAATCGGCAATAATATCGTCGATATGCTCCAAACCGACACTTACCCTTAGCTGCGTTGGATAAACTCCTGCAGCTATCTGAGCTTCTTCGGGCAATTGCTGGTGCGTGGTTGCTGCCGGCTGAATGATCAGCGTTTTAGCATCGCCAACATTGGCCAGGTGACTCACGAGTTCCATTTTGTTTACAACCTGATTGGCCGTTTCCTTATCGCCTTTTACATTAAACGACAAAACACCGCCGGCACCTTTCGGTAAGTATTTTTTTGCATTCTCGTAAGAATGGTTTCCTTCCAGCCCCGGATAATTCACACTTTCAACCTTTGGATGTTTTAGCAACCACTTGGCCAGTGCAAGTGTATTTTCCACATGACGGTCCATGCGTAACGACAAGGTTTCAAGCCCCTGAATCAAAAGGAATGAATTAAACGGACTCAGTGCTGCCCCCCAGTCGCGTAATCCTTCAACACGTGCTTTAATTATAAAAGCGATGTTACCAAATGGACCGTCGAAATTAAACACATCCCAGTATTTCAGCCCATGATAACCTTCGGAAGGCTCAGTGAATCCGGGAAATTTACCATTGCCCCAATTGTAAGTTCCTGCATCAACGATTACACCGCCAATACTGGTTCCATGTCCGCCAATCCATTTGGTGGCCGACTCTACAACGATATCGGCTCCGTGTTCGATCGGACGGAACAAATAACCACCTCCGGCAAATGTATTGTCAACAATAAAAGGAATGTCGTACTTTTTGGCGATGGCTGCAATGGCATCAAAATCCGGAATAACATAACCCGGGTTTCCAATAGTCTCCAGGTAAATCGCTTTTGTTTTGTCATCGATCAGCGACTCAAAAGATTCAGGTGCAAGATCATTGGCAAAACGTGCCTCAACTCCCAGTCGTTTAAACGAAACCTTAAACTGGTTGTAAGAACCTCCGTATAAATATGGCGATGAAACAAAGTTATCACCAATATCCAGGATGTTATTCAGTGCCAGAAACTGGGCTGCGTGCCCCGAACTTACAGCGAGAGCTGCTGCCCCGCCTTCCAAAGCAGCAATGCGTTGCTCGAACACATCGCTTGTCGGATTCATGATGCGGGTATAAATATTCCCGAACTCTTTCAATGCAAACAAATTAGCTGCGTGTTCGGCATCGTTGAAAACATACGAGGTAGTTTGATAAATTGGAACTGCTCTCGAGTTGGTTGTTTGGTCGGGCTGATGCCCTGCGTGTAATTGAAGGGTTTCGAAACTTAACTTTTTTTCAGTCATTGCTATTTAATTTTGGGTTAGAAACTATTTAAAAAACGCCTTATAAATTTCCCTGACGCTTTTTTCTTTATCGGATTTACTTACTATGAGGTAACTCACCAGATCGGATGCACCGGAACCACTCAGCACCACATTAATTTTGTTATTGGCTACAGCAGTAAAAATCTTCGCCGAAACTCCATACGCATGTTGCATCCCGTGCCCCACTACCCCGATCAGCGAAATGTCTTTAATAACAGAAATATCAGTAACCGATGAAAACACGAGGTCGTGTATTAGCTTTATCGCCTTATCGCCATTCTCTTTGCTCAGGATAAAGTTGATGGAAGTTTGCGAGGTGATCACCGATTTGATGTTAAGTCCGGCTTCATTCAGCTGGTTGGTAACCCGCGCTAAAATTCCCGGTTTTAAACCAACTCCCGGCCCATCGAGTTTCAGCAAAGAAATATCGTCGGTGCAAGCCACACTTTTTACGATTTGTTCTTCAACAAAAGTCTCAGTATTGATAGTGGTTTCAATCGTTCCGGCGCCTGATTCAGAATTAAGAATAACGATCGGGATGTGCTCGTGTTCGAGCGGTTCCACAGTTCTTGGGTGGAATGAATAATGATCGAAATAAGCCAGCTCACTCGCTTCTTCGTATGTCAATCGTTGCAGCTTTGGAAGATCACTGATTATCGCAGGATCAGCCCGCAGGAAATCGTGATCGAGATCCCAGAGTTCCAGTTTTTCTGCACCAAGTTCGCGGGTTAGAAATGCTGCGGAATAATCGGCAGCCAATCTTCCCGATCTTGAGATTTTACCGGCTTCGGTAATTCCATATGTTCCCGGAACAATGTAGGTTCCGACGGCCAGATCGTTTATGGTTGAATGATCTATTCCGATCAATGTTGCATTGCCAAAATCGCCGGTTGCCATTAGTCTAAAATCCTCAGGCAGCAAAACCTTTGCCTTCTGCCATCTGGCTTTTAAAAGCTCAACTGACAAACGTTCAGCATAGGTTAAAACCTGATCTTTCAGTGCGGTGGAATAATCGCCGATCAGTGCAATGCCTCTTAATAAATTGGCGGTTTGGTCAGCCAGTTCGAGGTATTCGGGAGTAATATCACAATCAAGATAGTTTTTATATACTTCAATCAGCTGTTCCTTTATATCTGCATTCTCAATGCGCTTATCCAATACAGTTGACAGATGTACTTCCAAAATATTGATCAGTTGTGGCACGGCTGAAAGCACCACGAAATTACGCCCATTCTTATTAGCGCTTAAATATTCTGTTAAATTGATAAGTGAAGTTTTGTCGCCGATGTGACTACCTCCCACTCGAATAACTTTATCCGACATGAATTAATTTTAATTAAATTGATTTTGATTTGTATGCGCGAAATATGAATGCCTTCAGGTCAATGAAACAATCGACTGAAGGCTATCGCATAGACATAAACATCGACGACATAAATACAGTTACACAGCTCATTCGGGCTGAACACAAACTTGTATTTTCTGTAACTAAATTCATTCTTGTCGTTTTTGATTGCTTCAAATATAAGTTGATTTTTTAAAACGACAAGCTTATTTGGAATGATTTTAGATAAAATTTACATTGATTTTTTTTTCATTGCGTCTCAGCCTTTCTTCTTTTTTTATGTTTTCGGAAAATTTGAAAACATTTGTATTTTTGTTTTCATGGATAACACTGATATTCTGATTAAAATCCGCAAGATTGTTCGCTCCATCGATATTGAGTCGAAAAAGATTCAAAAGGAACACGGGGTGAGCATTCCTCAGGTACTGTGCCTGAATTACCTGCTCAATACTCAGAATTATCAGGCTACTCAGGGAGAAATCCGAAAATTTTTGAACCTGAATCCCAGTACCGTAAGTGGTATTATCAATCGCCTGGAGAAAAAAGGTTACCTCGCTCGGCTTCCAAAATCGGGTGATAAAAGGGTGGTGAACATCGCGCTTACCTCTGCCGGCGACAAACTCATAAAATCGATTCCCTCGTTATTACATGTTCAGTTATCCGAAAAGCTGAAAAAGCTAAATGACGAAGAACTGGCCAAGGTAATTGAAGGTTTGAATACGCTGGTACGTATTCTTGAGATCGAGGAAGTTGAAGCTTCGCCAATGATTACCATGGAAGCTGGTCTGGAAGAATTTGAGGAAAATAACGAGTGAAATTCTGAATACTACTCTTCAGAGGAAAATGTAAACTTACTGTTAATTAATGACTCGTTGACACTTTAGGATGCATCGACTTTTGCTTCATTTACAACATAATCTTTATCGATAACAAGGTCGGCATAAGGTTTTAGGGCCAGCATGTGCTGATGTTCCATTTCCAACACCTGGAAGCGGAAATCATCGATGTCTTCTTTTCCGCGGGATCCCTGGTTAACTTTGGTCTCGAGGTATGTTAAATCGATGTATACCCGTAAATCAACCTCTTTAATTTTGATGGCATAAAGTCCATCAACTACCAAAATATCGATATCGCCAAAATTGGTGATTAACTTATCGATTTGTTTCGATACCACATCGATGCAAGGCATTAAAGCTTCACGTCCTTCTTTAAATTCTTTGATGTTACGTTTCAGCAGCGCCCAGTCGTATTCTTTTACACCTACTCTGCTTATGCCTTTCTGCTTACGCCATTCGTTTCGTAAGTTTGGCGGAACCTTATAATAATTATCAGTATGAAGTATTTTTACCCGTTGCCCTTGTTTTTTCAGTAATAATGCCAACGAATGTGAAAGCTCTGATTTTCCTGCACCGGATTCACCTGAAATAGCGACGATAAATCGATAACCTTTCTTTTTTGTCCGTAATTTTTCCTGTAAGTGACTGTAAATCGACAATGCAGCACTTTTATGTTTCTCGTTTATTAATAAAACATCACCAAGCATCAGCTAAATCCTTTTCTTAATAATTAATTACTTCCTTTTTATTGGCTTGCAAAAATATTGCTTTATCCATAAAATTAAAGTGAATTTGGTCAGAATTTTCACTTTTTACTTCAATAGCCATTTCGTCTCTATTTAAATCAATGAAGTACTGATTTTGTTTAAACCAAAAGCTAAATTTGAGTTTTTCCCAGTTGGAGGGTAAGGATGGATTAATTTCGAGAATTTCTTTTTTGAAGTTAATTCCGGCAAAAGTTTTCATCACCATCAGAACGGTAGCTCCCATAACCCCGGCATGAATACCTTCGGCAGTTGTACCTCCCTGAATGTCGTTAAAATCGCTCTGGAGCGCCTCAAAATACAACTGGTCGCCATCTTCTTTAATTCCACATTTATTGGCCAGGTAGGCATGCACTACCCTGCTTAAAGTTGACCCGTGCGAAGTTCGATGTAGGTAATATTCGTAATTCCGGCTGAGGTAATCTTCAGGCAAACGATGTCCCGATTTCTCGATTATTTCTTTAACATCTTCTTTATCGATCGTGTAGAAAGTCATCAGTGTATCGGCCTGTTTTGCGAGTTTAAAATCATCGGGCGATTCGCCTTCGGCTTTCAGAATGCGATCGAGACGGTAAATGTTTTTATACTTTTTACGATACGCTTCCCAGTCCAGCTCCTTTAGTTTAAAATAACCGTCGAACTGTTCTATTATGCCTTGGTCCGAAACCGGAATGTGCAAATTCTCTTCTATAGTATTCCAATGCTCCAGTTCCTCTTTTTCGAAATTTATGGATGCAAAAATTGATTGCTGTGCATCTTGCGGCAATTTATTCAAAATTTCGCGCGACTTTTCGAAAAGCCAGGCCACCATAATGTTGGTGTAGGCGTTATCGGTTAATCCACCTCCCTTTGTATTCGGATTGGTTTCGTGAAATTCGTCGGGTCCCATTACATTGGCAATGCTGAAGCTGTTGTTATTATTCTTTTTGGCTTTACTGGCCCAAAACCTGCAAATCTCGAGGAACATTTCAGTTCCGTATTTCTCCATGAATTCGGTATCGCCGGTAACATTAAAATAGTACCAAACATTGTAAGCGATGGCAATAGAAACATGCCGCTGCAACGAACTGTAGTCGTCGCCCCATTCTCCCGAAACCGGATTCAGGTGGATAACCTGTGTTTCTTCACGCCCGTCGCTTCCGCTCTGCCAGGGAAACATGGCTCCCGAGTAACCGTGTTGTTTTGCATAATTGCGTGCTTCGTCCAGCCGGCGATAGCGATACATTAATACCGACTTTGCCACATCGGGCAGCAAGAGATCGTAAACCGGAAGTATGTACAACTCATCCCAAAAAATATGCCCGCGATAGGCTTCGCCGTGCAGTCCGCGCGCAGCAATACCGGCGTCAATCGTTTTGTTGTTGGGCGAAGAAGCCACCATCAGGTGGAAAAGGTGCAAACGAATAAGCATCTGTGATTTCGGATCGCCTTCGATTACGATATCAATCTTTTCCCATAATTCTTTCCATGCTGCCTCGCTTTCTTTAAAAACTTTCGAATAAGAAGCGGCAGTTTGCAGCGTGTTAAGACTGCGACCCAGAGCATCTTCAACATCATCTTTTTTCGATGTATAAACCGAAACTATTTTTTCAATTTTAATTTCTTCGTTCTCTTGGAGCTCACAGTCAAATTCGGTGAACAGTTTACCAGATTCTGTACTCGATTTTAAGCCGGATAATTTTTCACCTTTGCATTCAACTGAGTGTTTTACAGCTTCTGCAATCTCTATTTTCGATTCAGAAGTGCGCACTTTTAACCAACCACCATCCTCGGCTGTTTGCTGGTCTACCGGTTCGAGATGATTTTGATTGAGATCGCGGTATCGTGTAACCCCGTCATTAATGATCTGGCCGTCGAGTGCCGAATAAAACGAAATCTTACCGGAATAGTTAAGTGGCTTCAAACGGTATTCCATTGCCATAAGGTGCGGATTGTGCATGCTTGCAAACCGTGTGCTGTTTATGGCTGTTCGTCTGCCTTTTTCGTCTTCCACAACCAATTCTTTATGCAGCTGACCACTACTAAAGTCGAGTTTCCTTTTTATGGAAATAATGTCGCACTTATTTACATCGAACCATTGGTCTTCATCGATTTTAAAAGTCAGGAACAACCAGTTTGGTATGTTCACAAAATCTTCGTTCTCGATGTCTTTATCGGCAATTTTCGATGTTAACCGGTTGTATAAACCGGCAATATAAGTTCCAGGATAGTTGGTATCGGAAGCTTTTGTTTCTTCAAGTGTTCCACGAGACCCCAGGTAACCGTTTCCGATGGTTAACAGTGATTCACGCGATTTCTCTTTTTTAGGATCATAATCGCTGTATTCCAGCGACCAGTTGTTAAACGTGTCCGTTTCTTCGGGCATAAAATTATCTAATTTCTATTTACTGAATTCCTTAAATACTTTATTTAAACCTTCGATTCCACCAATCTCCTCCAAATCTTCCACAACAATATGGGCTCCGGCTTCTTTCAACTCTTTCACGTTATTTTCGCGCGCAATACCAATGGTTAATCCGAATTTTCCCTTAACGCCAGCTTGTACACCAGACACAGCATCTTCAACTACAATCGATTTGCTGTATGTTTTTTTAACCATATCGCAGGCTGTAGTAAAAATGTCGGGTTCGGGCTTTCCGTGCAAATTAAGTTCTGCTGATACGACACCGTCTACACGGGCATCAAAAACATCGAGCAGATTGACACGTTCCAAAACCGGTTTGCAGTTTTTACTCGATGATGCAACTCCAAGTTTAATTCCTGCCTTCTTGAGTTCATCGATCAATGCTGCTGTCGACGGGTATACTTCAGCACCTTCTTCCTCGAGAACTTGGTTGAACGCAATATTTTTTCGGTTTCCCAATCCACATACCGTTTCCTTGTCGGGATTATCCGAAGGATCGCCAAATGGGATGTCGATACCACGCGATTCAAGAAAAGATGCAACACCTTTGTATCTGGGTTTTCCGTCAACGTATGGCAGGTAATCTCCTTCGTGCGTGAATTCAACAAATTTTTCACTGTGTTCTTTTTCCCTTTTTTTCAGGTACTCATCAAACATTTTCTTCCAGGCAGCCGCATGGGTGAGCGCAGTTTTTGTTATCACTCCATCCATGTCGAAGATTACTGCCTCAAAACTCAGGTTTTTATTCATTTTCTAATTTATTTCTAACAACAACAAATCGTTACATGTGTTTAAACTCTTCCGTAATAACTTCATTTATTTGAAGTGTTTCAAAATAAACGGTATATTCGTTCGTAAACAAACTATTCAAGCTCAAATTCATAAAAAAGATACAATGAAACGTTTATTCATGATTTCAAACAGGTTGCCGTTCGAAGTAAACAATAACAATGGAGACAAAGAACTGATTCCATTTGGCGATGTATTTGATTCAGGACTACGTAACTTCTACAATTCTTTTGATATAAAATGGGTTGGCCGCGCCGGTATAAACATCGACCAGATAAACGAATCGGAAAAACAGTTTATCGACAATAAATTCAGATCGGAAAACTGCATTCCCATTTATTTGGATCAGCAACTGAACAGTGAGTTTATCGAAGGATTTTGCGACAATACAATTTGGCCGGTTTTTAATTATTTTATTGAAACATCTCGCTACAATCCCGATTTTTGGGAATCGTACAAAGTAGTGAACCAGATTTATGCCGATGCAATTTTAAAGTACATTAACGAAGACGATATTATTTGGGTGCACGATTATCATTTAATGCTTTTGCCCAAATTAATCAGGGAAAAAAAGCCCAACGTTTCGATCGGTTATTTTCAACACATCCCGTTTCCATCGTTTGAAGTTTTTAGGCTTTTACCCTGGCGGATGGAATTACTGGAAGGAATGCTGGAAGCTGATCTTGTTGGGTTTCATACCTACGATTACCAGCGCCACTTTATGAGCTGTGTAAGGCGGTTGCTCGGTCTCGAAACTTTTTTTAACCGCATACGGCTCGACGAGCGAGTGGTAAAAGTTGATGCCTTTCCGAAAGGCGTTGATTTTGATTTTTTCAACAATACAGCGCAGGAACTTGCAACAAATAAAAAAGCTAAGCATTCGGCCATTAGGGAGGAATTGCAGGAGTTTTTAAAAAGAGACAAAGAGCGAAAAATCATATTGTCGATTGATCGTCTGGACTATACCAAGGGAATTCCGGACAGGATAAAAGCGTTTGAATTATTCCTAAAGAAGTACCCGCAATACAGAGAGAAAGTCAGCCTATTTTTATTTGTAAAACCATCGCGCGAGAATGTACTCGACTACCGCGAACTAAAGAAACAAATGGACGAACTGGTCGGCCGAATAAACGGCATGTACGGCTCAATTAGCTGGATGCCTATCTGGTATTTTTACCGGGCTACCGACCGTATGGAAGCGCTTGAATTGTATACCAGCGCCGATATTGCTTTAATAACACCTACACGCGACGGCATGAATTTGCCGGCCAAAGAATATGTGGCCAGCAGGTACGACAAAACCGGTGTTTTGATTTTGAGCGAGATGGCAGGTGCCGCCAAAGAGCTGGGCGAGTCGATTATTGTAAACCCGAACAGTCGGGTTGACGTTGCTGAAGCCATTTACCAGGCTTTAAATATGAGCAAGACGGAGCAGGTCAAACGCAATTCGGCACTTCAGAAAAGGCTGAAAATATACAACGAAGAACGATGGGCCAACGATTTTATCAACAGCCTGGAAGGTGTGAAAAAACTCCAGGAATCGAATTATACCCGGAAGGTTACCAATCAGTTTATTAAAAAGCTGGTTGAAAAATACAAAAACAGTAAAAAGCGTATCATTTTTCTCGATTACGACGGTACACTAACCGGATTCCATAACGATCCACAAAAAGCCATGCCCGACGATGAACTGTATGGAATTATGGAAAGACTGACGTCGAACAAAAACAATACGATTGTTGTAATCAGTGGTCGAGACAAAGAGACACTATCAAAATGGTTTAAGAAATACTACGACAACCTTGCTTTTATTGCCGAACATGGTGTATGGAACAAGAATCCCGGATCGGAGTGGACCATGAGCAACCAGATCGATAAAGAATGGATGGATATTATTGAACCGGTACTTCAAAATTTTGTCGATCGCACTCCCCGATCATTCATCGAATATAAAAACTATTCGTTGGTGTGGCACTACCGACATGCCGACCCCGACATGGGACAACAAAGAGCATGGGAGCTGAAGGATGACCTGAAAAATTACATTGCCAACCTTAATCTGGAAATCATGGATGGCGACATGGTAATTGAAATTAAAAATGCAGGCATCAACAAAGGAATGGCGGCATTAAATAAAATTGGTAAAGAAGATTTCGATTTTGTACTCGCCCTGGGCGATGACTGGACGGACGAATACACATTTAATGCTATGCCCGACTCGGCATACACCATAAAAGTAGGCACAAAAACCACTGCTGCCCAATATTACGTAAACGATGTAAAAAGTGTTCGTAGTTTATTAAAACAACTCGAAAGTTAGGAACCGGGATAAATTTTTTAATGTAGTATCGTTCCCAGAATTTCTTCGTTTTCGGTTAGTTTACCGTCCGAAAGGTTGATGGCTGTTTCAATTAAAGCCAGATGCGAGTACGCCTGAGGAAAATTTCCCAGGAGTTCCTTAGTTTCAAAGTCAAGATCCTCGCTGAATAACCCCACATGGTTACTGTATTTCAACAGTTGATCGAACATCCGTTTGGCTTTGTCGTGTTCACCAATCGAATTTAAGGCATTGATAAACCAAAATGTACAAATAGTGAAAGACGATGAAGGCTGCCCAAAATCATCTTCATTTTTATACCGGTACAACAATCCGTTAAAGCACAGTTCCTTTTCGGTTTGTTTAACCGTTTCAACATATCGTTCGTCCTTTGCGTCAATAAATCCAAAGGATGCCATTAATAAGTTGGCAGCATCCATATGATCGGTTCCATAAGCTTGCGTGAATGCCTTTTTCTTTTCATTCCAGGCATTTGTAAGAATGTTGTCTTTTATTTCATCGGCTAATTTTTGCCAGTCGGCAAGGTATTTCTGTTTATGAATGTTTTTGGCAATTTTAATGGCGCGATCAATTGCAACCCAACACAATACTTTCGAGAACGTAAAATGCTTTTCTTCTGTTCTGATCTCCCAAATCCCCTTATCGGGCTTTTGCCAGTTGTTTTCCACAATGCGCACAATGCTTCTTACAATGGTCCACAAAGCTTCACTGTTTTCGAGCGAGATTTTAAAGCGTACAAATTGCTGATAAATCACATCAACCAAAACGCCGTAAATATCGTTTTGCTTTTGCAAATACGCGGCATTTCCAATCCGTACGGGAGCTGAATTTTTATAACCTTTTAAATGAATTAGTTCTTCTTCCTGTAACTGCTTTTCACGGTTAATGCCGTACATGATCTGTATTTTTTCATCTTTATCTGGTATAATGTCGATAATAAACTTCATGAAACGCTTCACCGTGTTCAAGTGTCCCAGCTTCGAAATCACATGAATGGCCATTGAGGCATCGCGAATCCAGCAGAAACGGTAATCCCAGTTACGCTCTTCGCCAAGCGATTCAGGCAGCGATGTGGTTGCAGCTGCCAAAAATGCACCGGTTTTATCGTAGCTTAAAAGCTTCAACACCAGGGCGCTTCTTTTTATTTCATCGTTGTACATGGCAAAAGAAGTGAGTTCATTGGACCAGTCTAGCCAATAAACTTCGGTTTTCTGAAGTTTCAGGTATTGCCTGTCAAGCGACTGATTAAGGATTTTCTCATCGTAGGAAAGTAACAGATAAGCATTTCCCTTGAGTTGAATCGGTTTTTGCTCGATGATGTCCTTGAAGTCCAGATCCGAGTACAGGTATATTGAATCGTAATCGCCTTCGGTAGTAAAACTTTTTATGTATTCACCCTCGTCAACAATTGTTGTTTCATGCTTGGCGTATTCCAGTTTGGGTTGAAAGAATACCGTGAAAGTCGGACTACCGGAAATAAGCCTGATGTAACGTATTATTTCTGAAGGATTGAAATAGGTGTTGTCGTCGATTTTGAAGCGAGGCATAAAGTCGATTACCTCGAAACAGTCGTTAGCGCTTTTGAATACTGTTGAAACGATATTGGTGTTCCGTACATATTTCTGGGTGATTTTATAGCTCTCATCAGTTCGAATATCGAAACTGCCGCCTATTTCATCGTCGAGCAGTTTTGCAAATACCGATGGCGAATTAAAATCGGGAATACATAACCAATCGATCGAACCTTTTTCAGAAATCAACGCTGCCGTTTTACAATTTCCTATAACTGCATAATTTAAATTATCCATTTAAACATTCTTTATGGATTTATTTTCAGGGATCATTAATGTCTCTTCCTGACGTTTATTTTAATAGCTCCTTTAAAAAGTTACGAACCTCCTTATAGTTAGAAACATAATAATCGGCTGTGGAATTTTCAGAGCCAACCTTTACGGCATAAGAATCTTTCGGAAGTGCTTTAAACATCAACTCATCGGTTGTGCCGTCTCCAAAAGCAAGAATGAAATCTGCCGATTTACCATCAAGGAAATCTACTGCTGCTGTTCCTTTGTTTATACCGCTGGCTTTAATTTCAATTAGTTTTTTTCCCTCAATTATTTCAACCTCCTGGTTAAGAATTAAGTTCGATAAGGTATCGGTTAGTTCCAGCGCTCTTAATACCCCCAGTTCAATATCGGCTTTTCGGTAGTGCCATACCAGCGAATAATCCTTTTCCTCTATTAAACTTCCTGGTGTACTATCGACGAACGATTCGAGAATAGGATGTATCTTTTCTTTCCAATCCGAATCCACTGTCTTTTTATCTTCCCATTTCTCACCGGTTTGTCGCACCCAGGCGCCATGTTCGGCAATGAGGTCGAAATTTTTATCGCCAAACCAGGCTTCAAGCGTATGCCGGTCGCGCCCGCTGATTAAAACCAAACTGGTGTTCTCCAACAAAACAATCTGGTCGAGTAGTTTGTACAATTCATTATCCGGAATTGCAGCCTGAGGTTTGTCGAAATATCGCTGTATCGTGCCATCGTAATCCAAAAACAACACTTTCGATTTTGCTCCCCTAAATTCGCTTAAGATCTTCTTACGCAGACTTGCCGATATTTTTCGTGCCTGGAAATCGGATTGCTTGGCAATGGTTGAATCGAGCGCTTTCATAAATTCCGACGCCCATTTATGTATATCATAACGCTTAATCCGACGTTGCATAGCCCGCATTCGTTTAATACGGTCTTCATCCGGCATGGTGAGTGCTTCATAAATGGCTTCAGCCGTATCGGCATAATCATTCGGATTAACCGATATTGCTTCTCCAAGCTCTTTTGCGGCCCCTGCCATCTCGCTCAAAACAAGCATCCCTTTTTGGTTGACCTTGGCAGCGATATATTCTTTGGCCACCAGGTTCATTCCATCTCTTAAAGGTGTTAATAATGCTACATCTGCCGAACTGTAAAGTTCAATAAGATTCTCGAAAGGCATAGAACGGTAAAAATAGATTACAGGCGTCCAGTTTAGTGTTCCAAACTCTCCGTTTATATTTCCAACCAGAATATCAACTTCATTCTTCAGGTTCTGGTATTGCTCTACATCGGTTCTTGAGGGAACAGTCAGCATAATCAGCGAGACTTTTTCCAGAAATTCGGGATGTGTTTTTAAGAACCGTCGATATGATTTCAGACGATGTGGAATACCTTTGGTATAATCCAACCTGTCGATTGACAGGATCAGTTTCCTGTCGGGTATACTCATCAAGAAGCGATCGATATCCTGATGCACTTTGGAGCGCTCCTGAATGGATTTGCTTTGCACTTCGTTAGCCAGATTTTCAAATTTCTTGTAGTCAATTCCCATCGGAAATACATCGATAAAAACCTGCCGGTTTTCGAGCTTAATCTGGTTGAATTCCACATCGTAACCAAGCAGACGTTTTACCGAACTTATAAAGTGACGGGCATAATCGTAGGTATGAAATCCGATTAAATCGGCCCCCAACAAACCGGAAATAATATCCTGGCGTTTGGGCAATGTTCTGATGATCTCGTACGACGGGAAAGGAATGTGAAGGAAAAAACCGATTTTAAGATCGGGGCGTCGCTGGCGCAGAATATTAGGAACCAGTAATAACTGATAATCGTGCACCCACACCTTGTCGTTTTTCTGGGCGTTTTCAATAATCGCTTCAGCAAACATTTCGTTTACTTGTAAATATGCTTCCCAATACCTGGCCTTGAACTTGGTAAACTCGGTAAAATAATGAAATAAGGGCCACAATGTTGCATTGCTAAAACCACCGTAATACTTCGAAATAAGATCTTCGGAAAGAAAAACCGGTAAACACTGTTCAGTTTTTAACAGTTTGGTAACAGTCTTTTCTTCTTCTTTATTCTGCGGAATAACCCCGGGCCAACCAATCCAAACACTGTCACTTCCTTTGTGATATGATTTTAGCCCGGTTGCTAATCCGCCGGCACTGGGCGTTATCAGCATTTCTTCTCCGTTCTTTTCAATTTTAACCGGCAAGCGGTTGGATGCAATTATTAATCGTCCCATTTTCTTTATTTCTGTAGAAATTATTATTATGACAAAGATACAAAATTTGTATCAACGGTTTTTAAAGCTAGCATGAACACAAAGTAAACAAAGCGTTTACCCCATTAGTTCAATTTTTGTAATCGTAAAATCCTTCAAATTTAGTTCGTATAGAAACATTTAAAAAATGTTATTACTTTTGTCTGCTGAAAAACAGACAGCAAAACCTTTAGTAATCATCGAAAATTACTTTTATGATTTATAATAGTGTACAGCAAAAAATCGCAAATAAAATTGAAGAAGAGTCCAGAATCAGCAATTGGAAAGACTGGAAATGGCAATTGAAACATTCCATAAAATCGCTGGATAAATTTGAAGAACTGACCGGAATCCGGTTCGATGAAAAAGAACGGGAGAACCTGCATAAGACCTTTGACAAATTTCCACTTTCAATAACTCCTTATTACCTGTCGTTAATCAGCAAAGAGAATTTCAGAAACGACCCGGTATTTAAGCAGGCTTTTGGAGGCATTGAGGAACTGATTACCTTGAAATCAGAACTCGAAGATCCGCTCTCGGAAGACAGCGACAGCCCGGTTGAAGGCATCACTCACCGATATCCGGACAGGGTGTTGTTTCATGTCAGTAATATTTGTTCGATGTATTGCCGCCATTGCACCCGTAAACGTAAAGTTGGCGACATCGATTTTGTGCCATCGAAAGCGCAGTTGAAAAAAGGAATAGAATACATTGCCAATACACCTCATGTGCGCGACGTACTACTTTCGGGAGGCGACCCGTTTATGTTGCCCGACAGTATGATCGATTGGCTGCTTTCGGAGATTTCTGCCATTCCACATGTTGAAATAATTCGTATAGGAACCAGAATGCCGGTTGTACTGCCCTACCGCATCACCGATAAGCTGGTAAATATTCTGAAAAAATACCAGCCGCTTTGGATCAACACTCATTTTAATCACCCCAACGAAATTACAGCTTCGGCCAAAGAAGCGCTGGCAAAACTGGCTGATGGAGGTTTTCCTCTTGGGAATCAATCAGTGTTACTGGCCGATGTTAACGACTGCCCGCGAATCATGAAATCGCTGCTGCATAAGCTTGTACAAAACAGGGTTCGACCCTATTATTTATACCAGTGCGACCTTTCTGAAGGACTTTCACATTTCAGGACTCCTATCGGAAAAGGAATTGAAATTATGGAAAGCCTGATCGGCCATACCAGCGGTTTTGCTCGGCCAACTTATGTAATTGATGCTCCCGGCGGTGGCGGAAAAATTCCGGTAATGCCAAACTACATCATTTCGTGGTCGACCAATAAAGTAGTGCTTCGGAATTACGAAGGCGTAATTACAACGTACAAGGAACCCGACAGTTATGAACAAAAAATGTGCGACAGGGACTGCGACAACTGCAACCTGGAGTTAAATGTAAAAGAAATTGACGAATCGGATGCGATTGGCATTGAACGATTGTTGTCGGATTCCAACGATTCGATATCGCTTGTACCCGAAGACAATGAAAGACACTTAAGACGAGAAGACGAAATTGTTGAATAACGATATAATAAGAACAATACAGAAGAAACAATAAACAGACATTTAGAAAAAATTAGAACAAAGTGGCGTGTTAATCCGTCACAATTAAAACAATTTAGAAAGCAATGAATCAAGATAGATTTGAAAAAATTGGAAAAGGAACGCTTATTCATCATGGCGATTACAACAAGCGAGTTTATTTAATGAAACTCGATAAGCGTGATCTACCGGGTGTTATAGGAGAAATCAATCAAATTGCACGAACAAACAAGTACACCAAAATAATCTGTAAAGTACCACAAAGTGCATCGCCGCATTTTCTGGCTGATGGCTTTTTTACCGAAGCCCAGATTCCACGATTTTACGACGGAAAAGAAAGTGCCTTTTTTATGTCCAAATTTTTAAATTCCGACCGTCTGATGGGCATGGAAACCGAACAGCTGAAATATTTTGGAGGCATGCTCGAGAAACGCAACGGAACAGTTGCCGATATTATTGAGCCCAACGGCTATCAGGTACGACGTTTGCAAGCGGAGCACAGCATGGAAATGGCAGCTATTTATCGCGAAGTATTCGATAGCTACCCCTTCCCTATTTACGATGAGAAATACATTGAGGAAACCATGAAAGACGAAGTGCAGTATTACGGTGTTGAAAGCAAAGGGAAATTAATTGCGCTCGCTTCTTCCGAAATGGATAAAAAAGGCTTGAATGCTGAAATGACCGATTTTGCAACGCCGAAAAAGAACAGAGGTAAAAAGCTGTCGTTGATGCTATTGCAGGAGATGGAAAGACAAATGAAGGACCAGGGATTCAAAACGCTTTATACCATGTCACGCCTCAACTCTGTAGGCATGAACAAGACCTTCTTGCGATCGGGCTATACTTATTCGGGAACGACGATTAATAACACCAATATTGCCGGCCAGATCGAAAGTTTGAACATATATTATAAACACATATAAACATGAATTTAGGAAATAGATGTCAGTTTGCAGCAGAATGCCCCATTTTTCAGGGTGAAGAGGAAACAAAAATCGAGCTTTCCTTATTCAGAAACGTATTTTGTAACCGCGGCTATAAAGGCTGGAAAAACTGCGACAGATATCTCGAATTAACAAAACAGAAAGAAAATAACGAAAAAAACTACTAATAAATGGACGATAAAACCGAAGTAAAAATTCAATCAATTGATAACCAGTTCGAAAAAGATATATTATTGTTTTTAAAAGAAAACGGGAAATCGATTTACGGTGAAATATTTAAGCAACTCAAGATCTCCGGCAGACGCGGCCAGGAAGCTATTTTTTCACTGCTGAATAAGGGGCTGGTTAAACATCCTGAAAAATCAACACATATCGAATTAAATGTTGATCTCAAAGCATGAGTTGGATCGATCTGTCGATTTTTATCGTTTACCTGGCTGCCATGCTGGGTGTTGGAATTTACTTTTTACGGAAAAACAAAAACACCGATGATTACTACGTTGGAGGAAGAAAATTAAGTAGTATTCATATTGGTTTGTCGGTGGTGGCCACCGATGTGGGCGGAGGTTTCTCCATTGGATTGGGAGGCCTGGGTTTTACCATGGGGCTTTCAGGAAGTTGGTTGCTTTTTACCGGTCTGCTGGGTGCCTGGATGAGCGGAGTATTTCTCATACCACGTATTTCAGAACTGGCCCGACGAAAAAGTTTTTTATCTTTTCCGCAATTTCTGGAATATATTTTTGACAGGCGGGTCGCCTTAATCGCCGGAATAATTTCGGCCATTGGATACCTGGGTTTTACCAGCTCGCAGATTCTGGCCGGAGCTAAACTGGCTTCGTCTACCTTCGACGGACTGAACCTTAATTATGCCTTGTTGATTATGGGAGTAATTGCCGTTGTGTATACTGTACTTGGCGGTTTAAAAGCTGTAATTTACACCGATACCATTCAGTGGATTGTTTTAATGGCAGGGCTGATTTTTGTTGGCATTCCCATTTCATACTACAGCATTGGCGGATATGAAGCCATAAAAAACACGATTGAACCAGAGTTTCTTTCGCTTCAGAACATTTCCTGGCAGCAAATCATAAACTGGATGTTTACCATCATTCCAATCTGGTTTATCGGAATGACATTGTACCAGCGCATTTATGCCGCTAAAAACACCAGGGCAGCACAAACAGGATGGTTTATTGCCGGTTTGTTTGAATATCCTGTAATGGCTTTTATGGGTGTAATTCTTGGAATGTTTGCACGCGTTGCGGTTGAAAACGGGTTGCTTGCCGGCTATACACTGACCAATCTCGATGCCGAAATGGGGCTTCCGGTATTATTGAAAATCGTACTGCCGGTCGGATTACTGGGCATTGTTCTTTCAGCTTATTTTTCGGCCATTATGTCGACAGCCGACAGTTGTTTAATGGCGGCCTCGGGAAATATCCTGACGGATGTATTGAAGAAACATGATTCACCCAACAGTCTGCGATTCTCGCAATTGCTTACACTGGCCATAGGCACCATCGCCTTATTGCTGGCCTTAAAAATGACGAGTGTTTTAGAACTAATGCTCCACTCTTACTCGTTTATGGTTTCCGGGATGATTGTACCTGTGCTGGCAGCGCTGTTTACCAAACACCCGAATTCGCGGGCAGCCTTAGCGGCTATGATTACCGGCGGAACAACTACACTAATCCTGATTATTGGAAATTTCCAACTGCCCTTTCAACTCGATGCCAATATATTTGGAATAGGCTTATCCGCAGTTGTCTATACCATTTCCAGTGTCTTCTTTAAAAAAGTTTAGGTAAATTAGGTGTTTCATTTGTTACTATAGAAAACAGGTAAAACCATTTACATGAGCATGGATAGTCTTAAAGATTTTCTGGGGTTCGAATTTTTTACGTACAAAGATTTCACTTTCACGGTAAAATCCCTCATTATAATAATTATAGCCTTCTTTATTACGAGGTTGTTATTGTGGATCATCAAAAAAATCATGTTTCGTAAAAAGGACATTGATTTTGCCAAACGAGGAACCTTACATTCTGTCTATCAGATTGTTGCCTATGTGCTTTGGATCATTACCATTTTAATCGTCCTGGAATCGTTCAATGTTAAAATAACGGTTCTGCTGGCCGGTTCAGCCGCGTTACTTGTTGGCGTGGGGCTGGGACTTCAAAACACATTTAACGATTTTATTTCGGGTTTTATCCTTCTTTTTGAGGGATCAATCAAAGTGGGCGATATCCTTGAAGTAGACGGCGATATCATCAAGATCAGAAAAATAGGAATACGAATATCGGAAGCGTTTAACCGTGACGACATCGTGGTTCTCATCCCCAACTCCATCATCACAAACAATAAAGTGATCAACTGGAGCCACCAGTCGAAAAAAACGCGGTTTCGAATTAAAGTGGGCGTGGCATATGGCAGCAATGTTGAACTGGTTGAGCGTCTACTTCTCGAAAGTGCAAAAGAACATCCCGAAGTTGTAAATGATGGAATGATTCGTGCACGTTTCGTGGATTTTGGAAACTCATCACTCGATTTTGAGCTGTTGTTTTACAGCCAGAATATATTCAGAATCGAAAATGTAAAATCCGACATCCGGAGAACGATCAACCGAAAATTCAACGAAAATCAGGTTACCATTCCTTTCCCGCAAATCGATCTTCATGTGAGATCGGATGATACAAAATAGTTTCACTATTCAGAGGAACTTATTCAAAGCAATAAAAAACAGGGAATATTTCAATTCCCTGTTTCATATTATTAAATGTTGACTACCGCGATTCGTAAGGTTCGTGTTTTGGCCACGATACCGGATTTTTCTGCAACTGATCTTTTACGATCTCAATTGCTTTTTCCAGTTGATTATCTATCCCTTTAGCCAGTTTCTCGTGATCTTCGGCCACCGGAACATCCGGATCGACACCATGTCCTTCGAGGAACCATTTTCCATCAGGATCATACATTCTGAATGTTGGTGCAGTAACATTTCCTCCATCGATCAGTGAAGGAGTTCCGCTTATCCCAATCAAACCGCCCCATGTGCGCGATCCAACCAGCGGTCCGAGCTCGGCTTTGCGGAAATAATCGGGGAAGGCATCTCCTCCGGATCCGCTCCAGCCATTTATAAGCATTACTTTTGGTCCGAAATGACCAACCGGCGGCCATTGCCAGTCGTGGCCGTCACGAACGGCCCAGTAAGCCAAAGCTTTGCGGTTTAACAATTCAATAAAACGATCGGGAATCTGCCCACCGCTGTTAAAACGCTCGTCGATGATCAAACCATCTTTATTCCATTGTCCGTAAAACTGGCGAGCCAGCTCATTTTGCCCATCAATTCCGGTGCTTCGCACATAAATGTAACCCACTTTTCCATCGGTAGCTTCGTCTACCCTCTGGCGTTTGGCTTCTATCCAGGCTAAATGACGAAGCCTCGATTCATCATCAAGCAATTTTACAACCACTTTTATGGCATCAGCTTCCGAAGTCGTCTTGCTAACCGTAAGTTCAACGGTTTTGCCGCCCAGCCCCTGAAACGCGGCAGCTGGCTCGTTATCCACTGATAGAGGTAGTCCGTTCACTTTCAAAATATAGTCTCCTTCTTCCACGTCAACTCCGGGCTCGGCAAGTGGAGAACGTGCTTCGGCATCCCATTTGGCGCCTTTCAATATATTTTTGATTCGGTATGCACCATCGCTAATCGCCCAGTCAACACCCAAATATCCGGTTTTCTGACGAGGTGCTTGTTCCAGATCGCCGCCGCCTTTGTATGTATGTGATGCGTTCATTTCGCCGATCAACTCTCCGAGGATAAAGTTCACATCTTCGCGGCTGGCAGCCTGTTCAATTAGCTCACCGTATTTCTTTTTCAAGGCATTCCAATCCAATCCATGCATGTTTTTGTCGTAGAAATAATCACGTTCAATCCGCCAGGCATCGGCAAACAATTGTTTCCATTCTTCTTTCGGAACCACATTCATTTCCATATCCTGAAGTGGCACGAACTTTTCTGCTTTCTGATTCTCATTTACACCGATTACACTCAGCTGGCCTTTACTCATAACCAACATTTTTTCGCCGTTCGCAGCAATAACAAATCCATCGGCATTATCAATAATCGTTTTGAGTTCGCGATCTTTTAAGTCCCAGTAAACAACTGGCCTTTTTGCATTTTCACCACTGGTATTCGTCAAGTCATGAAAAATCACTTTTCCTTTGGTAGCTGCCAGGCTTTGATAATTACCTGCATCAACCGGCAATATAACGAGGCGTTGTTCCAATCCGTCAAAATCAGTGTTAATTGCCTCTTCCTCTTCTTCCGATTCGTCTTTTTCTTCAGTTTCCTTGTCACCGTTATTATCTTCGTCTTCTTTTATCTCTACCCTATCATTTTCAGGTTCAATGGGAGATGGAGTATCTTTCTGAAGACTGATAGCTGCAATTTGTGATGACTTTGAATAAATAAAAGTGTTATCGAAATCGCTGTAGTCGGGCGTCATCGAGCGGTTTGTGATCACATAAAGGTATTTTCCGTCCGGATCGAAGGTAGGCGAAGTATTGCTGTAAAATTCAGACGTTACGGCATGTTTCTGATTTTCCTGTACATCGTAAATAAACACGACTGAATTACGGTTCTCTACTCCTCTGCTCCACGTCACATAACGGCTATCCGACGACCAGGAAACAGAAAATCCTTGCAATGGACCGTGCATCATCCACAGTGCTTTATCTATTTCTTTGACCTCGCCGCTTTCTACATCACACACTTTTATGCTCATGGTTTGATCAATAAAAGCCAGTTTCTTCGAATTTGGTGACCAGTACAAATCGTAGCGAAACCCGGGTCCCAGTGAAGTAACAGTTTTTGAGGTTTCCTTTTCAACATCATAAAGCGTTAGTTCATATTCTCCTGAAGCATCGCTCCACCACGCTATTGTTTTTCCGTCGGGCGACCAGGCCGGCGAACGTTCTGCAACACCTGAACTTTGGGTAAGATTCAATATGAATCCTTTTTCGGCAGGGAGTGAGAAAACTTCTCCACGTGCTTCAGCTATTACACGATTTCCGTCGGGAGAAATATCAGCTCCTATCAGGTATTTGTTCACTTTTACATTTTTTGGCATACTTGCCATTTGGTCGGTAAGCACAGTAATCTCAACTTGTTTGGTTTCTTCGGTCGACAGGTTCATCAAATACAAATCACCACCCGCTTCAAAAACCAGATCATCTGGTCCAATTGAGGGAAAGTGAACGTCAAATTCAGAAAAATCAGTGACCTGACGATTTGTTTTCGAATCAACATTATAGCACCAGATATTGTATCGTTTTTCAGGACCATTATCTGACAGGTAATAAATTTTATTTTCGCTCCACATGGGTAACTCATCACTGGCATTGTTATTTGTAATGTTTTGGGTGGTGTAATCCTCCAGGTTCATTACATAAATATCTGGGGCCATTCCTCCCCGGTATCTTTTCCATGTTCGGTTTAAACGCGATTTATCGGTAAAAGCCAAATACTTTCCATCGGGAGAAAAAACTCCGACTTCGGCATAAGCAGGAGGCAGAACTTCGGGTAATCCTCCGTCTTTGTCAATGGTAAATAACCGCGAAAAACGCTGCCTGCCACTTTCCTTTGAAGTGGCAAACATAATCTTTTCGCCACTGGGATGCCAGTCGGTAACGATACTGCCACGCCAGGTAATGCGTTGAGGAAGTCCCCCGTTAACAGGGACGGTGTAAACATCCATTGAGCCATCGTAATTGGCCGAAAAAGCCAGGGTCTGTCCATCGGGTGAGAACTTGGGTTTTACTTCCTCTCCTTCGGGAGAACTTAATCGCGATGCCTGTCCGCCATCTTTGTCAACCAGCCAGATATCACCGGCATAAACAAAGGCAATTTTTAATTCAGAAACATCGGTATACCGAAATAGCGAAGCATCTACCTGTGCCGCTGATGACAGAGCAACAAACATGGCGATGACAAGCAGAAATAGATTTGTCTTCATGTTATTTTTTTTATAATTATGGTTACTAAGTATTAGCTAACAAAATGCACATTGAAAAGTTTGTTGATTCCAAAATCATGAAGTTATTTCAATCGATTTTTAGTTTTATGTAAGTTATTAAATATGATTGAATTAATCTAAAGTATCAGCAGAATTATCGGAAGGAAAACACAAATCGCTTGTGGGAATCAACGCTATTCAATAAGCGGAAATATTAATAAGGATGAAATGACATAAAAAGAAGCATCCCGTAAACAGGATGCTTCAGTTTATAAATTCTCCTTTATCGGATCATACAACAGAAATTTCATTTCTGTTCGAAAAAACGAATCGATCCAATTCTTAAATAAAATCTTGAGGTTAGAACAATTGATGAGTCTGCGTCCTAAACTTCGGCTAATTATTTATCGGCAAATGTTTTTCTCTTTTTTTGTCGCCATATAAAAGTTTGTACAGCAGTACAAGGCTGAAAATGAATCCAACAAAAGAGATCGCGAATAAAACAAATAGAAAAGTTTCCATAATACTAAATTTTGGTTTGTAAATGATACACATGTCTGTTTCCAGATTGTGCTGTGTATTTAAAATTTGTTTAGTTTATACTCCTGTAAAGCACATTCCCCTTATCAAAAGTCAATCCAAGTATTGTAAAAAACTAAAATTCAACACATTAGCAATCTACACCCCAAAAAGCAATCGTCTCTATATGGGACAATGTTTCGAAATATTAGAAAATGCTGAATATAATTAGGTCTATTTACTCCAGTATTAGTGGTCAACTTAAATCGTGGAAGTGTGGTCACATTAAACGGCTCTTCCAATTAATGAAAGAAAAAAATCTTATACTGATAAAGCAAAGTTTTCACGAAAAACATCAACCAAATTCCTGAATTACGAGGTTAATACTTCTTAGAGAACTGAAATTGTTGAAGCTAATCCAAGTTATCGGTTGAGTACACGAGTAGAAGAACTTTGTAATTTAGCACAACAGATATTTCTTCCTGACTTTTATTGATGAACTTACAATTAATATTCCCTTTAGCTGCATAGAGAATGAAATGGCTGTTTTCATCTAATTTTTTAATTTCTGCAATTGTATGTGTACCACCATCTTTGATGTTGGTTAGGTAGTCGCCCTGTGTGTAATCTTTGAATCTCACAGCAGCTTCGAAATTACATAAGTCTTTAATCCCTACGGAATTTTGAATGTTATAATTGCCTTCTCCTGCAGAAATAAAATCATCTAAATCAGTATAATGCATAATGTGTAGATCTATGTAAAAATCTGAATTTTCAAATTCACCCACATTTACACGAGTACCCCTCTTATTATCACAAGTTTCTGTGTCATAATATGACAATTCTTCTACGATACCATCATATTTTTTACCATTTACCTCTACTTCCAGATATTCCTCACTCAGAGGATCATCTTTTTTGTCACTACAAGATAAATATGAGATAAATGAAACAACAATTAATAGGTTTAAGATAGATTTTTTCATGATTTATGTTTTACATAAAAATCCAAATATCATGCCAGAGAGTACCCTAGCTTTATTTACTTGATTGTTTCTTATAGGTAGAAACTTACTTAAGGCAAAATTTTGATTATCCAAACAATAGTTTAGCACTTTTTTTTGCAGTCCTAGTGATTTTGGGTTACAGAAATACCTAGACTTTTGTATTTCCTCTTACCATCCTTGTTTACATGCAACATTCGCGGATTCTCGCCATTAGCAAGGGTTTTAGACTTAAAACATACTACTTAAACTGGAGTATTCATGAGGTAAAATGGTTTACATCTTGGGTTATATTGCTCTGTAAAAACCTGCGTATAAAAGAAAAATCAGCTAATTACATTTAACGGTAACTAGCTGACCTTTTAGTACCCCGGACGGGATTCGAACCCATGACCTACTGCTTAGAAGGCAGTTGCTCTATCCAACTGAGCTACCGGGGCAGCCTTATTTTGCCGTGCAAAAGTATAAATCAAATTGCAAAAAACAAACACGAATCTGCAATTTACAAATTCGGCTTTTGTAAAATGCACATTTCGAACAGTTTAAAGCAGATTGATTCCGTTTACTTTGCAGGTTTCAATCATTTTATCGGGCCAGATACTCGATTGTATTTCACCAATGTGAGCCTTGCGTAAAAAGTACATGCATAAACGCGATTGACCGATACCACCACCAATGGAAAGCGGTAGTTCGCCATTTAGCAGTTTCTGGTGCCAAAGCAATTCTTTTCTTTCTTCGGCTCCTCTGATACGCAGTTGCTCGAGCAATACTTCGCGGTTTACCCTGATCCCCATCGACGAGATCTCAAAAGCACGATTCAACACGTTGTTCCATAATATAATATCGCCGTTCAGTCCTTTGAGACCATTACCGGTTGGTGTACTCCAGTCATCATAATCGGGTGCACGTCCATCGTGAATCTGTCCTCCGGGCAATTCACCACCAATACCAATTACGAAAATAGCACCATGTTTTTTCGCCTCTTCGCTTTCGCGTTCAAAAGGAGTTAGCTCAGGATATTTTGCCTCTAATTCTTCGGCATGAACAAAGGTAATTTCATCGGGTAATTCGGGTTGAATATCCAGGTAAGTTTCGCAAATGTGGAACTCGGTTCTTACTAATGCGGCATAAATTTTCTTTACAATGTATTTCAGGTAATCGAGGTTGCGTTGATCTTCACTGATAACACGTTCCCAATCCCACTGATCGACGTACAAAGAATGAATATTGGTCAGTTCTTCATCAGGCCGGATGGCATTCATATCGGTATAAATACCAAATCCTTCCCTGATTCCCAATTCAGCAACAGCCAGGCGTTTCCATTTTGCCAGCGACTGCACAATTTCAGCTACCTGCTCATCCATGTCCTTCATCGGGAACGAAACAGGACGTTCAATTCCGTTCAGGTCGTCGTTGATACCAGTACCCTGCTTTACAAAAAGTGGCGCTGTAACCCGCCGCAAACGCAACTCGGAAGCTAAATTCAATTGAAAAAAATCTTTGATTTGTTTAATCGCTTGTTCGGTTTGATTCACATCCAAAACCGATTTGTAGTTCTTTGGAATAGTAATTTGCATGATCTTTTTTGTCTTATTGTCTGTTATTCGCAAATGTAAAACTCTTCTTTTAAACTCATCCCACCAATCGGACAATTTTCATTCTAAATTATTCAGATGGATTGCTATTTTTGCGCCGTAATATGTCGCAATTCAGCAAAAATATACCGCGCCTTTATCTGGTAAAAATCTCGAAATGGTTTAACATGGTAATGCCCATCCTTGTGCCATTTTATAAGGATAACGGCATGGGTATGCACGAAATTTTTGTATTGAAAGCCATTTATTCGGTGGCCATTGTTGCCATGGAAATCCCGTCGGGTTGGATGGCAGATGTTTGGGGCCGTAAGAAAACACTGATTCTTGGAAGCATTCTCGGTAGTGCCGGTTTTCTGATCTACAGTTTTTCCTATGGATTTTGGGCCTTTGTGATTGCTGAAATCATTCTTGGAATCGGTCATTCCTTTGTTTCAGGTGCCGATTCGGCTATGCTTTACGATAGTTTAAAAGCCGATAAAAGAACAGACCGGTACATTCGGGAAGAAGGAAAGATCACTTCCGTTGGTAATTTTTCAGAAGCGATAGCCGGCGTAATAAGTGGCTTACTTGTTTATTTTAGTTTACGTGCTCCTTTCTATTTCCAATTTGCTGTTGCATCCATGGCCATTCCTGCCGCGCTAACCATGATCGAACCAAAAGTACATGCCAAAATACAAGCATTATCGGTTAAAAAGCTGGCAATAAATATCCGAAACACTTTTGTCCGGGATCAGAATTTGCGTATTTCCATTTTGCTTTCAGCAGTAACCGGTACAGCCACACTTACTTTTGCCTGGTTGGTCCAGCCATTCTTCGAAGCTATCGGGCTGCCCCTTGAAATGTTCGGTATTTTGTGGACGGCGTTGAATTTAACGGTTGGTGTGTCATCGGTTTTTTCATATAAAGTGGCTCAATTTCTCGGGAGACGCTGGTCGATATTAATGGTAATACTTGTGCTTTCGGCCGGATATGTGCTTTCCGGAACCGTTATTTCCTACTGGGGACTCGCATTTTTATTTATTTTTTACCTAGTGCGTGGAATTGCAACACCAATTTTCAAAAACTACATTAATCAATACACAGAAAGCGAGGTTCGGGCCACTATGCTATCTGTCAGAAATTTTGTGATCCGGATTACTTTTGCAGGAATTGGCCCTTTATTGGGATGGATCACCGATAACATCAGTTTGAACAAAGCCTTTTTACTCGCCGGAATTCTTTATCTTACAGCTTCTCTGATTATTGTGTTTCCCTGGTTCAAAAAAGGAAGAACCGACTAAAGTTCCAGTTTCAACCCGTCATAGGCCATAAAAACATTTTCCGGTAATTCTTTTTGAATAGCACTGTAGGTACCAAAATTATGACTGATGTGTGTTAAATAAGCTTTCTCCGGCTGAACTTTCTCAATAATTTCAAGCGCTTCATCGAGGTTAAAATGAGAAATGTGTTTTTCTTTCCGAAGCGTATTTATGATCAGAATTTTACTCCCGATTATTTTCTCCATCTCTTCTGCAGGGATCGAATTTGTATCGGTTATGTATGTTAAATCACCAATACGATAACCATAGACCGGAAGTTTATGATGATAACATCGAACCGGTGTAATTTCAATCCCATCAACTGCGAAGGGCGCATTATCCACTTTTTTCAGTTTCATCTTCGGAATTCCCGGATACTTGTTTTCAGCAAATACATAACTGAATATTCTCTTGATGGCTTCCTGTACACGTTTCTCCGCATAAATTTCCATCGGATGTTTCTGTATCCAGTTGTAAGACCGAATATCGTCGAGGCCAAAAATATGATCGACATGCTCATGCGTCAGCAGAATGGCTCGCAGCGAACCAACGTTTTCGCGCAACATTTGCTGACGAAAATCGGGTCCGGCATCAATCACCAGGTTTTGCCCGTTAACTGTAAGCAGCAACGACGAACGCAGCCGTTTATCACGCAGGTCGGTTGAACTGCATACCTCGCAATTACATGCAACCACAGGAACTCCCTGCGATGTTCCGGTTCCTAAAAATGTAGCTTCTATATTGGGTTGTTTCATTGGAGTCATCCGGCAAATTTAAGAAAAGCTGTAAATTTTGCAGAGAATAACTAATTTTGTCCAAATCATTTTTCTGAATGGCAGCACTCTATCTTGTACCAAATGTTTTAGCCGAAGGCAACTGGCAAAATGTATTGCCGGCTGGTGTTTTACCGGTTCTCACGAATACCCGCTTTTTTATTGTTGAGAATATACGTACTGCCCGGCGTTTTATGAAGCAGGTGAACCGCGATATTGATATTAATGCCTGTACGTTTTACGAGATTAATAAACGCACCGATCCGAAAGACCTGCCCCATTTTCTGAAACCTTTGGAAGCCGGTAATGATGTGGCCGTTATTTCTGAGGCAGGTTGCCCGGGTGTTGCCGATCCCGGAGCCGATGTAGTACGCATTGCTCATCAAAAAGAATTAAAAGTCGTGCCGATTGTTGGACCATCGTCTATTTTGCTGGCCTTGATGGCCTCGGGATTGAACGGTCAGGATTTTGCATTTCGCGGTTATTTGCCAGTAAAACCCAACGAACGCAGCCGTGAATTATCAGCACTTGACAAGAAGATCAGAACCAGTCGACAAACCCAAATATTTATAGAAACACCATACCGAAACAATCAACTTGTTGAAGACATTCTGAAGAGTTGTTCCCCTACTACCCTGCTTTGTATTGCAGAAAATATTACCGGAGAAAATGAGTTTATTCAAACCAAAACCATTCAGCACTGGAAAGGTAAAGTTCCGGATTTACATAAGCAGCCCGTAATATTCCTCCTGGGTTAAAAAGCAAAACAGGAGGCAAAATACCTCCTGTTGCGCCATGTTTCAAGGATTCAATTCTGCCCTAAACCCTGTTCCACAATCTTATAATCGATTATCTATCAACTTCTTTTTCCATACTCTTTAACTGTTCCGCCGAAAGTGGTGTCCCGAATCCTACGTATTGCAATACAGGTTTTTCCGGATTTTCAATAGGAGTCCATACACCATCTTTATGGTTTTGGTAGACCGAATTATATTCTACACCGTCAACTACAGGAATAACGCCTTTTGTTTGCATCACTTTTCCGTTCTCCAGCCAGGTGAGGTCGATCTTCTTACCGGCAACCTTAAGTACATTTTCGTTTCCGTGACAGTCTTCACACTTATCGCCGTCTTTCTTAACCGAGTGACTGAATTGCGGAGCAAAGATCAAAAGTGTTTTATTTCCCGGAGCCACAAAGGTCTGCATATTGGCAGAAGTAACTTTACCTTCGTAATTCATCAGGAATTTCCAGTGCGAAACCGGTTGTGCCACACGTTTCTTCTCATTGATCATGGTTTCTACATGGCAATTCGTACAACTGATCACATGACGCACATGGCAGGCTTTGCAATCCAGTTTATCTCCATGAACGGTATGTGCTTCGCTATCGGAGACTTCCTCGTGACAACCTTCGCAGGAAGCATCCATTGCTCCGGGTTGTTTCATGGTTAGGTATTTTGACCCATCGCCGTGCATCTCGCGTGAAGTGTGACAATCCATGCAGGTCATTTCTGCTTTAAAATGAACATCGGGTGTATTGGCCGCCTTGTCAATTTTCATGATCATTGCCGATTCGCGTGCGTGGCATTTTAAGCAGGTTTTCTGGCTGGCTGCAACCGCGGTAGAATAAACCGGTTTGTTGTTTACCATGGTTTTGTGACATTCGTCGCAGGAATTAACATGGCACCTGGTACAACCTACCTCTTCGTATGGAATTCCTGTAATCAATTCCAGCCCGCCCTGTTTTTTACTGTACCAGTACGACATTCCGTTAGCTGTTGCATGCAGGCTCGATAAATAAGCGCAATTATCACTGTTCATTTGTTGAGCCTGAACCGGCTGAACTGAAAGTGAAAAACTCAGAATAATAAGAAGAAAAGTTACGCTCAAAAAACTTTGTTTAATGATTGAATTTTTCATCGGTTATGGTTTTAAGTTAGTTGATATCTAGTCGGTTGAACTGTAAAATACATTTTAAACAATTGTAAAGAGTCAAATGCAATTTCATTAATTGCTGTTATTCAAATATACAAATAAATACCATATGTTCATTATAGAATAGTAAAATCTGCCCCTAATTTACTGTTTTAGAGCATTGTTATGCAGAAGAAAAATTACACGTAAATAAAGAATTAAGAATTGTACCTTAAGAATTTACAGGGAACCATTTTCTTTTAAAAGGTTGAATTCGTATTCGAAATTCGGAGTGAAAATGCCTTTCCCAATATTTTTCTGAACTTGATTTTTTGTCCAGAAATTAAGTTGATCAACTTCTTCAGAATAATTATTGGAGGATTCCATCTTTTTTAATGAGTTGGAATTCCTGTTCATTGCAACCTTTTTAAAATCGTGGGAGATAAACATGTAAACCAGTTCTGCTTCTACTTCCGACTCCCATTTGTACACTTTCCTAAGTTGTGCAGTAAAATCTTTTAGTCCAATTTCTTCAAAAGCTTCTTTTTTCAGCGCCTGTTCCAAAGTTTCGCCGGCCGAAATATGTCCGCCAACAGCCGTGTCCCATTTCCCGGGCTGAATCGATTTATTCACAGGGCGTTTTTGAAGGAGTATCGAACCATTATTATTTAGTACGTGCAAATGTACCACCGGATGCAACAATTTGCTTCCGTTGTGCACCTGGCTGCGTGGTGCCTGGCCGGTTACCTTTCCTTGCTCATCGACCAACGGTACCCATTCTTCCTGGCTAAGTTGCTTTTTAATACGTCGTTGCCGGTACATTTCAAACAAAAAATAAACTCCAAAAATGATGTAAAAAAGACCGCCGCTAATAAATGCCCAGGCTTCTTTGCTCATATAAAAAGTTGAATAAAAAACAAGAACGGTGTGTGCCGTAAAAATGTAGAACAGGTATTTCATGCTGGTTTGCATTTGCGCCATTTGTGCATCATTCAGTTGCACATCTTTCATGTAACGCTGCCCCATTAAACCAATAATGTTGAATGATGAAAATGCAGAAACGCCCAACACTGCGATCAGGATAAGCTCAATTAATCCGGGTTTTAGTTTGAAAAATATGTCGTTATCGAGCCAAACGGAAACAGCACCGAGAACGACCAGCAAAAGCGTATCAAAAAGTACAAACTTTTCGAATCGCTTCTCTCGAATAGCTATCCACAACATTTCGAGAATACCAACACCTACAGCAACAAATAACCCGATTTTAGTCCCCCAGATTTCATCGGCAGCGATGAACACAAAAAGAGGAATAAAACCGGGTAATAATTGCCGTAATAATTTTGTTCTGTTCATTTCACTCAGAACCTGGCGAATTATTCTTCAGGAATTTCGATGGGGATTACCTTATAAACTTCTACTTCCATTATCAGTGTTTTAAACATTCCAACACTTCCATCGTTCGATCCCCGTTGTCCGTATGCCAGTTCTGAATTAATAACCAACTTTGAACGCGATCCGGGTTGCATGTACGTAATGCCTTCTTCAAGCCCGGCAATGGAGTTCCCGGCACCGGGAATAAACCGGTAAGGTTCGTATCGGTGTCCGTCCAGATAGCCACTGGTTTGATCGATGAGAATACTGTCGATTTCTTCGTCAACAACATATAACAGCCAGGTGGCGTAATAAATCTGCACCTGATCGCCCAATTTTATGGTATCGCCTTCTCCGGTCCCTTCTTCATTGAAATAATATAAACCTGAAGCGGTTGGTTCTGCTCCGGGATGAACCTGGTCGATATATGTCTTGAGGTTCGCTAATTCTTCGCGTCTCAACTTTTCATAATCAATACCATCGTCGCAGGCAAGCATGAATACTATTCCTGAAATAAAAAATAAACCCGCCAGTATCTTCTTCATCTGATAATGTTTTTATTCTGTTTGACTTCTTCGTTTGAAGAATTTAGGGTGCAAATTTAATAAGCTTGCTTAATTTCTACCATTTCTACCTTAAAAATAAGTGTTTCGTACGGTCGAATCGGATAATACCCTGCACTTCCATAGGCCAGATCCGAAGGAATGATCAAATAAGAAGTGGTGCCTTTGTTTATGGTTTGCACGCCGTCGTTCCAGCCTTCTATCATTGGAGTTTCGTTCAGTACAAACTGATAGGTACTATCCGCACTGTGATACATTGAAGCATCAAAAATATAGCCACCCAACAAAAAGCCGGTATATTTTACAGTGCAGGTATCACCCGATACTGGGAATGGTCCGTCTCCTAACGAATCAACCACATAGTAGACACCAAGTTCGGTGGTATCTACATCAAATCCTCTCTGTGCGAGTGTGTCGAGGTAAATCGCCAGTTCCTCCTGCTCCATTGCAGCGGTTCTCTCGATCATATCATCGGTCCGGTCCTCCAAACACGAAACCACCAACACTCCGGCAAACGCCATCATCAACAACCTTGTAACTAGTTTCATTTTCTAAATTTCAATTTTATATGAACGGGAGTGAGTTTATTTTAAAACATACTCCTATTCAAACAGTTATAAATAAAAACTTCAGGAAACGACAACAGAATATCGCTGCCTAAATTTCAGTATCTAATAACTGATGTTTATACTGTGGTAAAAGTTGCGTGAACTTTTGAATTGTTTCCTCAAAATTTAATTCCGACTCACCTCCGGCAGCGTTCAGGTGCCCACCGCCATTGAAGTTATCGTGTGAGAATGCATTGGCCGGAAAGTTTCCTATCGATCGGAAAGAAGCTTTTACATACTCCTCTTTTTCGATAAAAAGAGCACTAAAAACAATATTATTGATCGAGAGCGGATAATTTACAAAGCCTTCAGTATCTCCGGGTTTGAAATTAAACTGCTCCAAATCGGCTTTGGTAAGACTGATGTATGCAGCTCTGTATTCGGGAAATACTACCATTTTCTGGTTCAGGCAATAACCCAGTAACTTCATTCTATCGGCCGAAAAATTGTGAAACACCGCCGATTGAATTTTATCTGTATCAATACCATATTCCAGCAATTCTGAAACCACTCTGAACGTATTCTTCGAAGTATTGTGGCTAAAGCCGCCGGTATCAGTTAAAATGCCCGTATAAAGCGCTTCTGCAGCTTTTGTGTCGATGTATGAACTCATTTCAGTTTGAGCCAGAACATCAACCACAAGTTCGGCTGTTGAACTGTATTGCGTCTCCGAAACGGTATGATCGCAAAATTGTGTGGGGTACGGATGGTGATCGATCAGAATTTTTGTTTTGTCGTATTTATGAATCATTTTCTGAAGATGACCCGCACGTTTTTCTTCGTTAAAATCGACGCAGACCAGCACATCTGCATCAAACAGTGCAGCTTTTGCAGCTTTTTTATCTTTTTCGTAAATCAACACTGGAACATCGGCCGAAAACCATTTCAGAAATTCGGGGTATTCGTTTACCGGTACCACGGCTACTTCTTTACCCTGGTTTTTTAATACCTGGCCCAGGCCAAGCGCCGAACCAATGGCGTCGCCGTCCGGATTTTCGTGAGGTACAATACACACCCGGGAGGCTGTTTCCAAAGCATTTTTTATTGAACTAAAAGTCTGTAATTCAGTATTTTTCAAAGCTTTATTTTTTTGAAGGGACAAATATACTAATTCTTAATCGTCGGGGAATGTTAAATAAACCTATTTTTAGTAATATTGTAGTATAACCAAACGAAAATAGAAAATGGCAGGCAAACTGACTTTTACGATGATAAAACCCAGGGCGGTAAAAGACAATCACATCGGTGAAATCCTAAAAATGATCAACGAAGCGGGCTTTGTTATCAAGGCTATGAAATTTACAAAGCTTAGCGTGGATCAGGCTTCGGCCTTTTATGTCGTTCACCAGGGAAAACCTTTTTACGAAAAGTTAGTGGAGTTTATGAGTTCCGGCCCCATTGTAGCGGCACTCCTGGAAAAAGAAAATGCCGTTGAAGATTTTCGACAGTTGATTGGAGCCACCAATCCTGAGAATGCGGCAGAAGGAACAGTGCGCAAATTATACGCCACAAGCATGACTGAAAATGCAGTGCATGGTTCTGACAGCGATGAAAATGCCATGATTGAAGCTGATTTCTTCTTCTCAAAAACCGAACGGTTTTAAGCAGACTGGAACTCAATTACTACTTATTCTTGATGATTTCAGCACTGACAAGCAGCTGAAAGTTTATTTGAAGATGATCTTCTCTACAATTTCTTCACCTGCGTTTTCGTTGATACGCCTGCAAATTTCTTCGCGCATCATAAAAAGTTCGTTTTTAACCACTGCCGAACTGATCTCGACAAACAGGATTCTTTTTCGGATATAAATGTTGCGGGTGTAATGTGCAATGGTTTTACCGAGAAGTTTTTCCCAGCCTTCCACCACATCAACTTCTTTTAATTTGCGTTCGATGCGGTGTTGCTCGATGTATTCTTTTAATACCTCGCTTAACGATTGTGTATTGCTCCTTCTCATTCTTCGAGTTTCACGGTTCCGTCCTCCACCTTAAAAATACGAAAATCTGCGTGCAATTTCTTAATTATCGTGTCGAGATGTTCGCGATTGGTGTCGGTAATAAATATCTGCCCGAACTGCTCGCCAGCCACAGTACTAATAATCTGCTCTACCCGATATTGGTCAAGTTTATCAAAAATATCGTCGAGCAAAAGGATCGGACTTAAGCCCGAAATCTCTTTTATAAATTCAAACTGTGCCATTTTCAATGCTACCAGATAGGTTTTTTTCTGTCCCTGCGAACCCAATTTCTTAATCGGATGATCGCCAAGTTGAAGCACGAGGTCATCTTTATGAATACCAACGGTGGTGTGCTGCACTACCCTATCTTTGTTTTGCGCTTCGTTTAGTGCATTTTCCAGATCCTTATCGTACAGATCGGATTGATGAATTAACCCCACTTCCTCACTTCCCTGAGAAATAAACGAGTAGTAGCGTTGAAATACGGGAATGAGTTTTTCAACAAACTGCGCGCGTTGCTCATGGATACGCTTTCCATACTCAACAAGCTGATTATCCCAAATTGCCAGAAGTTCTTTATCGAAATACCTGTCGGCGGCAAACTGTTTGAGCAGGTTATTCCGTTGCTGGAGTGCCCGGTTGTATTTCAGCAAATCGTCGAGGTAGTTTTGGTTGTACTGCGAAATAACACCGTCCATAAATTTCCGGCGTTCGTCGCTTCCTCCCAAAATAAGTTCGCTGTCGGAAGGCGAAATCATTACCAGTGGTATCAACCCGATATGCTCCTGCAACTTTTTGTAAGGCTTGGTATTTCGCTTGAATTGTTTTTTTTGTCCCTGCTGAATGCCACACGAAATATTTTCGTTCGAATCCTGGCGCTGGTACATTCCGTTCAGCATAAAATACTTCTCGTTGTGGTTGATATTCAACTGATCGCCGGCATTAAAAAAACTTTTACAAAAAGAGAGGTAATAAATGGCATCGAGCATGTTGGTTTTGCCGGCACCGTTTTTTCCTATGAAGCAATTCAGTTTGGGAGAAAAGCCAATGTTCACTTCATTGATGTTCTTAAAATTAACGATTGAGATCTCTTCAATATGCATGCTTCCCGGTGTTGTTTAAACCGCTACAAAACTATTAAAAATGGTAGCATTTTATTGAATTGTTGGTAAAAACCAAAGATTAACAGCTGAATGTTGATTATTCTACAAAATAATAAGAGCATCCCTTAAGCAGTTTTGAAAAAAAAACTATTTTTGCGGCACAATTTCGAAAAAGAACAAGATGGCTAAGAAAAAAACGGAACAAGCTGATAATTTACAGGAACTTGAAAGCGCGTTAACCAAAACGGAACAATTTATTGAAGATAACCAAACAATAATCAGCTACGTGGTTGGTGCAATTATTTTGGTAGTTGCCGGATATTTGGGATTTAACAGGTTTTATTTGCAGCCGAAGCAGGAGGAAGCCAATTCGCAAATGTTTATGGCTGAGAATTACTTTGAAAAAGATTCGTTCAACCTGGCTATTAACGGCGATGGAAACTACCTTGGTTTCCTTGATATTGTTGACGACTACGGCATTACAAAAGCAGCTAACCGTGCAAAATATTACCTCGGAATATCGTACCTGCATCTTGGACAGTACGATGAAGCCCTGGATTACCTGAACGATTTTAAATCGGACGATTTGTTGTTGGCTCCGGTAGCAGAAGGTGCAAAAGGCGATGCTTACCTTGAACTGGGTGAAAGCGATACAGCTTTAAAGCATTACAAAAAAGCTTACACCATATCGGATAACCAGCTTACCGCTCCGATTTATATGATGAAAGCTGCAAAGTTGCTGGAATCGATGGATGAACTGGAAGATGCAATGAAGATTTACAAGGATATTAAAACTAAATATCCTGAATCGACGGAAGCAACTAATGCTGACCGTTACATTGCGCGGGTAAAAATTAAACTTGGATAAGTTGAATAAAATTCAATAACTTAACCCCTCTTTCCGAGGGGTTTTTTATTTATAATACTTTGGTGATTACGAGTTTCGGGTAATATAAATCCAAATCCGGGAGCTATGTCCTGAACTCGAAAAACACCGTTTATTAAGACGTTCGAAAAATAAAAGCAAACGAATATGGCAACAAAAGATTTATCAGCATACGATATAAATTCGGTACCATCGGCAGAAGCTATGAGCTTTGGCATTGTGGTAGCCGAGTGGAACTGGGAAATAACATCGGCATTGGCACGGGGAGCTATCGATACCTTAAAAAAGCACGGTGCCACTGATGACAACATTTCGGTAAAATATGTCCCCGGAACGTTTGAGCTGCCATTGGGCGGACAGTATTTTGCCGAGCTTGACAATGTTGATGCGGTTATTTTGCTTGGCTGTGTTATTCAGGGCGAAACTCGCCACTTCGATTACATTTGTGAAGGCGTTACCCAGGGAACCAAAGATTTAAACCTGAAATACAATAAGCCGTTTATTTTTGGCGTACTTACCACCAACAATGAGCAGCAGGCCCGCGATCGTTCCGGAGGCAAATTGGGTAATAAAGGCGATGAAGCTGCGGTTACTGCCATAAAAATGCTCGACCTTAAAAATTCGTTTATCAAATAAATAGCCGAAGGATAATAGAGCGATGCTCCCGGATTCGGGCTTAAAATAGATTTGATCTTTATTTTGCTGATTTTACTGCAGTCAACCTATAAAAAAAGGGCTGCAAAATGCAGCCCTTAAACTAACTAAACGAAACTATCACCGTATCAATCTACTGGCGACCGGAACCACCCGGTCCCCTCCTGGAACGTCTTTCTTCCAGGTACTTCTCGTATTTTTTGTATTGATCTTCGGTGAGAATCTTTTTCATTTCCTTATTCTGCTCATCACGGAGTTTTCCCATTTTTTCGCGCATTGCTTCGCGGTCTCCACCACCTGATCTCATGTCTTCAAACATTGCGGACATCTTCTCTGAATATTTTTCATTCAGTTCCAGTACCTTTTTTTGCTGATCTTTATTCAGGTCAAGCTCTTTTGTGAGTTCTTCGGTCTGGCGTTTAGCCCTCTCTTTCGGATCGAAGTCTCGCTGGCCACGATTTTGAGCAACTGTAACTACAGTAAAAGCGAATAGTGCAAGTAATACTAAACCTAATTTTTTCATTGTTGCATAAGTTTTAATTCAATATTAGAGATATTGCTGCTTTGACAGTTGCAATAAAAGAAGGTTTAACCGGAGCTAAAAATTAAATTGTAAAAGCGAGGTTTAATCCAACAACATCAGAAGAAATCCACTTGTTAAGCAGTTTTGCCTTCTGAAGCGCATAATAAGCCGACAGTTTGAAGGATTTGTCCGTGAAAGCAACTATACCGCCATAAAAACGCAGCAAGTGGATTCCATTATCGTTAAGCTTAATAAATGCTTCTTCCGTAGTATAAAACTGCATTCCCCATGTTGTTAGTTTCGGAAACTGCAATGTTAATGCCTGCCTGTACCTGAAATGATCGTTCAGATTCTTGAAGTTGCGATATTCGAAACGGTTGCCCAAAGTGATTGTAAATTCATTCAAACGATCGGAAAAGTTGACATAGGCCAGGGGGCGGTTTTCGGTTATCCATGTATTTTGAATCGGCTGCGATTTTACCAAACGAAAACCAAGACCGTAATCCAACCACTCTTTTGCACGATGCACAACATAAGCCTCTCCATAAACCACTTCGAGTCGCGAACTTGTTGTGGCATATTGAATCTTTTGGGCGACTTTAACCGAAAACTGTTCATTCAGGCGGGTTGTCAACTGGTTTTTGTTCCATATTTCAAACTTTCGCTGTGCAGAAGTACACAGCCCCAAAAACAGTAATATGATGGTAAACAACCTTGACATGTGGTAAAAATAAAAATAGTGCTATTTATGAAACATCTGAATGTGCTTACAAAAGAAAAGCTTAATTGAATATTTACGTTGATGAAGTTTTAAATTGTTTCTAAGGTATTATTGTGCCGGAACATGCCGGACTACATAAAAAAAGGGTTGCAGTACTGCAACCCTTTCTTGTATTATTTCAATTGTACCTATTAAGGATTCTGATCGTTTTCACTGATCAAATCATTGGCATCAATTTCATCCTGAGGTATCTGGTAAACCAGTTTATTTGATTCTGCAGGCAGTTGCATGGTAACAGCAACAACAGGATCATGATTACTGTTTGTTCTGTCAACCGGAATTTTCAGACGTTTGATATCTAAACCTCTGAAGCCTTCACCCCAAAGTTCAATTCTTCTTTCTAAAAGAATTTCATCCAATAGTGCCTGACCTGTTTCAGAAACTGTTGCTTCAACTGAATAGCGATGATCGCGCAGTTCTTTTAACAAGGCTTGCGCTTGTGAATCTTCACCACCTTTACGAGCTCTGGCTTCTGCTTCAATCAAAAGCATCTCTTCAGGACGCATCATTACGTAATCGGCGGCAAATTCTTTATCGCCACCTGATGCAAATTTATAAGGGATCAAACGACCTGATTCGGCATCAGTTGCATCAATCAGTTGCTTTCTTACATCGTTATCATCCATTTCGTTGTACAAGGCCAGGCTGTATGATTTCGGGCTGTATCCCAAACCACAATATCCGCCAATAGTCCAGTCCATATGTGAGAACCATGAGGCATAAATTGTTGATTGCTCATCGTTAATTTCAAGACCCCACATCCAGTTTTGTTCAGCGTAGCTGTCAAATCCGGTTGAGAAATCATCCGGCGACATGATGCTGTATCCGTTACGGGCAGCACTTGCCATTGTTGCGGCAGTGTTCCAGTCGTTCATTACAAGTGCAACACGGGCACGAACTCCCTGGGCAATGTTTAACGTTGGATCAGAGATATGACGCTGAGCTAAACCACTTGACTGGAACAGGCTGATAGCTTCATCAAGGTCTGCAACGATCTGGTCGTAGACTTGACTAACCGAACTACGTTCTTTTCCTTCAACTGTACCTTCAAGATAAATTGGCACACCCGGATCATTTTCATGTCCTTTGTATGTAAACTGGAACATTTGAACCAGTCTGAAGTATGAAAACGCACGGATTGTAAGTGCCTGAGCTTTCAGATTTTGCTTAAACTCTTCACTATCCGACGCAGCTTCATCAATGTTATTGATAACACCGTTTACATTATAAATGGCTCTGTAGTATAATGTCCATGTATAAGTGGGACGACGATAAGTTGCATTCCGGTTATCGATGTTATAATCGTAACCAAACCAGTGGAAACGTTCAACAGCAATATCTTCACCCATTAAATCCTGGGCAAGGTCAATCGCTTTAACGCCAAACTGGTCGTGATTGGAGTGAAATTCACGCAAATCGCGCTTAACACCATCGAGCACGGTTTGAGCACCTTCGGCAGTTTCAAATACAGCCTGATCAGAGATTTCGTTGGTAGGTCCGGTTTCAAGGTAATCTTCAGAACATGCTGAAAACATTACTGAAACGATTGCTAGTATATATATTATTTTTCTTTTCATTTCTTAATCCTCCCAATAATTAAAATTTAACATTTAACCCAAATGAAACGGTTCTAATCGGTGAATATTGGTTTCCAGGATTTCCGCCAAGCGATTGCTGAGGATCGAGTCCTTTTCGTTTAGAGAACAGGTAAACATTATCTGCCGCAACATATACCCTCAATACATCGATCCTTGCTTTTTCAGTTATACTTGTTGGTACTGTGTACCCCAGGTTAATGCTTCTAAAGTTCAGGTAATCGCCATCAACAAGGAATCGTGTTGAACGGCCATTAGCATCCTGATCACCATCAATAATTGGTACATCAGTATCTGTATTTTCCGGAGTCCACCTGTTAAGAATATCCGAGTGCCAGTGGTCACCATATTCACCACCGTGCATTAATCCGGCGTAACTTCCATCATAAACTTTTCCGCCAAGACCAAAGTTGAACATCACAGACAGGTCGAAGTTGAAAAATTCCATGGTGTTCACAACACCACCTGTAAAGTCAGGAAGTGCCGATCCAACATAGTAACGATCTGCATCGGCATATTCTTCGGTTGTTCCGCGTTCACCTGTAAGAACAGGATCGCCGTTATCATCAAAAACCGGATCTCCATTTTCGTCAGTTTCCTGAATATCATAGTACCACATTGATTTTCCGTTGTTAGAATTTACACCTGCATATTCTTCGATGTAGAAATCGAAGATTGATTTACCAACTTCCCAACGTTTGCTTCCATCAATAATGAATTCCTGCGGAATCGATTTGATTTCGTTGGTGTTACTACTCAGGTTTACATCCAGATTCCACCTGAAGTTGTTTTGGTTCACCAGTAAAGCTCCAAGTTCAATTTCGAAACCTTTGTTTTGCAACTCAGCAATGTTTGCATCGATCGATGTAAAACCGGTTGAAGGAGCCAGTGGTTTTTCAAACAACAAATCTTCATTGTTTCTAATGTAGTATTCAAAATTTACAGAGTAACGGTCGAGGAATTTAGTTTCGGCACCTACGTTTGTCGATTTCAGTGCTTCCCAGGTTAACTCCGGTGTAGCCAAACGACTTGCAAGTAATCCAGGATAATCAATGTTATTCCATCCGGTTGAATAAAGTCCCTGGTAAGCGTAGTAAGAACCAATGCGGTCACTTCCCTGCTCACCATAACTTGCTTTCAGTCTTAAACTGTTAATCCAGGCAGCATCTTGCATGAAGTTCTCTTCCGAGATTCTCCACGAAACACCCGCTCCCCAGAATTGTCCCCAGCGAACATCTTTGGCAAAACGTGAGTTACCATCGGTACGGAAGTTAAAACTAGCGTAGTAGCGATCTTTGTAATCGTAATCAACCTTTGCCAGGTAACTTTCGATACGGTAGTTGTGTTCGTATGAACCCGATCCTTCAGCAGTTGCTGCAGCATCCAATTCAACCAATCCAGGGAATGGGAAACCTGTACGTGTTGCCGACAGGTAGTTATAACGATATTTGTAGTTCTCGTGACCGGCCAGTACGTTGATATGATGATCTCCGAATGTTTTGTCGTAAGTCACCAGTTCGTTAGCTGTATACGAGAAAGTTCGTGTACCTGTGCGTGTTGAACGTCCCTGGAAATTCTGTGCATCACCATATTTTTGGTTTTGGTGAGTTAACGCTGAATAATTGTAGAAGTCAGTACTCATCGAAACTTTAAAGTTCAATCCTTCCATCAATTTGAAATCAGCATAACTACGCATGGTGAAAATATCACGACCGTAATCGCGAGTATCCAGTTCAATTGTTCCCAGTGGGTTTACATTCGAACCATAAGATCTTGCACGACCGTATTCATTACCATAGTCGTATATTTTATTGCCTTCAGCATCTGTTTGAAGATTACCATCGTTATCGTAAAGATAAACCGGATAAATGGGCGCAATAAAACGGGTGAACATAAATGAGTTCACATAAGAACTTCCTGAAGAATTCGGGAAGTTTTGACGCGACAATGAACCTGAAACGTTCATTCCCACTTTTACCCAATCTTTTAGTTGCGAGTTCACGTTGGCACGAACTGAATACCTTCTGAATTCAGATGCTTTTATAATACCTTCATCATCCAGTACGGTTCCTGAAAGGAAGTAGTCCGTTTTTTCGGTACCACCACTTGCATTCAACACAACTTCCTGACGATTTCCGGTAACAAAAGCTTCCTCCTGCCAGTCATCAGTCCACAACAATTGTCCGCTGGAAGTGATCTGGCCGTTTGTACCAACAACCTGATTATCCGGCACATTGTAGGCATTGTATCCACCCAATGTGTAAACAAGATCTTCGCTGGCTGTTGCAGCTGCTTCCGAGGGTGTTGAACCCGCAGCCATCAGCGCGTTTCTGATTCCTTCCCACTGCAACTCGTAGTACTGCGGAACATTAACACGGTCGTATTCTTCAATAGCACGACTGTTAAAACCGTAAGAAGCTTTTACTTCAAAAGAAGATGTTCCCTGACGACCTTTTTTGGTGGTAATCATGATTACACCATTGGCTGCCCTTGAACCGTATAATGCAGTTGCTGAGGCATCTTTCAGAATTGTCATCGATTCAATATCGTCGGTAGTAATTGAGTTAAGGTTACCGTCAAACGGGAAACCATCAACTACAATCAGAGGATCAGCATCACCAAATGTGCTGATACCACGAATACGGATTGTGGCATTGGCACCGGGTTGTCCGGAACCACTGGTTACAGTAACACCTGCCGACATTCCCTGTAATGCTTTTGAGATACTTGAGGTTTGAATTTTTTCAAGATTCTCTGATTTTACTGTACTTGCAGAACCTGTAAATGATTCCTTTTTGGCTGTACCGTAGGCTACAACCATAACTTCGTCAACACCAATCACGTCGGGGCTAAGAACGGCATCCACTTTGGAACCTGAAACAGGAACCTCCTGCGTCTTCATCCCTACAAAAGAGAAAACCAAAACTTGTCCGGCTTCGTCCGGAACATTAAGATTATAAACACCATCGAGATTGGTTACGGTACCAATGGTAGTACCTTTTACTACAACTGAAACTCCAGGAATTGGCAATCCATCATCGGAACTCGTAACCGTACCGGTAATATTTACCACCTGAGCTTCTACCATCAGCACGCCTAACATGGCTATGCCTAAGAGCATAAGCGCAATTTTTTTCATAGATAAAAATTTAAGTTAATAACTTACTCACTCAATAATTACTCGCGCGAATTTAGTAAAAAATTAAAACTTTAACATTTATTCACAATATTTTAAAATCTATAATAGATAGACACTATTTATTTTGCTTATTCGGATAACCTTTTAAACTGTATAAATATTATATAAAAATGCTAGATAGACGTGAATTGGAGAAAAATATTCAGGGGCGCAGATCGACTTGAAGTCCAAATAGAAATATCAAAACAAATAATTCCTTTTAGAAATTTATGGTCGTGCTCAAATTTTTCAAACCATATTTAGACCGACCTTAACCGGAACATCAATATTTAATTTTGTTTTCCGAGTATTTTGCGTTGTTCTTTACGGGTCATCTCTAGTGCCCTGATTTCGTAGGGGTGAGTAACCACGTATTCGGAACTGGAATTTAATATTTCAATCTTGTCGTTATCGTAAATAAATTTCGGAATAATAAATTTCGGATCATCGGAGAAAAGCGACTGATACATGATTAGGATTTTTACCTGTTCCTCTCCCCTGCTGACCGCTCCCAGTTTTTGCCCTGCATAAATTTCATCTCCTGCTTTCAGATTTTTATCGTTAACTGTTACATTGTGGTAACACATTAAAGTACCATCGGGCTGCAAAATTGTTACCGTATTTGTCCACGCGTTGTACCACAGATTTGCATCACCTTTTCGTTCGGCACCGGCTATTTCAGCAATTGTCCCATTTCGCGAAGCAAACACTTCGTCGCCGGCATTTGCAAAAAATCCTGCCGCCGTCCATGAATCCAAATCTTCATTGCCCCAAAAACCCTCAATTTCTTTTACATCGAAGACATTTACTGTTTTACCTGCTTTAAATGGAATTAAATACGGAAAATCGAAATCGATCTTTGACAAAGGATTAGATCGGAATACCTTTATTTCGTAGTTAAAACGAGGCACGTCCTGCCCTTCGTAACGCAACAAAGTAAATAAATCGTTGAATCCAGGTGTAAGTTTTTTCACGTAGGGAACGGATTCCGGAAAGGCAGTATTTTGTAAATCACCAAATTTAAGGTGCAGAAAAAGTGGCACTTTTGAATTGTTATAGGCCGAGAAAATACAATCTCCAACCGCATTGTAATCGGCCTGAACTTCAACAGGCTGAGCCGACACATAAAGTACAAACACTGATAAAATCGCTGTTATAATAAGATTTCGCATGATGTTTTTTCGTTTCAAATTCAAATGTAGTTATTAATTTTGACGAATGTATTCGAAAGAAGAGCTCAAGCAACTCAACATAAATTTTTGGACCAATTTTGGGCAATATTGCGATGTGCACCCCACGCTGCGTCACAAAAAAAGAAAGTGGATGCTACACCGAACAAAGATTAAAGATATTGCCTTTCGTTTTGAAATTGGCCGGACAGATGCCAAAGTTATCCTTGAACTTGGAAGCCGAAATGAGAACCTCCGCTTAAAAGCTTTCGAATTTCTGGAACGTTGCAAAACAATTATGGAAGACGGATTTGAAAGTGGATTGATATGGGAATTCTTTCACGAACGCGAGGACAGTCACAAGCAAGTATGTAGAATATACACAGTACTTGATGGTGTTGATCTTCATCGGCAAAATCAGTGGCCCGATATCTATAATTTTTTTATTAAATGCATGAGTTTGCTGGAAGATAATTTTCTTTTGATCCGCGACTTACTTCAGGAAGAGCTGAAAAACTGATTTTCGTTGTGAAATTATTTTTTTAGTAATACTTCAATGAACCCGGCGAGTTCGGGAAATTCCTTCAAGATGCGTTGGTCAGCCAGTTCAAAATCATCAAAACAAAAGCCCGGTGCTACAGTACAACCTGCAAGTGCAAAAGATGCAGTATCGGGTAAACGCGCGGCAAACCAACAATTTTTAGGAATAATCAGCTGTAAATGTTCGCCTCGCTCCAGGTTTCTTCCAAGTTTGGCAGCATGTAGTTTTCCATTTTCGATCCATAGAATTTCAACAGCACCGGTTCCGGCATAATAATGCCAGATTTCGTCGGATTTAATGCGATGAAAAGCCGAAAAATCATTGCCCTCCAGTAAATAATAAATAGAAGTACCGGCATCCCGTTCGCCTATTGCGGTTCGAATCCGATCGTCCGAACGATAAATTTCACGAAACCATCCTCCTTCAGGATGCTTCTCGAGTTGTAGCTTTTCGATGTAATAGTTCGCTGAATTCTCCATCAAATAAATAGTTCCCTCAAGGCCCCAAAATAGTCTTCATCCCATCCATCCGAAATGTTCTCGTAGGCTTCATCAGGGATATTGGTATGAATCAATTCAACACTGGTCCCTTTTTTATCAGGGTGAAGTTTAATGGTAACGATCGAGTCATTTCCCTGATCGCCAAAAAACCATTGCTGCACGATTTTTCGGTTCTCTTCAAATTCCACATTCAGGCCTGTAATACTACCGTTCCACAAGGAAAATTCAGTGCCTGCTTCGGTCGACATCACGACCTCTTCCCCAGTCCAGATTTCCAGCATCCTGGGATTGGTAAGTGCGTTGTATACATCAGCCGGAGCAGCTTTTAAAGTATAGTAGCGTTTTATGCTTTTCATATTTCTGATTTGTTTGATTTTGCAAATTCAACATTTTAGAGAATTCACAAGAACTCTTTCCTTCAAATTTAAAACTTCCGCCGGAATTATCGATCCTGTTTCAGTCCTTTTGAGAGAAATGCAAAGCGGTTGGCTTATCGCACACGTTTTGTCCGGGTTACTTTTCGATTGATGGTGTAATTAAATCCTACAGTAATAAACTCCTTGATTTGCAGCTTAGCTTTTTCACCGATCTTATTATCGTCGTCATCGTACACCGGGAATAACACGTCATCGTCGTACACCATATGAAGCATCATTCTCATGCTGATGTAGTCCGTCAGCTGTACTCTCAGGTTATTTTCCCAGTCGATATCCAGTTTTTTAAACGGATCCCTGTAATTCACAAACATTTTGTATTTGGTCTCCCAGGTAATGTCCTGAGTAAGATTGGTTTTATATTTGAATTCAGCATTCAAACCCGGCTCCCAGAAAGCCCTCCTTCCAGCTTCAACACCAAACTTGGTTTGATCGATCAGAGCGGTATCCTTCACAAATACATTTTTTACAGTGATGGGCGATAAAAACAGCGAGAAATCGGAATTGGGTTTATAATCCATACCGAGTTTAAAATAAGTTTTCGCAGGTGACATAAACGCAGAAATCGGATCGGGATGATCTGCTTTTGGATATTTATAGCCCCTGAAAAACTGGGTATTAAAATTGAATTCACCACTGTAATACCACTTTTTGTGCGCTCTCAAACCGAAGCGTGAAGTCACTTCAACTTTATCATCGTTCTTTTTTAGCTCCGATCCTTTACCACCGGGCTGCAGCCAGCCATTTCGTATTTCGGCCGAGTTTTCCCATTTTATTTTTGCATCGGCACTCGAATAATTGGCCGAACCTTTTAAGTTTAACAAGAGCGAAATGGCACTTTCTCCCCCTTTCTTCCAGTTCTCGTAGTAGGTTTGTGTAAAACCGACCGATCCTTCACCATTTAATATCCACGGTGTTTCAACAGCATAAGGATTCTTCATTTTCGAAAATCCTGATTTATTTTCTTTCAAACTTTCAAAATCAAAATCTTTGGTTTGCCTTTCTGAAAAACGGTTAAAAGTAACACCATCACTTACCAGCAACTGAACTGACTTTTTATCCATCGATTTCAGAACCAGCTGCAGCGAATCGTTTTGAGCATTTTTTAGCCACATTTTGGCAAAATGAGTGTTGCCATTCTGCATGGTTACTGTCACCGGATCACCATTCATGTTCAACACATTTACCGTAGTGGTATCGATGTAATCGGCATACGAAGTCAGCAGGTCGATCACGACTTTTAAGGTGTCGTTCACTTCGTCCATCACCCTGTCGTTGTAAATGCGCAACACCCTGTAATTATTTAGTGTTACCGAATCGCGATACCGATTTGTCTTGAACCGAAGTTGTTGCTCAAACATGTTTTGACGGTATTCCTGAGCAACACGATTAACGGTTTCTGTGGTTACAGAATCGTTGTATTCCAGTCGTTTTTGTTCCACATATGCACTTCTAAGGCTATCGATTTTTACCAGTCGCTGAAACTCCTCGGGCGAATTTAAAATGCTGTCGGGTATAACTTCCGGAATAATCAAAGTGTCGGGAAAAACATAGCTTCCATCCGCAAACAGAACCATTCCTTTATCGGGTGGAACCAGTGGTGCCTCCAATTTTGCATTTTCAATTACCTGCTCAGGAACCGGAATTGGATTTTGCTGAACTTCGCTCTGCAAATCGATGCCAATTTGCTCTACATTTCTTTTAATTTCCTCTGCAGGAACATAACCCGGAACACTCAGGCTGTCCTCAACATTTTCAGGCAGTCGGTATACGTAGAAGGTATCGGCCAATTGCTTTTGGTGGAGAAAGTAAAGCGCAGTATCCAGTGGAATGTCTTCAAAAAAATTGATCAGGCTCCTAATGTTTGTTCGGACATCGGCATCCGTTACATGCCAGTTTTTATCCTGTAAAAAATACGTACGAAGAATTTCAATTCCGGATTCCAGGACCTCCTGATCATTGGTTTCTGTTTTCTTCTGAGCAAATGTTGTTTGTAGGAATGTAATACAAAAAAGAGCAACTAAAATTGTTCTTATTTTTGCTTGAACCATGTTTCTGTTTTTAGCTTTTTCTTCAAACGCAAAATTAGCATTTATGTTATATGCTTTGCTCCTGAATAAAATCAGGAATTAACAAAACCTTCTTAATAAAGTGGTGCTTTCTTACAAAAACTTTACCAAGTTGCAAACGGATGTTGTGCCAGCCAGGCATTAAAGTAGCGCTTATCGTTGCTTACTTCGCTTAAAATCCAGTCGGGCAGTACAATTTCTTCGTGTTCATCCTGAAGTTCAATTTCGGCTAAAACCAAACCATCGTTTTGATTTTTAAATACATCAACTTCCCAAACTTTTCCCTGAATTTCTTCAAGGTACCTGATCTTTTCAATCGGATGATCTACGCACATTTTTAACAGAACCGATGCATCCTCAGCAGGAATTTCATATTCCAGTTCGGTGCGGGTAATTCCCTTAGTTTCGCCTTTAATCGTAATAAAAGCCTTTTCGCCTTTTACTCTTACACGTACAACTCGTTTTTTATCAGTCGACAAATATCCCTGAATAATTTTTTCTCCGCGGGTAGTCGGCCACCATTTATGGGTATCCACTAAAAATTTGCGTTCGATCTCAAGCATTTTACATTTTTGAAATTCTGAAAAGTATTGTTTTAATCAAAGGCACAAATTTATTACTATTTTTAAGCAAACTAAAAACCAAATTTATGATTTCGAGAGACGATGCCTTGCAATTATTAAACGAAAATATTAAAGCCGAAAATATGCGTAAACACTGTCTGGCTTCAGAAGCTGTGTTACGTGCTATTGCCCGTAAGTTGGGCGAAGATGAAGATGAATACGGTCTGGCAGGCTTGCTGCACGATATTGACGTGGAAATAACAAATGCCGACCCCAAAAAACATGGTCCATACGCTGAAAATATTCTAAAGGGAAAAGTTACCGATGAAATGCTTGATGCCATTGTAATGCACAATGAAATGGCGACAGGTAAGGAACGTTCTACGAAATTTCAGCAAGCACTGGCAGCAGGCGAAACCATAACCGGGTTGGTTACCGCAACAACGCTCGTTTATCCCGATAAAAAGCTGGCCAGTGTTAAACCAAAATCGGTGACCAAGAGAATGAAGCAAAAAGCTTTTGCCGCTTCTGTGAAACGTGAGAATATTTTAGAATGTGAGAAAATCGGAATTCCAATTCACGAATTTGCCGAGCTTTCAGTAAACGCCATGCGCGAAATCAGCGACGAACTTGGCCTGTAATCAATAAGTATACGAAACAAAAGCCACCTTCTTTGAATCGGGGCTCCAAGAAGGAACGTTGATGGTGCCCTGACCGCCGTACAAAAAAGCAACCACTTTGATTTCACCGCCATCTGCAGGCATCAGTCGCAGCATAACACGCTGATTGTGCGGATGCGAAGCCGCCGGCACCTCGGGCGGATATGAAATCATGATCAGCCATTTACCATTGGGTGAAGGATGTGCAAACCAGTTCTGGTAGTTATCAAATGTCACCTGCTCTTGTTCCGAACCATCGGGTTTCATTCGCCATATCTGCATCATTCCACTACGTGTAGAATTAAAATAGATGTATTTTCCATCCGGTGAATATTCGGGCCCGTCATCCAATCCTTCTATTGTAGTCAGGCGAATCTCTTTCCCTCCGGCCGAAGGAATTTTGTAAACATCGTAATTGCCGTTTCGCTCGGCACAATAAGTCAGCCACTTTCCATCGGGCGACCAACCGTGCCAGTACGATGGCCCTTTTTCGGTAATCCTTTTTGGCGTGCCGCCTTCTATCGGGACTGTATATATTATTGAATGATTTACGCCATTCTCTTCCACATGATTACTGATCGCCAATGTTTTCCCGTCAAAAGAAATTCCGTGGTCATTATTATTTGATTGTGCAAATCCGGTATTGATTTCCTCTGGCTTCATCGTTTCAGCATCAAATTTGTACAATTTTCCGTCCGAGTTATAAATCAGAAACTTACCGTCGCGCGACCAGTTTGGTGCTTCAATGTGCTCGTCGGTTTCGTAAATGATCTTCCTGTTTCCGCTTGCCACCTCCAAAATTTCGAGGCGGCTGGGTGATGGATTCCGATAACCATCAACACCTTCGGCTGCCGGAATTTCAATGCGCACATTACTGAATTTGGCTGTTTCCACCACACCTGTGTCGTGCGAACAGATAAACATCCCAATAGAAACTTCAGCACCCAGATCAAATTGCTTTTCAGCAACGGTGATTAAAGGCTGTCTATCCTTTGAAATACGAACAATATATGTGTCTCCTTTCCTTTCCAGCTGAATAAACTGCGGTGCATTAAGCTCCGATGGAATTTCATCGGTATTCTCTCCTTTTTTTTCGCGGAATTGCATTCCGGTCAATCCATCGCCATGTACACAAACATTGACATAGGCCGAATTGGCATCAAAATCAGAGCGGGCCATCAAACCAATTTTTCGATGAGGATTTACACCTTCGCCAACAAACTGAACATTAGCAGAAAAGATAAAATCACCTTTTACCTTTTGAAAAACAAACCAAAACTCGTCATTATCGAACCACATGTTCTCGCCGGCACCTTTTAATGTGAAAGTTTGCAACTCGTTGTGGTAGATGGTATTTCCTTTCAGAACGGGATTACCAATGGCAATCGAGGAAAATTTTGTATTCAAATTCTGCGCGTTTACAGTTGCGAAAACAAAGGAAGAAAACATTACAAGCAGAGATATACTAAGTCGTTTCATTACGTAATTAAATTGAATCACGTAAAATTAACGAAGTACTTAATATTTTAGCTACTTTCTTTTTATTTTTCACAAACTCGGCTGCTTCCCTGCCCATCTCTTCAAAATCGGTTGAAACAACGGTGATCCCGCCTCCAACAATTTGTTTCATAGGTGTATCGTTGTATGAGAGTACTCCAACATCTTTACCCAATTCAAGGTTTTTTGTCCGGCAGCTTTTGATCACTTCCACCAAATCGGCGTCATGAATAACAAAATAGGCGGTATTTTCTTTTACCTGATCGAGATGAATTGAACTAACTTGTTTGAAAGCGATAGAACGCTTGGTACAAAATCCGCTAACTGCCGTTACAATAGCCGATGGATGAGGAGTAATTTGTTCATCGTAGACCAGCACCATTTCGGCGTATTTCTGAAGTTGTGCTGCACCTTTATCCAAACATTGAACCAGTGACTGGCTAAAATCCTGAAGCAGGTAGTTTGTTTTTTCATCTTCGGGAGTTCCCATGTCGAGAATTAGCAATTTGTGGGGATCGATTTTCTTTAGAACAGGATGAATTGTCGCCTCGTCAATATTCATTACGATATACATGCTGTAACGACCTAAACTGTTCTCGATTAGCTGGGTAAAAACCTCCTGATTGTAGTGATGAAATAAAAGATCGACAGAATAAGTTTCGGGCAGGTTTTGCCGAAACGATTGATAGAGTTGCTCCTTAAAAGCGCTGAAATCATCGAGCAGCATGAATACTTTAAAAGAATCGCCCGACACAAAATAACCTTTCGTTGGTGCCGATTCAATCAGGTTGCGTTGCTTCAATATGTTATAAGCCTTAAACACCGTATCTCGCGAAAAACCACTGTCGGCACTCAATTGATTCACCGAAGGCAGCATGTCTCCATTTTTAAGCAAACCATTCGCAATGGCTTCCGAAATAGAATGCACCAGTTGTTGCAATTTGGTTTGCCCTGCAGTATCATCTATTTTAAATCTTGGTTTTGCCATGCTATTTTAAATTAGGTGTCTGAAAGTATAAGTTAGCCAAATCGTCACGCTGAATTTATTTCAGGTTCTGTCAAATCAACAAGATTCTGAAACAAGTTCAGAATGACGGCAATATCACGCTTTCAGACACCTTTTATGTGCTATCCGTAAATTGGTCCAAAATTCGCGCAGGCGCGATAATCCGAGCCTTCTTTATCTTCACCAAACGCATTCCATGCACTTGGACGGAAAATCTGGTCCTCTTCAACATTGTGCATACAAACCGGAATACGCAGAATAGAAGCCAGTGTGATCAGGTCGGCACCAATGTGTCCGTAGCTAATGGCACCGTGATTTGCTCCCCAGTTGGCCATGACCGAATACACATCTTTAAAAGCACCTTTTCCGGTTAATTTTGGAGCAAACCAGGTGGTTGGCCAGGTTGGATTGGTGCGTTCATCCAATACTTTGTGAATGTCATCTTCCAAATCAATCGTATAACCTTCTGCAATTTGCAGCACAGGTCCCTGCCCTTTTACCAGGTTTACCCGGCTCATGGTTATGGGCATTTCACCACTGGTTTTAAACTGACTCGAAAAACCTCCTCCGCGGAAGTATCCGGTTTCTGCCGGACAGAATTTGGTGTTTTTTAAACACGCATCAACATCCTGCTCGGTAATTTCCCAGAATGGTTTCATTACTGAGTTTCCTTCAGCATCCTTTTGCTGCCCCGTGGCATCCATTGTGGTCGACCCTGAATTGATCAGGTGAATAAGCCCGTCTTTCGCCATACCAGTTAAATCTTTACCTGTCACACGTTTAACAGCTTCAGGGCTCCAGTAGGTACGAACATCAGAAAAGATCTGTGCGGTGTTGGTCAGGAGGTGACCAAACAACATTGGCACTGCATTTAGGCTGTCGTTTTCGGTGGCAAATACAAAAGCTTCACGAATTCCGTTCCAATCGAACGAACTGTTGAGAATTGTTTCTGAATAGTCACCATTCGGGTAATAATCAGTCCACTGACGCTGTCCCTGGAAACCACCGGCAATGGCATTGTGTCCGTTGGCTTCTTCACCAAATCCGGCTTCTTTCAGTTTTGGGTTACCGATCATCAGGTCGCGCATAATCAGCGTCATTTTTACAACTGTCTCCCACTCCCAGTCTTTACGTGCACGGTCCGACTGCTGTTCAGGCGCGTTGTAATCATCGCCTTCAATAATATTCTCGTTAGTCCAAGCCAGTGCTTTTTCGTATTCCTCTTTATCATATATCTCCTGATCCAGACGACGTTTTACTTCGGTCATATCAACAAACTCAGTACGCATACCCAGGTAATCCTGAAAAAAATCGGGATTAACCATCGATCCGGCAATACCCATTGAAGTGTAACCAAGCGAGAGATAGGATTTCCCTTTCATTTGCGCCACTGCTAAAGCCGATTTTACAAAGCGCAGAATCTTCTCAGAAACATCCCCAGGAATACTTTCGTCGTCGCTGTCCTGAACATCGCGACCATAGATACCAAAAGTCGGGAATCCTTTTTGATTATAACCCGCCAATGCAGCCGCCAGGTAAACTGCTCCCGGACGCTCGGTTCCGTTAAAACCCCAAACTGCTTTTGGAATCATAGGAGTGGCATCCATAACTTCGGTCCCGTAACACCAGCAAGGAGTAACCGTCAGCGAAACGCCAACACCTTCGGCCGCAAATTTATCGGCACACAAAGCGGCTTCTGCCACTCCTCCTATGGTTGTATCGGCAATCACACATTCTACTTTTTCTCCACCGGGAAAACGCAGATTTTTCTCGATCAAATGCGCTGCGTTCTTTGCCATGTTCATGGTTTGAACCTCGAGCGATTCACGCACTCCTCTTTCGCGCCCGTCGATTACCGGGCGAATTCCTACCTTAGGTAGTCTTCCAATTAGTCTATTAGCCATTGTAAATAATATTTGTTGTTTTATTGAATATTTATGTCATACAGCTGTTTTTACTATGCTGTCCTGTCCTGTACTGCAATGTAAAAATTAAAACGAAATCAAAAAACAGTTTTTAGAGCATGTTTTTTCAAATTAAAGCTCAATCTCATAGCTAACAGGAGGAATACGATAGAAAGCCTTTAAGATATTAGCTATTTACAGCTATTATTGAATTCAATTTAAAACATAATTATTTCCAAGTTGTTTCATTGTAGAATTTTAAACTCAAAAAATGAAAGAGCTTCCACGTAATGTGTGGATATTAACCATCGCTCAGGCCTTATTATTATCGGTAAGTTCGTTGGTTGTTTTTGTTGGAGGATTGGTAGGTGCTGAATTGGCTCCCCTCGAAAAGCTTGCCACGCTTCCCGTTGCCAGCATTGTAATCGGAACGGCAGTAACCATACCTCCGGTAACTCTACTGATGAACACCATCGGCAGAAAAAAGTCGTTTTTTATCATCGGTGTGTTTTCCATCCTTGTAGCATTTTTAGCGGCTTATGCCATTTCCATATCCAGTTTTTACCTGTTTTGTGCCAGTACATTTTTACTGGGAACGACTTATTCCTGCGTTATGCAGTTTCGGTTTGCGGCCATGGAAAGTGTGCGCGAAGAATTAATCCCTAAAGCTGCATCGATGGTTTTGATTGGTGGAATTGCGGCCGCATTTACAGGGCCTGAGATTGCGTTGCTTGGAAAAGATCTCACATCGGTTGAATATACCGGCTCATTTATACTGCTGGCCGGATTGTTTGCTCTGGGGCTCCTGTTCTTATTTGCTTTTAAAAATCCGATTACACGTGATGAAAGCCATAAAAATCCTCAACGTGCTTTAAAAGAAATTCTAAAACAACGAGTTTTCTGGGTTGCTTTACTGAGTGCTACCATCGGTTACGCAGTAATGAGTTTTATTATGACAGCCACGCCGGTGAGCATGCACGTTATGGACGGTCACACGCTAGAACATACCAAGTGGGTCATACAAAGTCATATTGTTGCCATGTTCCTTCCGTCGCTGGTTGCAGCATGGGTGATTAAAAAGCTGGGGATTGCACGAATGATGATGACCGGACTGATTGCCTATCTGGTGTGCATTGCCATTGCATTTACCGGCAAAGCACTTGGAAATTACTGGATCTCGTTGGTGTTGTTGGGAATTGGCTGGAACTTTCTTTTTATTGGTGCCACTACCCTGCTGCCACGCTCCTACAAACCAAGCGAGCGGTTTAAAGTACAAGCTGTAAACGACTTTGTTATTTTTGGTGTTCAGGCTGTTGCATCGCTCTCTGCAGGTTGGTTTATATTTGCTGTGGGCTGGGAAATTCTCTTGTTGATTACGATTCCTTTTATTGTTTTTCAATTTATTATTGTCGGCAAATGGAATATGGAAAAATCGGAGGAATGAGTTATTTCTTTTTCGACAATCTTATTTAACCCAATATTCGATTCATTGATAGTTGGTTAAAGGGTTTTTAACGAAAATTATTTTTTTGATGAATTGAAAAGTTGTTATTTGCAGTTAAAACACTTAGCAAGCCAAATTCATGCGGAGAACAGATCATAAATACCGGTTGACGGTCATTCTGATTTTTTTAATTCTACTTTCCTTTCAGTCAGGTGCACAAATTCTATCAGGAAAAATTACCGACGAACAAAATCACCCCATTCCTTATGCTACCATTTTTATCAGTGAAACCCGGGAAGGCACCACGTCGAATGTCGACGGAAATTTTCAGTTTCAACTGGCCCACGGCAGTTATCACCTTACCATCCGATCGATGGGATTCTTGCAAAAGAATACGATCGTTAAAATTAACCGCGACAGTGTTTTTCTTCCGGTAGTTATGCAGATCCAGAAATTTGAATTAAAAGAAGTAAAGATATTTCCGGGTAAAGAAGATCCTGCATATTTTATCATGCGAAAAGCCATTGCAAAAGCCCCTTATTACCGCGAGAAAATAAAGCATTATGTGGCCGACCTGTACATAAAAGCAAATTTTGAATTTACCAATATTCCGAATTTCATAAAGAAACAGGAGGTGGAAGACGGTAAGAAATTTAAAGACTATTTTAAGGAAAACGTGACTTACGTGATGGAGTCGCAGAACAAAATAACGTTTGATTATCCCAATCATTACGATCAGAAAGTGATCAGCAAAAAAACATCGCTGACCGGAATTGATGAACCTCCGGTAATGGGCCTGATGACCACCAGCTATTATGAAGAACGACCGGAACAGGTGATCTCTCCCCTGTCTGCACCGGCACTTCGCCATTACGATTTCAGGTACGAGGGCTTTATCACAGTAGGCGATTTCGATGTTTTCAAAATTAAAGTAAGGCCAAAACGAAAGAGCGACGAACTGGTTAAAGGTTACATTTATATTGTCGATCAGCTTTGGTGCATTTACAACCTCGATTTCAGCTCGACTTTTGAATTTGTGGATTACCGCATCAAGCAACAATTCGAGAACCTTGGCAACGAAAACTGGCTGCCGGTTTCGCACAACATTACAGGAAATTTTGGAGCGCTGGGAATGCGTGGAAATTTTTACTACGGAGCCTCGGTAAAATACGATTCGATTGTTGACAATTATGCTTCAGGGATCGTTCCTCGGCTCGCTGATACGATAGTTGCCGAAAAGGAAATCACGAAAGCAGAAAGTGAAAAAACAAATGCATTGAAAGAACAGGTAGAACAGATCACACAAAAAGAAGAACTCAGCAATACAGACGTCAGGAAAGTAGCTCGTCTTAATCGAAAGATCCTAAAACAGGAATACAAAGATTCAACTCGTGTGATATCTGATTTTTATACCAATTACAACATCAACGATCAAAAAGATTCACTTGTTGAAAATATGCGTTGGGATACTATCCGTGCGATTCCGCTGACACCGTCCGAAGTGGCCAGTTACCAGATGGCCGATTCATTAAAATCGATGGAAAGCACCGAAACAGATACCTTACGAAGTGATGCTGAGCGTCGTAAATCAAAATTATCGAAAATTGCATTTGGCAGTTACGATTTGTACAGGGATTCACTGACCCGCTTGCGCTACAGCGGATTGATCAATCTAGAGAACTTCGATTTTAATGCAGTTGATGGCTACAAATACAAGCAATTCTTTCAGCTGAGTTACAATCCCGATTCGGCCAAAACCATTTACCTAACTCCTGAATTTGGTTACGCATTTAACAGAAAAGCAGTGTTTGGCAGCGTTAGCACACGGCTAGTAAACATTCTCGGATACGGAAATAGTCTGGAGTTAAAAGCCGGTAAAATGAGCAGGGATTTTAAAAGCGAATATGGTATTGATCCGATTTTAAATGCGCTAAGTTCGTGGTTTTTTGCCGAGAATTACATGAAGCTTTATGAAACAAAATTTGCCGGACTTAGTGTTTCGCAGCGGTTCAAAAAACAATGGACTGCACGGTTGAATATCGACTACAATCATTTTTACCCGCTCGAAAATCATGCAGATTATTTATTAAGTGACAATAAGGATTTCGAACCGAACATACCCGGAGGACTTTCCATGACCGATGAAGCGTTGTTGGAACAAAAAAGTTTTACATGGGAACTGGGATTGGAATATTACGAAAGGATCTACAAGCCCTGGCTGCAGGAATCGCCCTTTCTATTTCTCGATGATTACTACCGTTTCCAGGTCAGTTTTAAACAGGGCTTAAAAGGCGTATTTTCCTCGGGTTCTGATTACACTCAGATAGATTTCCAATTCAGGCAGGAGGCTAATATTTCGCCAACTTCAGGAATAGCCTGGAAATTAAACGCCGGTTACTTTTTAAATGCCGATCAATTACATTTTTCGGAATACAAACATTTTCAGACCTCGGAAATACCTGTAGCTTTTATTCCATTTACTAATACTTTGCAATTGCTTAACGATTACGAACCGGCTTCAAAAGAAGGCTACATCAACCTTTCAGGAGAATACCGAAGTGAATATGTTTTACTGCGTTACCTGTCGTTTGTAAATCGTAAAACCTGGAGCGAAAGTCTGCACCTGAATTATTTCAGCCGAAATCCATCGTGGGAAAATTACTGGGAAGTTGGTTACAGCCTAAATAACCTGTTTTTTGTTGGTAATGTCGGCTTTTTTACCGGTATTGCAAATGGCAATTTCGAAAGCTTTTCAGTAAAACTATCAATTGCCGTAAACGACTAGTTACTCATTTAGTCATTAAGAACAATCGTCATGCTGAATTCATTTCAGCATCTCAACAGATATCTAAAAGATTCCGAAATATCCAGATAAATATCGGGACGAGATGACGTTCTTACAGTCTTAAAATAAACAATTCACAACAAACATAACTCCATTACCTGGTCTCACTCAACCCGTTTTTTGCTTCGTCGTCATCCGGATTCAGTTCCAGTGCTTTTTTGTACCAGAAGCGCGCAACGTTCAAATTCCCTGAATCCAGGGCTTTCTTAGCCGTAGCTTTGTATTGAGTCACTCGTTCGGCTGAACGTCCCTGCAGACGTTCCTGTACCAATCTTTCAATTTCAGCCAACTGATCTCTGGGGTACTGCTCGTCCGATTTTTGTCCCAATGCCTGGTTGTACCAACCACGGGCTACTGCGAGTTCGTTTTCGCGGAAACTATTGTCGGCCAAATCAATAAAACGTTGGTATTCCCTGTCGCGCTGACTCATCATCATTCCATTCAGAATTCGGTTTATCTCATTGATACGTTGTTGCGGATAAGCTTCTTCCGGCCTCAAATCAAGTGCCTTGAAATACCAGGCCCGGGAAACATTGTATTGTGTGTCGTCGAAGAAGGCATCAGCTTTTATGATCAGCTGATCGTATAACGCGTTAATTCCTGATTCTTCAAGAATTCGCTGTTCATCGAGTTCTTCCTGCATGGCAGCAATGTTAGCTTTACGCTGCTCCAGATCTTTGGCTGCATCGGCTTCAGCCTGTGCCTGAGCTTTCTCTTGCGCCCATATATCATCAATTCGCTGGATTTGGGTACGCGGGTATTCTTCCTCAGGTTTTACCCCCAGCGCCAGTTCGTACTGTAACCTGGCATCGTCGTATTTCTTCGTGCGGAAATGACCATCGGCAACCACAATAATGTTGCGGTATTTCTCATCGATAACACGTTGCTCCAGAATACTATCGATTTCGGCAAGTCTCGTTTTTGGATACTGCTCCTCAGGTTTTAAGTTCGACGCCTCCTGGTAATTTTCTTTCGCCGGATTAAAATTGTTGGTATTAAAATAACGATCGGCATTGGTGATAAACGCAGCATACTTTCTGTCCAACTCTTCCTGCGCCGCTTTTGCTGCTGCAAGTTCCCTCAATATCCTGTCGATTTCGCTAATTTGCTGTTGAGGATATTCTTCCTCCGGTTTAATCGTTAAAGCCGAACGGTATTCATTTTTAGAATTCTCATATTCTTTGGCTTCAAACAGATCATCTGCCCTTGCAATTGCATCAGCGTAGTTCTTGTCCTTTTCAGCCTGAATAGCTGCAAGTCGAGCCGCTTCGGCAGCAGCTGCTTCCTGAGCCAGTCGTTCGCGTGTGGTTACAATCGAATCAATTTTTGCCAGTTGCTCATCCGGGTAAGATT
>NZ_JBBIXN010000002.1:0-24582 GCF_037646455.1 Maribellus mangrovi | reverse complement strand
GCATCGCTGTAGTTCTTGTCTTTTTCTGCCTGGATAGCTGCAAGTCGAGCCGCTTCGGCAGCAGCTGCTTCCTGAGCTAAGCGATTCTGTTCGGCAACAATCCCATCAATTTTGGTGATCATTTCCATTGGATACGTCTCATCCGGTTTTATGCCATTCGCCTCAGCAAATGCCGTTTTTGCATCGGCATATTTTTTTTCTTCGAATAAGCGATCAGCTTTATCAATTGCATCCTGGTAATTGGAATTTGTTTTTGCAATGGCCGCCAGAATAGTTTCAATCTCATCCACTTTATTTTTCGGATAACTTTCCTTCGGTTTTAAGCGCAATGCATCATTGTAACGTGTTCTGGCTGTTTCATAATCTTTGTTATCGAATAACTTATCAGCCGTGGCCAACACATCAGTATACTGTGCATCCAACTCTTGTCCGGCCATTATTTCATCAATCTGAGAAATTCGATCCTGAACATGTTTATTCTTTGAGTCGAGTGCCAGGGCACGTTCATATAAGGTTTTTGCATCAGTATATTTTTGCTGATCGAACTGTTTGTCGGCTTGCGAAATATAATTGTCCAGACTCTGCTGTGCATACAGGATCTGCCGGATTTCCTCTACTCGCTTTGAAGTTCGCGGATCATTGGGAAATAATGCCTGAGCTTCCTCGTAATTGGTAAGAGCTTCAGAATATTGTTCTTTTTTGTACGCTTTGTCGGCCTCCGCAATTAAACGATCAAAAGTCATTTGGTTGAGGATGTCCTGCATCACTTTTTTTGTATCCTCAATTCTGTGTGTGGCTTTTGGGTCATTTGGCCGGTAGCTCAAGGCATTTTCAAAAGCAGTGAGCGCACGATCGTAAAACTGTCGAGTAAACTGACGCTCGCCTTCGCGCATGGCATCATCGTAATTCTGCTGCTTTTCCTGGTCTTCACGTTGTGCAGCCAGCAGGCCGTTTATCTCGTTTATTTTAGTTTTCGGATATTGTGCATTGGGCTTTATCGCCAGGGCTTTTTCAAATTGCCCGATAGCTTCGTTGTACAGTAATTCTTTTAAGGCTTTGTCGCCATTGGCTATCAGATTTTGGTATTCCTCTTCCTGCATTTGTTGTTTCTGCAGATCGGCAATTTTATCGAGCTGACCGTTGACATATTCATCATAAGGCTTTATCGAAAGTGCCCGGTCATACGATTGTTTTGCATCAGAATACTTGGTTTGCGAGAACTGTAGATCGGCCTGAGCCACGAGTTTATTAAAGCGCTCGAGCATGGCTTTATCCAGTTCTTCGGCGGCCATAATCAATCCCAAGAGATCATTTATTTCGGCAATTCTGTCTTTGGGGAACTGCTCGTTCGGAAAAATCTTACTGGCGGCTTTGTAACCGTCCAGTGCATCCAGGAATTGTTCGTTGGCATATTCATCGCCTGCCTTTTCTAAAAGATCGTTGTACTCTTTCCGCAACTGAGCCAGTTCGGCACGTGTAAGTTGCGCCAGATAATCGGCATTCTTATCCACGTTTTGTGCCTGCAAAATAGCTTGCTCAATAAGTTTCTGAATTTGAGCATCGTTATAATACAGCTCCGAAACAAAATTATCAACACTGGGGCTATAGAAAATCTTCAGCACCGTATTTTCAGAAAATGAATCATCAATTCCGGGAATTTCTTTAAAGAGATTTACATCGATCGGAAAAGGAGGAAATCGTGGATCGGAGGCCAGCACTTCGCGAGGCACCGCAGCTTCAATAACAATTTTTTGGCTGAAGTTGCCTTCGCATTGAAAAATAAGTGTCCAGTCGTGATTGTAATTGAGTTCCACTTTATACCGACCGTCGGCATCAACGCCATAATTATCCAGTCGCTCACCGTCGCGATACATTTGAATGATCGCATTTTCCGGAGTGCCCTCTTCCACAGAAATCTTACCTTCAACGGCAAGACCGTTACTTCTTTGAGCGTGGCCCGGAGTTACGATCAATAAAAATAAAATTGCAGCAAATATCCTGATGTAAATAACTTTCATATAAACCCTAAATAAAATCAAACGAAAATAAAAACAAATAATTATCCTGAAGTTAAAATGTTTCGCGAATTTAAAAGTTGCGCCAATTTTAGCAAATTGAACGAAATGATTTTGCTTTTTTGACACATTTCAATTCAAAAGTATTATTTTGTCGCTCCTTTTAAAGATTTACCACTCTATGACGACGAAAAAGGAAGCCTCACTCCTGTTGGCGCTATTGCCCATTCTTATTCTTATAGTTCTGCTCACGCTAAATGTACTTTTATTTGATGACACCCTTGCCGGTGCCAATCAGATTGCATTGATGCTGGCCGCTGCCATTGCCGGATTAGTAGCTTACCGATTGGGATTTAAATGGAATTCGATCAAGAAAAAAATAGTGGCCACAATTGGTTCGGCCATGCCTTCAATACTGATCCTGCTTTTAATAGGATCGCTGGCAGGAACCTGGTTGATCAGCGGTGTGGTACCGGCCATGATCTATTACGGACTAGACATTATCAGTCCGAAACTCTTTTTATTTACTGCAGTAGTAGTAAGTGCAATAATTAGTGTTTCAACCGGAAGTTCATGGTCGACCATTGCAACAATTGGTGTGGCCTTACTAGGCATCGGAAAAGCCATTGGCATCGACGAGGCTGTGGTTGCCGGAGCCATTATCAGCGGAGCATATTTTGGCGATAAAATGAGCCCTTTAAGCGATACCACCAACCTGGCTCCGGCCATGGCAGGAACCGACCTTTTTACGCACATTCGTTACATGGCATTTACTACGGGACCAACATTGATCATCACCCTGATTATTTTCCTGGTGATTGGTTTTCGTTACGATTTTTCATCAGCTACCATCGATGTGGAGAATGTAAAAGCTGCCATTGACGGAACATTCAACACCAGCCCGCTACTTTTTCTGGTGCCTGTTATTTTGCTTACTGTCATTATTTTGAAAGTCCCGCCGCTGCCATCATTGCTTATAGGAACACTTTTGGGAGGCCTGTTTGCCATTGTATTTCAGCCAGATATTATTCGCTCTGTTGCCGGTCATTTTGATAAGTACACTACTTCATCATACTACACAGTAATGCAGGCGATGTTTGGCGATGTAAGCCTGACTACTCCCGATGAAAACGTTAATGAATTACTAAGTACGTCGGGAATGCGTGGCATGCTCGATACGGTTTGGCTAATCCTTTCGGCCATGGTTTTTGGCGGTGTTATGGAATCTGCCGGATTGCTGAAACGAATAACGCAACCCATTGTAAAATATGCCAAAAGCACCGGAAATTTGGTGGCTTCAACTGTCGCAACCTGTTTGTTTTTCAATACTACAGCTTCCGACCAGTACATTGCCATTGTAGTGCCGGGCCGCATGTACCGTAAAACTTACCAGGATAAAGGATTGAAACCAGAATTGCTGAGCCGGACCCTGGAAGACAGTGGAACAGTGACATCGGTGCTCATTCCCTGGAATACCTGTGGCGCCACCCAATCGCGCATTCTTGGAGTCGATACCTGGACCTATGCACCTTATGCTTTTTTCAACATCATCAGTCCGTTTATGACCATGCTTTTTGCTTACCTGAACATCAAGATCAGAAGGTATGCAAAAGGGGAAAAGAAGGTGGATAATAATCAGGAGGATTAGTTTTCAGTATTCAGTCTCAGTCTCAGTTTTAAATGATTAGTCATCGGTCAGTTGTCATTAGTCATTAGGAAAGCAAATCAATGGGATTAATGACTGATATCTTTTGCACCGTGATTTTGATATATTTTGTTACAATGGGCTTTAGCCGTTAACTGCTCAGATTAATGGCTAAAGCCAAATCTATTCCAGCTACTCATGCCTTCAAGATAAAGCATGGTGTAATAGCTTTCTGAATATTCTATCAAACTTTGAATCATACAACTCCGACCGGAGTCGGACAAGCTACATTACTAACGCCGTTACAAACATTTGAATCCTCCGGATTCTTTACCCTGCCCAATGACCAGTGACTAATGACCTTTAGCTCAAGCTACTCAAGCATTTTTCCCTTGCAGCGCCAACGTTTTTGGTACTTTTAACCTTGTAGACGGTTCTTCCATGTTTTCATTAGGGAGGCGATACAACTCGCTGGCCTCAATGCTTAAAAAGCCAAACTCTTCCACCACTTCACCATAAATCAGGTAACAACCGCCGCCTTTAAACGGGTACTTTGCAGCTACATTCGGAAACTGCACAGTGTCGATCCAGTGGCCTTCAATATCGATAAACACACCAAAACTCATATGCGCCGCTTTGCTGGTGCGGGTACGTTTTACATGTACCAGGCTGCCTACAATCGCCACTTTCTGTCCGATCAGTTTTGGCAGGTCGGCAGCTACAGTCGGCGGCAATTTCAAGTCTTCCAATAAACCAAAAGGCGAACGTGTTACCGGAAACCCCAGCAGTTCAATCTCATCGTAAGCATCCTCTAGCGGATGGAAATACAGATCGGGGATTGAGAACTCCTTTACCTCCTGTTGAAACAGTGTGCGGTCGGGCCTTGTTTTTTTTGATTTTGACAGGATGAAATGTGTATTCCACAGCAGTTCCTTTTTTGATTTCTGAGTGAAATTAAAAGCACCGGTTCGAATCAGAATACTCACCTGCTCAAGCGAAATGGGCACGCGCCCCAGAAAATCCTGCAGACTGCGGTAATAGCCGCCGCGATGCCGTTCATCGAGCACGGCCTGAATAGTAGTTGTTTCGAGGCTTTTCAGAAACCCCAGCCCAAGGAAGATCACTTTTCCGCTGATCACCGTTTCCAGGTTACTGCGGTTCACACAGGGCGGAAAAATTTTGCCGCCGTGCATCCGGGCTTCGTGCACATACAATTCGGTGCGGTAAAATCCACCGCCATTGTTGATCGTGGCCACCAAATATTCAAGCGGATAATAAGCTTTGATAAACAAGGCCTGGAAGCTTTCCACAGCGTACGATGCCGAGTGTCCTTTTGAAAAGGCATAATTCGCAAAACTTTCGATCTGTGTCCACACCCGCTGAACCAAACCATAATCGTAACCTTTTTCGGCACAGTTCGAGAAGAACTTGTCTTTCACCTTGCCGAATTCATTGCGTTGCTTAAACTTCCACGACATGCCCCTTCGCAGGATATCCGATTCGGCCAGTGTGAGCCCGGCAAACAGGTGCGCCACTTTAATCACATCTTCCTGATACACCATCACACCATAAGTTTCTTCGAGCAGTTTATACAATTCGGGGGCCTCTTTTTGAGCGGACACACAACGACTGCGGTCGCGGTAACGCAGGATGTATTCGCGCATCATTCCGCTTTGTGCCACCCCCGGACGAATAATCGAACTCGCAGCCACCAGTCGCAGGTAATCATCCGCTTCCAGCTTGGTAAGCAACATCCGCATGGCCGGCGACTCCACATAAAAACACCCGATGGTATTCCCGCGTTTCAACAACTCTTTAATCTGCTCGTCTTCTTTAAATGTTTTCAGGTCGTGAATATCGATCTCTTCTCCCCTGTTTTCGCGAACAATGTGAATGGCATCTTCTATTTTGCTGAGTCCGCGCTGCCCCAGAATATCGAACTTGGCAAAACCAATGTCCTCAGCCTCGAGCATGCTGAAATGCACCGTCGGAAACCCTTTAGGCGGCATGATAGTGGCCGAGTAGGCACTGATGGGCTCCTCCGAGATCAGAATCCCGCTGGAATGCACGCTCAAGTGGCTGGGAAAATCGTGGATGAGTTTGCTGTATTTCAACACCAGCCGACCGATACCATCAAGGTTTCGCGGATCTTTTGTAGCCTGAAGTTTTTCAATTTCGTGGCTCGGTAATCCAAAAACCTTTCCCAGTTCGCGGATCATCGATTTGTATTGAAACGTGATGTAAGTACCGACCAGCGCGGTGTGCTCCCAGCCATGACGATCGAAAATATAACGGGTAATATGATCGCGGTCGCGGGAAGAAAAATCGATATCAAAATCGGGCGGACTTTTTCGCGAAGGATTGATAAAACGCTCAAAATACAGGTCGAGTTCAATGGGATCGACATCGGTGATGCGCAACAAATAAGCCACCATGCTGTTGGCACCGCTGCCCCGCCCCACATAGTAACATCCCTGACTCCGGGCGTACTGCACCAAGTCCCAGTTGATCAGAAAATACGAAGCAAAATCCATTTGTTTAATGATCGCCAGTTCCTTCTCGATTCGCTCAACAACTCTAGGCGAAGGCTCGCCAAAACGATAACGAATCCCTTCCCACGCCATCTTCCGGAGCAGGATAAAATCTTCGGCCGGCGAACTGGTAAAACACTTCTTGTTCTTCGACTTTTTAAAGGTGAATTCGATCGAGCAACTATCGATGATCTTTTGCGCATTTCGTATCAGTTGCGGAAAATCGCGGAATTGCTCGTAAATATCCTGGCGCGGCCACATGATCTCGTCGGGGCTGGCTTCCTCACTTTTTGGCAGACGGCTCAGCAGTGTATTATTATCCATCGTACGCAGCAGTCGGTGGATATTAAAATCGCGTTTATTCCGAAAAGTAACCGCTTGCAACACCACCAGTTTTTCGGGGTATTTCTGCAACTCGCCCAATACCCGGTTTACCTGCGAAGGCCGGACACCGATAAATTCATTTTCCTTTAAATCCTTAGGATGAACAGCGCCCAGCGGATAAATGAAATAAGCATCGGAAATTTCAGGTGTACGATCGGGAATTTCAGCTTCCGAATGCAGGTGATACGTCAGATGTTCATTTAATGCCCGAAAACCGTCATTGTTTCGAGCGATACCAATGTATTTTTGCTGTGCCCCATTCCTGAAATCGATGCCAACAACCGGTTTAATATCTTTCAAATTGCAGCGGCGGATAAAATCGATCGCCGCCGAAGTATTATTGATATCAGTCAATGCAAGCGTGTGGTAACCTTTGTCGATGGCTTCCTCAATCAGTTGCTCAATGGAGATCGTTCCGAACTTATAACTGTAATAGGTGTGGCAATTTAGTAACATAACAATGCGTAAATGCTTTAATGCGTTAATCAACTTCTAGTCATTAGTCATTGTAACTGTTACTGAATACTGAATACTGAATACTGAGACTCTTTCTTTCCATCATAAATCGTTAAGCTGCAATCGATATTCTTCATTCTCTCTAAACTTTGAACCCTGAACTTTAAACTCTATATCCTTCTATGTGCCGGAATTACCGGCGGTTGCCCGTTAAACGGGTTGCTCATTTGCCCGATGCCGCGAGTACCCAGCGTTGATGCCCGCTGCACGGCGTTCTGCCCAAAGCGGTTGCGCATTTTGTCCATCTGCTGGTACAGGCGGATCAGTTTTTCATTGTCTTCAAACAGCCGCATCTGGTAACTGCCCCCGATAAGGTGACTAAAACGAACGCCCACCAAACGCACCAGCACCCGCCGTGTATACAACTGATCGAAAAGCTCCATAACAGTAGCAATCAACGTATGATCGAGCGAAGTGTAAGGAATGCGTTTCTGCCGCGTACGTGTGTCGAAATCGGAATAGCGCACCGTCACGGTTACGCATGAAGTGAGTTTATTGCCGTTCCGCAGGTAAAAAGCCAGTTTTTCAGCCATGGCCAGCAACAACTTTTTTAGTGCCGTTACATCAATCGTGTCCTTCTCAAAAGTCAGCGACGACGAAATGGACTTCCGTTCGTGATAGGGTTCTACCAGCGAATTATCAATTCCCTGCGCTTTTTTCCACAGTGCAACTCCGTTTTTCCCCATCACTTTTTCCATCAGTTCAATGGGCATTTCCTGAATGGTTTTTACGTATTTAACGCCCATGCTCAGCAGCATTTTATAGGTCTGGTCACCCACCATCGGAATTTTTTTAACCACCAGTGGCGCCAGAAAACCTTTTTCACGGCCTTCTTCTATCTGCATATAGTTGTTTGGCTTCACTTCATTGGTCGCCACTTTCGACACTGTTTTGTTGGTAGCCAGGGCAAAAGAAATCGGAAGGTGGGTTTCTTTAATTATCCGATCACGCAATTCCTGCGCCCATTTGTAGCTGCCGTAGAATTTATCCATACCACTTACGTCGATGTAGAATTCATCAATGGATGATTTTTCGTAAAGCGGCGCCTGTTCGCTGATGATCTCGGTGATCGTGTCTGAAAATTTGCTGTAAATCGAACTGTTTCCTTTTACCACAATGGCATGCGGACAAAGCTGCTGCGCCATCCGCATGGGCATGGCCGAATGAATACCGTATTGCCGGGCTTCGTAACTACAGGCCGCCACCACCCCGCGCCCGGTAATACCACCTACCAACACCGGACGATTGTTCAATTCGGGGTTCAGCAGCCGCTCGCACGACACAAAAAAAGTGTCCAAATCGATATGTACAATGTTCCTGTTCATCAACTGTCGATATTATCGTCATAACTCCGACTATAATTTAGTCATTATTTTTTATATTTGTAGGAAAAAGCTGGAAGATTGAAGTTGAAAGTCAGAAGAGGGAAGCATGCAGTAGGAAGCAAGAAAATGAAACAGAGAAGAATAATAACGATTAATTTTAAAAGCATATAAAATGGAATTTAAATTTGAAAACCTGATTATCTGGCAAAAAGCAACGGATTTGGGAGAGGAAATCAATACAATTGCATATTCTTTTCCACAAACAGAACTTTATAATCTCTCTTCTCAAATCAGACGAGCAGCTGATTCAATTGCCCTGAACATCTCGGAAGGATCTATTGAACAATCTTCCCAGGAATTTAAAAGATTTATGAATTATGCAATTCGCACACTTGCTGAAGTTGTAACATGTATACACAAAGCCAAACGAAGAAAATACATTACAGAGGAACTATTTATAAATCATTATGAATTTGCATTCAATCTAATGAACATGATGATTACATTTAAAAACAAAATAAAATGAACGTGTTCTTAAACTACCTACTTCAAGCTTCTAACTTCAAACTAAGGTCATGTACTTTGCAGAAAACCTAAAATTTTTACGAACCCGGCGCCAAAAATCACAAATGGATCTGGCGGCGGAGCTTGAACTGACCCGAACTACCCTTTCGGGTTACGAGAAAAATGTACAACCACCATTTAAAGTGTTGATAAGCATTTCTGAATATTTCAACATTTCGCTGGATGCACTGATCAAATACCGGCTCGAAGTTTTGTCGGAGTTTCAGCTTTCGCAAATCGAAAAAGGATTTGATGTGGATGTAACCGGAAACAAACTCCGGCTGCTCACCATTTCGGTTGACAGCGAAGGTGACGAAAACATTGAAATGGTGCCTGTAAAAGCACAGGCCGGCTACACCAACAGTTACGGCGACCTGGATTTTATTGCCACTTTACCCAAATTCAAGCTGCCTTTTTTACCAAAGGATAAAACATACCGCAGTTTCCAGATACAAGGCAACTCGATGTTACCGGTGAAAGAAGGCTCGTGGGTAACCTGCTCGTTTGTTGAAGACTGGACCACCATTAAAGACGGGAAAGCATGCATTGTGGTCACCAAAGACGAAGGCATTGTTTTTAAGTTGATCTACAAACAACTTGACGAAGGGAAATTCTTGCTGATTTCTTCCAACCGCGATTATTCGCCTTATGAGTTACCCGTGTCTCAAATCCTGGAAATTTGGCAATTCCAAACGGTAAACAGTTTTGAATTTGACGAATAACAGGTATAATTTATCCTGCTTTTAAACGCTAAACGGTTACATGAGTCAAAAATGAATAACCAAAATTTTACCAACATGAGAATCCTAACATTAATCAGTGCTATCTTTCTTCTCTTAAGCAACTTATCGAGTCATTCACAGGAAAACGACAACGACTTTTGGCCTCAATGGCGCGGGCCGAATTTAACCGGAGCTGCAATCAAAGGCAATCCTCCAACCGATTTCAGCGAAACCAAAAACCTGAAATGGAAAACAGAAATACCCGGATTGGGGCATGCAACCCCAATCGTTTGGGAAGATAATATCATTGTTCAAACCGCTGTTGCTACCGATAAAAAAGGAGGCGTAGAAGGATCTGATTCAGAAGGCGGAGGCTGGATGAATCCAACAAGTACCGAATTCATCCACGATTTTAAGGTTCTCTGTGTCGACAGAAACAACGGAAAAATAGACTGGACAACAACTGTCACCAGCGAATTACCTTTGGAAAACACCCATGAACTAGGTAGTTGGGCATCGAATTCACCGGCCACTGATGGCGAACGTATTTTTGCCTATTTCGGGTCACGCGGATTGTACTGCCTCGATTTTGACGGCAATATTCTGTGGAAACGAGATTTTGGACAAATGGAAAAACGCGCCAGTTTTGGCGAAGGTGCATCGCCATATGTTTACAAGGACCGTGTTTTTATTCTTTGGGATCATGAAGGTGACTCGTGGATGTATTGCCTGGATAAAAAGACTGGAGAAGACATTTGGAAAGTATCCCGCGATGAACCCACAAGCTGGTCTACTCCACTGGTAGTTGAAGCAGGTGGAAAAATACAGGTTATTGCCAGCGCCACCAATGCAGTGCGCAGTTACAACTATGAAAATGGCGAGGTTTTGTGGTTATCAACAGGAATGACCGGAAATGTGATTCCGGTACCCTTGGCAAAAGACAACATTCTGTATGTAATGAGCGGATTTCGGGGCTCGGCACTCCAGGCTATTGACCTTGAAAAAGCCAGTGGCGATATCTCCGGAACGGATGCCATTGTTTGGGAATACAACAATGATACACCTTATACGCCTTGCGGAGTACTGATGAAAGATAAACTTTACTTTTTACGTGCCAACAACGGAGCACTTTCGTGTGTGAATGCAAAAGACGGAAAAGTGCATTATTCAAAAGAAAGTGTTGATGGAATCAGTACTCTGTTTTCATCGCCAACCGGTGCTACTGATCGCCTGTACATAGCTGCCGAAGATATCTGTGTGGTTGTAAAAGCAGGAGAACAATTCGAGATTCTGGCATCAAATAAGCTGGATGATAATTTTCATGCTTCACCGGTCATTGTTGGTGATCAACTTCTTCTGAGAGGTTTCAGATCCTTGTATTGTTTTGAAGAATTGGATTAGCCTAGACGTCCGATCACGTCTTTAATGAAATAGTAATATTTTTTACAATAAGCAGAAGGTTGATGATTTACTTCATCAGCCCTTTTTTTTATAATGAAATACTGGTATTAAAGGTCCATACACATTAAAATGTGGTAAAAAACATCAATAGAAAACAATTCTATATTGCACATATGTTTGTTATATGATTTAATTTTGTTACTTTTGTATCGAACATTATTTACTAAATAAATGAAAACAATTATCACATCGACCGGAGATAAGTTGGATTCGAAATTTGACCAACGTTTTGGAAGAGCCGGTTGGTTTTGCGTGTATGACCCGGATACTAAAACATCTAATTTTATTGAAAACAATTTTAAAAATGTAAATGGAGGCGCCGGAACGAAATCGTCAGAAATGGCAGCCGAACTTGGAGCCTCACAAATTATCTCAGGAGATTTTGGCCCTAAAGCCAAAAGCATGCTTGAAAAATTTCAAATTCAGATGATCATTCTGGACGAACCAAACCTGTGTGTTAAGGATATCATCGATCAAATCACAAAAAATTAAAGTCATGCCAGGATTTAACGGAACAGGACCGAAAGGGGAAGGTCCCCTTACCGGTCGCAGACAAGGAAGATGCAGAGAAGAAGACCAGGAAACTACTCAACTTGAAGACAACAGCACACACCGACGTGGATTTCGTATGCGTTTCAGGACAAACGAACAGGACGAAATGAAAGGTCAGGGAAGAAACAGAGCTTTCGGATCTGGAAGACGAAGAAGAGGCCCGGGGCGTGGATTAGGAAACCGTTTTGGAAATCGAAAATAAAACTATATGAATAAAAAGATTGCAATCCCTGTTAACGAAAGTGGAATTCTGGATGCACATTTCGGACATTGCAAGTACTTTGCAATTCTAGGTGTTAACGATGGCGAGATTATTTCCGAAGAGATGATTACGCCACCACCACACGAACCTGGATTACTTCCCCGATGGCTTGCAAAGAAGGGAGTTTCTGATGTGCTGGCAGGTGGAATGGGACAAAAAGCCATACAGATTTTTAACTACAACAACGTGAATGTTTTTGTAGGAGCACCAACGCAAAGTGCCAAAGAATTGGTTCAGGGATACCTTGGATCAAGTATTGAATTTACAGCCAACTACTGCGATCATTAATATACAAGCACGATTGTTTTACAGTCCGTGCGATTGACTATGGAATCGCCCTGGAATGTTAGCTATTAAACTGTATTCCCCGAGGATAACCTTGGGGAATGCTTATTTGATAAGTAGTTCAAACCATACAAACAGATCAGAGCAGAGCAGAGAATGAAAATTGCTATAGCCAGTGGAAAAGGAGGCACCGGTAAAACTACGGTTGCCGTAAATCTCTATTATTTTCTATCAAAAGAATTCAATAATCAGGTCCGGTTGATTGATTGCGATGTAGAAGAACCAAACGACATGTTGTTTTTTCATGGAGCTGAATTAAATGAAAGTCGAGATGTTTTTACTCCTGTACCAAAGATTGACACCACTAAATGTACCTTTTGTAAAAAGTGTTCCGAATGGTGCGAATTCAATGCCATTTCAATTGTAAAGGCACTTAAGTTTGCTGAAGTTAATAACGACCTCTGCCATTCTTGCGGAGCCTGCAGCATGACCTGTGCTTTTGATGCCATTACCGAACACCCACAACCGCTGGGAAACATTTCGAGCTATGATCCGGGTTTTGGAGCAGGTGTTGTTGAGGGACGATTGGAGATTGGTTCTGCATTGCAAACAAAGCTAATTAAAGAAGTGAAAAAATCGGTGAACACAAGTGACGAAGTATTGCTGTTTGATGCTCCTCCGGGAACCAGTTGTCCTGTAGTTGAAACCGTTTCTGATGCCGACTACATTGTATTGGTTACCGAACCAACTCCTTTTGGGCTTCACGATTTAAAATTGACCGTAGATCTGGTTCGGGAACTCGGAATTCCTTTTGGAGTGCTGGTCAACAAAACCGGCGCCGGAAATAATGATGTATTCGACTACCTTACGGAACATCACATCGACATTTTAGGGACTATCCCCTATTCAAAAAATTACGCTTCAACGTATTCAAAAGGTGAACTGCTTGATGACATCAACAATGAATTTTCGCAACATTATCAACATGTCGTCCAAAAAGTAATTCAAATGTATAAGAACTAATGAAGGAGATTACTGTACTAAGCGGAAAAGGAGGAGCCGGAAAAACTACGGTAACGGCAGCACTGGCTTCGCTGGCCAAAAACACCGTGTATTGCGACAATGATGTTGATGCCGCGGATTTGCACCTCATTTTTGAACCAAAGATACAAGAGAGCCATTTATTCTCGAGTGGATCTGTTGCGCGGATAAATCATGAAAAGTGCACCAATTGCGGATTATGTGAAACCAATTGTCGTTTTGATGCTATTCACCCAAATCATAGCAATTACCCTCAAGTCAATCCCTTTCAATGCGAAGGATGCCGGCGGTGCGAGCGTATATGCCCTGAAAATGCCATTATTTCCGAAGAGAATTTTAACAATAACTGGTATGTTTCGGATACCCGTTTTGGAAAAATGGTACATGCAAAAATGGGCCCCGGAGAAGAGAATTCAGGGAAACTTGTGAGTCGAATCAGAGAAAGGGCACGAGAAATTGCCACGGAAACCAATGCCGATTTTATTATTAACGACGGCCCTCCTGGAATCGGGTGTACGGCCATATCATCGATTACGGGCACCGACATGGTTTTACTGGTGATTGAACCAACTGTTTCGGGTCTGCACGATGCCAAACGACTGATTAAACTTGTTGAAAATTTTAATGTTCCCATGTTTGCTACCATCAACAAATTCGACATTAACACTGAAGTTTCTGCCACCGTCGAACAGTACCTGAAGAGCAAACAAATACAAGTACTTGGGAGACTACCCTTTGATATGAAAATGGTAGAATCAATGGTTCAGAAAAAAAGTATTATTGAATTTTCTCCGCAAAGCCCGGCATGTACTGAATTGCAAAACACCTGGAATTTACTGTCTTCTCAAATCAAATAACCTGAAAATTTAATAAAAACAAAAACATTTATTTACCGATGAAAAAATATGATATAATTATTATTAAAGCAGGACCGGCCGGAAATATTACCGTCGTGACGGCTAAAAAGGTAAACCCTAAAAAATCGATGCTTATGTTCAAGGAAGAAGAAAAAGGATTACATGCTTTTTCACATAAAAAACGGAATTTTCAAGTCGAAAATAACGCCATCTAAAAATATTTTGAAATCTTTGTTATAACCGGAAATTCAGAAAGTGTTAACAAAGAAAATATCCACACATAATTTCAGGGCTTTTTTATGGCATGCCACATTTTTGGCTTTTGCCAAGAATTTTATGGATGTTGATACCGTTATTCCGTCCATGATTGTAGAGGCCGGTGGCGGAGCTCTGCATATAGGTATAATGACTGCCATAATGCTTGGGGGATCGAGCTTTACACAGCTATTTTTTGCACCCTATCTCAGTAATAAATCCTTCAAAAAGAATTATTTATTGCTGGGGATCAACACGCGTGTCTTGTCGCTTTTGGGCCTTGGGGTTCTGCTTTTTTTACTGCAGGCCGAACACGCAGGATTTGTACTCTGGTTTACCTTTTTCTTTATCACATTATTTTCGCTGGCCGGTGCGTTTGCAAACATCAGCTATACCGATATTCTTGGAAAATCGGTGAATCAGGATAAGCGAAAAACTTTTTTTTCGTCTCTACAGATTATTTCCGGCATTATCGTTTTTGCCTCGGCACTACTGGTTAAAAAGATTCTTGTTTTAAAAGCATTCCCGGTAAATTATGCCATTATGTTTTTTGCCGGTGCAGGTATTTTATTTATTGCTACCGGTGGTTTCTGGGCGATTAAAGAGGTCGTACCTTCAAAATTACGCATTAAAGGATTCAAAGCCTTTTTCAACGTCCTGAGAAGTGAATGGAAAGAGAACAAAAAATTACCTTATTTTCTGGGATTTATCAATACACAGGGAATTGCCATCTCGTTTCTGCCTTTTGTAATTCTCTATGCCAAAGAAACCTTCCACACAGAAAGTGCTGCAACCGGAACGTTCCTGATATACAAAGTAATTGGTATTGTAACGGTCAGTGTTCTTGTGTTGCTGGGGGCAAAAAAACTAAAATACAATGTCTTACTGTTCTCAAATGTTGCCTTATCGCTCACCCTGGCACTAATGGCTATTCTCATTCGTGATGCCCATTCAATCAAATATATTTTTGTGCTTGGAGGGATCGTTTATTCCTTGTATACCATGACTATGAGTGGTCTGCTTTTGGAAGTTTCTGGCACCGAAAACCGTGCACTTTATACAGGCTTTGCCGGTGCAGGTAACATACTTCCGGCACTGTTCCCTCTGCTTGGAGGCACTGTTATAGAACATCTCGGATTTCATGCATTTTTCATCCTCTTTTTGGTAATTATGTTGTCTGCTAGCTATTTTATTTTAAAAATCGATTGTAAACGATAACCTTATAAAACCAAAATTTAATGAAAATCAACATCTTAACCGAGAATATTGCAGGAGGTAAATTTCAGGCTGAACACGGTCTTTCATATTTGATCGAGATCGACGGAGAAATGATTCTGTTCGATACCGGTCACACAGATGTATTTTTAAAAAATGCTGCAGTACTTGGCTTCGATATTCAGCGCGATGTTGAAACCGTTGTGCTGAGCCACGGACATTGGGATCATGGCGACGGTCTGCAATTTCTGCACGACAAAAAACTAATCACGCATCCTTCAGCATTTGAGAATCGATATCGAAAAACGGACAACTCCCCCATTGGATTATGGATGGATAAAACTGAAATCCGGCAAAAATTTCAACTTATCGAAAGCAAATCACCCGTTCAGTTAACCAAAAACTTGTGGTATTTGGGCGAAATTCCGCGCATGAATGATTTTGAAAGCCAAACAACAACTTTCAGTCTGGGCAGCGGCGAAGAGGATTTTATTGCTGATGATTCCGCCCTGGTCGCAACAGTTGGAAATAAATTGACCATAATTTCGGGTTGTGCCCATTCGGGAATTTGTAACATTTGCGATTATGCCAGGAAAGTTACCGGAATAAACCAAATCCAAACTGTAATTGGTGGATTTCACTTAAAAGATCAGGACCAACAAACCCGCAAGACACTGGACTATTTTAGGAAAAATAAGATTGAAACTTTGCTCCCTTCGCACTGTACGGCATTTCCGGCAAAAGTGTTGTTCAACGAAAGTTTTGATTTTCCCGAAGTAAAATCGGGCATGTGCTTCGAATTTTAATAAGCTTGTTGAAACACGATCTCGCTTAAACCCGCAATCTTGTTACCATCGAAGTAAATGCGAACACGCAATTTGTGGTCGCTAATCTTAACCACTTTCTCCGAAGTCCAGGTTTGTTGCCCCTGCTCCAGGCTATATGCTAGCGTCAGTTGATTTTCGAAGGCTAACTTTTGCCACGAAGCATTTTCAACATCGCCAACTTTGGCCCTGATGCGATACACGCCGTTCCGCACGTTAATCAGATATTCGTAATAATTCTCGGGATTGGTGCTGCGTGCCGGTGTTCCTTTAAACAAGTTCTTGCTCAGGCGCACATTACCACTATTTCGTTTTGTCACCCACTCCACTTTTTCAGCCACATTCCAGTGATCAAACTCCCATCCTTTTCCATAATACTCTTCAAAAGCCGATGCATTTTGCACATTTCCGTTGATTTGAGGTGAACGGCCAAATTCGATTTTACCTTTCGAAAAAGATTTTGCAATGCCAAAGCCGTGTTTGTAGTACATTTCGTACAACTGCGGAAAGAAATTCAAACAATTATCGTAACGATTGCTATACTCCGGCACTTCTTCTGAATAGATGACGGCCAGGTGCAAAAACCCCCAATCTTCATCGCCCCATGCTGTACCTATCAGTTCGCCCCTGATTAAGTTTTGTCCTTTTTTTACTTCAATATTTTTGTTGTACAGTCCCTCGTAAACGAAATAGATTCCAGGATGGGCATCGCTTGCCAACAGCACACAGGAAGCATATTCACCTTTTTCAATCCACACCACGGAACAATCTTCAAGTGCAACAATCCAGTGCTTCTCCAGTCCCCGGGCATCGTTCAAATTAATACCAATTCCCGGATAAGTGTCGAAACTTTTTTCTCCTGTTGGATAATACGAAAACATGTAAGTTTCTTCCTCACCGCTCCACATAAAACCATCGTTAAATGTTACCGGAAAAACAACCGAGTTCAGATCGAGCCAACTTGTGCCTACTCCCGACACGCAAACCAGTGCATCAGCTTTAAGTAATCCATGAATCGATTTGTTTTTGGCCAGATGCTTTACGTTTATATTGTCGGCAACAAACACATTCAACGATCCGCTCAGCGATGGCAAACTTCTGCGCGCAACCTTTAACCACAACGTATCGTTGCCTACTTTTAACAGGTTACGGTGCTTTTCCACCTCGAGAAGTTTAACCGAAATACCGTCAAACCAAATGCTGTCACCGATGTTCAGGTTATAGTAATGCGAATTGCCCCATTTTATGTCGGCATCCGATTGCTTGCTGCCAAATGCAGTCATTGCAAATATCATCCAGACAAATATGTAAAACAGTGTTTTCAAGCGGAACATTTTAACAGGTTCATCAACGATCTCGGTTAAAAATTATGATATACAAATCTACCAAATATTGCTCGAATGTAACAAGTCGAAAAGCACTTGTTCGTTATCTAAATGAGGGAAAAGTTGCATTAATATTGATTAAAGTCATGGAAATATTTAGGTTTTATTATACATAACAATCTTCGAATTTTGTAAATTTGGTTGGTTCAGATTTAGAAATGTCCGCACAAGCTATGAAAAGACACCTTCTACTTTCGATTGTTCTGCTTTGTACGCTTACGCAACTCAATGCGCAATCGGTGGGGATTGTCTTGAGCGGAGGCGGCGCAAAAGGAATGGCCCACATTGCCGTGATTAAGGTTCTGGAGGAAAACAATATCCCGATCGATTACATTGCAGGCACCTCAATTGGCGCAATTGTAGGCGGATTGTATGCGGCCGGTTACACTACCGATGAAATGGAAGAGTTGTTCAAGTCAGATGATTTTTATTTTTGGTCGACCGGAAAAATTCAGCGCGAATATCGTTATTATTTCAAGCGTGCCGAGCACGAGCCATCGTGGTTAACCTTACGTGTAGCCAAAAAAGAGGAAAAATTAAAAGTTCTTCCACCAACCAATATTATTCCGGCCGAGCAGATGGATTTTGCATTTATGGAACTGACTGCAGCTACCAGTGCGGCTTGTAATTATGACTTCGACAAACTGATGATTCCGTTTTTTTGCGTTGCGGCCGATGTAAATGCCAGCGAACCAGCAGTGCTCCGAAGTGGTGACCTCGGAAATTCTATCCGTGCTTCGATGACGGTTCCGCTGTACTTTAAACCCATTAAAATTGACGATCGCTTAATGTTCGACGGAGGTTTGCTAAATAACTTCCCCACTGATTACATGAAAGAAATTTACCAACCCGATATTATTATCGGACATAAAGTTGCCGACGATGTAAAAGCTGCAGATGCCGATGATGTGATGCAACAGATTTCGAATATGGTGATGCGTCCAACCAATTTCGATATCGATCCTGAGGACGGTATTCTACTCGAAACAAAATTCGAAGATGTTGGCTTACTCGATTTCAATAAAATTGATCTGGTTTTGGCAAAAGGCAACGAAACTGCCACAAATGCCATAGATAGTATAAAAGCTCTGATAGAGCGACGAGTACCAAAAGAAGAGATACAGAAAAAACGAAACAATTTTAATGCCCGAAAACCGGCACTGTATTTCGAGAACATTCAGGTGGAAGGTGTTGAGGATCCTATGCAGCGTCAGTTCATCATTCAAAGTATAAAACACCGTTCTGACGTTGTTTCGCTGAAAGATCTGAAAACTGAATATTTTAAACTGATTGCCGACCAAAACCTGAAATCGATTCAACCCATCACTTACTACAATCCAAATACAGGGTATTTCGATTTGCATTTAAAGGTAGAACTCGAAAAGAAATTTGATGTGAATTTTGGGGGCAACCTGTCGACCAAACCGATCAACCAGGGATTTGCCAGCTTCAATTTCCGTAGCTATCACTCGCGTGCCTACAAGTTTTACTCGAACCTGTATTTTGGGCGATTTTACAGCTCAGTTAAATTTGGCGGACGTATTGATTATTCAACCCGCCTCCCCTTCTATCTCTCGTATTATTTTACGATGAACCGTTGGGATTACTATGCTTCCAGTTCCGAATTGTTCTTCGAAAATGTGCGTCCTCCGTACATTATTCAGGATGAAATGAACATGCGGCTTGAAGCCGGGTTACCTTTGGGACTTCATACCAAATTTTACGGCGGTTTGGCTTACTCTTCTGCCGATGATGAATTTTACAGGGCCGAAGATTTTAGTGAGCTGGATAAGTCCGACAACTCCTACTTTAAATCATTCATAGCCCGGATTGGGCTGGAAAACAATTCGCTTAATTTTAAACAATATGCCACCGAAGGATCGTGGAAAAGCATCGATTTTAAAGCCATTTCAGGAAATGAATCCTTTAGTTCGGGAACACTTGGGAAAAACATTTCCGGGAATAAGGAACGACACAATTATGTGGTTTTAAGCAGTAAACTGGTGAATTATTTCAACATCAATAATTTTTTCACACTCGGCACCCACATTGAAGGAGCTCTGAGCAATAAGGACCTGTTCAAAACCTATCGTTCAACAAAACTATCGGCACCCGGATTTCGCCCCACTCCGCACAGCAAATCTTTGTTTATCGAGAAATTTCATTCCAATAATTTTGTTGCGGGCGGACTAAAAACCATTTTTAAATTTTCGCCCGACATGCATCTTCGACTTGAAGCTTTTGCCTTTCTTCCTTTAAAAGAAGAGCTGATAAATACAGAGGATATGACGGCAATTAAAAGTGATAAGATTTTTGACAATTATTACCTGCAGGGAGCGGCAGCTTTGGTGTACCAAACAGGTGTTGGTCCTGTAAGTCTATCCGCCAACTATTACGAGAAAGATAACACACAACTGTATGTAACGCTGAATTTCGGATACATTCTTTTCAACAAACGAGGATTGTAACTGTACTCCGCTAATCACGCACAAAATGCTGCATTTCAGGATCCAGTTCAAACGACAATTCTACGATTCCCCTGAACTTTCCATCGAGCATCCATGGTTTCTGCACAATTATTTTTTTACGATTTTCTTTCTCCGTAGTGTACATGTTCGGTTTGGGTGACTGTAGCATTTCCGGAGCTTTGATTTCGAAGGTTCAGGATGACAATCCAGCAGGTTGGTACCCAACAGTACCTTTCCACCATAATTTTCAAACTGCTCAACCGAATATTTATTCATGTAAACGATAATTCCTTCGGTGTCGCAAACAGTGATGGCGCCATCAAAATCCTCGGACCAATTTACATCGATTCCGTCGAGTTTCATTTTTTGACGTAACATTTCACCCACTCCACGTCGAAACTGGCCGGTAATTGTGCACCCGAAATTTCATCGATTACTAAACTCGAAGCCACAATGTGCAATGTTTTATCCAGGTCGCGGTTTTCCTGTGTAATGATTTCCTTTTCGTTAATCTTCCAGGTGAACTTTTGCCCTTGTTTCTCGAGTGTAAAAATATAGTCTCCTTTTTTTAGGTTCGAAATATCTAACCCTTGACTTTCAACTTTTCCTTTACCATTTACGATGGAAAAGCCAAGATTATTCCGGGCTCCCATTTCGAGTAAATTTACACGATTGTTTGTTTCTCCGCTGGCCAGGTACATCGAACTTATCACCGATTTCAACGGATCGAATTTTATCTTAGCTTCTACCACACCATCTTTCATCTCAAAGGCTTTGTCGCTCGATACCAGTCCCGAAGTATACTCAAAATCGGTAGGAACAAAACCGGCAGGCATTTTCCATACCTTTCCCTGAGCTTTTTCCTTTTTTACCTGGATACGAAGATTTTTACCCGTAGAAACGTTTTTCCCTTGTGTAAATAAATTCAGGTCTCCGGGCAATGCATAATTCTCACCTAGCATTTTTCCGGCGGTTGCGGTACAAACCGACCATTTTTTATCGTCCAGTTTCGAGTTGCTAAAGCTGTCTTCAAACACCACTTCCCAGTTTTTTAGAAAATCAAAATCGTCTGATTTTTTGTATTTGAAATAGTTCACAAACTCAGGACGCTCTTTTTCTTTCAAATAGTGTTGATATTTTTTAAACTCTTCGGTTTTCTCCCAGCGTTTTTTGTCTTCGAGCCAGGCTTTTTGTTTTTTAAATTCATCGGAATTAATGATTTCTTCCAACTCATAATAGCGTTTCAGATCAAACGAATCCTTCACATCGAGGTAGTTCTTATACAAGGCAGATTTTTCGTATTTCAATACGAATTTCACGGTGTCATCACCCGATAATCTTTTAAATTCGGAATACTTTTTGAAGGCTTCACTTTTTTCGAATTTCTTTTTATCCTTCAAAAATGCCTCACGCTTTTTAAATTCATCGTTGTTAACATATTGCACGAGCTCATCGAATCGCTTAAGATCATGACTACCTACCATTTCGCGGTAAAGTTTTAGCTTTTTCGAACGCTCGAAACGAAAGTAGGTCTTAATTTCACCATCTCTCTTTAGCTTTTTAAATTCAGCCTTCTCTTCTTTATTATGGCCCGATGCATTTTTTAACTGCTGGTATTTTTTAAACTTTTCAGTTTTCTCAAGCGTCTCATGTTTTTTTACATCGTCCGATGCATGCAATTCTTTGTATGCCCGCATTCCGGCTGATTTTTCCAGTTTTCGAAACTCCAGCCAGTGCTTCTCCTCAACCGAACCCTTAAAAACCTGGCTTTTAATTTCCTTTTTATCCTGATTAAACTGGCCTTCTTTAACGTAATCGAGCAAGGCATAATAGCTTTTCATTTTTTCTGAATCACGTTCCTTTTCAAAGCGTTTCAGATCGGAAGATCCTTCAACCGTAAAATACTTTTTAATTGGACCTGACTTTTTCAGTTTCTGGTATTCTTTCAGTTGGTTTTCTTCTTTACTTCCCTTAAACGACAGACCTTCGATCTCGCTTTTCGACTTCTTAAAGGCATCGGAGTTAACCCACTCTTCAAGTTCAAGAAAAGCCTTTAATTCATCCGAAGCTTCCGTTTTTTTGTACTCTGCGTAATCGGAAGCCAGTTCAGCACGTTTTTTCTCAATGGCTGTAGTCGGTTTAATCTTACCTGTGAGTTGAAAAGAAAAAATTTTGAATGACATCGGTTTGCTATTAGATTTGTTTCCACTCCAAAAATATCATTTTCTTGCAATCTTTTGTTAAAGCAGGCCGTTTCATTTCCACATAATGCTGTTTATATCTTGTATGCCAGCTAAAACTGCAGTTTTTAACAATTATTTATGTTTAGTTTATTTTTGAAGACTTGGTTGTTTATATGTTTTCAGGCTCTCCACTTGCAATTCATTCAATTTTAAATAGTTTTGACTTGAACCTAAATGGCTGGTATGATCAAGCATTCGGAACTTATATTAAATCCTGATGGAACAATATTCCATTTGCACCTGAAACCGGAAAACATTTCAGACCGCATTATTCTGGTTGGCGACCCGGCGCGTGTTGATACCATTGCTGCTCATTTCTCAGAAATAGAATTTTCTGCTCAAAATCGCGAATTTAAAACTGTTACAGGAATTTACAACAACACCAAGCTTTCGGTGATTTCAACCGGAATTGGCACTGACAATATCGATATTGTAATTAACGAATTGGATGCTCTTGTGAATATCGATTTGGAAAGCAGAACCATAAAAGAGGAAAAGAAAAGCCTCGATATCGTTCGGATCGGTACTTCGGGAGGATTGCAGGAAGACTTGCGGGTGAATTCGTTTGTGGTATCGCAAAAATCAATCGGATTTGATGGCTTGTTGAATTTTTATGCCGGCCGTGGTGAAATTTCCGACCTGGAATTTGAAAAAGCGTTCAGAGTATATACTGACTGGGATGCTTCTCTGCCATCGCCCTATGTGGTGGATGCATCCAAAAATCTGCTTTCGAAATTCGACAGCACTGAATTTTCGCGTGGTGTTACCATATCTGCACCGGGGTTTTATGGCCCGCAGGGACGAGAGTTACGATTGCCTCTCGCCCATCCGCACCTGAACGAAAAAATAGAATCGTTCCAACATGCAGGCATGCGAATTACTAATTTTGAAATGGAAAGTTCGGCCATTTACGGATTATCGAAATTGCTTGGGCATCAAGCTTTAACGGTTTGCCTGATTATTGCCAACCGTGTAACACTCACTGCGAATGAGAATTACCGCGACGAAATGCAAAAGCTGATTTCGAAGGTATTGGATAAACTGACCTTATAACTATGGATAAGAAAAAGCTAACTGCACTCATCAACCTCCTCGACGACCCCGACGATACCGTTTTTGATATGGTAGAAAAGGAATTGCTGAAAAGCAACGATGATGTAATTCCTGAACTGGAAAAAAAGTGGGAAATGAGTTTTGATGAGCCTTCGCAGGAGCGCATCGAGAACATCATTCAACACATTCAATTCAAAGAAACCAAGAATCGGTTAAAACTCTGGCTGAAACGCAAAGAAAACGAACGAAGTCTGCTGAACGGCCTTTGTCATGTCGATCGCTTCCAATACCCCGATCTTAATCCTCTGAATCTGCAGTTAAAAGTAGAGACCCTTCGAAAAGCCATCTGGCTGGAACTGAACAATTCGCTAACCGTACTTGAGAAAATAACGATTCTAAATCATTTTCTTTTTAATGTACACGGATTTGCCGTAAACCTGAGCAATCCGCACTCGGCACAAAATTGTTTCTTAAACCAGCTTCTGGATACCAAAAACGGAAATTCCGTTTCGATGTGCATTTTTTATACCGTAATTGCGCGGCAGCTGGAACTTCCGGCTTATATGATTGATTTTCCAAAAAATCCTTTGGTGGCCATTGTGGATAGTAAACTGGCCAAAAAAGTTCATGGTTCTTCACAGGATTCGGATGTACTTTTTTACATCAATCCGTCGAATAAAGGGGCCATCACCAGCCGAAAAGAAATTGAGTACCACTTAAAAAAGCACAAGTACCAGCCGATTTATGAATATACGGAACCTAAATCGGATGTGCTGTTTATTCAACGTTTGCTTGAAGTGTTAGAAGAATCTTACCAATCGCTGGGTTTTACCGAAAAAGAACAAAAGGTGCAGGAATTGTTAAAGCTCTTCACCGACTCCAACTAATTTGAATTATTAACCAACGTCAGTTCGACATAAGAAACACAATAATTTATTAGAAAAGAAACAAGGTTTTGTTTATATTTAAGTATCTCACA
>NZ_JBBIXN010000001.1:1123025-2048581 GCF_037646455.1 Maribellus mangrovi | reverse complement strand
TGAGATACTTAAATATAAACAAAACCTTGTTTCTTTTCTAATAAATTATTGTGTTTCTTATGTCGAACTGACGTTAATTAAAAATGGGAAAAAGGAGATTGAGACAACGGGTAATAAACCGTCTGAAAATTTTAAAAAAGGCCTTTGTGCATTTTAAATCCAACAATCCGATTGGAATGGCCGGCACAACCGCATATTTTACCATTTTTTCTATCGCTCCGATGCTCATTATCATCATATCCGTATTTGGTTTATTTGCCAACGATGCTGTAATTCGGACTAAACTTTTCAACGAACTCAACAGCCTAATCGGGAAAGAGAGCAGTCAGTTACTGCAAACTGCCATAAGTAACTATCAGATTATTGAAAAAAGCGGAATTGGCGCCGTAATCGGTATTGCTATTTTCCTGTTTTCAGCCACCACACTTTTTAGTATCATGCAAAACTCGATCAACTACATCTGGCGAATTCGTGTAAAAGCAAAATTGAAGTTGAACCTGCTTAAACTTGTGCGCGACCGGATGTTTTCTTTTGGAATGATCCTTAGTCTAGGTCTTGTTCTTATTATTTCGCTAATGATTGAAGCTTCCGTTAGTATATTACACGACTACCTCTCCAATCTTTTTGGTGCGCAGTTCGTGGTATCGATCAATGTTGCAAGGCTGTTATTGTCCTTGTTGCTTACAACTACTGTTTTTGCATTTATATACCGATTTTTGCCCGATGTAACGGTACGCTGGAACGCCAGCTGGTTTGGAGCCGGATTTACCACCCTGCTTTTTTTCCTGGGTAAATATTTAATCGGATTTATTATTGGGAATAGTCAGTTGGGAGTAATATACGGAGCTGCCAGCTCGCTCATTATTTTACTTTTATGGGTATATTATGTCTCGTTAATTTTTTACTTCGGTGTTGAGATCTGCTACCAGTTTTCAAATTATTACGGGCACAAACAAAAGCCACTCAATTTTGCCGAGCCCTTCAAAATTTCAAAAGCTGAATAACCGGTTTTATGAGATATCGAGTACCTGATCCGTCGTGTGCAACGACATTTAGAACAATTTTTCCCGTTTCAAGAGGCAAGAAAGAACCACCGCTTTAAAATCCTTTTCTTCCAAAAAATAATCTATTTACTCCTTTGAAGGGGAACTTAACCATTCATTTTAAGCGGCGTTATGCCACTTTAATTTTCTAATAATGTCATCTTTCAAGCATTTGAGTAGCTATTTTCCTAAGTTAAAACCCATTGGTTTTTCAGCAACCTGCATAACTTAATATTATCGGCAATCATTTGTATCAAATAATCAGGTTCATAACGCACACGAACAAAGTGATTGTATATAGCAGTATTTTGCGATTTTAACGAATTCCATCATTGCCTGAGACGAAAAACCAATCTTTGACTAGACTATTTATTTGTATATTTGACTCTTAATTTGTTTAATAACAAAACAGCAATTACCAATATTAAGACTAATATGCAAACTAATAAAATAGGAAATCAAGTTTGCCAAATTCTAGGTTTCCAACACTCTAAAAGGTTTTCGAAGAGCTTAATGCTTATTATGCTGATAATGTCACTGTTGTCCCCTTCCTGTGTTGAAGAAATACCGGAAGAATCATACTATACCTTTAAAGGGGAAACAGCAGGTCAGTATATTACCAATAGGCCTGAATCATATTCAGAATTTGCTCTGTTACTCGAAAAAAGTGGGGTTATGCCCTTATTGAATGCTTATGGGAAATACACCTGCTTTGTCCCTTCGAATGAAGGAATGCAAAAGTATTACGAGGCAAAGGGAAAAACACTTGATGATTTTACGGTGGAAGAGTTAAGAGAAATTGCTTTCGACCACATTATTAAAGGATTTGAGGTAACAAGCAAAGAATTTGTAAATGGCGCTTCACTGTTAAACCAAACAATGAGCGGCCGAAACATAAAAGTCGATTTCGAAGGATTATTTGAATATCGGTTGAATTCTTCTTCTTTAATAACCGATTCTGATGTTGAAGTACACAATGGATTAATACACATTGTTGATAATGTTATAATACATACGGCATTGAGACTCGACGAAGTGATATTGGCCGATGAGAATTTTAAACTATTTGCAGAGGCATTGGTGCTTACAGGCTTTGACCAAAAGCTCACACCCATTGAAGATGAATCTTATGTTCCACCTTTATCTTTACCTAATGGATTGGGAGGAACTGCTGTTGATGGAGAATTCTGGACACTTGGAAGACTATACCGGATACCACAATCAAAAAAATATGGATTCACCGCTTTGATGCCAAGCGATGCAACTTTAAATGAAAAATATGGCATTACCGATATTGAAGGGATTAAGAAAAAGGCCAGTGAAATTTACGATGAAATATATCCACAGGATGCCGGTATTTCAGATCCAACCGATCCGAGAAACAGTTTGAACCGTTTTATAGGATATCATTTAATTGCAAAAAAACTTCCCTGGAATTTGTTCATATACCAGTATTTTAATTCGGGCAGTACACCTAATACTGGTCATGCGATTCGCACTTTCGATATGTTTGAATACATGGAACCAATGTGTGCCAATACCTTGATAGAAGTAAGAACCCTTCTTGGTGCCGGTGATATGTTCGATGAATTCAACGTGTTTAACATGGTGAATGACGATCCTGCAACAGCTATTCGCATCAATCGGGATAATTATGATAATGATGCAATTAATGGTATATACCACGAAATAGATGACATTCTGGTCTATTCCCCTATGGTAGAACAAATGTTAGCCAGTAAAAGATTAAGAATGAATCCTGCAAGTTTCTTCTACGAGCTTACCAATAATCGTATAAGGATTGGCCACGGAACACCTGAATATCCTTCTCAGGGTTGGTTCTTTCCGCAAGGTTATTTTGAAAGATTTAAAGGCTCGAATACCTCTGCCCTGTTGTACTGCGATTCAGACGACAGGTGGCCCGATTACATGGGTGATGAGGTGCGTGCCGATGGACTGTATGATTTTGAGGCCATTACACTACCTATTCCCAAAGGGACTTATGAAGTTAGGTTTGGATACCATGCTACCAATAACAGGGGAGTAGCCCAACTGTATTTCGATGACTATCCGGTAGGAATACCTTTAGACTTAAGAATATTGGCCTCTGACCCAAAGATCGGCTATGTGAGGCCAGGTTCGGATAGTGATGACCCATATGGATACGAAAATGACAAAGCGATGCGCAACAGAGGTTACATGAAAGCGCCGGCAACCTTTAAAACTCTTTCCCCTACATATTATGGCGATGCATATAACTCTAACGTTAGATATCAGGAAAATTGTCTGCGCCGAATACTTGGTATTTTCACGTTCGACGAGATGACAACACATAGATTCAGAGTAGTTGCCGTGAAATCAGGACAGTTTCATTTTGACTGGCTGGAGTTTGTTCCTTTGGAAGTGTTGGAATATGAAGATATCTACTAGATGAGTTATTACTAAGATCTGAAAGCAGCTCGATGCCCTGAAGAGATCATATGTATTTAGCTGTCGAACGGGAGTAAAGTACGACAAAAGTCAATATCAATTTAAAACAACTTCTTCCGCTTCACCAAATAAGAAAACAGCACCTCTTTAAAATCTTTATTGATGTCGGCTTCGGCCAGATCGATCTGGTACTGGCCGCACTTTACTTTCAGATCTTCAAAGTAATCTTTTACTGTAGAAACGTAGTGCTTCTTGACTTCCCATGGATTAAACTTAACCACCTGTCCACTTTCGAGGTCGACGAATTTGTGCGGACGATTGGAGAATTCAAACTCACGCTCGAGCGAATGATCCGTTACATGAAATAAAATGACCTCGTGTTTGTTGTAGCGCAAATGTTGCAGCGCCGAAAAAAGTTCTTCGGTCTTCTGGCTGTCGAGCATATCACTGAAAATGATCACCAGCGAGCGTTTGTGAATGTTCTCCGCAATCTGGTGCAGCACATCGGTCGTGTTGGTGTTTTTGCGCAGGTGTGCGTTTTCGGGCTGGATCAATTCAGAAAGCTTGCTGTACATGATCTCGGCATTCACCGAAGAAATACGCGGAGTACTTTGAAACTCGATCTCCTCAGAAAAAAGCGTTAGACCCACTGCATCGCGCTGCTTGCGCATCAGGTAGATCAAAGCAGCTGCGGTGTACACCGAGAAAGCCAGTTTATTGTGTAAATGTTTACTACCTTTCGAATAGGGAAACAACATCGACGAAGATGTGTCGATAACCACCTGGCAACGCAAGTTGGTTTCCTCTTCGTACTGTTTTACAAACAATTTATCGGTTCGGGCATAGAGTTTCCAGTCGATGTGCTTGGTCGATTCGCCCTGGTTGTATAAGCGATGTTCGGCAAACTCCACCGAGAATCCATGAAACGGACTTCGATGCAATCCGGTTATAAAACCTTCTACCACTTCATGGGCGATCAATCCGAGATTATCGAACTGATGAAACTGTTCTATGTCGAAAATGTTTTTCAAATCTCAAAAAAGGAATTCACCGGGTGACGCAATGTTACAAATCGAGTCACCCGGTGAAAATATTTAATATTGACGATTACAGCAGCGCGTCAAGTTTGGCAGTAAACACCTGTTTAGGTGCTGCACCAACCTGTTTGTCAACTACCTCGCCGTTTTTCACAAAAAGAACGGTTGGGATGTTGCGGATACCGTATTTCATGGCAACTTCCTGATTGTTGTCCACATCTACTTTACCAATAACTGCTTTACCATCATATTCTCCAGTCATTTCTTCAACAATAGGAGCGATCATACGACACGGGCCACACCAAACAGCCCAAAAATCAAGCATTACCGGTTTATCCGAATTCATAACCAACTCTTCAAAGTTGGCATCTGTAATTTCTAAAGCCATAATTAAATTGTTTTTTTATTCGTTATTCTGTTCTTATAATTCGCAAAACTAATTAATTCTGTAACTCATATCCGACTGACCTTCAAAAAAGTTAAGGAAAGCATCGGAGGGATGTATCTTAGTTGTTCTTGAAAACATTTCAAGATGCATATTGTTCTCGGGGTCGAACACGTTGAACTTTAAAAGTGCTTTTCCCTGGTGTTCCTTCGAAAGTTTCTGAATGTCGGATACCAGTTTTTTTGTAAGCACTGGCAACGGAACATTAATGGTTATGCTTTTTACGTAGCTCGACCTGACATCATTCAACAATTCGATGCTGTTTACTTTGTACTCGTAATAATCGTTACTACCAAACCTGGACTTCACGGTTCCTTTCACCATAATAAAAAGACCTACCTTGCAGAATTTACTGAAGTTAACATAGTCGTTGCCAAAAAAAAAGATCTCTTTTGAATCGGTATAATCCGAGAGTGTTAAAGTGGCATACATGTTGCCATTTTTCGACTGTCCCTCGCGGGCTGCTGTTACCATTCCACCAAAAACCAGGTCCCGGTCCTTATACTTTTCAATGTCGTTGTTCAGGTCTTTCAGGGCCACGTCTCTCGAGCAGAAATTATTGATCTCCAGTTTGTAATCGTCAAGCGGATGTGCCGTTAAGTAAATGCCGATAAAGTTCTTCTCTTTCTCGAGCAGAATGAGTTTCGCCCATTCTTCCACATCCGGTATTGCAGGTTTTTGCACACCGGAACCACCTCCCATTCCGCCAAACAAACTTTGTTGAGCACTGTTGGCTTCGAGCTGCATTTTATTTCCGTAGCGAATCAGTTTTTCAATAAAATTGGTATCGTCGTTTTCATTTTCACCGGCAAAAAAGCAACTGCGTTTTATTCCATTCAAATTATCAAAAGCTCCGGCCATGGCCAGTGCTTCGAGGTTTTTCTTATTTACACTCTGTAAACTCACATTTTCAACTACATCGTAAATGGACTTGAAACCATCAATTTTTTCACGTGTGTCGATAATGTTCTGAACAGCGCCGGAACCAACTCCTTTAATGGCTCCCATTCCAAAACGAATATCACCGTCTTTATTCGCGGTAAACTTGATAAAACTCTCGTTCACATCCGGACCAAGCACGTTAAGTTTCATGCGTTTGCATTCGGTCATCAACTTGGTGATATCGGTAATGTTATTGAGGTTTCGACTCAGGTTGGCCGCCATAAATTCTGCCGGATAATGTGCTTTCAAATAACCGGTTTGGTAAGCAATATGCGCATAACAAACCGAATGCGATTTGTTAAAAGCATAAGAGGCAAATGCTTCCCAGTCTTTCCAGATCTTCTCAATGACAATGTCCGGCTTTTTTCCTACATTCTTACATTCGTCGGTAAACCTGAAATTGGCCTTACAACCCGCCACAAACTTTTCTTTCAGCTTCTCCATCATGGCAATGATCTTTTTTCCCATTGCCTTTCGCAGCGAATCGGAATCGCCGCGGGTAAAACCGGCCAAAAGTCGCGAGAGTAACATAACCTGCTCCTGAAATACCGTAATCCCATAGGTATCGCTGAGGTATTCTTCCATCATTGGCAGGTCGTATTCCACTTTTTTCCGACCATGTTTTCGATCGATATAATCCGGAATGTATTCCATCGGCCCCGGACGATAGAGGGCGTTCATAGCCACAAGATCCTCGAAACGGTTAGGTTTCAAATCGCGCAAATGCTTTTTCATTCCGTCGGATTCGAACTGAAAAATAGCGGTGGTTTCACCGTGGCTAAAGAGCTCGAAAGTTTTTTCATCATCTGGCGGGATGTTGTCTATATCAATTTCAATGCCTATCGACAAACGAATATTCTCCAGCGTTTCTTTTATGATGGAAAGCGTTTTCAGCCCAAGGAAGTCCATTTTCAGCAAACCGATGTCTTCCACAAAACGACCATCGTACTGTGTTGTCAGGAGGTTTTCCTCATCCTTGGTTGGCATTAACGGAATATGGTTCGACAGCGGATCGCGACTGATAAGAATTCCGCAGGCATGAACGCCTGTTTGCCGCACCGAACCTTCAAGCGTTTCCGCAAAGTTGATGGTTTGCGACACCAGCTCAATACTCGATTCTTTTTCCTTTTGGAGGTCGGGGCTTTCTTTAAAAGCTTTCTTAAAACTCATTTTCGGAGCATCCGGAACCAGTTTTGCTAACCGATCTGCTTCGGGTAAAGGAAGTTTCAACACACGTGCTACATCGCGAATGGCTGATTTTGTAGCCATGGTGCCAAAAGTACAGATGTGGGCTACTTTATCGCGTCCGTATTTTTCGGTTACATAGTCGAGTACGAGTTGTCGTCCGTCGTCATCAAAATCGATATCGACATCGGGGAGTGAAATACGATCGGGATTAAGGAAACGCTCAAAAAGCAGATCGTACTTTATCGGATCGATGTTGGTAATTCCGCAACAATATGAAACTGCTGCCCCGGCTGCCGATCCACGTCCGGGTCCCACAAGAACACCATTTTCTTTTGCCCAGTTGATGAAATCCTGGGTGATAAGAAAGTACCCGGGATATCCCATAGTTTTTATGGTGTCCAATTCAAAATTTAAGCGATCGAATACCTTTTCATCCAGGGGATCGCCGTAACGCTCTTTGGCTCCTTCAATGGTGAGATGCTCAAGGTAAGCTGATTCAAGCTTTACACGGATCACCTTTTCGTAACCTCCCAATCGATCAAACGCGGCCTCGCCAAATTCCTTTTTTAAATCGTCGGGCGAATACTTCTGTTTGAATCCTTCTTCCGTTCCAATTTCATCAGGAATGGGGAATACCGGCATAATTGGGGCCGTATCCAGCTCAAAATTTTCAATTTTTTCCGCAACCTCTTTTGTATTTTTCAGGGCTTCGGGAACATCGCTGAACAACTCGTTCATTTCGGCCTGCGTTTTAAACCATTCCTGCTTGGTATAGCGCATTCGGTTGGGATCATCAAAATCTTTACCCGTATTCAGACAAATCAGCAAGTCGTGTGCGTCGGCATCTTTTTCGTTGGTAAAGTGAATATCGTTGGTGGCCACAAGTTTTACGCCCAGTTTTTTCGAAAGCTTTATCAGGTGTTTGTTTACTTCTACCTGGTTATCGTATACTTCCTCGCGCTCTCGCTGCGAAAGGGCAGGATGTCGCATCAATTCCAGGTAGTAATCGTCACCAAATAATTTCTTGTACCACAGAATTGAGTCTTCCGCATCCTGCATGTGGTTGTTCATGATCAGTTGCGCGATTTCGCCACCCAGACAGGCGGAAGAAGCGATCAATCCTTCGTGGTGCTGTTCAAGCAATGCTTTATCTATCCTTGGTTTATAGTAAAATCCATCGGTACTGGCTACCGAAATCAGCTTAATAAGATTACGGTATCCTGTTTTGTTTTTAGCCAGCAGAATCAGGTGATGACCTGAGCGGTCGACTTTATCCGATTTATCGGCAATGCTTCTAGAAGCTACATATGTTTCGCAACCCAAAATTGGTTTGATGTCGTTTTTTCCACAAGCTGCATGAAACTCCTTGATCCCGAACATGGTTCCGTGATCGGTGAGCGCCAGGGCATTCATTTTATCACTTTTGGCCTTGGTTATCAGATCATTAACGCTGGCTGCTCCATCGAGGATTGAATACTGCGAATGTACGTGTAAGTGTATAAAAGGAACCATAAAATTTGTATAAAAAAACGTCCTTTAAAGTTAGGAATTTTAAAGCCTGAATTGGGGCGTGTTGATAAATTTTGAAAGATTGAAAGGGCAAAAAAAGCCCTGACGAGATGTCAGGGCTGATATTAAATATTTTCAGCAATTAGTTTTGCCAGTTGCTCCATTTCCTCAGGCGGAAACTTTGTTTTGTCGGTAAAGTTCAGCAAATCGTGTTCGCTTTGCATGGGGACCAAATGTATATGTGCGTGGCGCACTTCGAGCCCCAGCACCATAATCCCTACTTTTACACAGGGAACAGCTTTTCCGAGGCCTTTGGCCACTTTTTTGGCAAACATTTGCAAACCAGCATAAGTTTGATCATCAAGATCGAAAATATAATCCACTTCCTTTTTCGGAATGACCAAAGTGTGTCCTTTCGCGGTTGGAAAAATATCGAGAAACGCAAAATAGTTCTCGTCTTCTGCCACCTTATAAGAAGGGATTTCGCCGTTTATTATTTTAGTAAAAATGCTTGCCATTTTCTTTAAATTGAAATGTCAACGATTTCGAACGGAATAATACCTGATGGCACTTTTATTTCAACAACATCGCCCACTTTCTTTCCCATCAGTCCTTTTGCAATCGGTGTTTCAACCGAAAGCTTACCTTCTTTCAGGTTGGCTTCACTTTCCGGAACCAGCGTGTACTTCATTGTAGCTTTGTTCTTCTGGTTCTTAATGGTTACAATATTCAGAATCTGCACTTTGGAAGTGTCGATTTTCGATTCATCCAGGATACGGGCATTGGCCACTTTCGATTTTAATCTGGAAATCTTTGCCTCAAGCATTCCCTGGGCATCTTTAGCTGCATCGTATTCGGCATTTTCCGATATATCGCCTTTCTCGATGGCTTCACCAATTTGTTTCGAGATTTTTGGTCGTTCTACGCTCATTAAATGCTCAAGTTCTTTCTTGAGCTTATTTAATCCGTCCTGTGTTAAATATGTTACATCAGACATTTCTGATCCTCCTTTTCAATTACTCTCTTGTTATACTATAAAAAAACAGAAAGAATCCCGGAGATTCCGGGACCCTTCCTTTTGCAAAAGTAAATATTTTATTTAAAACTCTGTTAATCCCGTAGAAAAAATCTTAATAATGAGTGATTTATAGTCGATTAGGTATATTTTCGATTCATTATCTCCTGATAGATAACTGCTTTTCGAAGGGAAAAATCCTCACCGTCAACTTTCACTTTTTTAGGTTTTTTCTGCACCGCTTTTCGCAACTCTTCTTCAATTTCTGAGGTGCCTTCGCTGCTGGGAACAAACTCGTATCCTCTTGGTTTTTCTTTGGGTTGTTCAATAAGCTCCTGTTCTTCAACTTCCTGTTGTGGCTGGTATTCCGGACGACGATCTTCCTCTCCCATGATCGCATCCCACAAATCCATGGGTTGATTTGCACCGGGTGACGGTGCTTGCCCCTGTTGAATTTTTCGCTTGTTCCGCTGCCCGATAATACCGATAACGGCAACTACAAGGGTCAATATTATTACGATCAGATCATCCATAAAACTAGTCGAAGCAATAAATTGCTATTTTTGATGTTTCAGTAAAAATAATAAAAATGAAGGAGTTGGTCTTGAAAAGCGGGAAGTATTTATTGATTTTTACGATGTTGGTGCTAATGAATTCGTCGTGTGACAAAGTCGATTCGCAGATTCCTGATGTTTATGTAAATCTACCCATCAACCTTTCAATTAACAACGAGCTGACTATACCGGGGAATTCGCTGTATTCCCCGGGAGTTGGTTTTGGAGGTATCATTGTGTACTGCGAAACCGAAGGTTCATATTATGCTTTTGATGCTGCGTGCACAAACGAAATCAACAGCAGTTGTAAAGTTTTAAATGAAGGTCTGCTGGGAATTTGTTCGTGCTGCGAATCGCAGTTTATTCTTATCGGTGGCTATCCTTCCGACGGACCTGCTTCAGCACCCTTAAAACAATACAAAACGTCGTTGTACGGGAACATTCTCAGGGTATACAATTAAAAACGGGTCTCCAAAACTGAAGACCCGTTTCAATATTTTATCAGTACTATTTTTAGTACCTGTAATGCTCAGGCTTAAACGGACCTTCTTTCGGAACTCCGATGTAGGCAGCCTGCTCTTCGGTCAGCTTAGTGAGTTTCACACCCAACTGCTCCAGATGCAAACGGGCTACTTCTTCATCAAGGTGTTTTGGTAAAGTGTAAACGCCAACCTCATAGTTATTCTTCCATAATTCAATCTGCGCCAGCGTTTGATTGCTGAATGAATTACTCATTACAAAAGATGGGTGCCCCGTAGCACAACCCAGGTTCACCAAACGTCCTTCGGCCAGCAGGAAAATGCTGTGTCCGTCATCGTAGGTGTACTTATCAACCTGAGGTTTAATATTTGTTTTTGCAACTCCCGGCCATTTTTCAAGACGCGAAACCTGAATTTCGTTATCGAAATGACCGATGTTACAAACAATAGCCTGATCCTTCATGGCAGCCATGTGTTCACCGGTTATTACATCTTTGTTTCCGGTGGTTGTAACAAAAATATTTCCTTCTGTGAGTGCGTCTTCCATGGTTTTCACTTCAAAACCTTCCATGGCAGCCTGCAAAGCGCAAATCGGGTCAATTTCGGTAACGATCACACGTGCACCGTAGCTGCGCATCGATTGTGCACAACCTTTACCCACATCGCCATAACCGGCAACAACTACTACTTTCCCGGCAATCATAACGTCGGTGGCTCGTTTAATTCCGTCAGCCAACGATTCGCGACAGCCATAAAGATTATCGAATTTGGATTTGGTTACCGAGTCGTTAACATTGATGGCCGGAACCAGCAATTCTCCTTTATCAAACATGTGGTAAAGGCGGTGAACTCCTGTGGTAGTTTCTTCTGAAACACCTTTCCATTCTTCAACCGTGCGGTGCCATTTCTGATTATCTTCTGCAAGTGTTTTCTTTAACAGCTTTAGTATTTCGCCTTCTTCTTCACTGCCGGGTTCAACATCCAGCGTTGTCGAATCATTTTCAGCAACATATCCTTTATGGATCAGCAAAGTTGCATCGCCTCCGTCATCCACAATTAATTGTGGTCCTTTTCCATCCGGGAAACTCAATGCTTCACGTGTACACCACCAATATTCTTCAAGTGTTTCGCCTTTCCAGGCAAAAACCGGAATTCCTGCTGTAGCAATGGCTGCTGCTGCATGGTCTTGTGTCGAAAAAATATTGCAGCTACACCACCTTACATCAGCGCCTAATTCAGCAAGCGTTTCAATCAGAACCGCTGTTTGAACAGTCATATGAAGGCTGCCCATAACACGCACATCTTTCAGTGGCTTCTCGGGGCCGAATTTTCTGCGCACAGCCATTAGGCCGGGCATTTCTTTCTCTGCAATCTCAATTTCCTTGCGTCCAAAATCTGCCAATGAAATATCGGCAACTTTATAGGCTAGTGTTTCGTTTACTGCAACTGTCATACTTAATTATTTACATGTGAAAAATTCGCTGCAAAAGTAACAATTTTTGCAACAAAAAGGTTTTAGATAAATTTTAAGGATTAATTCCCCATATCGGAGAAGAACTTGACCCGCATCAATCGAATATCGTCGGCCGAATAATCATCTTCGCCAAGTTCTTCAACTGCGGCGTCGATCGAATCGGTTTCGGCTTCCCTGAAATACTCGAAAATCTCATCCTGATGGTCTTCATCCAAAACGTCATTGATATAGTAATCAATGTTCAATTTTGTTCCGGAATTCACGATCGCCTCCACTTCTCCAATCACATCACTCACTTCCAGTCCTTTGGAATCGGCAATGTCTTCGAACGAAAGCTTGCGGTCGATGCTTTGAATGATGAATACCTTCATTTTTGATTTGTTGGCTACGGAGCGTACCACCATGTCCTCGGGTCGTTCTATTTCGTTTTCGTCAACGTACTTTTTTATCAGTGCAACCACTTCTTTTCCATAGCGGCGTGCCTTTCCCTGTCCAACTCCCTGAATGCTTTGCAATTCTTCAATCGAAACAGGATATTGAATCGACATATCGGCCAACGATGGATCCTGAAAAATGACAAATGGAGGAAGATTATGCTTCTTGGCTATCTTCTTCCGAAGGTCTTTTAGCATTGCAAACAGTTGCGGGTCGCCACTTGCTCCTCCTGAAGGTGCACCACCTCCCGATCCGCTTTCATCTTCCTCTTCATACTCGTGATTTTTCACCAGCATGAAACTTTGAGGATGCTCCAGAAAATCGTGCCCTTTTTGAGTGACCTTCAGCAAACCGTAATTCTCGATGTCCTTATTTATAATGCCTGCCACCATCGATTGCCGAAAGACTGCATTCCAAAACCGCTCGTCGTGATCTTTTCCGCGTTCAAACGATTTCAACTCGTAATGCTTAAACGATTTTACAGCAGCCGTTTTATTCCCTATTAATATATTGGCAATGTGATCGCCTTTGTATTTTTCGTTGACCTCGAGAATGGCTTTCAGTGCGGTAACGATTTCGTCCTTTGCTTCTATTTGTTCCTTAGGATTCAAACAATTGTCGCAATTGCCACAATTCTCGGCTTCATATTTTTCGCCGAAATAATGCAACAGAACAATCCTGCGGCAAATGGCCGATTCGGCATACGACACAGTATCGAGCAGAAGTTGTTTACCAATTTCCTGTTCGGCCACCGGTTTCCCGTGCATAAATTTTTCGAGTTTCTGAATGTCCTTATAACTATAAAAAGTAATGCACTTCCCTTCACCTCCATCACGACCGGCACGACCGGTTTCCTGATAGTAACCTTCCAGACTTTTAGGAATATCGAAGTGAATAACAAAACGCACATCGGGTTTATCGATGCCCATTCCAAATGCAATGGTTGCCACTATTACATCCACCTCTTCCATCAGGAATTTATCCTGATTTCCGGAGCGCGTGGCTGCATCCATTCCGGCATGGTAAGGCAATGCTTTAACGCCGTTCACCACCAAAGTCTCGGCCAACTCCTCTACCTTTTTTCGGCTGAGGCAATATATTATCCCCGATTTCCCTTCGTTATGCTTAATGAATTTAATGATCTGTGTAGCAGTTTTAACTTTGGGCCGCACTTCGTAATACAAATTCTCGCGGTTAAAAGATGCCTTAAAGACCTCTGCATCCAAGATTCCCAGATTTTTCTGAATATCGTGCTGAACTTTCGCCGTTGCGGTTGCCGTTAAAGCCACAATCGGCGATTGTCCGATCTCTTCAACAATAGGCTTTATCCGACGGTATTCAGGCCTGAAATCATGTCCCCATTCAGAGATACAGTGCGCCTCGTCGATGGCATAAAACGAAATCTTTACCTGTTTCAGAAAATCGATGTTTTCTTCTTTTGTTAAAGATTCAGGTGCTACGTACAGTAATTTGGTTTTTCCGGCCAGTACATCTTCTTTCACCTGCGTAATTGCTGCTTTCGACAGCGAAGAATTTAAAAAATGGGCCACACTGTCTTCGGCGTGTGTTCCGCGGATGGAATCGACCTGATTTTTCATCAAAGCGATCAATGGCGAGATAACGATTGCCGTACCATCCATTATAAGAGCCGGAAGCTGATAAATTAAAGATTTCCCACCTCCGGTAGGCATCAGGACAAAAGTATTTTTCCCTTCTAAAACACTTTTTATTGCTTCTTCCTGCTGTCCCTTAAAACGATCGAATCCAAAGAAATGCTGTAATCGTTCTACTAATACAATGTTCTTCTCCATAACCTACTCTCTCACAATATGCTATTGTATGTCTACTAAATTTCTAATTTATTAAAACTAAACTAATCCACAATAACTTTTATTGTTTTTTACCATAATTCACGCAAAATCATAATACGTTTTTGGTCCCTGTTTTATGTAAAATGCATATGCCATTTAAGTTAGAGATAAAATCCGATCCTTCCCATTTCGGTGAAAGAAATTTAAAATGCCAAAATTTCGTTTACTTTTGTGAAGTTTTCTGAAAAGCCATCATAAAGTATGAGCGAAGAACAAAGCACGAAAAAAAGAGGCAAAAAAAAGATTGAGGCAGAAATGTCATTCCTCGAGCACCTCGAAGAGTTGAGGTGGCACATTGTTCGGGCGGCGGCTGCCATTATGGTATTTGCCATTGTTGCTTTTGTAATGAAGCAGTTTGTGTTTGATACTATTATATTACGCCCACGCTTACCCGAATTCTGGACCAACCGTATGTTTGCCAAATTAGGCGATCTTATTGGTTCGGAAGCCGTAAAAATTAACCAGACACCATTAAAGATGCAGAGCATTAAAATTGCGGGGCAGTTTTCTACACATATTATGGTATCGATCATTGCCGGATTTATACTGGCATCGCCTGTTGTATTTTTCGAATTCTGGCGCTTTATTCGCCCGGCTTTGTACGAAAACGAACGTAAACATGCCGGTGGCGCTGTATTCTTCACCTCCCTTCTTTTTCTGACCGGGGTGTTGTTCGGCTATTTTCTGATCGTACCACTATCCATCCATTTCCTGGGGACTTACCAAGTGAGCAGCGAGGTAGAGAACACCATTAATCTGCGCTCCTACATTGGCTCTGTAACTTCCATTTCGCTGGCGGCAGGCGTGGTTTTTCTTATTCCTATATTTTCATATTTTCTAAGTAAAGTGGGAATTCTTACACCACAGTTTATGAAAACCTATCGCCGTCATGCGTACATTGTAATGTTGCTTTTGTCGGCCATTATTACACCACCGGATATTTTTAGCCAGATAATGGTTTGTTTCCCGCTTGTATTCCTATACGAAATTGGCATTTTCATTTCACGTCGTGTAGTTAAAAAACGTGAAATCGAAATGGATGCCATGTAATTCCACAGAAAAAATCCGTTATTTGAACTGAAATGAGACTTCGAGCAGAAAATATTGTCAAGAAATACCGTAAACGTACCGTTGTTAAAGGCGTGAGTTTCGAAGTGGAACAGGGAGAAATTGTAGGTTTGCTTGGACCTAACGGCGCCGGAAAAACTACTTCGTTCTACATGATCGTTGGTTTGATTCAACCATTTTCCGGAAAAATATTTCTGGACGATGAGAACATTACCAAATTGCCGGTATACAAACGGGCTAAAAAAGGAATTGGCTACCTGGCACAGGAAGCTTCGGTATTTCGTAAACTCAGCATCGAAGACAATATCAGGGCAGTACTCGAACTCACCAATTATTCCAAAGAATACCAGCGAGAAAAACTGGAAACGCTAATCGACGAATTTGGATTGCAACACATTCGAAAAAGTAAAGGAATCCAACTTTCAGGCGGAGAACGCAGACGTACAGAAATTGCCCGCGCTTTAGCCATCGATCCAAAATTTATATTGCTCGACGAACCTTTTGCCGGCGTTGATCCCATTGCGGTGGAAGACATCCAGCAAATTGTAATAAAACTAAAAGAAAAAAACATTGGGGTGCTGATCACCGATCACAATGTTCACGAAACACTAAGCATTACCGACCGTTCATATCTGTTGTTTGAAGGGAACATATTAAAGGCAGGTACGGCTGAGGAACTTGCTGCCGATGAAGATGTTCGGCGTGTTTATCTAGGGCAAAATTTCGAATTGCGCTAGTGCTTATTTTTTTTCATTTTTTATTTGCAGTTTCAAAAATCTTGCTTTTCTTTGCAGCGCTAAAATCGAAAACGGCATTTTTAAAACGAAAAAGTGCCAGAGATTAGTTGAAATATTCCTATAAAATTTGGTGGATAACAAAAATGAAGTATTTTTGCAGTCCCAAAATTAAGGGAATAAAATAGGAAGGCCCGTTCGTCTAGGGGTTAGGACGCCAGGTTTTCATCCTGGTAGCAGGGGTTCGAATCCCCTACGGGCTACTAATTTTTTAATGAAGAAGGAAAAAGAAAATGGCAAATCATAAGTCAGCATTAAAAAGAATTCGTCAGGACGAAAAAAAGAGAGTACACAATAAGTACTACGCAAAAACTACACGTAATGCAATTAAAGCTTTACGTAATGCTACTGACAAAGCAGAAGCTGAAAAAATGTATCCACAGGTTGTGGCTATGATTGATAAACTGGCAAAACGCAATATCATTCATAAAAACAAAGCTTCGAACCTGAAATCGAAACTGGCCGTACAGGTTAACCAGTTGTAAAAAATCAATTCGATATATATCAGAACCTCTTCGGAATCCGAAGAGGTTTTTTTGTGCCCGGAAATTCCCTAAACATGTTTCACAATCTGTTCAGTCACTTTTCAAAACCATTTATTATGGCTAATTTTAGAAAAGAAGCGAAGATTAATGGCCGAATACAAAAAACTCAAGATAAAAGATTGGGCAGCCGAGGATCGTCCGAGAGAGAAATTACTCGCCAAAGGTTCGCGTGCTCTTACCGATGCCGAACTTATTGCTATTCTTATTGGTTCGGGGAACCTAGACGAAACTGCGGTTGAACTTTCAAAACGTATTCTGTCATCAGTCGACAACAGCTTAAACGAACTCGGGCGTAAAAACATTGATTTTCTTCAGGCGTTTAACGGTATTGGCGAAGCAAAGGCCGTAACCATTTCTGCCGCACTCGAATTGGGAAAACGCAGAAAAGAAGCTGAAGTATTCAACAAAAATAAAATTGGAGGAAGCAAGGATGCTGCCGATTTCTTTTTTCCCGTTCTGGGCGATTTGAACCACGAAGAATTTTGGGTAATGTTGCTGAATCGCGGCAATAAAATCATCGATACGTTTATGATCAGCCAGGGAGGAATATCGGGAACGGTGATCGATGTTCGGCTTATTCTGAAAACGGCACTCGAAAAACTGGCCAGTTCCATAATCCTCTGCCACAACCATCCGTCGGGAACCATGCAGGCTTCGGATGCTGACTTAAAAATTACCACAAAAATCAAAAATGCCGCCGAGATCATGGACATTACTGTCCTCGATCACCTGATCATCGCACAAAACTCCTATCTTAGTTTCGCCGACGAGGGGATGATGAACCTTTAAAACCAAATAAAATGATACTGATCTATGTAAAAAAAGTCAACCCACGAATAGAATATATATCGAAACTCATTTTTAATCAATTATTGCAGACCGAGTTTGCTTTTTCTACAAACTCATCGGAATTCAGAAAAACAGATCTGCCAAAACTGAATTATTCAACCGATAAGTTCGACGATGAGTTTTACATTAAACCGCATCGTTTAATGTTTTCGCGGGCCATGATAAAACCCAACATAGAACCGGTTTGGTACGAAGGCAACAAATACTTCTGTGAAAGCTCGAAAGATTCCGATCTGCCTTTCGATCCGCTGGCCGCCTCGTTTTACCTGGTCTCGAGACATGAAGAATATACGGAAACAGAGCGCGATCATCTCGATCGTTTTCACGCCAAAAATAGCATATTAACCAAGTACGATTTGCTGCAGAAACCGGTGGTCAATATTTGGGCCAAGCTGCTGGGGCAAAAACTCAAAGAACATTACCCGGTGCTACAGTTCGGAGAAACGCCATTTCGGTTTATTTCAACCATCGATATCGACAATGCCTGGGCCTATAAAAACAAGGGTCTTCTGCGGGAGGGAGCAAGTTTGTTGCGCTCATTTTTTAAGCATCCCTCCGAATTTAACGAACGTATGCAGGTACTGCGTGGTAAAGAAAAAGATCCTTACGACACTTATGAATACATAGATTCCGTGTTCAAAGGCAACGAAGATAAAGTGAAGTTCTTTATCCTTTTAGGCGATTATGCCCGATTCGACAAGAACATCTCGCCCCACAATAAAAACTACCAAAAACTTATTCGCAATATTCGAAAAAAATACATAGTTGGCATCCATCCTTCGTTTGCATCGAGCAAAAAAGGAAACCGTAAAAAAACAGGTGTTGAACGTGCCCGTCTTGAAAGTATTTTGGGAGAAGATGTGCGAATCAGCCGGCAACATTTTCTGCCTCTTAAATTCCCAAAATCGTACCGCAGATTGATAAAAAGCGGCATCAATGAAGATTATACGATGGGTTACTCGTGCATGCCGGGATTCCGCGCAGGCATTTGTACGCCTTATTATTTCTATGACCTGGAACGCGAAAGCACAACAAACCTGCTCGTCGTTCCGTTTCAAATACTTGACGGCACTTTTCCTTATTACCTGCATCTGTCGCCTCAAAAAGCTTTGGAAGAAATTACAGCTATTATGAGCGAAGTAAAAAAAGTAGGTGGTACTTTTGTTAGTGTTTGGCACAACGAAACGGTAAACGACAAAGGAATTTGGGAAGGGTACCAAAAAGTTTTTGAGGAAATGAACAGGCTGGGATTTGAGTGGGCCAAAGAAAATGTTACCCACAACAAAGAAGAGGAAGTACACATTTAATGACAGAAAAAACAGAATTCCAATACATTAAGCATCAGGATATTGACTACGAAAAGTGGGACGCTTGCATCGATGGCTCCATTAACAGCCGCATTTACGCCAACACCTGGCACCTCGATCGCACTGCAACTTATTGGGACGCACTGGTTTTAGGCGATTACGAATTTGTAATGCCACTTCCAATACGTAAAAAGTTTGGTATTCGATATTTGTATCAGCCCATATTCTCGCAACAACTTGGAATTTATCCAACACCAACGAGCAACATTACCCGGCAATTTTACCATTACCTCGACAAGCACTTTCGGTATGCGAAGATCCACCTGAATGCAGGCAACCTGCCTGCGAAAGAGGTGGCTTCCATGAGTTTCGAGCCAAAAAAAAATTATTTGTTGCCACTTGCCGGAAATTACCACGATATCAGTAAGTTCTTTTCGAGCAATACAAAGCGAATTATAAATAAGGCCGGCAAGCAACAATTATCAGTAATACAAGGCATCCGGCTGGAAACTTACCTCGAGTTTAAGGCAAAAAACCTGCAATCGGAACTACCAAATTCGTCGATGGCCACGCTGAAAAATATAATTGCTTACGGTCAATACAAAGGTTTTGGTGAGATTTACGGCGTCTACTCACCCGATAACGAATTATGTGCTGCCGTTTATTTTTGTCAGTGGAAAGACCGTGTGATCTATTTAAATGCGGTTTCAAGCGAGCTTGGAAAATCACTGGGCGGAATGTATTTTCTGATCAATGAATTTATTAAACAACATGCCGGGAAAAACCTCACCCTCGATTTCGAAGGTTCAATATTACCGGGAGTTGCCCGCTTTTTTGCCGGTTTTGGTGCCACTCCCGAAACTTATTTTCAGCTTCATTTTAATCGTTTACCTTTGCCCTTAAAGTGGATTAAACGATAAACTGACATGACAGAACGTTTTCATGATATCAGCAAATATCCGGCTCGATGCTTACCTGCATCATCACTGTTTCGATCATGATAAAATACTTAAAACATAGCCAGATTGATAAGCAAAAGTGGGACGCGTGCATTGAGAAGAGCCACAACGGACTGATGTATGCACTTTCATGGTATCTCGATTGTGTATCGCCCAACTGGGATGTTTTGGTTTTGGACGATTACGAAGCTGTAATGCCTCTTACCTGGCGACGAAAATATGGCATTAAGTATTTATTTGTCCCTTATTATACCCACCGTCTAGGTATTTTCGGTTCGAAAGAAAAAGTTGAGCAAAATTCCACAGCTTTCGTTGAGTCAATTCCAAAAAGCTTTCACCATGTTCACTATAGTTTTAATTCATACAATCATCTCCAGACGAACAAAGTAAAACTCAGTTCAAATAATCTGGACTTTCTAAAACTGGATAGCGATTACAAAGATTTACAAAGCAAATATTCGAAAAACCATAAAAAGAATATCAGGAAAGCTAAAAAGCAGAATCTGAAAATTGAGGAAAACATTGAGGTGAGCGAGTTCTGCAATGACTACATTGGAATACATTCTGCATCTGGTAAATTTTCGGAGTTTGAAGGTATATTTGATGTTTTTCGACCGTTGTGCGGACGAATAAATAAACACTTAAAAACCTATGGCTGCCGTATAAAAAGTGATAATGAAACGGATGCTGTAATAATGCTGGCGTTCTTTAGGGGTAGGGCTATTTTTCATTCAGCAGCTTCACAAAAAGGAAGAAAGAACAAGGCTCAGTATTTACTCATCGATCATGTTATCAGGAAATTTTCAGGCTCTGGAACCACCATGGATTTTGCCGGATCTAATATTAAATCAATCAGTTATAGAAATAAAGGGTATAGTGCTTCATCTGAAAGTTTTTACTCGGTATACTATTTCCGTTTCCTAAATACAATTATCAATCGATAATAATTTAGACTCTTTTTTTTGAGAAGTATGTTCAACCAAAAGTATTAAAAAACTATTTTTAAGCTTTCTTCCGGCGAAGATTAAATATTGCACAGCCGGGATTCAAGAATATTTCAACATATCAGAAAAACTGACCGCAATGGACATTAAAATTTTAGGGCACAATCATTCGATACTCGATCACTACCTGGCGGAAATCCGCGATACCAACATCCAAACGGATCCACTTCGTTTTCGCGACAACCTGAACCGGATTGGCGAGATTTTCGCCTACGAGATCAGCAAAACAATGCAGTACGATGTGGAAGATGTGACGACACCTCTTGGTGTTGCCCGCGTCCCGAAATTACAACGTCAACCGGTCCTGGCAACAATTCTGCGTGCCGGACTTGCCACTCATAACGGATTGCTTCGAATTTTTGATCGAGCCGAGAATTGTTTTATCTCGGCTTATAGAAAATATACCGAGGGTGGTGAATTTGAAATCGAATTTGAGTACATGGCATCTCCTTCGCTCGACGACAAAGTGGTGGTCTTATCCGATCCAATGCTGGCCTCGGGAAAATCGATGGAAATCGGTTACGAGGCACTGTTCAGCAAAGGTGCTCCAGCTCATGTTCATTTGGTAGCAATAATTGCCAGCGAGGAAGGGGTGAATTACGTAAAAGAAAAAATTACGGCCGATAATGTAACGCTTTGGCTCGGCGCAGTTGACCCTGAAATGACTCCAAAATCATACATCGTTCCCGGACTGGGAGACGCGGGTGACCTGGCTTTTGGAGAAAAAATCGATTCGAAATAAGTTAAAATAAAAATGCCATTCCGCTGAATTCAGCCTGGAATGACACTTATCGACTCTCTCAACAACTTTTAAATCGTTATTTAGAAATATACTTCAACGTTAATGTTCTCTCTTTCAAAACCTTTCTCTCTTAAGATTTCCATTGAATCGAAAATCATATCGGAATTACCACAAAGGTAAAAGCAGGTATTTTTATCGAAATCGGCTTTCTTGAGGTATTCGGTAAGGCGTCCTTGAAAATCGCCCTTAGGATCGCGCGATGTACACAGAAGGAATTTATCCGCATCGTAGTGATCTTTCTCGTAAGCTTCATTTGTGTAGCGCACGCCGTGAATAACCTGGTAATCCAATCCCGGATTACTCTTTACCATGCTGTGAAATGGTGCAAGTCCTGTACCACTGGCGATAAAAACATGTTTGTGCGTTTCAAGGTTCTTCTCGTCGAGTCCAAATTTACCAAATGGCCCATGGACCTCTACCATGTCGCCAACTTTAAGGTGTTTCAGTTTTGGTGAAAAATAACCTCCGTCAACTTCCTTTACCAAAACCTCCAGGTTTTCGCCACCTTCAGCACTGTAAATCGAATATTCACGACTTTGGTAGTCGCCCGGGATAGATAAGGATACATGTTGTCCTGCTACAAACCGAAACCGGATTTTGGGCAACGATAGTATAAAAGCATGTTCAGTTAACTGCCTTATCCCCGTTATTTTGTAGTAGTTTGTATCAATTTGAACTTCTGGTTTCATATCAATTGCCATGGTATTATTCATTTAAAACAGGGGCAAAAATACAATTTTTTTAATTAAATACTTTTTGGTGTTTTATTTTTACCGATTAATACTAACAATTAACCGATTATTAACACAAATGTTCTTTACTGAACCTGTATTTTAGATAGAAATTTTTGAACACACATTAGCATTATTTATTCGAAAGCCAAAAACAATTAACAAAATGAAGACACTAATCACCTATTGCACTACACATGGATGCACCCAGAAAGTAGTTAAAGAAATCAAACAATTTTTAGGAGAAGAAGTAAGCACCTGTAACCTGAAAATGGAACCAGAACCTGATTTGAGCGAATTTGACCGTGTTGTTATCGGCGGTTCTATCCATGCCGGACAGATCCAAAAGAAAGTAAAGGAATTTTGCAAAAAGAATTTGGAAGCTCTGCAAAAAACCGAATTGGGTTTATTTATCTGCTGCATGGAAGACGGCGAAAAAGCGGAGGCTCAATTGCAGGAAGCTTATCCCGAAGAATTACTGAAACATGCAAAAGCCACAGCATGCCTCGGCGGCGAATTCAATTTCGACAAAATGAATTTCCTGGAAAAAATGATCGTAAAGAAAGTGGCTAAGATCAACCAGAACACTTCGAAAGTGAATTACGAAGCCATTCATTCTTTCTCGAATAACATGAACAAGATCTTTAATCCTTTCCTGTTCTTTGTTTAAAATTTGAGGTAGAACTCCCGGGTTAATTTCACATAGGAATCAGAAAATAAATCCTCGTCTTTATAAACAGTAATGCAGTCCTTAACAGGGGCTGTTTCTGTTTTGCCCCACTCTGCCAGAATCCTGGTGACGGATTTCTCAGATTTTGGGTTGACTTCGGTCATCCGTTGCAAATACAGTAAATCCCGGGCGGCGATCTCTGAAATTTCCCCAAATGCATTAACAGGCAATACCACAGATATCCTTCCCTCGGTGCTCAACAGTTTAGAAGACAATTGTATGAGATCCGTAAACGACAAGGCATGGTTGTGACGGGCCAGGCTGCGTTCGGTGTTGGACGCCGGCAAAGACTTGCTAAAAAACGGGGGGTTAGAAACAATAAGATCGAATTTTTCGTCGGTAGAGGCTGCAAACTCCTGAAACGAACTATTTCGCACCTCTACACGCTCTTTCCAGGGCGATACTGAAATATTTTCGGCTGCTTCATCTGCAGCGTTTTTTTCAATTTCTACAGCGGTAATTTGTGCATTTGAACGCTGTGCCAGCATTAAAGCAATTAATCCGGTGCCGGTACCCACATCGAGAATACGGCTGCAATTTTGTACATCGGTCCAGGCTCCCAGCAGAACTCCATCAACTCCCACTTTCATAGCCGATCGTTCCTGTGTAATTCTGAATTGCTTAAACTGAAAAAAGTTGTTTTTGCCCATAATCTCTCACAAAGCCGCTAAGTCAGAAAAATTAAAATTTTTCAAACACACCCAAACCAAATAGCGCAAAGTCGTATTTGATAGGATCGTCAGGATCGAATTTACGAAGATTAGCCGTGATTTCTTCCACTGCTTTCCAATCGTTTGATTTTCGATGCAGCAGCCCCAATTTACGCCCCACATTTCCGGTATGTACATCGAGCGGAAGCATCAGTGCCGACTGAGGAATTCCTTTCCACAAGCCAAAATCAACACCGACCCGGTCGTTCCTGCAAAGCCACCTCAGGTACATGTTCAAACGTTTTGCCGATGCACCTTTCAACACATTGGGTACATGCTTTCGGGTACGTTCCCCATCATTTTCAAAAAACACCTTGAAAAAATACTGGAGTGCGTCATAAACTGATCCGTTTTTCTGAAATCCGTTTTCAAACACCCTTTCAAGTCCAACATGATTTGTGTATATATTTCTCAAAGATTGGATGAAGTAGATCAAATCGTGACCGTTAAATGTGCGATGCACAAACTTTTGCAAGTTTTGCAGTTCTTCTTGTGAAGCATTCAAAACAAAATCATGAGGTTGATTATCGAGCATCTCCATTAAACGCAGCGCATTTTTAATGATGGCTGCACGGTTGCCCCACGAAATGGTCGCGATAAGAAATCCTGCTATCTCGATGTTCCCTTTCTCCGAAAATTGTTTGGCCACCTGGATGGGATCAGTCTCGATAAACGCCGGGCGATTAAACTCCTCTGCTTTTTCGTCCAGAAAATCTTTCAGATCATCACGTTTCATTGGGAAAAACGTCATTCGATTACGCCGTCTTTTATGTGAAGAATTTTATCGGAACGTTCGGCAAAGTGATCTTCGTGGGTAACGATGACAAAAGTCTGCCCCATTTCATCGCGCAACTTAAAAAGTAGCTCATGCAATTCGTCGCGGTTGCTTGAATCGAGGTTCCCCGAGGGTTCGTCGGCCATTACCACCGACGGATTATTGATCAGTGCACGTGCCATGGCCACCCGCTGTTTTTCGCCCCCCGAAAGTTCCGAAGGTTTGTGCTCCACTCTGTCGGACAACCCAAGATAAGCCAGCAATTCCTTAGCCTTTGCCTCCGCCTTTGCCTTTGGCGTTTTAGCAATAAAAGCCGGGATACACACATTCTCTAGTGCAGTAAATTCGGGTAGCAAGTGATGAAACTGAAAAACAAAACCAATTTCGTTGTTTCTGAAAGCAGCCAGTTGCTTTTCTTTCAGCGCTGATACTTTCTGGTCGCCAAAATAAATCTCGCCTGAATCGGGTTTGCTCAGAGTTCCGAGAATTTGAAGCAGTGTTGTTTTACCGGCACCACTGGCTCCCACAATCGAATAAATTTTCCCCAGTGGAATTTCCAGATTGATGCCTTTCAACACTTCAAGCTGGCCAAATGATTTGTGTATGTTTTGTGCTTTTATCAAATCAAGGAATATTAAAACTGACGTAAAATTACATTTTTATTATCTCGTAAATAACATAGGCTACATAAACCAAAATCAGGATTATACCTGTTGGTTTACCCACTTTCCACCGTCGCAATACTAAAAGTACCATCAGCAGAAGTACCGATCCGAACAGAATAATCACCGAACGAATAAGGTTGCCTCCCGCTTCAATGGTTTTATGCGATGAGAACATTACTATCATAAACGGCAAACCAAGCCCAATAAGTATGTCGAAAATATTGGAACCGATGGCATTACTCACTGCCATGTCGCCCCGTCCCTGTCTGGCCACGATAATCGACGAAAAAAGATCGGGAATAGATGTTCCTACCGCCAGTACCGTCAACGCAATAATTGCTTCGGGAATATTCAGGATATGTGCCGATGCAACGGCCACTTCAACCAAAACATAACTTAACGCTGCAATTAACAGAATAGATACCACGAAAACGAGGTAATATTTTTCCTTTCGTGGAAAGAAAAAACGTAAAACATTATCGAGGTACTTTGTCCACTTGTTCTCTTCAGCATGTGCATCTTCCACATCATCGCCGGTATCTTCATACGGAAGAATTTTACGCCAGTAAACTACGGCCACCACATAGAGAATGTACACTCCGAGAAATATAGCAGCTTCCATCATATCAAAACTTCCGTCCCAAATGAAAAACACAAGCAAGGTTACTGCAAGGGTATAAAAGAACAAGTCGCGTACCAGCGGTTTCCATGTAAGTCTGGTTTTTCGTACCACCGCAGCTGCACCAACAATTACCAGCAAGTTAAAAATAGCACTCCCCACAATGCTGCCAATACCGATCGCATCGTGTTCCCCGGGTTTCATTACGGCAAAAAGCGCAACAAACAATTCCGGGGCACTCGATCCAACAGCCATTAGAGTAGCTCCGGCGGCATCGCTCGACAGTTTCAGATCCTTTGAAATCCGATCTAAGGATGCAATAAAAAATAAATCGACTATGCGTGCCAACACCACAAAGGTGGCCAGCAAAATCAATATGTAAACAATTATCATCAAATGATTTATTTAACCGGAGGTTTTAATCCTTGAGGTTCTCATCAAGGCCCTTTTTAATATCTTTTGATTCCTTCTCAACTTTTGAAGAAACTTTATCGATGTCCTGCTTTATTTGATTGGTCTCCTTTTTTACGGTAGAAGCAACCTCATCGATGTCTTTTCTAATATCAGAAGAATAGTCGTCGAATTCGCGTTTTATCTCGTTGGTAGCCTTTTTAAACTCACGCATACCTTTACCCAGTGTTTTGGCGATATCAGGAATGGCTTTGGCGCCAAAAAAAAGTAAAGCCAGCAACATCACCAATACAATTTCTCCTCCGCTTATGAATAACAAACTCAACATTGCCATTAAATTTAAAACACAAATATAGTAAAAGCCAGAAGTTGGAAGACGGATGCTGAAAGATATTTTTGGAAGGCTAAATCATAAGGTGGGGCAACAAAACCTAGGGTAGAAATAAACAAAAAATCCGGCCAGAAAAATCGGCCGGATTCTTTTAATATAGAGTGTGATACAATTATTTCTTACGTTTTGCAATCACTTTTGCGACCCGTTTACGAAAATCGTAAGCAATTGGAGTTGCAACAAATATCGATGAGTAAGTACCTACAACAACACCCACCAGCAACGCAAATGTAAAGCCGCGAATACTTGCACCTCCAAAGAGGAATATCGCCAGCAATACTACAAAAGTAGATAGCGATGTACTAAAGGTACGGCGCAGTGTGCTGTTAAGTGCTTCGTCGGTATTCTCCTCAGTACGACGTTTTGGATGCAGACCCATCGTTTCACGAATACGGTCGAATACAACCACAGTATCGTTGATGGAGTAACCCACAACCGTAAGAATTGCCGCAATAAATGCCTGGTCGATCTCGAGCGAGAACGGAAGTGCACCGTGCAGCAATGAGAAAATCCCCAGTACAATCAGCGAGTCGTGTGCCAGTGCGGCAACAGCTCCAAGTCCGTACTGCCAGTTACGGAAACGTAGCAAAATGTATAGAAAGATGATGAGCAGTGAGAAACTGATCGCAATGGCTGCATCTTTACGGATGTCATCCGAAATGGTAGGACCAACCTTTTGTGAACTTTGCTGATAATTGTCGGTAAACTCTTGTAGGCTTACATCCTGCCCAATAAATCCACCTTCCTGCAATCCTTTCATCAACAGAGCTTCAACTTCGTTGTCAACATCTTCACTGCGGTCGTCAATGCGGAAATCAGTAGTAATCTTTACCTGATCGCTTTCACCAAATACTTTCACCTCGGGAGCTGACTCGAAAACACCAGTCAGTGAAGCCTGAACATCAGCAACCTGAACCGGTTCATCGAAGCGAACTACGTAGGTACGGCCACCTTTAAAGTCGATACCGTAATTTAAGCCACGGGTTGCTAGGGAACCAACTGAAAGAACGATCAGTGCACCTGAAATAATGTAAGCAACTTTTCTCTTTTCGATGAATTTGATTTTGGTGTTGCGCAACCAATTCTCTGTCATGGTTGAAGTAAACAGGATGCGTCCACCTTTTTTCAGGTAGGCCTCGAAAATTAAACGCGTAATAAATATAGCTGAGAAAAGTGAGGTCAGGATACCAATGATCAAGGTTGTTGCGAAACCTTTGATCGGACCTGAACCAAACAGGTAAAGTACAATACCGGTCAACAAGGTTGTAACCTGACCGTCGATAATGGCTGAATAGGCATTTTTATAACCATCCGAGATGGCCAGTTTAACACCTTTCCCCGCTCGTAATTCTTCCTGAACACGTTCATAAATAAGCACGTTCGCATCAACCGACATACCAATGGTAAGTACGATACCGGCGATACCGGGCAATGTAAGTACAGCACCTAACGATGCCAAAATACCAATAATGAAGAACATGTTGGCCAGCAAAGCAATGTTAGCAGCCAACCCGGCATTTTTACTGTAGAAGAACAACATGTAGGCCAGTACTAATACGAATGCGATGGCAAACGAAAGGAATCCACTTTGAATCGCTTCTCGTCCCAGCGAAGGTCCTACAATTTCTTCCTGGATAATACGCGCAGGAGCCGGCATTTTACCCGATTTCAATACGTTTGCAAGGTCTTTTGCCTCTTCAATGCTCTCTAATCCGGTAATGCTTGAACGACCACCTGAAATCTCTCCGATAACATTTGGGAATGAACGTACATAACCGTCGAGAACAATGGCAATTGATTTACCCACGTTTTCTTTGGTCATACGTTGCCAAACTTTGGCACCTTCACTATTCATTTGCATCGATACTTCAGGATTCGATCCCATTTGATCGAAGTCCTGACGTGCATCGGTGATAACATCTCCATCAAGCGGAGCTTTTCCGTCTCGTGTTGTCACTTTCAGCGCTATCAAACGATAGTACAAACCAGCCTCATCAACCGATTTGGCAGTCCATCTGAAAATCATATCGCGAGGAAATAAACTTCTTACCTGTGGCATGTGCAGGTATGCATTTACCTTCGAAGTGTCTTTTGCTGCTGCAATACCAATTGCCGGACCAGGAAATAACTGTCCACTTTGATCGGTGCTTGGATTCAGTACCGCAAATAAGGGATACTGGTTCTGGAAATCTGCCAGGTTATCGATAGCCGAAGTGGTATCGGATTCAGATTCGGCTTCCATTTCAGCCAGAAGCGAATTTTCTTCTTTGGTTTTGTCAGCTTCAACACTCTCAGTTTCTGCAGCGTTTTCATCGGCAACTTCTTCTGTTTGATTCTCTTTTGCCAACGATTCCAACTCTTTTATTCTTTCGTTTGCCTGAAGCAGGTAAGGATAAACCTCTGAGTTGTTATAGGTTTCCCAGAATTCGAGGTTAGCCGTTCCCTGAAGCAGTGTACGTACCCTGTTCTGGTCTTTTACTCCAGGGAGTTCAACCAAAATACGACCACGTGTTTGTAACTGCTGAATGTTAGGCTGTGCTACACCAAAACGGTCGATACGCGTACGGATAATGTTGAATGCGTTATCGATTGCCGCATTTGTTTCTGTACGGATGATGTCGAGCACTTCGGCGTTTGTACTGTTGAAAGTTACGCGATCGCGCAATTCCAGCGTATTAAAAATCGAAGCCAGTTTTGCATTCGGATCGATTTCTTCAAAAGCATTCCCGAAAAGGGTTACATAGTCTTCCTGAGAATTCTCCTGTAACTGATCGGCACGTGCCAGCGCTTTGTTAAAAGTTTCGTCGGAACTGTTGTTCGACATGGCTCGGATAATGTCTTTCACTTCTACCTGAAGGGTTACGTTCATACCCCCTTTAAGGTCGAGTCCGAGGTTCATTTCCAACTCGCGGACATCTTTGTAACTAAATTTTTTCAGCCCAAGGAAATTGTAAACAACTTCTCCGGCCATTGAATCCAGATACTGGTATTCCAGATCAGGATCGCCTTGTGCATACTCGATGGCATCTTTTTTAATCTGCTGCGATTTCCAGGTAAACGATAACTGGTAAACGCAAACAGCAGCCAACAGAATTGCAAATGTTAAAATTGCACCTTTGTTTTGCATTTTTGAATGAATTTAAATGTTTATTCTTAAATATAATTTGATTGAATTCAAATGAAATACACGAGCTCACACAGTGCGCAAGCTGATGCTAAATACGGTTAAAAGATTTACGCCAAAGGATCTTCGTCGGGGGAGAAAAGATGGGTTTGAAACACCAGGTAATGGTACGAAGTGATCAACGGAGTAGTTTGTTGAATCCTTTCTGCTTTGAGTACCTGATAATTTCTGATGGAATGGTATTTCCGCAAAAATTTAGTGTGTGTTTCAACTCGCTGATCCCGAACCGAAGTTTTCTGAACCGAAGTTTTTACCGTTGATGGTGCGACCTGAGCCAGAATATAAACTTCACCTTGTTCCGAATTGTGTTGTTCGGCACCTGCCTCGATCTTGTCAAGGTCGGCCGGATTTTTCTCAAAATAAGAATCGAGCACCAAAGCTGCGCCGATCAATGCCGCAAAAACGACTAACCTGATCAGCACCTTTTTTGTTATGTAAGCTTTAATTTTCAATGCTTTAATTTTAAGCGGAGCAAATATACCTAAATCCTTCAGGTTTCCAAAAGCGAAGCTGTTAAATTTAGGGCATCCATTTTAAAGCTAGCATTTTATGCAACATGTTTTTGTATATGGAACTTTACTTTTTCCCGAGATACTGGAAGGCCTTACCGGAAGGTCGTTTGAAACCAAGGATGCCGAACTGAAAAACTTTAAACGTTTGCGCGTTGCAATGGGCGATTACCCGGCCATTGTTGAAGAAGAAAGCCAACTTGTTAAGGGTAAACTAGTGCTCGACGTAGATGCGCGATCGCTGGAATTGCTGCGTTTTTACGAAGGCGATGATTACGATTGCCGCGAACTGGAAGTATCTCTTGACGGGAAAAAAATATTGGCACTGGTTTTTGTGTGGAATGCCGAAGCAGAGCTTTTAACGGGGCCCGACTGGAACATCGAGAATTTTGAAAAACACTACCTGAATGACTACATCAGGTTTGTGATTCCGGAAACGGTTACAGAGTTCACCAAATTATTTTCGTAATACAAGCTGCTTTTTTTTGTAGTCGATAACCGCCTTATGGCTCACCAAAAAATCGCCACCAAGCAATCCACATATCTCCATATCGGTGCTGGCCGAATACAGTTCGTTAATGTGGGTCAAATCTAAAACTGCAAGCTGCATGTTCTCTATCTTCATTCCGGCAAACGAGAACGGTTTCATGGTGGCCACTTCGCTTTTTAAAGGTTCTTCGCTAATTCCCGCCGAATGTAGATTTTCGGTTCTTCCTTCAATTATCGAATAAAAGTCGGCAAGGCCTTTATCGAAGATCGATTTCGACGCCCCGGTATCAATCACCCAGTATCCCATTTCTCCGTTCACAAATACCGAGTTCACTACGAGGTGATAATTGTCTTTTTCCAATTCTATGATTTCGATGGGAATTTTATAGCGCATAAAAGCAGTTTAATAAATTCATTTTTCAACCGAAGCTTTCTTCATTCTTTTGTTGACACCTCAGTTTACTACAAAAAAACGGCTGACTCGAAAGAATCAACCGTTTATATTTTCAGAAATCGATAATTACAAAATATTCATTCCGTCAAGCACTTCCATCACACCTTTTACAGCACCGGCCGAGTTGTTCAGCAATTCCATTTCAGCTTCGTTCAGCTTCACTTCAATTACTTCTTCAACACCGTTTTTACCCAGTTTTACAGGAACACCAACAAACATATCGTTCAATCCGTATTCGCCTTCCAGTTTCACACAGCAAGGGAAAACACGTTTTTGATCGAGTACAATGGCCTCAACCATTTGGGCAGCTGCCGAACCCGGAGCATACCAGGCCGAAGTTCCCATCAGATTTACCAATTCGCCACCACCTTTTTTGGTGCGTTCAACAATGGCATTCAGTTTTTCGTCGTCGATCAACTCGGTTACAGGAATACCTGCAACAGTGGTATATCGTGGCAGCGGTACCATGGTATCGCCGTGACCACCCATTAACAAGGCTGAAATATCACGTGGAGAAACATCCAGTGCTTCTGCCAGGAAAGCACGATAACGTGCCGTATCCAGAATTCCTGCCATACCCATTACCTGGGTTTTTGGCAATTTAGCTGTAGCATAAGCAGCGTAAGTCATCACATCAAGTGGATTCGAAACGATAATGATCTTGGCATTTGGTGAATACTTAACCACATTCTCGGTTACACTTTTCACAATACCTGCGTTGATCGAAATCAAGTCGTCGCGGCTCATTCCGGGTTTACGCGGAACACCTGAGGTGATCACAACAACATCAGAATCAGCAGTTTTTGTATAATCGTTGGTAGAACCTACCAAACGAGAGTCGTACCAGTTGATCGGTGCGGTTTGCCACAAATCAAGGGCTTTCCCTTCAGAAACACCTTCTTTAATGTCTAACAGTACAACTTCCTGTACAATATTTTTCTCGGCTACAATCTGAGCGCAGGTTGCTCCAACATTTCCTGCTCCAACTACAGTTACCTTCATTTTATTAATTGTTTTATTGAAATTTGTTTTTCTAATCAATTAGCTGTCAATTTGTTCTAAGGCACGCAAATATAAAATATTTTCCCGATGTATAAAAGGTAAAATCACCCCTTTAAACGGGCTTAACGTTTCCGTAAATATATATTTCTCTATCTATTTGAATGATTTAATTAGTTCAACCAATAGGTCATTTTCAGCACAATTGCCCGGTTGCGCGAATTCCAGGTTCCTGTAAAATAGTTTTCGGTGTACACCAGAAAAATATCTGAAACAGGCTGGTAGCGCCATTGAAACCTGGAATTGATATTGAGGTTATCGATTTGTTCGTTGTATTGTACAAAAGTCGACCAGAATATTTTATCCGAAAAAGTAATGTCCATTTTGGGTCCAAAAAGCAGGAACTTTTCGCGTTCGAAAGGAGCACCTAAATCCAGATCGGTATAATTGAAATTCATTGTCAGGTTTACATAAGGTTGAAATCGATACCCCAACTCGCCTTTTACGTATTGAACATCACCGCTGTAAAACGATCCTTTTGTAAGCTCAACTTCATAATTGAACAGCGTTTTTCGGGTAGAAGTATATTCTACTGTGATTCCTCCAAAATTATATTCGGAGCCTGCCGGTAAATAATTGGTTTCGTCGCTGGTTGGATTAAAATCGTCTTGCAGCTCCACGTAATTATGTGTGTACTTTAACTGAAATTCCGATCGATCCTGAAATTGAAACTCGTATTGAAACTCGTACTCGTGTTCGATTTTTGAATATTCAGAATCGAAATAGTTATCCAGTTTAAGTTGCGGTCCATGACTGACAACTCTTTTATTGGGCACGAACGAATAATTAAACGTAGGTCCTATAAAATTATACCCGGTACGTCGAACATATCCGGCTTCGGCTCTGTAATTCTCACCTATCGATGTTTCGTAAAGTCCCACCCGAACATGTTTTGTTTGGTAGGAAAGTGCAGCCCCCTGCGAGTATTGCTTATCGGGATTTTCGGGTTGAAACGAACGGTGGTAGAAGAATTTACCATCCCAAGAATTATCTTTAGTTGCCAGGTTAAAATCAAATCCAAAAACGCGGTTGTACACGCTGGTATCTGAAGGAACATCGAGGTATTCTTTGTTAACGGCAATCACTCCTAAATTCGAGCGCGAGAACACCTTTTTCTGTACCGAGGCCACTGTAAAATTCCGCGCCAGAAAATCATCGGTTTTTTCGGTGGTCATATTCATAAATCCAACACGCCAGTCGTTTCCGATTTTCCCGCTCAATCGTGCCCCGGCCAAAACAGGTGCATCCAAACCGATGCGACGCGAAAAGAAAGGAGTAGAAGTGTGATATCCATAATCGGAAAACAAATCGCTGTTCTCGAGAAAGAACTGTCGCTTCTCGGGAAAGAACAACTCGAAACGGTCGATATTGGCAATTTGCTGATCCACCTCAACCTGGGCGAAATCGGGATTATATGTCAGGTCGAGGTTCATCGATGACGATAAGCCCACCTTGGCATCAAAGCCAAAATCCTTTCGATAATCGGCATCCGTTCCTGCTTCAAAATCTTTTGAAACTCCCCCGAAAATATAAGGTATGAATGAGAGCTGGGTTTTTGATTTTGGCAGCGGTTCCTCAAATTTCATTACTCCGGTGTAGGCCAGAGAGGCTGTTGGAAACTGCCTTGGGACAGGCGCCCAGGCCGATTTCTCATCCGATTTCAAGTCGAGACGACTAAAATTCACATACCAGGTTTGACTGTTATTTGGGTAACGAAGCGATTTAAACGGAATACGCATTTCAGTCACCCATCTGTCTTTGTAATGCCGGGTTTTCGATTCCCACTTACAATCCCAGTCGAGCAGACTGTTTTGTCCGTTGCTCATGGTTCCGTCCCATTTTGCCCCCGAGGCCGAAATTCCAAACGAATAGCCATTGGTCTGATCGAGAAAAGTATCAAAAAATACCAGGAAATTATCGTTGTTACCAAAACTAAAATCACGCCTGAACGACTCCATTACGCGTTTACCCGGAATGGTATCGTAAAAAATCTGGGCCAGGTAAAGTGCTTTGTCGTCATAGGTCATCATAATGGTTGAAGGCTGCGTTGCATAACCGGTATCAACAGGCAGGACCCTGAAAAAATTATCGGTTTTCTGAGCGACCTGCCAGGCCGGCTCATCAAAAATTCCATCAATAAGAATTTCCGATTTTGCCTTTTTTACATGGTAAATAAAATTGTGATTAAATGTGGTTGAAACAGTATCCTTCTTCCATTTTATATCGTTTCCGGCAACAAGTGAACCCGCCAAAAACAACATTACAAGCAACAGTGCCGGTCTCATTGTATTAGTTTAATTGATATCGGTTTTTTACAGTGCTCACAAAGATATTGAATTTGTTATACTGACAAAGAGCTGAAGTAGTACAAAACAAAAAGCCCTGACGGTAAACGCCAGGGCACAAAAAACAATGTTCAAGCATGATTGGCTACAAAGTGATCGGTACACCGTTGTAGAAATCAAGTATTTTTGTACGGAAAATGTATTCGTATTTTGCCTGTATCAAATCAGACTGAGCAACCGTTAAATTGTTCTTGCTCTGGTTGTATTCCACCGAGTTGATCATTCCAACATTGAACTTTTCTTCGGTATAACGAAAAGCTTCCGCCATTGAAGTTACTGCTTTTTGTGTTGAAATGTAACGATTTAAAGCTGCCAGCGCATTGGTGTATACCAGCTCGATATCTTTTCGCAGCACGTTCCTGGCAGTCTGCAACTGGAATTTGTAATCTTCAATTTGCAACTCCGAATTGGTAATCCCGTTTCGTACCTGGAAGCGATTGAAGATCGGGATATTTAAAGTTAATCCCAGACTGGAGCGGCTGTTGTTTTTTAACTGCTCACCAAAATCAATGCGGTCGCCATAAATATCGGTATACTGGTTGTTGAACAAATTGTAATAATTGGCGCCAAAACTCAAACTCGGATACTGATTTCCTTTTGCAATATCAAGCTGTTTCATCGCACTTTCAACACGCAATTGGGCTGCTTTTATTTCAGGTCGGGTATTGATGGCATTGCTGAATACGTCAAAGGCATTCATAATGGTCAGGTTGGCCTGGATCTCGGGTAATTTAGGTTTTTCAATCTTAAAACTTTCCGAAATCGGCAGATCGAGGAACTGGTATAAATTCAGGTACGACAACTGTACATCGTTCTGATTATTTACTAGTTGGAGTTCTTCGCGCGCCAGTTGGGCTTCAATTTCGAGCAAAGCACCTCTGGCAGCACTACCGGCTTCAACCAATTGTTTTGTTCGTTCGATCTGGCCTTTTGTAACTTCAATATTTGCTTTAGTAACCTCAATTACCTCCTCGGCAAACAAAATCTGAAGGTATTCAGCGGCAATGCCCAACATAATATCGTCCTTGGTTTTTTCCAACTCCTGCAGTGTAACCTGTAAATCGAGTTCACGTTGCCTAACCGTATTTGTCAGGGTCATGCCGTTAAATATCGTCATGTTTGTATTCACTGCTCCCGAAACACTTGCCGAGTTAATGTTGTCGTAAGTGTTATCATAGGTCAGCGAACGACCAAAACTAAAGTCGTTCCCCAATTGCGCATTCAAGTTTGGTAACTTATCGTTTCTGGCCTGTTTAACGAGGTTCTCGTTGTATTGCGCATTAATTCGTTGTCGTTTGATCTGGAGATTGTTTTCGATGGCATACTCGAAACATTTTTGCAGGTCCCACGTTGGCTGCGCCTTTAAAGGGCCGGTAAACGCGAGCAGAAGCACTCCGGTTATCAAGGCTGTTAGATTCTTCATTTGATATTGTTTTTTGTTGGCGACTAATTTACATAAACCTTTCACAATCACCTAAAATTAGCCTTGATTGCTGGTTTCTTCATTCAACTTTTTTGGATCGGTTTTTTCTCCCCTCACTTTATCTTTCAAATCCAGACCTTCAGTAATTTCAATGTTTATGCCGTCGGACAACCCGGTTTTCACCTTGCGTTTTTCGTAGTGCGGTTCTTCCAGCGTTCCGGTGTTTACTTCCACAAAGGCCGAATCATCTTCAAACTGAAGCAAGCCTTCGGGAATAACCATTACACTGTCTTTGCTGTCGAGTACGATGTTGGCATTGGCACTGTATCCCGCACGAATAAACTGTCCTTCTTTTAGCTGAACATTTGCTTTTATCTCGAACTGAATGGCTCCGTTTTCCTCAACACCCTTTGGTGAAATGTATTCAAGAACAGCTCCAAATTTTTCTTTGTCGATAGCACCTATTTCCAATTCAATAGGCATTCCTTCCTTAATTTTTCCTACTTCGGTTTCATCCACTTTGCCTTCAAAAATAATGTCCGACATGTCGGCCACCGAAGCGATTGTAGTTCCCGCATTAAATGTATTGGCCTGTATAACTGAATTCCCAACTTCAACCGGAACATCGAGCACCATACCGTTGATGGTTGAACGAACCAGTGTATTAGTAGCCGTTGCTGCCTTTTTTGTTACACCGTTTTTAATGAGATCGAGGTTGTTCTCGGCCGCAGTTACTTCTTCTTTAGCAGAATCGTATGCCAGCTTAGCGTTTTTGAATTCTTCGTAGGAAATCACTTCCTTATCGAACAGTTTTTGCTGACGTTCGTAGTCGATCTGGGCATCCTCATAATTGATCTTCGCGCGGTTTACCCGGGTTTCAGCTGCATTTAAAGTTACCATGTCAGGAATGATCTTGATGCGGGCGACAATCTGGCCTTTTGTAATTTTATCTCCGGCCTCCACATACAGTTCATCAATAATTCCTGAAACCTGGGGTACAATTTCAATTTCGTAACGCGGAACCACCGAACCGGTAGCTACCGTTTTCATGACTACTTCGCTGTAAAACGGATTCTTATTTTCATAGAAATCCTGTTTCTTTTTCGATTTGTTGTACAGGAAGAACAACGTTCCGCCAAATGCTGCAATTAATATTGCAATTCCTAAAAATCTAAAAATCTTTTTCATCGCTTTTTATTGTTTTTTGTTTTATTAATTCAGTCTATTATTCATCTCTTAATGCATCGATCGGTTTAATACTCACAGCTCGTCTTGCCGGTATCATTCCGGCGAATATTCCGGAAACCACTAACACGGTCAATGCACCAACTGCCATTCGGAAGCTCACTTCAGGATGACGGAAAAATATGTCGTCGGCATTGCCTGCATTGGCTTCAAGTGCCATATTCATCAGCTCCAGTAAGCCGACTCCCAAAGCAAGGCCTATATAACCTGCCATTACAGTTAGGAATACACTTTCAGCAACGATGTGTAAAATCACTTTCCCGGGTGTTGCTCCAATGGCGCGCTGGATGCCAATTTCCTGCGTACGTTCTTTGATGATCACCAGCATGATATTGCTTACACCGATAACTCCCGCCAGAAGCGTACCTATTCCCACGATCCAGGTAAGCACCTGTATCCCGGTGAACAATCCCATGTATTTTTTCCACTCCACTTCAATATTAAAAGATCCTACTGCCTGCATATCGTCGGGCGCAATGCTGTGGCGCTTTTTAAGCAATTCTTTTAAACGCGATTCCAGTCGGCTAACCGGCACACCTGGCTTTGAAGTGACCGAGAAAAAATGGACGTCATCGCCATAATTGTAAGTTTTCTGCATGGTAGTAAAAGGCATGATGATGGTTTCCGGTTTTCTCCCTCCGCCAATATTCACACGGGTTTCACCTTTTATTACTCCAACAACCTGGTAATACACTCCGTTAACTTTCAGGTATTGACCTATCGGATCTTCTCCTTCGTCAAACATCACCTCAACCACGCGTTCGCCAATATTTATCACTTTGCGATTTTGCATGATGTCAATATCATTGATCAGTCGTCCTTGCAGAGGTGTCCATGGATCGATTTTAAAGAATTCGGGATAATCGCCATAAATATTGAATGCACCGGTTTTTTCACCTCGAATGGTATTATCGCCCGAATTGGCATTGGGCCCGAACAAACGGGGTGAAAGGTATTCAATGTCGCTTACGTTTGTTTTTATGTATTGAATATCGGTATTGGAATAGATCCAGTTCCGTCCGCGTTGAAAACCTTTATACGGTTTACCGGTGCGCTCGGTCCAGAAAAATGCCGAATTGGAAGCAAAGGCACTAATTCCATCCATAACTCCATTTTCCAGAGCTTTCCCAGCCCCCGACATAAGAATGAGCATGAATATTCCCCAGAATACTCCGAAAGCGGTCATAAAACTACGCATCCGGTTTTTCTTTAAGGCACTTAATATTTCTTTCCAAAGGTCTAAATCAAACATCTTAGTTCAGAGTTTAAAGTTCAAAGTGTCATCGTTACTCATCGCGCAATGCTACAATTGGTTTTATTCGAGCCGCACGTTTGGCGGGTATGTAACCGGCAATGGCACCGGCAACCACCAATACCAAAGTCGCTGTCATAGCAATTCCCAGGTCAACTGTTGGATTCAGGAACAAGGTTTCGCCGTTTCCTCCGTTTGTTGCGGCCTGCATTTCGTATTGTTTTTCCACAAACAAGCTGATGAGTTCCATCAGTCCGGTACCCAACACCAGTCCTATGTAACCGGCCACCGTGGTTATCAGTATCGATTCAAGAAGAATAAGTCCGATGACCGAACGCGGACTGGCGCCAATGGCTTTGCGAATACCAATTTCTTTGGTACGTTCTTTTACCACGATCAACATGATGTTGCTGACTCCCACAACTCCGGCTATTAAAGTCCCTATTCCAATGATCCATATAAATATGTCGATGGCCTGAAAAAGCTTCATGGTTTGGATGACATCTTCCAGTTTGTTGTACGATCCCATTGCTGATTCATCATCAGGATCGAATTTATGTTTACGCGCCATGGTATTTCTTACCCGGGTTTCAATGGCCTGGCTTTCTTCGAGTGTTTCGGCATTGATGGTAAGTGCAAAATTGTGCAGGCGGTTCGAACCGTTGAATACTTTCTGACCAGTGGTAACCGGAATGTAAGCATTTCGATGACGCGTACCACCACCTTCTGTGCAAATACCAACTACTTTGAACGGAATATTATTTACGCGAACGTATTCGCCAATGGCATCTTTTTCTTTGAACAATGCATCATAAATGTCTTTTCCAAGTACCACCGATTTGCGGGTCTGATTGATGTCGACCTGGTTGATAAAACGACCTTCAATAACATCGATCGACTCTACTTCTTTCAAATCCGGGTGACAGGTAATAGCGGTATATTCTCCGTATTCATTTCCATACGAAAACTGGTTTCCGCCAATGTAGTAGCGGCCTGAAGTATATTCAATTCCTTCCAGGTCTTTTAAAATATCGTAATCGGCATTGGTAAATCGGATCTCGCGGCCTTCCTGTAAACCATGATAAGGTATACTGGTTCGGCCTCCCCACAGCCACATGGCGTTAATGGCATCGCGCATAAAATTTTGCGAAACTCCATTGCTCAGGCCATTTCCGGCACCTAAAAGGATCATCAGCATAAAAATTCCCCAGGCAACACTGAAGCCAGTGAGGAAGGTCCTCATTTTATTTTTTTTGATGGTGGCAAAGATCTCTTGCCATTTATCTATGTCGAACATTGTTTTTAGTTTATAGTTCAGAGTTCAAGGTTGAACGTACCCGTAAACTGAGCGCAGAGACTGAGATTACGCTGTTTCCAGCTCTTTTGCGTATTGATGCTGAAAATGCTTGAGTTCGCCATTTTTGATGACCTCATCAATTTTGCCGTCTTTCAGGCGCACAATCTTCTGCGTCATGGCAGCAATATCATGTTCGTGTGTTACCAGTATTATCGTAATTCCGTCGTTGTTGATTTCCTTCAGAATTTCCATAACTTCATACGAAGTGCTGGTATCGAGCGCTCCGGTTGGCTCGTCGGCAAGAATAATTTTGGGTTGCGAAATGAGTGAACGGGCAATGGCAACGCGTTGTTTCTGTCCGCCCGACATTTCGCTCGGAAGGTGAGTCGCCCATTCCAGCAATCCTACTTTTTCGAGGTATTCCATGGCGATTTTATTGCGCTTTTTACGTGCAACACCCTGATAGTAAAGTGGAAGCGCCACATTTTCCATGGCATTTTTAAACGAAATAAGGTTGAATGACTGAAAAACAAAACCAACCAACTCGTTTCGAAGTTGAGCAGCTTTTTTCTCCGACATTTCTTTGACCAGCGATCCGTTTAAATGATACGAGCCTTCGTCGTAGTTATCCAGGATACCAAGTATATTCAGAAGTGTAGATTTCCCCGATCCTGACGATCCCATGATCGACACAAATTCACCCTGTTCAATATCGAGGTCGATACCTTTAAGAACATGGAGCGAATTGTGGCCCGTAACATACGATTTGTGAACATTTTTAAGATTAATCATGGCTTGAACTTGTTTAAAGTATTGTTTTTTGTTTTTGTTTTCGTTTCCTGACCGATTCAGGTTTTCAGTATAAATTTGTTAAAAATCAGGATGTTCTGTGTTATTTTTTCGATGAACTACTGTTTTTAACAAGTAAACAGTATCTTAATTCCGATTTCAAGTATTTTAAACCATTCATCTTTCTGATATATTCCTGTTTACTTTTACTATGTGACGCACGAAGTATGATTTGGTGACAGATTTTTTTCGTTTTGATACTCCGGTTAGAATCGATGAACAACAACCGGTACTTCCCGGAACTGCATTATGCTTTTGATATATTTGTGTAGAATGTAAACGAGTGGTTAAATCTTCGATTCGAAAATACAGGTTTATTTAGACTGATTCTATTAAAATTAAGCAGAAAGATTACTTTTGTACTCCTTATAATACGACAAAACATGGCAGACAAAAAACTACCGTTTAGCAAAGAACAGTTAGAAACGATTATTGAAAAATTTCCGACACCTTTTCATATATACGACGAGAAGGCCATTCGCGAAAATGCACGACGTTTTATCAAGGCCTTTTCGTGGAACGAAGGTTTTAAGGAATATTATGCGATTAAAGCCGCGCCGAATCCGTATTTGATGAAAATTCTAAAGGAGGAAGGTTTTGGGATTGACTGTAGCTCGGTAGCTGAATTGGAGTTGGCAAAACGTGTTGGAATGAGCGGCGACGAGATCATACTCACTTCGAACGATACGCCGGCCTACGAGTTTCAGATGGCCAAAGAAATGGGTGCAATTATCAATCTCGACGATATTTCACACATCGATTATGTGGAAAAACACGTTGGACTGCCCGAGAAAATATGCATGCGTTACAACCCGGGCGACCTGAAAGCCGGGAACCTGATCATCGGGCATCCGGAAGAAGCCAAATACGGATTTACCCACAAGCAGGTGCTTGAAGGCTACCAAATGCTGAAAGATAAAGGCGTTAAACATTTTGGTATTCACACCATGGTAGCTTCCAATGAACTGGATAACGACTACTTTATCGAAACTGCCGAGTTGCTGTTTAAACTCGTGCTCGAGGTTCACCAGAAAACCGGTATTGAGATTGAATTTGCCAACCTGGGTGGCGGAGTTGGTATTCCTTATCGTCCGGGCGAAAAAGCGGTTGACCTGGAATATGTAAGTGCAGGGGTTAAAAAAGTATACGACGAAATTATAATCGGTAACGGACTGAAACCGCTTAAATTATTTTTCGAACTGGGACGTGCAATTACCGGACCCTACGGATATTTGGTAACAAAAGTGCGCCACATCAAAGAAACCTATAAATCGTTTGCCGGGCTCGATGCCTGTATGGTCAACCTCATGCGGCCTGCACTATACGGAGCTTATCACCACATTTCAGTTCCGGGAAAAGAAAACGAAAAAGCGGAGTACAAATACGACGTTACCGGCTCGTTGTGCGAGAACAACGATAAATTTGCCATCGATCGCATGCTGCCAAAACTGGAATCGGATGATATTGTAGTGATCCACGATACAGGTGCGCACGGGCACTCTATGGGTTTTAATTACAACGGAAAATTAAAATCGGTTGAGATATTGTTGCGGGAAAACGGCGAGATCGCCCAAATTCGTCGGGCCGAAACGGTTGAAGATTATTTTGCTACACTCGACTTCGACGGGCTGAAAGATTTTAAAGCGTAAATAAACGACAGTCAAAAATACAGAGGCCGGGCAATTTTAGCCGGCCTTTTTTGTTATTTTAGGGGAACTGAATTTCGATAAAATGAAACTTGGATACGACGCAAAAAGAGCTTTCTTAAATACTTCGGGATTGGGAAATTATGCCAGGAATGCATTGAATGCACTTCAGAAATTTTTTCCTGAAAACCAATACTTCCTGTTCACTCCTGATGTAAAAGCGAATATGCTGAATAATCAGGAAGCTTTTGAGATTATAGCACCCCCTGATTCAACGTCGAAAATCAAAAAATCGTTGTGGCGATCGTATCATTTGAGCCAGGAGCTGGAAGAGCATCAGCTCGACCTTTTCCATGGAATGAGCAACGAACTGCCCAACGGAATTCACAAAACCAAAGTTCCGTCGGTGGTGACCATTCACGACCTGATCTTTATTAGATATCCGGAGTTTTATAAATACATCGACCGGAAGCTTTATTTCGAGAAAGTGAAGTATGCCTGCAAGTCAGCTACCAAAGTCATCGCCATTAGCGAACAGACCAAGGCCGATATTATTAAATACATCGGTACTGCACCCGACAAGATTCAAATTCTTCACCAGTCCATCTCGCCTTTATTTTTTGAACCTGCCGAAACCGAAAAAGTAAAAGCAAAATACAAGTTGCCCGAAAAATTTATTCTGGCTGTCGGGACGATTGAAGAACGTAAAAACCAGTTATCTATACTTCAGGCAATGGAATCCGAAGGACTGGATATACCGCTTGTGTTGGTCGGTAATCCAACTTCGTATTGCAACGACATTCATAAATACCTCGCCGAAAAAGGAATAAAAGATAAAGTGATTTTTCTGAAAAATATTCCTGAGAAGGACCTTGCCGGAATTTACCAACTTGCAGAGCTGTCGGTGTATATATCGGTTTTCGAAGGTTTTGGATTGCCGGTGATCGAAGCCATGGCCTGCGAATGTCCGGTGATCACTTCTAATGCTTCGTGCCTGCCCGAAACTGCCGGCGATGCTGCAATTCTCTGCTCGCCCGACGATGTGGAAGAACTGGGAAAACAGATCTCGAAAATATTGAATGACGAAACCTTCAGAATTGAATTGATCACGAAAGGAAATGAAAGGGCGCTGGAATTTCAGCCACAGAAATACGCAGAAAGACTGTTGAAACTGTACAACGAAATTATCGGATAAACCATGTACGACGATATAAAAAAAGCACTGGAAGTTTTGAAAGGAGGTGGCGTAATCCTATATCCTACCGATACCATTTGGGGAATTGGATGTGACGCTACAAACGAGGAAGCCGTAAAGCGCATTTACGAGATTAAAAAACGCGAAGATTCAAAAAGCATGCTGGTGCTGATGGAAAATCCGGCTTTGCTCGATCGTTATGTCGACGAAGTGCCTGAAGTAGCGTGGGATCTGGTGGAAATTTCCACCACACCTTTGACCGTTATTTATCCGGGAGCAAAGAACCTGGCTAAAAACCTGATCGCCGAAGACGGAAGTATCGGTATTCGATTTACAAAAGAGGAATTTACCGGTAAGCTTCTGGAGCGTTTACGCAGGCCGCTGGTTTCCACATCAGCCAATGTCAGTGGCGAAAAATCACCCGCTTTTTTCGATGAAATTTCGGAATACATTAAAAGTTCTGTTGATTACATTGTAGAGTACCGGCAGGACGATACCGCACCGGCAACGCCATCGAGTATTATAAAACTGGGGCCAGGAGGACAAATCGATATTATCAGAAAATGAAGAAGCTGCTTACACAAGTAAGCAGCTTCTTTTGTTTAATTCTTTTCTTTTAAAAGATCACGAATTTCAGTAAGTAATACCTCTTCGTTTGAAGGTGCCGGTGGAGCTGCCGGTACTTCTTCCTCTTTCTTTTTAGTTTTATTGTAAGCTTTAATAATAATGAAAACTGCAAAGGCAATAATGATGAAATCGATGATCGTATTGATCCATAATCCGTAGCTTATCGCCACCTCTGAAATGGCAGGAGTCACAACCTGATCGCCATTCATAACAGCTTCGCTGCCTTCTTTCAATATTATTTTTAGTTCGGTAAAATCTACTCCCCCTAGGAACATTCCTATTGGTGGCATCAAAACATCTTTTACAAAAGAAGTAACTATCGCCTTGAATGCTGTAGCAATAATCACTGCAACTGCCAGATCAAGCACATTGCCTTTCATAATAAAGGCCTTAAATTCTTTGAGTAATTTCATAATCTAAAACTTTAATTAAACAGCTAATTATCAGCTTCAATTTATGCGATTTTCTACAATAAAAAAAGCCATTGTTTGAACAATGGCTTTTCGTTGAAACAATATGTCTATCTCACATTTTCTTCACTTTTCCCGAACCGGCCACCGAGGCATCAATACTGGCATTACCTTTATAGTATATACTTCCCGAACCGGCAATTCTTGCCTTGATCGATCCGTTTGAACTCACCTTACAATTACCGGACCCAGAAGTGGTAACATTTACTGCATCCGCCTCAAAACCTTCAGCATCGAAATTACCCGAACCCGAAATGGCAACGGTTATCTCTTCTGCAACGCCACCATCATCCAGTTTAATGTTGCCCGATCCTGAGATCGTTCCTTTTACTTTTTTTGAATCCAGTTCATCAATTTCAATATTCCCACTGCCACTTACTGCCAGATTCAGAATTCGAGATTCAAGCTCGTTGGCCATAATATCGCCCGAACCGGAAATTGAAAGTGCATCAACCTCGGGAACCGTAATATAAATCTCGATTTTGCCGGGATTAAAATTTCGCTGAAAAATAGTTTTGTTCGGAAAACGAATGATAAGTTCGCTTCCCCGAACTTCGGTAATCAAATCTTCGAGTGTTGACTCCTTGGCCACAACACGAACGCTTTGCGGCTCTCCCTGTTCCAGGTATACTTTTCCGGATACCCGTAAAGAAATCTCTGAAAAAGTAGAGACATCGCGGTCTTGATCCTCTGCCATCGAGTTACTATAAGTGAAAAGACCCGCAAGAAGCAGGGCCATTGCCAATAATCTGAATTTCATGGTTTTTACTATTTATGATTTTACAATTTCGATTTTGATATCCACCGAAGGACTTTATTGCGTTTTAATTTTACTCTTTTAAGGACGTGCAAACCGGCGAAAAGTTGCACGGTTCAGAAAAAAATTAGCACATTTGCCTATCACTTTATCACTTCTGCATGAATGCAAAACACAGAATGTCGGTTCAGATCCGGTTTAACGACATTGATTTGATGGGACATGTTTACAATGCCAAGTACCAGGAATTTTTTGATTTGGCACGATTGGAATATTTCGACCAGGTTTTGGGAAATTTGATAAGTTGGGACAACGAAGGATTAATCATTGCTTCGGTAAAAGTTGAGTTTATGGAGCCCACTTTTTTGAATGATCAGATTGAGGTGGAGACACACATTTCGTCGGTAGGCGAAAAAAGTCTTGTAATGACCCAGCAGCTTTTTAAGAATGGCAAACAGGAACCGGGATGTACCTGTAACACGGTTATGGTGTGTTATAATATGAAAGAAAAATTCTCGAAATCAATTCCGTCTGAGTGGAAAGCAAAATTTAGGAAGTACGAACCTGAATTAACCCTCAATTAAACCATCGGGAAGTTTTAAAGTAATTTCTTTTCTTCCTTCATCCAGTTCCACTAGCATTTCTTCATTATAGGGAACCAACAGCTCCTGTCCTCTAAAATTAACATTGAACACAATGTTCCCGGCAAAATCATCCATTTCCTCTATAGGTCCAATCACTCCACGTTGCTCGTCGATCAGGGTATAGCCCAGCAACGTAGCAGTGTGTTCTTCAGGCTCATCAACAATTTCAGTTTTATACAACCAGGCCGATTGCCCGATCAGGCGTTTAGCATAAGCCTCCGTTTTTACTTCCTCGAAATTTACAATAACCGACTTCGCTGAGCGAAAACGCAGACCTTCATCTTGAATAAAAAATGGAACCAACAAACCATCGAGCTCAACAAAAAAACGTTCGGCTTCTTCCACTGAGTATTCGTAATGTTCTTCATATTCGAGTACCACTTCGCCATGTACTCCATGGGTTTTTCGGAAGAATCCGATTTTTTCGCAATCACTTTTTGGTATTGTTTCCATATATCAAAAATACGTTTTTAAAAGTTATGTAATCACATCATCCCCTTTTGTTCCCCTTCAAATGAGAGTGGGTAGAAGTAGAGGGAGGGGAAAAATTTTATTTCACAAATAAACATTTATAAAAAAAACCACCTGCCTTCCGGCAAGTGGTTCTTTATAATAAGATGTGATTTCTTTCTTAAGATTCCGCACCTTTTCCCTTTTCAGGAGCTTCTTCTTTTGTTGCTTCTTCTGCTTTAGCCGGCTCTTCTGCTTTTGCAGCAGGTTCTTCAGCTGGCTTTTCTTCCTCTTTAGCAACTTCTTCCTTCTCTTCAACTTCAGCTTCGGCTGCAACTTCTTCGCTTGCTTCTGTAGCAGTTTCTTCTGTTGCTTCTGCAACAGGTTCTTCAGTTACTTCTTCAGCAGCTTCTTCTGCTTCGTCCTCGGCAGTTTCAGCTTCGGCTTCGGCAGCTAGTTCTGCATTTCTTGCAGCGATTGCAGCAGCTCTTTCTTCGTTGATTTTCTTCTCAGCATCCAATTGTTTTTGAGTTTCGGCATCTGCTTCACCTTTCAGGCGATCAATTTTTGCCTGGATTTTTGCTTCTTTTTCAGCAATCCAACTCTCCAAACGTTTTTCAGCTTCGGCTTCATCGAAAGCTCCTTTTTTCACTCCACCCATCAGGTGTTTTTTGTACAATACACCTTTGTACGACAAAATTGCCCGTACGGTGTCGGTAGGTTGTGCGCCTTTAACCAGCCAATCGTAAGCTTTGTCAAAATCGAGATCAATAGTAGCAGGATCAGAGTTCGGATTATAAGTGCCAATCCGCTCAATGTACCTGCCATCCCGTGGCGCCCTGCTATCAGCTACTACAATGTGGTAGTATGCGTAGCGTTTGCGACCGTGTCGCGCGAGTCTCATTTTTACTGGCATAACTCTACTTTTATTGTTTTTAAAATGTCGCGCAAAGATAGTATAAATTTCTGTTTCTGAAATCTTTGACACATTAATTCTGGACAAAAAGAAACCGTTCTCTTTAAAAAAGAACGGTTTCTTTCTCAAATTCGCTATTGGCTTATCTTTTTACGTATTGTTCTTCGTAATATTTTTGGTAATCGCCCGAAGTTACATTTTCGAGCCACTCGGTATTTTCGAGGTACCAGTCGATGGTCTTTTCTATGCCTTCCTCGAACTGTAGCGAGGGTTCCCAGCCCAGTTCATTTTTGATTTTTGTGGCATCAATGGCATAACGCAAATCGTGGCCGGCGCGGTCTTTTACAAAAGTGATCAGCTTTTCCGATTCACCTTCCGGACGACCCAGCTTTTCATCCATTTTTCCACACATCACACGAATCAGATCGATGTTGGTCCACTCGTTAAAACCGCCAATATTGTATGTTTCGCCAATTTTACCTTTGTGGAAAATTACATCGATGGCACAGGCATGGTCAACCACCCACAACCAGTCGCGAACATTTTCGCCTTTTCCGTACACCGGTAGCGGCTTGTTGTTTCTAATATTATGAATGAAGAGCGGAATCAACTTTTCGGGAAACTGATACGAACCGTAATTATTCGAACAATTTGAAATTACCGTTGGTACGCCAAAGGTATCGTTATAGGCACGCACAAAGTGGTCGGAACTTGCCTTTGATGCCGAATACGGACTGTGCGGATCGTACGAGGTCTCTTCGGTAAACATTCCTTCTTCCCCTAAAGAGCCATACACTTCATCGGTTGAAATATGGTAAAAACGCTTGTCATTAAAATTGTCCTTCCACATGTGTTTTGCCGCATTCAGCAGGTTAACTGTGCCAATTACATTGGTGAACACAAACTCGGTTGGATTGGAAATGGACCGGTCGACATGTGACTCGGCAGCCAGGTGGATCACCCCGTCAAACTGCTTCTCTTTGAATAGCTTCAGAATAAAGTCGGAATCGACAATATCGCCTTTTACAAATTCGTAATTGGGCTTGTCTTCCACATCCTTCAGGTTGGCCAGATTACCGGCATAAGTGAGTTTGTCGAGGTTGACGATTTTATAGTCAGGATACTTATTTACAAATAAGCGAACCACATGCGAACCAATAAAACCTGCTCCTCCTGTTATCAGTATTGTCTTCATTATTATTTCTTTCAAAAATTATTTCAATTCAAACGAGTTCCAACTGCGATGCCAAAGTTAATAAAATCAGAAGTAACATCATCGTATAAATGAGGGCCCGTAACGTTAAACAAAGGACCAATATACAGTCGTCCAAACCATTTTTCTGATTCGTATCTAAATCCAACAATAGGAGACAAGTATAATTCTGACTTTTGCATTCCAGTAATGGGGTTCTCGATCTTACTCTTAAAAATAAAAGTGGATCCTGCTCCAGCTTCAATAAAAAACATATGCTTCCCAAAATTGGCCGTTGCTTGGATCGGTAAATTGAAAGGCCAGGAAGACTGAGCTAATTTTGGGATCCATCCTAATCCCCCTTGAAGAATAATCTTGAATCGTTCATGCGTAAAAACCGTCTTTGCAATATTAGCGGATGCTACAATTCCTGTTCCCCCTCCTTCAAAAGAAAGGTATGTTTTGGATTCTTGAGAATAACCATACAAAGAACTAAGGCATATGATGAGGCTTAAGAAACGTAACATTAATTATGGTTTTCATAATCAACGAAAAACCATTAAAGTTATTATTGAATGCCGCGTACTCTTTTTTCCCAATTCCAGGCCGAAAGCAAAGTTTCTTCTGTTCCTTTTTCAGCTTTCCAGCCCAGCTCTTCGTTGGCAAAAGTAGTGTCGGCCCAAATTTTCTCAATATCACCGGCACGACGTCCTACAATTTTATAATTCAGTTTTACTCCCGTTGCCTTTTCGAAACCATTTACTATTTCCAGTACTGACAAACCGGTTCCGGTTCCCAGGTTAAAAATCTCGTAGTTCTTTTTGTTTTTGCCGCCAAGTAAACGTTCAATAGCCACCACGTGAGCTTTGGCCAGGTCGACCACATTAATGTAATCGCGAACAGCTGAACCATCCACGGTATCGTAATCGTCGCCAAAAACTTTTAACTCGTCGCGCAAACCCGCAGCTGTTTGGGTAATAAACGGTACCAGGTTTTGCGGAACGCCCAATGGCAACTCACCAATCAAAGCACTCGGATGCGCCCCTATCGGATTAAAATAGCGCAAGGCTATTCCTTTTAATTGCGGATAAGCGGAAATGGAGTCACTCAGAATATCTTCATTCACTCGTTTCGTATTACCATAGGGCGACTCAGCATCTTTACGTGGTGTTTTTTCAGTAACCGGCAAAACATCAGGCTGTCCGTAAACCGTACAGGACGACGAAAAAACAATGTTTGCTACATTATATTTTAGTTGACAATCGAGCAGATTCATCAGAGAAACCAGATTATTCCGGTAATACAGCAATGGTTTTTCTACCGACTCGCCAACAGCTTTCGAAGCCGCAAAATGAATGATCGCATCAATATCGGAATTCCGGCTAAAAAAATCGTCGGTTTTTGCAGAATCAGCAAGATCGAACTGTTCGAAGGCCGGTTTTATGCCTAATATTTTTTCGATGTTATCCAATACATCGATACTTGAATTGGAAAGATCGTCGACAACAATTACATCGTAACCCGATTCCTGTAATTCAACCACTGTGTGCGAACCAATGTATCCGGTTCCGCCTGTAACTAAAATTTTGTTTGCCATTGTTTTTTGGTTTAAGCCTCAAAAGTATAAAAATACCTTGTGAACCTCCTATGACGAACTTTTGTAAGCGATCGATTTTCAATAAATTAATTTACAAAATCCATAATGGCGATTTTTTTTAATTTTACGGCAAAATTCGCACATCGTGAAATTAGACAGCTACATCCAACAACTTTTGCAGGATCACGACATGGTGATCGTTCCCGGATTTGGGGCATTTATTTCAGAATATCAACCGGCTGAAGTGGACAATGAAAGTGATGAAATAAAACCGCCCTCATCGCGCCTGGTATTTAATCCGCAAATTAAAAACAACGACGGACTACTGGTTGGTTATGTGGCTGAGGCTACACGAAGTTCGCATTTCGAAGCACTTCAGAAAATTGAGAAAGAACGCGACAACATGTTGTATCAGCTTGATAAGGGAGAAAAAGTTGAGCTGATAGAACTGGGTACGCTTTATCACAACGAAAAAAACGAACTTGTTTTCGAATCGCTTTCCGACAAACGTCATTCGCTCGAATCGTTTGGGCTGGAAGCTACTTCCTTAAAGGAAACGGAGACTGAAGAATCCCTGGAAGAAGACATTGTGGAAAATGAACCAACGGAAGAAGTGCCTCCTGTTATCCCTCCTGCTGAACCTATAAATGAAGAGTCGGAACTCGAAGAAAACCAGCCGGAAGAAGAAACTTCAGAACCGTCAGAGGAGCAGGAAGAACCACAATCCGACGTAGAAGAAGTTGTTCAGGATGAAGCTCCTGAAGAGAATGAGGAAGAAAAAGAGGAAGAAGAATCGGCAGCGGCAGTTGTTCCGCCAATAGAAGAAAAAACCGTTGAGGAAAAAGAAGAGAAAAAGCGAAAAGGTGGTTGGATATGGTTGCTGGTCATCCTGATTCCACTGATCGCAGTTTCGGTGTTTATTCTGATTAAAGACAAAAAATCCGGTCCTCCCGTTCAGAAACAAATAATCTCAAATGTCCCGGAAGAAAAACCTGAACCTGTTGCAACAATTGACACTACAATTCAGGACTCTGTTGTAGCTGAAGACACTGAAACAGTTTCTGTGACAGAAGAATTTGCGGAAGCCGAAGTTGCTCTTGAGGAAAGTGGACCAAAATTCTACCTGATCGGTGGTAGTTTCAAAGAGGAGGAAAATGCGGAAACCTATCTTCAGGAGTTAAAAGCTAAAGGTTACGAGCCTTTCCATTTAGGCAAATATGGTAGTTTTTACATAGTAGGAATTGGTACATTCAAAACTGAAGAAGAAGCTCTCGCAGCAAAACAAGACATGCTGGATAAAAATCCGGGATCGGGATACTGGGTGCTGGAAAAGTAAACTTCAGGAGTAGGCGTTGAAACTGTAAATCTGTTCGATAGGCTTTCGAATTTTACGGCGCAATTTGTAATCTTCGGGCGCGTAACCCAAAGTAATCAGTAATCCTATTTTGCGTTTCGAAGGAATATTTAATAAGTGCTGAATTTTCTTTTCATCGAACCATCCGAGAATGCAGGTCCCCAATCCCAGTTCGGTAGCCTTCAAACAGAAATGTTCTGCCGCGATACCAATGTCGTACTGCGGGTATTCCTGATTTTTTATCGTGCCGCCAATACGGGTGATCAACCGTGCCTTTTCGATGACCAGCACTGCAATTACCGGAGCTTCTTCAACAAATTTATTGAATGAAACACTTTTACTGTATGTTGCTTTGGCCACCTCGTGCTTTAGATCAGGATCGTCAACTATAACAATTTTCCAGGGTTGCGAATTACAAGCCGAAGGTGCCAGATGAACAGCCTCCAGAATTTTCATAATCTTTTCTTTTTCTACAACCTGTGGCAAATATTTTCGCACACTTTGACGTTTATGTAATAACTCGTTTAATGACATAGCCTTAATAAATGGTGTATTAAAGATGTAAAACAGCGCAAGCTGGCAACCTAATTTAGTAATTCTATGAACATTCTACTTTGGATCATTCAAATATTTTTAGCAGCCTTATTTATTACCGTTGGACTCGCAAAAGCGGTTGTCCCTATGCCCACGCTCCGAAAAGCCATGGACTGGGTTAATGAACACGATCCGAAAAAAGTAAGGGCTATAGGAATCCTTGAAACCATTGGCGGTTTTGGATTGTTTTTCCCCGGATTATACCCCATTCATGATCTTGTCATTCCACTTTCAGCAACCGGCTTGGCTATTCTAATGATCTTTGCCGCCATCACCAATTTTAACCGGGGCGAAAAACAGGAACTGATCACCAACATTGCGCTTTTTATCCTGGCCTCTTTTGTTGTATTAGGCAGGCTGGCTTTGGTTTAGTATTTCCTAAGGATTTATTGGGTTGCTTTTTTGACCGGGAAATTCTTATTCTCGAAATCCTTTAAAATCTACAACATTTCGCTATATCTCACGTAAACGCATACACTTATTCAACTTCAGATTTATTAACCAAAAAATTAAAGTTATGCCAGACAGCGTTTATAAAATTGTAGAGCTTGTAGGAAGCAGCCCGGTTTCGTGGGAAAAAGCCGCAGAGAGTGCCATCACACTGGCCTCAAAATCATTACGTGACCTAAGAATTGCCGAAGTTTGTCAGATGGATATGCATTTGAACAACGGCAAAGTTGAAGCTTACCGTGTTAAACTCAAGGTATCGTTTAAATACGAAGGATAGCATCCCGTAAAATCAAAATTGAGATAAAAAAAAGCGGCACCTGTTAAGACGCCGCCGGAAACTGTTCTCCAACAAATTGTTGGATGGTTTTATAATAGTACTAACTGAACGGTTATGAACTTGCTTTCTTGGCTTTGAAGCATTTTTAGTTTCAGAAACAAATGCTGTGCCAAAAAACCTTAACTGGTAATGTTCAGCAGCACTTTTATTCGAAATCTTTTATCGTTTCCAGCAACAGCCGAATTACATTTTCCACATTCCGGTTGAATACCTTGAGTACTTCTTCCCAGGTAACGGGCTCCTCATCGGTTTTCCAACAATCGTAATCGGTACTTAAGGCTATTGCGGCATACGGAATTCCTATTTCGTTGGCCAGAATACATTCAGGTGCGGTTGACATGTTAATCACATCGGCACCCAGAATGCGAAACATATTCGATTCGGCCCGGGTTGAAAACCGGGGTCCTTCGATAGTAACAACCGTTCCCTTTTCATGGAAAGGAAGTTTCAGCTCTTGAGCTTTTTGAATAAGTGTTTTTCGCAGCTCTCCATCAAAAGGGTCGGCCATCGGCGTATGATTCAAATCGCCATTTTCGAATTTACTGTGAAAGGTAACATCGCGGTGGCGTGTAAAATCGATGAACTGATCGAGGATAACAAGATGTCCGCGGTCGATTTCTTCGCGAAGGCTACCACAGGCTGTTGTTACAATAATGTGCGTACAACCTAATTCTTTTATCGCCCAGATATTGGCCCGGTTGTTCACCTGCGTTGGCGGAATGGAATGATCGCGATCGTGGCGGGATAAAATGGCCACTTCTACACCACCAATTTTGCCGCATTTAAAACTCGAAGATGGATGACCATAAGGCGTTTCAACAGCTACATCTTTTGGTTCTTTCAGTATGGCCGGATCTTCCAGACCGGAGCCACCGATAATTGCAATCTTTATCATTTTTGTTTTTCAGGAAATAGTTTTAGAATACTTTTTTTGTCGGCCTTGCACACTCCGCGTTCGGTGATCAATCCTGTTACCAGCCGTGCGGGAGATACATCGAAACCATAGTTGGCTACTGGACTTTTTTCAGGGATAAGTTGAACGGATTGAATTTGTTTTCCGTCCCAGCCTTCTATTTTGGCTACTTCATCAGCGTTACGCTGTTCAATCGGAATTTCGTTTATTCCATCTTCCATTTCCCAATCGATGGTTGAAGATGGTAGTGCTGCATAAAAAGGAATGTCATTATCCCGTGCTGCCAGTGCTTTCAGATAAGTTCCTATTTTATTGGCCACATCGCCAGTAACAGTGGTTCGGTCGCTGCCAACAATTACCATATCCACCATTCCGTGCTGCATTAAATGTCCGCCGGTATTGTCGGGGATCACGGTATGCGGAACACCTTCCTCGCCCAATTCATAAGCGGTTAGCCGGGCACCCTGGTTTCTTGGCCGGGTTTCATCCACCCACACGTGCACAGGAACTCCTTTTAAATGAGCTTTATAAATGGGCGCTGTTGCCGTACCCCAGTCGATGCAAGCGAGCCAACCCGCATTGCAGTGGGTGAGAATATTAACTGTATCACCCTTTTTGTGATAAATTTCTTCGATAATTTTAAGACCTGATTCCCCGATCTTGTCTCCAAAATCGATTTCCGACTGTTTCAATGCGTGGGCTTTATAAAGGGCTTTATCATGCAGATCAGAATCTTCAATGTTTCCCAGAATATAGTTCAACATCTCATCAACCGCAAAAGCCAGATTCACCGCTGTTGGCCGCGAGGATTTTAAGTAATTGGCTTTTTCAGAAAGAAATTCCTTCCTATTTCCGGATTGAAATTCCAGTAAAGCCAGGTACATCCCATAAGCGGCGGTCACCCCGATTAGTGGCGCACCACGAACCACCATTTCGCGAATGACAAAAAAAACATCCTCGACCGTTTTCATGTCATAAATCTCAAACTGAAAAGGAAGCTTTCGCTGGTCGATGACCTGAAACACAGTTGGATCGTTTTCCTTCAGCCAAATGGTGTGATAATGTTTTCCGTTTATCTTCATTTATTCGCTTAGCTGATCAGAATTAAAAGTATAACTCTCGCCTTTTGTTGTTTCCTGCGATATGAGTCCTCCGTTATACCTTAAATTCAAGGGATTACCCAGCAGTGACTTTACGGTTAATGATGTCAGTTCTCCATTTTCCCAGGCAATATCAAACTCAAAACCACCCCGACCTTTAATTACTGAAATTTTCCCATTTGAAATGGCGGAAGGAAGTGCCGGTAGTATATCCTGGTAAAAATTGCCTTCCTCATCACGAAGATGCGATTGCAGCAACATTTCGGTAATCCCAGAAGTAGCTCCAAAATTTCCATCAATCTGGAAGGGCGGATGCGCATCAAAAAGATTGTTGTATAAGCCCCCTTCATCGTGACCGTTTTCAGGATTTACGGAAGGTACCATCAGGTTTTTCAGAATAAGGAACGAATGATCGCCATCGAGCAAACGCGCCCAGAAATTGATTTTCCATGCACGTGACCAGCCGGTTCCGCCATCTCCCCGCTGCGCCAGCGTAACTTTGCATGCATCTGCGAGTTCCGGCGTAGTTATCGGGTGAATTTCGCTTCCGGGATGCAAGCCCCACAAATGCGAAACATGCCGGTGTTTATTCTCCGGATCATCTTTATCTTCCAACCATTCCTGCAATTGTCCGTATTGTCCGATTTGGTTCGGAGCAATTTTGGCTCGTTTCTCTTTAAGTTTGGCAATCAATTCATCATCATCACCCAGAATTTCAGCCGCTTCGATGGTATTTGCAAACAATTCCCGGATGATCTGGTGATCCATGGTTGGCCCCATTACCAGTCCACCATTTTCGGGGCTGTTGCTTGGCCCGCTGATCAACCACTCGGAATGATTCGGATCAGGAACCAGGTAGTCAGCAAAAAACCGGGATGCTTCTTTCAAAACCGGGTAAACCGTTTTTGCGAGGTACTCCTTGTCGCCGTTAAACTGATAATGCCACCACAAATGCTGACTTAACCAGGCTCCTCCGCTTGGCCATATCCCATGATTGGCATTGTTGATAGGAGCTGCTCCGCGCCAGATATCGGTATTGTGATGAGCCACCCAGCCATCCATATCGTAATGTTCTTTCGCTACATTTTGTCCGGTAACCGACAAGTCTTTCACCATTTGAATAAGTGGTTCCGACAATTCAGAAAGATTGGTGATCTCGGCCGGCCAGTAGTTCATTTCAGCATTAATGTTGATGGTGTATTTGCTGTCCCACGAAGGAGCGAGTTGGTAGTTCCAAATTCCCTGTAAATTAGCCGGCTGCGTACCGGGCCGCGATGATGAAATCAACAAGTAGCGACCATATTGATACAACAAGGCTACGAGACTCGGATCTTCGTCGGCATTAAAACTTGCCAGTCGCTGGTTAGTCGGTCTTGCTGATAATTCAGATTGTCCAAGATCAATGTTTACCCGTTTAAAATATTTTTGAAAATCGGTAATGTGATCTTTTTTGACCTGTTCGTACGATTTCCCCTCCAGATTTTTAACGTAGGTTTTGCAACGTTCTGCCGGATCGGCACTGATGTCGTTGTAATTTACAAAGCTTGTGGTTGCCACCAGGCGAAGCGTTACTGCATTTGCATTTGTAATCCTGATTTTCCCATCTTCCTCAATCAAACCACCACCTTCGTTTTCAACTTTTAAGCGGGCTACAAAAGTGAGCTCGCTGGGTGGATAGCCACCGCCTGCACGGATCTTATCATCAGGATAATCGTTGGCTTTCCCGGTAAGAATCAGCTCATTTCCATCAACAATGACTTGATTCATTTCGTGCGGACAGTCGAGACCAATCGAAAAATTAATTGCCCCGGTTTTCGATGCGGTAATCCTTATCAGTATTGCCTGATCGGGATATGAAGATAATACTTCACGTTTGTACTTAACATCGTCTACTTCGTAAGTGATCGAAGTAATCGCATCTTCCAAATCCAGTATTCGCTGGTAATTTGTTGCTTCTTCATGTCCCGGGAAATTCAGCAGAATATTCCCGAATGGCTGATAGGAAAGCTGCCCGAGTGGCTGCGACATAAAGCGTTCGTTCCCTAACTCTTCGGCTTCATCTTGCTTGCCCTGCCAAAGTAATTGACGCATTTTACCCAAAACTTTATAAGCTCCCTCGTGCGAATAATCGTGTGGCTGACCCGTCCACAATGTTTCTTCGTTAAACTGTATCGTTTCATTATCGGTTCCGCCAAAAACCATCGCTCCCAATCGACCGTTACCAACCGGCAAAGCCTCTGTCCAGCTTTGCGCCGGCTGATCGTACCACAATACCAACGATGGATCCAGCTCTTTATCAGACTCCTGGTATTGCGAACATGAAAAGAGAAAAAACGAAATGAACAGGAAGAAAAATGTTGTCGGTTTCATAATTGTAAGATTGGAATTTTTCAGCTGCACCAAACTTACAAAGAATAATTTTTTTGGACTGTATTCTCCACTTAAACCTTGCCTTTTTCGGAGAGAAATCAAGGTACTGAATTAAACTGAGATCCCAACTACCCGTTCATATCTGATTTTGCTGTTCCATCAATATTCCCGAAATTCGCTAAAACACAGAACAACATATCTATGTGCTACGATATCAAAGCCAAAGTAGAAGCCGCTCTGAAAAGGGCACGTCATTACGGAAATGAAGAAGCCATTCAAATGCTGATCGAGCAATTCCGACCTTTTCTGGAAGATGAATTCTTTCACGTCTCTGGCTTCGACCATCCCAAATTGCTGATATACACCAACGAAAGTTTTGAAATGCCGGTAGTAGCCAGTTGGGGACTTATTCCTTTTTGGGTAAAAAATACCGAGCAGCAACTCGACATTTGGAACAAAACCATAAATGCACGTGGCGAAAGTATTTTCGAAAAACCTTCGTTTAAAACTTCGGCGAAGTCAAAACGCTGCATCATATACATCGATGGTTTTTTCGAGCACCACCATTTCAATGGAAATACATACCCTTATTTTATTCAACGTGTGGATGGCGAACCCATAGTTTTGGGTGGTTTATGGGACGAATGGATCAACGATAAGACCGGCGAGATTGTAAATTCATTTACGATTGTAACCACAAAAGGCAACCGGTTGATGAGTGAGATCCACAACAATCCAAAGTTAAAGGAGCCACGCATGCCATTAATTCTGGAAGAAAATACTGCAGATGACTGGTTGATTGGCAGCGAAGCTGAAATCAAAAAAATGATCGTGCCGGCCAAAGATGGTATTTTAAAGGCACACACTGTTCGAAAACTCAGGGGCAAAAATGCCGTTGGCAATAACCCTGAAGCCATTGAAGAATTTATTTATCCGGAACTTGAAATGCGCTCGTCCTCACTGTTTGGGAACTAAACGAACAACTGTACCCGGGTTATTCAAAACGATATAAATGGCTCCGTCAGGTCCGGTAGAAACATCACGCACCCGACCCTGATTTTTAAAAATAACTTCTTCATGCATCACCCGGTCTTTTTCAATATCGAGCAAACTCACCTGCTCGTATTTTAAAGCCCCCACCATTAATTTGTTCTTCCACTTTGGAAACAGATCGCCACGGTAAAAATCGAGACCACAAACGGCAGTCGATGGTTTCCAGTAATAAATCGGCTGCTCCATTCCTTCTTTATGGGTCTGTTCAGTAATGATGGTTCCGTTGTAATTGCGACCGTAAGTAATTACCGGCCAGCCATAATTTTTGCCGGCTTCAATCAGGTTAAGTTCATCGCCGCCCATTGGCCCGTGTTCGGTTGCCCAAACTTCTCCGGTAACCGGATGAACAGCCATTCCCTGAATATTTCTGTTCCCCAGGGAATACAAGGTCTTTATCGCTCCTTGTTCATTGTACCAGGGATTGTCGGTCGGAACTTTCCCATCGGGGTAAATGCGGTGAACTTTTCCGTTTGGCAAAGTAAAATCCTGCGCCATGTCCTGGTAACCTCTTTCCCCTATGGCAAAATACAAATAGCCATCGGGATCAAAAACAATTCGGCAACCGTAGTGATGACGTGTGGTTCGATACGTTTCGTGCGGTGCTTCATAAATCACCTGCTCATCCGTCCAGGTATTATTATTTATTTTTCCACGAACCAACTTGGTCATCGCTCCCGGTCGTCCTGCTCCATCATCCCTCAAAACATGGCTGAATGCCAAATAGACCCAGCCGTTTTTGTCGTAATTCGGATCAACAGCCACGTCGAGCAATCCACCCTGTCCGCGGTGCAACACTTCGGGAGTATTTTTTACAGCTTCCGGCAGCAATTTCCCATTCTTAACCACTCGCAACCTACCCGGCCGCTCTGTTATCAGCGCAGTATTCTTATCCAAAAAATCGATGGCCCACGGTATTTCCAGCCCCTCGGCAAATACTTCCACATCCAAATCGTAATCCATTGTTTCGTACTCATTCACAAGGGCCGGCTTCTCGGCACCCACATTTTTCTCCGAATTGCGAATGTAATCCAGTATCGATCCAATTTCAGCATCACTCAGTGTGGCCTCATACGACGGCATTCCAAGATGCGGAATCCCAAACTTTATATTTCTATAAATGTAACTGTTCTCGGCACCAAACTGCCAAACTCCGTCGATTAAACTGGCGGCATTACCACCATTCAGATCGGCACCGTGACACGAAGCACAATTTTGCTGATAAAGCGCCTGTCCATCCTGTGCCTGGGTATGAATGGCAAACACGAAAAATATTCCCAGTATAAAAAGTTGCTTAATTCTTTGCGGTATAGTTTCCATAATCGTTGACTTAGATTTACTTAGAAGATAATGAATTTTGGACATATTTTGTTCAAATTATCAAGCAGAAATGACAAAGTCAGTCTTACCTTGATAAATTTGTAATGTAATAAATGGATTTTCCGGACAATTAAACCGTAAACCAATTTCATACAACGTTGTTTGGAGAACTAAAGAAAACAACAAACAAATGTTTAGTTTTCAATCAATAAAGCAAATATGAGACAATTCATTCCCATAATATTTCTAGTCGTTTTTCTGGGAATCCTGGCCGGTGCAAATGTTTACCTCTCAAAAAGGTTCGCCTTTTATTTTGATGTCCGAAGCACCCGCTTCCTCTACATCACCTTTGGCTTTTTAACCGTATTTATGATAGCCGGAATCATAGGCTTCACAAACTCACAGGGATTTTTTGCCAATATGATGTATGTTGCCGCTTCCATCATCATGGGATTTTTACTGTACCTCTTATTGTCGGTCGCTGTGGTCGATCTTATTAGTCTGTTTGTAAAATCAGTACCGCGATTGCTGGGAATTGCAGCCGTTTCGCTTGCCGTTTTTATTACCACTGCGGGAATTATTAATGCCCAGTACCGAAGAATCAGCGAAGTTGACATTCCAATGAAAGGATTGGATCGCGAAATCAGTATCGTGCATCTCTCGGATATTCACATCGGACATTTCTGGGGCCCAAAAACGCTGCAAAAAATTGTGACTAAAACCAATGCACAACATCCCGATGTGGTGTTTATTACCGGTGATCTTTTTGATGGAAAAATCAGGCTGAACAGTAACAGCCTGGAACCGCTGAAACAATTAAATGCTCCTGTTTATTTTGTGGAAGGAAATCACGATGGCTACTCCGGTGCGGAAGAAGTAAAACAGAATCTTCGTGAAATTGGAGTTACCGTACTAGAAAATGAGGTGACTCATTTTAATCAGATCCAGATTATTGGCCTAAACCATATGCGGGCAGATGACGGTGATCCGGGAATACACGGTACTGGTAAAAAACCAAGTATGCGTTCGGTTCTTGATCAGTTGAACATCTTTCCCGGAAAACCTACTGTTCTGCTGCACCACAGTCCTGATGGTATGGAATACGCCAATCAGCACGACATTGATTTGTACCTGGCCGGGCATACGCACAACGGACAACTCTTTCCGTTCAATTTTGTGGCGGGCATGGTATACAAATACAATAAAGGATTGCACAACTACAAAGGAACACGTATTTACACCTCGCAGGGAGTGGGCACTTTTGGGCCGCCGATGCGCGTGGGAACGAAAAGTGAAATTGTATTTTTAAAATTAAAACCTGTTGAATCATGAAAGTAATTGTTACAGGTGCTACCGGAATGGTTGGAAAAGGTGTTTTGCTGGAGTGCCTCGATCACAGCGACGTAGAAGAGGTTTTGGTGATCGGACGTAACCCGGTTGATCTAAAACATTCAAAACTGAAAGAGATCATTCATAAGGATTTTTCCGATTTCTCGGCAGTTTCCGGCAAATTGAAAGCTTACGACGCCTGTTTTCATTGCATGGGAGTAAGTTCCATGAGCATGAAAGAATCTGAATATAAAATATTTACCTACGATTATACCATGGCACTGGCCAAAGTGTTGCACAAAAACAATCCGAAAATGACTTTTACCTATGTTTCCGGCGAGGGCACTGACTCAAGTGAAAAAGGCCGCTCGATGTGGGCCCGGGTAAAAGGCAAAACCGAGAACGATCTGCTTAAAATGGGATTCCGGCAGGCATTTATGTTTCGCCCGGGTTTTATTATTCCTTTACGCGGAATTAAATCCAGAACAAAAGCATACCAGTTTGTTTACGATTATTTTATGTGGCTGGTAAAACTGATCAAAGGTATTGCGCCCAACAGCGTGGTGAACACCACACAAATAGGACTGGCAATGATCAATGTCGTTCTTCGCGGCTATCCTAAAAATATTTTAACTCCAAAAGACATTCTTTCACTCTCAAGATAAATGAAAACGGGAACACGAAACATATTAATTTGGATTGAATTCATTGCGCTGTTTATTGGCATTCCATTGCTCTTGGTCAGCGGCAAAGTAATGCACCCAAGCAGCATCCTTTTACCGTTGGTAGCCGGTTTAGCCATTTATTTTTACCTGCAAAAAGATTTTAAGTTTCGCGAATTTATTCAGTTGAAGGTTTCCCGACAAACCTGGATAACGCAGGGTATTATCGTCCTTTTGATTGGAATTGTACTTACGCTGGCAGTGTGGATATTCGAGCCCGAGAACCTGTTTAACCTGCCACGTGGAAACTGGAAAGTATGGGTAGGTATGTTTTTCTTCTATCCGACCTTTTCGGCTTATGCTCAGGAAGTTATTTATCGGCTTTTTTTATTCAACCGGTATCGGACCATTTTCAGAAACAAAAACTCACTAATACTGGCCAGTGCCATCACTTTTAGTTATGCACACATTGTCTATTTCAGTGTGCTTTCACTTATCCTCACTTTTTTGGCCGGAGTTTATCTTGCCATAGTCTATCAAAAAACAAAAAGTGTATTGTTTGTAAGCATTTTACACGGCGCGCTCGGCTTTTTTATATTTACGGTTGGGCTTGGACAACATTTCTGGCTCGACATGATGAAATGGATTCAATAAAAACTTAGTATATGAAAACAATTGACAAGAAAAAACCTTTTTTGGTTACCGGCGCCACCGGTTATGTGGCGGGTTGGCTGGTAAAAAAATTACTGGAAGAAGGATTAACGGTGCATGCTGCGGTCCGTAATCCCGATAATAAGGAAAAAGTAAAGTACCTCGACGAAATTGCCGCCAAAGCAAAAGGGAAGATCATTTACTTCAAAAGCGATCTTTTGGATGAAGGTTCTTATGCGGAAGCAATGAAAGATTGCGAGTTGGTATTTCATACCGCCTCTCCATTTACGACCGAGGTAAAAGATCCTCAGAAAGAACTGATCGATCCGGCAAAGTTGGGAACACGAAATGTGTTGGAGCAGGTTAATAAAACAAGTTCTGTAAAACGGGTAGTTCTTACCAGTAGCTGCGCTGCCATTTATGGCGACAATGCCGACCTGGAAGATACACCAAACGGAATTTTTACGGAGGAAATATGGAACACCAGCTCTTCGTTAAAGCATCAACCTTATTCCTATTCAAAAACTGTAGCCGAACGAGAAGCCTGGCAAATTGTGAAAGAGCAAAATCGTTGGGATGTAGTGGTGATCAATCCGGTTTTAGTTTTGGGACCGGCTATAAATCCGAATGGGGTAACCTCTGAAAGTTTTAACATTGTGAAACAATTTGGAAACGGCTCGATGAAAGCCGGTGCACCTGATATAGGTATGGGAGCCGTCGACGTACGTGACGCCGCTCTGGCACACTTTAAGGCAGGATTCACGCCAGAAGCTTCAGGCCGATACATCATTTCCGGACACGATTCTTCATTTCTGGAAATGGCAGCTATTCTTTTGCCAAAATATGGCGATAAATACCCGATTCCGAAAAAAGCCATGCCCAAATGGCTGATCTGGTTGCTCGGCCCGGCCATCAATAAAGCGGTCACCCGAAAATACGTTTCCAGAAATGTTGGGCTCCCCTTTAAAGGCGACAACTCGAAAAGCAAAAAAGAGCTTGGTATGGACTACATGCCTTTGGAGCAATCAATGAACGATATGTTTCAGCAAATGATTGACAACAAGGTGTTTTAGCCTAAAAAAGGCTACATACCAAAAAATTTGTAAGATTGTTTCTATGCCGACAAATTAAATTTTTTATCGTAGATTTGCCCATTATTAAAATTTTTTAAAATCTCGTTATGAACAGATTTTTCATTTTAGCACTTTTTGTAGTAGCCTTATTGGGCTGCCAAACCAAATACCCCGGAGTACCGGAAAAATATCACACGCTACTCGATTCAGCTTTTGTTAAAGCCAATGAAAATGCTACCGAATTACAGATGGCGCTTTCCGAAACGCTTGAAGGGCAAAAGGAAGGCATGGCTTTTCTGATCAGTTACATGCCTGAAAGCGACCTCACCAGTTTAAAAGCTGATTTTCTGCTCGAAAACGTAGAATACGCCTACAAAGCACGCGAAAAATATTCCTGGTGTGCTGCACTTCCCGATTCTGTTTTTTTGAATGAAGTGCTTCCCTATGCCAATATTTCAGAAGAAAGAGATAACTGGCGCCCCGATTTTTACAAGCGTTTTGCCAAATATGCCGAAGGAAAAACCAATATGGTTGATGCGATCATGGACATTGCAAAAAACATTGAAAAAGAGGTGGACGTGGAATATAACACTAAACGTTCGCGGGTGGACATCAGTCCTTTTCAGGCCATGAAAGAACACATGGCTACCTGTACCGGGCTTTCAATATTATTGACCGACGCTTACCGGGCCGTTGGAATTCCGTCGCGACTGGCCGGAACTGCGATGTGGACCAACTACAAAGGAAACCACACCTGGAATGAGGTCTGGATTGACGGCAACTGGCATTTTATTGAATATTATCCCGACACGCTTAATAAATCGTGGTTCGTGTCCGATGCCGGAAAAGCCGATCCTGAAAATATGTTGCACTGGATTTATGCTGCATCGTATAAACCCACCGAAATGCCTTATTATGCGGCGCCCGATGGAAGTGTTATGGAAGTGGTTGACCTGGATAAATTACCTGAAGATGTAAAGTCCCGCTTTCAACGCATGAAAGAAATGGGAGGCGAACGCGAAATCAAACGCTTTGCATACGGGCATAATGTTACGCAACGCTACATTGCACTTTATGAAGAGTCGCTTAAAAACAGCAAACTGGCCGACGATGAATTGTTGGCCAATGTAGTTGTGTTTTCCGATTCGGATGTTACAAAAAGCGAGTCGCGACTGAAATGCCGCGTTAATGTGATGAATGGCGACAAAGCTGTTAACTTCGGTTACTCACCCCGAAAAACCGATGATATGAACCAGTTCCTGCAGTTCAAACTTAAAAAGGGAGAAGAATACCAATTTACCGTTACCAATCCGGAGCACGAGATTAATGAGTCGTTTACCATAAAAACAAACGACGATGATACCCAAGACATTCAGTTGATATTACCGTAAATAGATTTCAGAAATGAAGAAGATCACGCTATTTATTATTGCAATTTTTGCCCTGCAGGCAGCATTTGCCCAAACAAAAGTTACTACTCACGACGAATTAATGATAAATACCGATCCATCGCAAGGCGTAAAAAGCTTTATAAAATGGGGTGTTTTCCCTTCTCCCGACAAGGAGGTTCGCCGCATTGTAATGAACCTCACGCTGGCTTATCCGAAAGATCGTGCGATAGCACACTGGGATTACATGGACCGCGTAAAAATTCTTCGACAGGGTGGAGTTAACGGCAAGAATATCAACTTTGAAATTGGCCGGATGCTAACTCCTTACGGCAGTAATTTTAAAGAAGGCTGGAGCTACACCTGGAGTGTTGACGTGACTGACTTTCAGGCTTTTTTACGCGATAGTGTTGAGATTGAATACATCCACTCAGGTTATGAATCCCCAGATTTGGGTTGGGACCTCACGATCGACTTCGACATCACTTTTGGGCCGCAGGTAGCTGATTTTATTTCGGTAAAAGAGATGTGGAACGGCAGCTTTCAGTACGGAAATCAGGAGAATCCGATTGAAAAGCAACTGGCTCCCATGAATGTTACAACTGCCGATGGAGCCACCTTTGGAAGATTCCGTATTCAGCACACCGGTCACGGAATGGACCGGCCAAGTGGTTGCAGCGAATTTTGCAGCCGCTGGCGCGAACTTGTTTTCGACGGAGAAGTTGTCGATCATCGCGATATGTGGAAAGAATGCGGCGACAATCCGCTCTATCCGCAAGGCGGAACCTGGATATTCGACCGTGCCTACTGGTGTCCGGGCGACCTGCAAATTCCGGATGTGATCGATGTTCCACTTACTAAAAAGAAACACACAATCGACCTGGATATGGAGCCTTTTACGGCTAACAATATTGATCAGCCCCGAGAGCAGATCACTTCGTATTTCTTCCAGTTTGCCGATCCGAACAACACCAACGATGTTCGCATCGAAGAAATTATTGCACCTAATAAAAAGGACAATTACAATCGCTTTAATCCTCGTGGTTTTAGCCCGATCATTCAGGTTCGTAACCTTGGAAAAGAAACACTCACCAGCCTCGACATTGTGTATAAAACAGTTGGATTTGGCGAGAAACATTTTAAATGGGAAGGTAATCTTGGTTTCTACGAAGCTGCAATTATCACTTTACCTGGCGAGATCGATTCAAATAACGGGGAAAATACATTTTCGGTCACAATGAACAACCCAAACGGAGTTGAAGACCAGTGGGACGGCGATAACAATATGGAAGTACAGTTTGAAAGCATTCCAACAATACCAAGTGATATTGTTGTGGAATTGATGACCAACAACCGCCCAAAAGACAACTGGCTTCACATTGTGAATTCTGACTACGATACGCTTTATGCCAAAACACCGGAAATGCTCGATACGGCAAGCACCTATATCGATACCTTACATTTAGCCGAGGGAAATTACTTTTTAAACCTGGTTGATACCGCCGGAGACGGGCTGGAATTCTGGTTTATGGCAAACGCCGGTTACGGGCGGTTGCGTATGAAAGACCTGAACGGACACATCATTCATCTTTTTGAGAGTGATTGCGGAAGCGGGCAGTTTTACGCATTTAAAGCCGACAGTGAGGCTAAAGTGGATACAACCATTCCTTACTTCGCAGCAAATATTTACCCGCGCATGATAAAAGATTTTGCAACTTTATATACTACTACCAATAAACCATCAACAATAAAAGTTCGCATTACAAAAGATGGAGAATGGATGGAAACCCATGAATTTGCCAACCTGAAAGATGCACAAACAGGACTCGACCTGAGTCATCTGGAAGAGGGGCGCTATGTAATGGAAATATATCTGAACGGGAAACACCAAATGAACCGCCGTTTTAATAAAGTTCCTCCGGGAGGTTTTAGATATTAACCCGAGTTTATGCACTAACCATACCATAAGCGGGTGCGGCCCTGCAATTTATCCAGCACATCGTTGGTAATGTTGGCATTTTTCACCACCTGAAAATCGAACATGCCCACACAAATAAAGTCGGCACCGTTACGAAATGCCCATTCAAAACCGTCCTCAGGTTGAATAGCACCTGCAGCCAGTACTTTAAATCCCATAACAGGAATAGTGGCACGCTGTACAAATTCCACTGTTTTATCGGGGAATAAGCAGAAACAATTGTCGTGAAAGCGATTATGATCGGCATACTTTTTACCATCGACCTCAAAGGGTACGCGATTTTCGCGCGGGTGAGCCGACCAGTAATTATCATGGTGCATGGTTTTCATGTAATAGTCAGGAACTAATCCGTTCTCCTGGCACTCAATCAGCGAATCAACAGTGTGTGAAGCCAGTCCGGCAGTGTAGCCCTGCGACCGGATTCGATCCATCATTTTTTCTATAACATCGAGACGATTGTCGCGCACCAGCCAGTCGCACCAGTTACCCTGCACCTGAACAATATCGACACCAAAATCGATCGCTTTGTCAATGTTTACTAGGTAGTCGTTGTTTTCCATATCGGGGTGTACCTGCGAAATCACCTTGATTTTACTGCCGGTAACTTTCTTGTATTTTGCCATCAACTCGTTGGTCGGGAAACCGATATTGATGGTATTCACCCCCGTTTTCTCTAAAAGCATGAGGGTTTCAAATATCTTCCGCTCGGTATTGTATGCCCTGAACAAGGACGGTACATACTGCAAATCGCGCGAATGAGCCCAGCCACCAATCAGGTTTCCGCCTGCCACCAAACGACTGATCTCGTGCGAACCGATCTTCCCCATCGGAACAGGCTTTTTCAATTCTTTAATATCTACGCCACCAACCTGTATTGTTGCTCCCGACAAAGTATCAACCCCAAATGTTTTCTGATCCTGAAAAGCGCCAAAACCCAAAACTCCAAGCGCCGGAATGGTTGCCAGGTTTTTAAGGGCTTCTCTTCTCGATTGTGACGCATCAACCGAATCGCCTTCTTCTTTATTTCTCTTACCTGCTCTAACTAAAGCATAAATACCCCAGCCTTTTTCAGTCACAAAAATAAAATACAACAAGGCAAGTGCTTCCAGTAAATTCCGGTTTACGATGTACAGGTTTCCTTCTACCCCATTAACCAGGGTACCGCCAAAAGGAGGATAGGCAAAGTAATAGAGCAAGAGCAGCACAATGCCGCAAATGGATGACAGGCGAACAGCCAGCCCGATAAATAAGGCAAGTCCGATAAGAATTAAAGCCGCGATGTTTACCGGATCTGTGATTGCCATGAGCAGATCGGAGCCGGCAAGCCAGTGATAAAACTCTGAAAACGGGCCGGTTGAATGACTTAAGAACGAAGCCGCACTCCAGTTATCAATAAATAATTTTGAAACGCCTTCATAAAAGAAATGCCAGCCGATGGCCACTCTCAAGACAGTGATCACAAGTTTTTTCCAGTTCATGGTTGATAGGTTTTCGATCGGCGCATTTTTTGCTGCCGGTATCTTTCAATAAAATAAGTGCATCTGTTTCATTTTTAAAAGCATAGCACACAAAAAATAATGAATCCAAATAAGAAGTTGCTTTCTTTCAAATCGTATCCGGAAAAGAATTTCAGTTGAAAAAGACACAAATTTAAATGGAAGGAAAAGTGCTGTTAGATAGCAGATTTAAAATTTTTCCCTTGAAATATGCCTGCATTTTCTACTTTTGTGGTTCAATAAAACAGACCAACAATGATTAAAGGTTTTTCGCCAACGAAATACATTCTGAAATCGTTTAAGTCCGGGAAGGAGTTTAATGACGAAGGTTGGACACTGGATGCACCGGGAGAACTGGAGCCCAGTTTGATTCGCGCCATCTACGAAAAAAAGCAAATCGAGATAAAAGACGATTCGTGGGGATTGTACAAATTTGCCGACTGGTTGCCCATCGGACGTGTTTTGGAAGGTTCATCGGCACCGGTGACTTACAAAAGCCAGGGGCTGGCAAAAGCACTTGGTCTGGAAAATCTTTGGATCACCTTTAGCGGCTACTGGCCCGAAAAAGGCACGCACATGAGTACCTGCTCGTTTAAGGAAACCGAGGCTTACTCGGTTTGCGGACGAATGACACCGGAAATGGATAAAGTTCTGGTGGTTGCTTCGGCCGGTAACACATCGCGCGCATTTGCAAAAGTTTGTTCCGAAAATAATATACCCTTGCTGATTTGCGTACCCGAGGATAATATTGGTGCACTTTGGTTTGAAGAACCAATTAAAGACTGCGTGAAACTGATCTGCAGCAAATCAGGCAGCGATTATTTCGATGCCATTCACCTTTCGAACATTGCCGCCGGAATGGAAGGTTTTATTGCTGAAGGTGGAGCAAAGAACGTGGCTCGTCGTGACGGAATGGCCACAACCATGCTCTCGGCAGTCACTACTATCGAACGCATCCCTGACTATTATTTTCAGGCTATTGGAAGCGGAACCGGAGCCATTGCAGCCTGGGAAGCGAACCTGCGACTGATTGAAGACGGACGTTTTGGCTCGAACAAAATGAAGCTGATGATCTCTCAAAACCTGCCGTTCAAACCGATACACGATGCATGGAGAGCCGATTCACGAAGCATGTTACCACTCGATGATGATCTGGCACGCAAGCAGGTGGAAGAGATTATTGCCAAAGTGCTTTCGAACCGTAAACCACCCTACCCAATTGCCGGCGGATTGTACGACGCACTAAAAGATGCCGGTGGCGATGTTTTACTGGCTACCAACGAACATGCTCACGAAGCAGCGAAATTTTTTCTTGAAACTGAAGGCAACGATTTACACCCGGCTTCGGCTATTGCCACAGCAACTTTAATGGATGCTGTAAAATCAGGACTGGTACAAAATGACGACCTGATTATGTTGAACATTACCGGCGGTGGCGAGGAAAAATTCAAAGCCGAGAACGAACTGTTCTACCTGAAGCCGGACATTGTTTTTGACATCAATCCGAGTGAAGAAGAGGTGAAAGAAAAGGTGGCTAAGCTCTTTTAGTCCAAACTAAATATCACCGATTTATTATTTCGGGAAATCACTGCTTTGATTAATTTTGGTGCAGCTTGTGTCTAAAACTGTTAGCATGGAGTTTAAAAATTTAACGTATCTACTTTTACAGCTCGCATTCCTGGTAATTCCTCTTACTATAAGCATGCGCCAAAAAATACGTTTTACATTTCTGCTGCGTTACTTGATACCCGCCATAGTATTTGCGGGAGCCATTTTCGTGATGTGGAACATGCGCTTTAACGAACTTGCCATCTGGAGTTATAACCCGGATTACATTACGGGAATCTTTCTTGCTGGGGTCCCACTTGAAGAGTGGCTGTCATTTCTCATTATTCCACTTTCATCGGTTTACATTCATGAGTACCTGAAAATAAGACTGGAGAAATCTAACACTCATAATATTTTTGTAGCACTTAGCCTGCTGCTTTTCATAGGGATGGGAATAATGGCTTACATTTTCCGCAGGAACATGTTTAGCTTTTTTACTTTCTTTCTCACCGCCATTTATCTTGGATACACCGTGTTCCGGAATCGGTTCAAAAAATATTATACCGCGTTTTACGGTTCATTCTTCATTACCTTGATACCGTTTTTTGTGATTTCTGCAGTTGTGCTCCGTTTACCGATTATCAGCTACAACAGCGATCACATTATCGGATGGCTGTTATTGGGCATTCCCATCGAGCGATTTTTCTATTTGTTTTTAATGCTGCTCATCAATACCACCATATACGAGTATTTAAGCGAGCGTCGGTTTTATTAATATTCCTCCTATGAGTATAGCTTATCAACTGGGTATCTATTTTTACGGATTGATTATTCGAATTTCAGCCTTATTCAACACCAAGGCTAAACAGTTTGTAAAGGGACGAAAAGGCTGGGAAAAAACGTTGCAGGATAAAATCGACTCCAAGGCCACTTACCTGTGGTTCCACTGCGCTTCTCTGGGCGAATTCGAACAGGGACGTCCGGTAATCGAGGCCATTAAAAAGGAGTTACTACAGTACAAAATAGCACTTACTTTCTTTTCGCCATCTGGCTACGAGATCCGAAAGGATTATCAGGGTGCCGATATTGTCGCCTACCTCCCACTCGACAGCAAACACAATGCTCGTGTATTTCTGAACATGGTGCAGCCCGAAAAAGCGTTTTTTGTAAAATACGAATTCTGGTACAATTACATTGCAGGATTAAAAGAACGACAAATTCCGCTCTTCCTGATCTCCGGAATTTTCAGAGAGAACCAACAATTCTTTAAAAACACGCCTTGGGGCAACTGGTACCGGAAAATGTTGTCGGACTTCGATCATATTTTTATTCAGAATGAAAAATCGGCAGAACTGCTGGAAAAAATTGGAATTAACAATTTCACCATTGCCGGCGATACGCGCTTCGACCGGGTTGCTGCGATTGCAAGAGGTGCAAAAAAGTTTCAGAATGTTGAAAAATTCGCTTCCGATTCACCGACAGTAATTGCAGGAAGCACCTGGAAGCCCGATGAAGAGCTGATTGCAGCGTTTATCAACAACAGCACCAATACCAAATTTATTATCGCGCCCCACGAAGTAAATCCTGCCAATATTAACAGAATTCATCAATTGTTGAAAAAGCCGGCTATTTCGTTCAGTAAAGTGCAAAATTCCGATATTGGTGATCACGATGTGTTAATAATTGATTCGATCGGTATTTTATCTTCACTTTATCAGTACGGAAACATAGCATATATAGGCGGTGGCTTTGGTGTTGGCATCCACAATATTCTTGAAGCAGCCACTTTTAAACTGCCAATTATTTTTGGTCCGAATTACAAAAAATTCAAAGAAGCGGTTGACCTGGTGGAACAAAAAGGAGCCTTCCCGATACAGAATTCAAACGAACTGAACACTGCACTGAACGAGCTTTTATCGGACAAAAGTGCCCTTGAAAATGCTGCCGAAATTTGTAAAAAATACGTAGAAAAAAATGTCGGTTCAACAAAACTTATCATAAATAAAGTTTTTAACAGGTAATCGATTTTAGCACACTTTTTGTTAGCAAAAATTTACTCAAAAAATTGAATTTTCGCACCGAAGATTCTATGAAAAAATTAACCCGAACGGACAACCCAAATTGACACTTTTGGTAAACTTTTTGTCACTATCAAACATGTATATACTTGTTTTTCAGTGACATAACATTTCGAAGTTGATAACTTTTATTCATTTTGTCTGAGAAAATATACCAAAGTTTTGATTTCTGTTTTATCTTGCAATACACAATTTCACAAGCAGGAAACCAGAGCAATCAGGAATACAATCTTTATAATATTTAACTGACTTATTTAGGAAAAATATGGCATTAAACGAAGTATCAGTAAAAGCCCCGGCGGGCAAGAAAATTTATTCGCAAGAGGAAGCGGTAAATGCCTCGCTAAAGTACTTCAAAGGAGATGATTTAGCAGCAAGAGTTTGGGTGAACAAATATGCCTTGAAAGATTCTTTCGGGAATATTTTTGAATTGACCCCCGATGACATGCACAAAAGACTGGCCGGCGAAATTGCCAGAATTGAAAAACGCTATCCCAATCCCCTTACAGAAGAAGAAATTTACAGTGTATTGAAAGACTTTAAGTACATTGTTCCGCAAGGTGGTCCGATGACAGGTATCGGAAACAGCTACCAGATCGCATCACTATCCAACTGTTTTGTTGTGGGTAACGACGGTGACTCCGACTCGTACGGAGGAATTATGAAAATCGATCAGGAACAGGTACAGTTGATGAAGCGACGCGGTGGTGTTGGTCACGACCTTTCACACATCCGTCCGAAAGGATCGCCGGTGAAAAATTCGGCGCTTACTTCCACCGGTATTGTTCCGTTTATGGAAAGGTATTCGAACTCGACCCGCGAAGTGGCCCAGGATGGACGCCGAGGTGCACTCATGTTGTCGGTTTCGATTAAACACCCCGACTCGGAAAGCTTTATTGATGCCAAACTGGAACAGGGGAAAGTAACGGGCGCCAACGTTTCGGTAAAAATTGAAGATGGCTTTATGAAGGCTGTAGAAGCGCAGAAGCCATACGTTCAACAATACCCGGTTCACGGAAAATCGCAATACACCAAGGAAATTAACGCGAACAAGTTGTGGCAGAAAATTGTAAAAAATGCCTGGCAGTCGGCCGAACCCGGTATCCTTTTCTGGGACACCATCATTAACGAATCGGTTCCGGACTGTTATGCCGATCTTGGTTACCGTACCGTTTCGACCAATCCCTGCGGTGAAATTCCTTTGTGCCCTTACGATAGCTGTCGTTTGCTTGCCATTAACCTGTATTCGTATGTTGAAAATCCATTCACTCCGGAAGCCAAATTCAACTTCGATTTATTTAAAGAACACGTACATTATGCACAACGCATCATGGACGATATCATTGATCTGGAACTGGAAAAGATTGATGCCATCCTTGAGAAAGTAAACGAAGACCCGGAAGGTGAAGAAATTAAATACACCGAGCGCGCACTTTGGGAGAATATAAAAAAGAAAGCCAACGAAGGTCGACGTACCGGTATTGGAATCACCGCTGAAGGAGACATGCTGGCTGCGCTTGGCTTACGTTATGGAAGCGAGAATGCCACCGATTTCTCGGTAGAAATTCACAAAACAATTTCGATTGAAGCTTACCGATCTTCAGTTCACCTCGCTAAAGATCGCGGACCATTCAAAATCTACGATTCTGAACGTGAGAAAAACAATCCGTTGATTAACCGGATAAAAGATGCCGATCCGGCTTTATACGAGAAAATGACCAAATATGGCCGACGTAACATTGCATTGTTGACCATTGCTCCAACCGGAACTACCAGCCTGATGACACAAACCACTTCAGGAATCGAGCCGGTGTTTATGCCGGTATACAAACGCAGGCGTAAGGTAAATCCGAACGATAAAAATGTACGAGTCGACTTTGTTGACGAGGTTGGCGATCACTGGGAAGAATACACCGTATTCCATCATCATTTTAAAACCTGGATGCATACCCAGGGATTCGACACCAACAAGGAATATACACAGGCCGAACTGGATGAACTGGTAGCAAAATCGCCTTACTACAAAGCCACTTCGAACGACGTTGACTGGCTGAATAAAGTTCGCATGCAGGGAAGAATCCAGAAATGGGTGGACCACTCGATTTCGGTAACCATTAACCTGCCGGCCGATGTAAAAGAAGAGCTGGTTGGAAACCTGTATTTCGAAGCCTGGAAAAGCGGATGTAAGGGAGTTACTGTTTACCGCGACGGTTCTCGCTCAGGTGTGCTTATTTCGAATTCGGATAAAGAGAAAAAAACAAAAGGTTCATTCCCGACAAAACGTCCTGAGAAACTGGAAGCTGATGTGGTTCGTTTTCAGAACAACAAAGATAAATGGATCGCCTTTATCGGCTTAATGGATGGCAAACCCTACGAAATCTTCACCGGATTGCATGATGATGAAGACGGAATTTTACTTCCGCGCTCAGTGACCAAAGGGTACATTATTAAAAGTTACGAAGACGAAGAATCATCGCGTTACGATTTCCAGTACGTCAACAAACGTGGTTACAAAACTACAATTGAAGGACTTTCGCACAAGTTTAATCCGGTATTCTGGAACTACGCCAAATTAATTTCGGGAACTTTGCGCCACGGTATGCCTATTCATAAAGTAGTGGAACTGGTAACGAGCTTACAACTCGATAACGATACCATTAATTCGTGGAAAGCCGGTGTTGCACGTTCATTAAAAAAATACATTCCGGACGGTACTGCTGCCATTGGAACCAAATGTGGCGAATGTGGCTCGGACGAAGTGGTTTACCAGGAAGGATGTCTGACGTGTCTTTCGTGTGGCTCGTCGAAATGCGGATAATAATCAATCAATCTAATAAAACCGGACTTTGTAATCGGATTACTTGATTGACAATTATAAAGTTTGAAAATAAAAATGCCCCGCCGAATGGCGGGGCATTTTCTTTATATCATTTTAAAAAAAATATTAAGCTTCAATCATGGCTTTGTAGGCTTCAGCATCCATAAGTTCGTCAAGCTGAGCAGCATCGGCTATTTTAATTTTAATCATCCAGCCTTCGCCATACGGATCTTTATTTACCAGTTCAGGATCGTCGGCCAGTGCTTCGTTAAATTCAGCCACTTCGCCACCAACCGGCATAAATAAATCGGATACTGTTTTTACAGCCTCAACTGTTCCAAAAGTTTCACCTTTGTCCAGTTCTTCTCCTTCGGTTTCAATCTCAACAAAAACAATGTCACCCAATTCGCCCTGAGCAAAATCCGTAACTCCAACAACTGCAACATCGCCTTCAACACGAACCCACTCGTGGTCTTGCGTGTATTTTAAATCAGCAGGAATATTCATATCAATAAGTTTTTAATTATTTTTTCAGTAATAAATTTTGAACCGACGCTGAGCACTTTACTTGCAAAATCTCTGTGCACGTCTCTTCTTAAAACTTGTTTCAAAATTAAAACAATTTAACGAATTATAAAGTCCGCTGTAACATCCATTTAGCTGATTTTTATCCTATTTTGTTTTCAGCAGTACCAAAGTTAACGGTCTTTTTGTATTATTGCACAAATTTGATGAGGAGATGTTTACACGAAAAGTAACTTCAATTGATGAATTGCAAAGCGTTGCCGAAGAACTGGTGAGTGCATTTTCAGCGGACCGCGTATTTGCATTTTACGGAAAAATGGGAGCCGGCAAAACGACTTTTATTCAGTCGATCTGCCGCGTTTTAGGTTCCGAAGACAATGTTACCAGCCCCACTTTTGCACTTATAAACGAGTACAATACAGATCAACTTGAATCAATTTTTCATTTCGATTTCTACCGGATTAAAGAATTGGAGGAAGCCTACGACCTGGGTTACGAAGATTACATTTACAGCGGAAGTTACTGCCTTATTGAATGGCCCGAAATGATAGAACCGCTCCTTCCGGATAACATTGTTGAAGTAAAAATTGAGGTACAAGACGACGAATCCCGGGTAATAACTGCGGCACGTATTTAAGCCATCTGTTTTTCCTTTCTGACTTCCCGCTAATTTTGTTTTGAAAAATGCCCTTTTGCTTGTAAATTGCTGTACTCAATTGTATCAACAAAATCCGACTCACAGTAATGGAAAAAGCGAAGGAAAAGGTTTCTATACCAAAATCGATGTTACTTCCCCAGGAAGAAATGCTGGAGGTACGCAAAAAAGGGAAGAAAATAAAAATTGGCATGCCTTCCGATTTTTCCAAAGTTGAATACCGCGTTCCGCTTACGCCCCAGGCTGTTGATCTCCTGGTCTCTTATGGCCACGAAATATTAATTGAGAAAGATGCCGGTAAATACGCCAGCTACAGCAACGAAGATTATCAAAAGGCTGGTGGAACTATTGTTGAAACCAAAGAAGAAACCTTTCAATGCGACATTATTTTGCGTATCGCTCCTTTCACATTGAAGGAAATAGATTCATTGCGCGGAAACCAGGTGATCATTTCCAGTTTGCAGTTGTATGCCAACAACCAGGAAACGATTCAAAAAATGATGCAAAAGAAAGTAACCGCCATAGCTTTCGAGCAACTTGAGAACGAAGACGGATTCCTGCCTTTTGTACATCAGATGAGTCAGATTGCCGGAGTAACATCAATTACCATCGCCAGCGAATACCTGAGCAATTCACGAGACGGAAAAGGTGTTTTATTTGGCGAAGTAACCGGAGTAACACCGGCCGAATTGGTGATCATCGGTACAAGTACTGCTGCCGAGTATGCTGCCCGTGCAGCTCTTGGACTCGGTATTTTTGTAAAGGTTTTCGACACGTCGGTTTACGAATTGAGTAAGCTGGAAGAAAAACTGGCGCGCCGGATTTTCACCTCGGTATTCTACCCGAAAGTATTGCGTAAAGCACTGGTTTCGGCTGATGCAGTTATCGGAGCGACCGCCTTTAACATGCCGCCAAAATTTAAAGTTTCTGAAGACCTGGTAAAACAAATGAAAGAAGGTTCGGTAATTATCGACCTTAATGTGAGCCAGGGAGGTTGTTTTGAAACCTCGAAATGTACCGATTTCAAAAACCCGACCTACGTAAAACATGGTGTTGTTCATTATTGTGTACCCAATAGTCCGGCAATGGTTTCACGCACAGCTTCCATTTCGCTGAGTAACATATTAATACCCATACTTCTGGCAATCGGCGATAACGGAGGAGTTGACAATTACATCAAGGTTTCGGGTGGTTTTAGAAAAGGCGCTTACATTTACCACGGCATACTTACCAATCCCGATGTCGGGCGTCTGTTTGGCATTCCATCAAAAGACATTGATTTATTGCTCGCAGTATTTTAAGCCGTTAACCAGAGACCCGAAATGCTAAAATCACTCAACAAAAAATACCCGTTTAACGACAACCTCAAAATCAATATCCGCTCGATTGTTTCGGTGAGCCTGGGCATATTTTTGTTCCTGTTGTTTTTTCAGCCTTTTAATATCCAGAATCCTGATTTTAATAATCAACTGATCATACTGGCTACTTTTGGCGCCATAACATTGGTACTGCTTAGCATTTTCCGATTGGTCATTCCCTCCATTTTTTCGAGAGCCTTTTCTGAAGAACGCTGGACCATCAGCAAAGAAATCACTCTAAATCTAGTTTTTGTGATATTCAATGCGGTGGCTTTTAGCTTTTTTGCACGATTTGTCGGTCGCATCCCGGTCACATTCCACATTGTAATTATTATCGTTATTATATCCATTACCGCCGCAACGGTTTTGGTGGTTATCAACCGCATTTATTCCTTAAAACAACAGCTTGAATTGTTAAGGACACAAACTCCGGCAAAAGAACACGTGACCGCCCTGTCAGAAGAAACTGAAAAAGAAATTGAACTGGAATCAGAAAATAAAACAGAATACTTTAAACTCCCGGCCGGACAACTTGTACTTATAAAATCGGCCAGTAATTACATAGAAGTGCACTACCTGGAAGATAATAAACTGCATAAGAAACTGATCCGGAACACCCTGAAATCGACAGAAGAATCACTTGCTGCTTATCCTGAAATGATCCGCTGTCACCGATCGTGTATTGTCAACAAAAAGCATATCCGCAGTTTGAAACGCAACACCGAAGGGCTGGTGCTTTCCCTGAATCATTATCCCGACGAGATTCACGTTTCAAGGCAATATGCACTCAATGTAAAACAGGCACTTAAGACGAGTTAATCTATCTTTTTATTTCATCTTCTCATCAGGAAATCCTTTTCAAATCTTGAATCGTTCAGGACATTAATCTTCACGGGATAAATGTCGTTTGTCCCAAATAAATGCCATTAACCCCGATCTGTCGTTGTCCAACACAAAAGGGTGGCACCAATCCCGATTACTTTTACTTACCGAAAATTCGAGCTTATTTTGATTTGAACAAATCGCTATAATATTCGAAAATGAAAATTGTATTAGTATATCCGGAATACCCCGACACCTTCTGGAGCTTCAAATATGCTTTGAAGTTTATATCAAAAAAAGCAGCTTATCCACCACTTGGTCTGATTACTGTTTCTTCGCTTTTGCCATCGCACTGGGAAACGAAACTGGTGGATATGAACATTGAAAAACTAGGTATGGATGACATTCTCTGGGCAGATTATGTTTTTCTGAGTGCCATGAGCACCCAAATCCAATCGACACTCCATGTAATCGACCGTTGCAAGGCATTGCTAACTCCAGTAGTTGCCGGCGGACCATTATTTACTGCCGATCCCGAGAAATTTGAAAAGGTAGATCACCTGATTTTAAATGAGGCCGAGATTACTTTACCACCATTTCTTGCTGATCTTAAAAAAGGTTGCGCCAAACACCTTTATTCAACCAAAGAATTTGCGAATGTTGAAAATTCGCCGGTTCCGGATTATTCGCTGGTCAAGCTCAATCAGTACAGTTCAAAATGTATCCAGTTTTCGAGAGGCTGTCCGTTTAACTGTGAGTTTTGCGATATCACCGCTTTGCTGGGGCACAAATGTCGCATAAAAACCAGTGATCAGATCCTTCTGGAAATCCAGAATTTATACGATTTGGGATGGCGTGGCGAGATATTCTTTGTTGATGATAATTTTATCGGGAACAAGAAAATTCTGAAAGAATCACTTTTACCCGATCTTCAGGCATGGATGAAAGCACACAAGTATCCTTTTCACTTTACCACCGAAGCATCTGTTAACTTGTCTGACGATGAAGAGTTGATGCGAATGATGATTGAAGCCGGCTTTTTAAGCGTGTTCGTCGGGATTGAAAGTCCTGAAGAAATTTCGCTGGAGGAATGCAACAAAGTGCAGAATAAAAACCGGAACCTGATTGATAGCGTGAAGAAAATCCAGGCCGCGGGCATGGAAGTTCTAGGCGGATTTATCATCGGCTTCGACAGCGATACTCCGGGTATTTTCAGACGACAGGTTGATTTCATCCAGGAGAGTGGAATTATTTCTGCAATGATCGGACTGTTGAATGCACCAACTAAATCGCAACTATACAAACGCTTGCATGCCGAAGGACGGATTCTGGAGAAATGGAGCGGCGACAACACCAGCAATGCCATGAACTTTGTTCCGAAGATGGACAAAAAAATTCTAGATAAAGGTTTTCAGGAAGTCATTAGGGGCGTTTACGGCGGCAAGGCATTTTATGAACGCGTAAAAAGTTTCCTCACCGATTTTCATCCGGCCATGAAAAACAAAAACAAGGTAAATTTTGAAAAGCTACGTGCCTTTATCCGTTCTATCTTTGTGATCGGTATTTTCGATAAAAACCGCAAATATTACTGGCAATTGTTTTTCTGGAGTCTTTTCCACCGTCGCGATCTTTTTCCCCTGGCCATTACTTATGCCATTTACGGGTATCACTACCGGAAATCGTATGATAAAATCTTTTGACGTTCTTTAAAGCTGAGCCAGGATCGTCATTGAAAGTGATTCAACTTCAATTTCATTGGAAATATTTTTGCCGATCCCTTCCTCGTTGATCTTATCACCACTTGCAATCCTTTTGAATTCGCCTTCCGGAAGCGGGAAGGTAATGTGCTCTCCATTCCCGTTGAAGATGAGAATGATCCGTTTCCACTCCTCATCGAGTCCTTCTGTATCGATGCAATAGGCCACCACACCAATCTGGTATTTGGCACAAAAATTCAGATGCTTTCTAATTTCTTCTGATGAATCAATACGGAATGCCGGGTGGTTTTTGCGCAATTGAATAAGTTGTTGAAAATAACGGAACACATCGATGAACTCATTCTTTCTGTTCCACTCAAGCTGGTTGATGGTGTCAGGCGATTTATAGGAGTTCCCATTTCCTTTTTTGCTGCGGCAGAATTCCAGTCCTGAGTGTAAAAACGGTACTCCCTGCGAAGTCAGAACCAAGGCTCCGGCCAATTTTACGCGCCTCTTCAACTCATCGTTCGATGCCTTTGGCAGGCTTTGTTTCAATTTATCCCAAACCGTATAATTATCATGACACGACACATAATTTATACACTGGCTGGGCTCCAAAGCCCATGGCATGTGCACGGTTTCCATGTAATCGTAATTGACCTGAGGGTGCTGAACAGCGGCTGTAATACCAAACTTGATCGTCTCCTCACGCAAAACCAGACCGCTAACAAATCCTTTCGACTTTTTATCGCCGTGATTTCCTTTAAGCGCATCCCGAAAATCGTCGTTAAAACTTGCAATTCCGGGCAACTGAGGTGTATTTCGTTTTACGGCGCGCAAATCTTCAGGCATCGGACTTTGATCGGCGGCCCAACCTTCGCCGTACAATAAAAGCCCCGGGTCGAGTTTACTCAGTTCCGACCGGATCTGTTGCATGGTGATCACATCCATAACACCCATCAGGTCGAAACGGAATCCGTCGACATGAAACTCTTCTACCCAGTACTTCAGCGCATTAATAATGTATCGACGAACCATCACGCGTTCGCTGGCCAATTCATTGCCACAGCCCGAAGCATTCGAAAAAGATCCGTCCTCTTTCTGACGGTAAAAATAGCCGGGTACTATCTGGTTAAAAACCGATTCTTTCGCAAAAAAAGTATGGTTAAATACCACATCGAGAATAACACCAATTCCTTTATCGTGAAGTGATTTAACGAGCCTTTTAAATTCAAAAATCCGTTTTGTTCCGTCGTACGGGTCTGACGAATAGGAACCTTCCAGCGCACAATAATGCAGCGGATCGTACCCCCAGTTGTATTTATCGAGCGGCTTTTCTTCGTCGATGGTGGCAAAATCATTAACCGGCAATAAATGAACGTGCGTTATACCTAATTCTTCCAAATGGTCGATCCCCGTTTTAACACCACTTGGAGCTGTTGTTCCTGCTTCAGTAAATCCAAGGTACTTGCCTTTATTTTCAATACCCGAATTCGGATCGATGGAAAAATCACGAACATGTGTTTCGTAAAGTATAGCATCGGTAAAACTCTTTACACGTGGTCCGTTGTCTTCCACCCAGCCTTCGGGATTGGTATTATTCGGATTAAAAATTTGACCACGCAAACCATTCACTCCCACACAACAGGCATAAATTCCGGGTGCCTCGTCCAGCCATTCGCCATCGTTCACCCTGAAGGTGTAATATTTGCCCTCGTAGTCGCCATTTAATATGGTCGACCACACGCCCTGTCCAACCTTCTGAAGATTGGTTTTGTGAAAAGCCTCGCCTTTTGTTCCGTCCTTATACAGGCGTAATTCTACCATTTGAGCAGTTGGTGCCCAAATTTTAACCGTCGTTTTTTCAGGAGCCCAAAATACCCCCAAATCATTGGTTGTATATTCCGGATAGGTGGAGAAATCAATATGGTTGAATTTCCAGTTTCGCATTAAAATTTAAACAATGTTTTTCGTAAAAAAACCGAGCTGCTTCCAAGCCTTTTCCCTTTAACAGTTTGAATAAGCACTTTAGCCTTCGGAAATTTTTTTAACCGTTTATCGTGGCCGTAAAAGCGGGTCAGGTCGATTTCCAATGAATGCGTTTTTCCCTGTTCCAAATACAAGGGATAAAAATTCCTGTTGCTCATCCCTTTTATCCTGAATTTCCGTTTGAGCCAAAAATTATCGAACATTAGCAATGGCTGATCAAGGTCGACATCCACTTTGCCGGTATTTTTAATTTTCAGCATCAGGCGATCGGGATAGTATTTTCTATCTTTTGCAAGTTCAATTTGTACCTTTTGCCTACTTAACAACTTTTTACCCGTGTTTGTTGCCGATTTTGGTAAAAGCCGGTAGGCCACAATCGCTGCAATAACAATAACAGCCACAATCAGCATGAACCACAATAATTTATGCCCTTCCGGACCAATTTCGTTCTGTGCCCAAATGAGTTTCGAACTTAAAAGATAAACAACAAGAAGGACTCCTTTTTTTATGCACTTCATGGTTGGTAAAAATAATCCTTTTTTTGAGTTGAAGACCTCACAAAAGTCAGTGCTTTTGTTGATTATAGATACGACTGTTTATTCAGAAAAGAACCAAATAAAAGACCTTCAATTAATGGTGTATTCACATCAGGAAATTCAGCAAATAAAAAGGCCCGGCTTAATTGCCGAACCTTCTATTTATAATATGTTGCTGCTTTTTAATTCAATCCCAGGCCTATTCCCAGACTCAGGTATGACGCACCGGGAAAATCACCCGATTTGGGCGAATAATTGTATTTGGCTTTAACCGACAAAGTTGTTGATGGAGTAAGATCGTATAGCAGACCAAGTTCGGGAGCTGCATGAAACAACCATTTATCGTCAGTTAGCGAAAATACACCAATGTCATTTCGTTGTTCCACATATTGAATACCGGCACCAATACCAACATACGGGGTATATTCTCCGGTAATAAAATACTTTTTGAAGACGATGTCAATCGGCACCATGTTCTGGTAGCGGAATTGTGTTCCGTAAAAGTCCAGATCATTAAGCTCAAATAATTCCGGGCTGACTTTCTCCCTGAATATCACCCAGGCCACATTAATTCCAACCGACATGTCGTCGCCAATAAAACGGTTAGCCTCAAAATCAATTCCGCGCGGACTGATTCCACTGGTGAAGTCTGCTGTTTCGCCAAAAGGAACAGACGGTAAATAATTTAAATACACCTCGGTATAACTCTGGCCCTTGGCTACTGTCAGTAACAAACTGAAAACGGCTATTAAAATATATTTTTTCATAATGCTTTCTGTTTAAGGTTATTTTTCGAGGTACGGACTTTGAGTAAACACCTGATCGAGTCCTTTTCCCAGTCGGTTTGAAATGGACGCATCCGAACCGGACAGAATCCCGTTCACGGCACCTGTCCAAATGATATCAACACTGGGATGTTCCTCCGGATCAGTCGGAATCTGAATGTTTTTCAGATCCAGCATATCAATCATAACTGTACCAACCGTATAACCATAGGATGGATAACCTATTCCCGGGAAGCCAGGATACCATGGATAACCGGGGAAGCCCGGATACCAGCCGCCCCAGTACCACCAATCCCAGTAATCCCACCAGTAGGTGTAATAATAATACATATCAACCGCCAAAGCCGAAAGCATAATGGAAACATCTGCTTCGGTTTGCAGGTCATTGGGATTGGTCACCTCGGTCCAACCCATATTGAGCAAATTCTGTCGAACCTGTGATATGATCTGCGCATCGTGAGTTCGATCGATATCATCCAGATCCTCATCATCTTCAACGATATAAATGACTGTATCTTCCAGGTAGAAGGTATTGTACCCCGAAAAACTCTGATCGTCATCATACCGCGTAATGGCCAGATCCATCTCATCGATCGTTGCATCGAACTCCGGCGAACAGGAGGCAATCATTGCAAAAACCGGAATCAGCCAAACATACTTTTTGATTATTGTTCTCATGATTTATTGTGTTACTTAAAATTTGAAGTCATTTTAATCAAGTTCCCGCTGAAATAGTGTGTTATATTCGCTTATAAGTAATTCCTCAATAAAGTTAATGCATTTTACTAACCATATCAATTGATTGGTGTGAAAACATTTAGTTAAGTAAAAGGTTCAAACTGTACACTTGAAATTAAGATTGGGAGTGTAAAAGATTAACTTCGAATACGTTTTTTCATAAACATCGTTCAATAAAAATTCATGGTCACCCAAAATTAGTTCTTTTTGAATGACCATGCAATATATTATCAAATCTGAAACCTATTGTTATGCTATTTTTCAATGGCTTTCCCTAAAGCCTCCTCGCCTCCAACAACAGGGATTTTAATTGATGTTTTATCGAGATCTACCGTGAGTTCGGTACCCGGTTTTGGTAGAAGGGTGAATTCACTGTCGCTTGAAAAGATCATCAGTCCGATCTGCTGACCAGCACGGATGACCTGATCGTCGGGTTGAAACTCAAAAGTCATTTCGTAAAACTTGCCCGGCTTTAACGGTTCGCTTTCGCGCAGCGATTTGTAATTCTGAAGATCGGCCCAACCACGGGTGATAATATTATCCGTGATTTTAGCGCGGCGTCCTTCGTCCCAGGGTAACGAAACCAGGTACACAGAAAGGTTTACGGCCGGTTTGCTGCTGGCTGCCGAAATAGTGATCACCGGGTTCCCCGAAATATGTATATCTTCTTTCAGTACAGGCGAAACATACATGAGGCGATGCTCGGTATAATCGGCTTTCGCCAGCGCTTCGGCCGAAAACGAATAATTATCGATCAAGGTTTCTTTTCCTTGTTTCGATGATTTGTCAGTGGTTAAGTTACCTTTTGCCGGAGCTCCGGCTTCCAGGTGAAATTCAACCATACTCGCATCCGGATTTGGATAATCTTTATAGGGAGTCGGATCACTTACTTCAGCATCCTCACGAACAATCCAGGCACGCGGCTCATCTTCCACACCATTTTCAACTCCAAAAAGATAATGTGTAAACCAGCGGTTCATCATCGAAAGCGGTGGTGGACCACCGTGACCTCTTTGATGGTAGTAGATCATGGCCGGAATTCCTCTTTCTTTTGCTGCCTCATAAATACGGTAACTGTGTTCGGGCATCACGTTCCAGTCGTTAAACCCGTGCGACATAAACAGCGCAGCTTTCATCCCATCCATTTTATTGAGGTAATCGCGGCCGGCCCAAAAATCGTTGTAATCTCCGGTAATCCGGTCCATACCCTCTTTCATTTCGCCATCGCGGATTTTTTCTCGTGCATAGGCCCGTTTCGATTCATCGCCACTGTGAATAAAATCGAACAACACATCAACATCCTCTCCAAGATAACCACCGGGTGAACGAACCAGTCCGTTTGAACGGTAATAGTTGTAATAAGCCGTATTGGGCGCAATCGGGATGATCGCTTCCAGGCCTTCAACGCCCGTTGTAGCCGCAGCCAACGGGAGAGTACCATTGTATGAAGTTCCGGTCATTCCTACTTTACCCGTCGACCAGTACGCTTTAACTTCCTCGTTCCCGGTTCTGCTTGTGTAACCTTTGGCGCGGCCACATAGCCAGTCGATCACCGCCTTTGGAGCCAGCGATTCATTGTCACCTCCAACCGTTGGGACACCATCCGACAGACCGGTACCCGGCGATGATGAATGCACAACGATATAACCACGCGGCACCCAAGTGCTCACATGCCCTTTTGAAATAATGGGGCGCTCTCCTCTTCGTTTAATTTCTTCTGGATGTGTTATCGGTTTGCCCGGTTCACCCAGCTCGTGCTTCACATCGTGGAAATAAGATGGATCGTTGCCTGCAGTTCCGGCAAAATAAGGACTTGAATTATAAATAACAGGTAATTTCAACCCTTCAGTTTCTGTCTGGCGCGGACGTGTAACATCCACATGCATTCTGTCGGGTCGTCCGTCACCGTCGCTGTCGAAATCGGTTTCTACCCACAAGTCTTCCCTGATCCAGTAGGCCGGATCTTCAAAAGCTTTTACAATTTGTGCTTCGCCGTCCTCAAAAAAAGGCACGGCAGGTTCTTCCTGCTGTGCACTTACAAGCAGTGCAATACTCAAGAACAGGACTAAGGTTGCTAAACGTTTTAAATGGTGCTTCATCGGAATGGTTTTTCTAACGGATTTTACTTCGAAGAGCTCAAATATACACATGCACAGTTAATGTTTTTATGATTTATCCATGTTTTTATTAATTAATTGTAACGAAGTTATGTGATCCAGGTCACAAATTAGCATTAAAGAGTTTTTTGTATTTATATTGCAGTCAGAATTTAGACAAAGTATCATGAAACAGATTATCTGTCCGGTATCGAAGGACAAAATAAATGAGCAGATCGTACGATTGAACGCCATTTTGGGAGTACTGCTGGTGATTGCCGGCTTTGCATTCGATTCTGTTCTTTGCATGTTCTTTTTACTAAGCGATTTTTTTATCCGGGCTTTTACGTCATTAAAGTTCAGCCCGATAAGTTTTGTCAGCCACCGGCTGACCAGTACACTTCGGCTGGGAGAAAAAAGTATTGATAAAGCGCCTAAGATTTTTGCTGCGCGCCTTGGATTTTTGATGCTGCTGGCTCTAACCATCTTGTTCATGTCGGGCGCAAACATTGCCGCGATGATTATCGGCGGCGTATTTGTTTTTTTCGCCATGCTCGAATTTGCACTGGCTATTTGCGTGGGATGTATTATTTACACCTACCTGGTTTTGCCCTTCTACAAATAATTAGTATAACTACACACTCAAGGCATCTGCTTGTTTCAACTTTCAGATGCTTTTTTTGTACCAATTTTACGATTAACTTTCTTAAATACCCATCCTCCTGTCCTTCCCTGCATCTACCCTTTATGCACAAATACAAGGAATGATATATTTTGATCACCTCCTGAAATTCGGCGCATTATAGTGTACCTTTTCAATGTTTTGCTCTAGTTGCGCCGATTTTGTGTGGTTATTAACCCCGGGCGACATTCACCCCGAGTGCTCGGGGTCATTCTGCCCGGGGCTGAATGATTAAGGACTTTCAGCCCTACAAAACGGCAACACTTGTATTTTAGATTTCTTTATAAGCAAGAAATTAGCACTGAAAGTGCGTTATATGATAGCCCAGGCCAAAGTAATTCAAAAAATTACGACGGCCTGGGTTAATATAGTATGATGTAACTCGTCCGGAGAAAAAGGCTGATCGAAGCTTAAGGGCTGTTCCGGACGAAAATGGAGCAGAACCTCACAAAGAGGTGTTTAAAGGGTAGTGTTAACGAAAGGAGAGACTGGAGAGAGAATCAATGGAAAAATAAAAATCTTTACTCCTATGGATGTGAATCCTTTGATTTAAACCTGAAATCTCCAATCCAATGTTCTCAGTTAATTATTTATTCAATTCTTCGAGAACCCGGGCGGTAATATCTTCGCTATCGGGCGAAATGTAAGCTACTGTACCTGCACTTATATCGAGAACATAGGTAAACTTATTTTCCTGTGCTATTTTCTTAATGGCACTGTTCACCTCGTCGTAAACAGGTTGTAAAAGTTGTATGTTGTGTTGACGGATCTGCTGTTGCGCGGTTTGATTGAAGGTTTGAATTTTCTGCGACAATGCCAGCAACTCTTCCTGTTTTGTCTTTCGCATAAAATCGGAATAACCGGCACTTTCCGCTTCAAAAGTCTCCATTTTTTCCTGCTGTTCCTCAAGCATTTCGGTATAAATGTCTTCCATGTCTTTGGCTTCTAATTCAATAACGCCATGAATGCTGTCGGTATCCGGATGTTTTTGCACCAACTCCTGCACATTTACGTGGCCGATTTTTAACGTGGATTGGGCAAATAGTGAATTCCAGGCGAAAAACAGCATCAAAACAAGTAAAATTCTTAATCTCATATTGCGCGATTTTGTTTGTGTCAAATGTAAATCAAGGAAAAGGGGTGATGTTTTAAGAAAAGTTAAAAATGACCGGTACAGAAGTTAATAATTAAAAAAGTGAAATTACTTTTTCATTCCAGGAGTTGGACGATGCAGTAGCATTGGATTTTTTATAAAATACTCCACTGAAGAATCGGGAACTGCTATTGGCATGTTCCAACCGGGTAGTGCATTCCCATAACCGAGTATTGGCATATTATCGTAAGGCGATCGGAAAATACCTGTTGAGAATTTATTCTTGGCCCCGGTCTTATTCTCCTGATTAAAATTGAGCATCTCTGGAGGTGATAGTTTAAACGACAAAAACTGATTGGAATCAACGGCAGCAAAGTCAGGTTGTTTAATGGATTCTATATTCTTTAACAGTTCCAGGGTTTCGGTATTCTGGCTCATACCTGCGAGGCTAAAAAACACAAGCAATATGGCGATAGATCGTCTCATTGTATTTTAAAGTGTATATAAAATTACGAAGAAAATTTGGGGCTAGCTAAGCAATGAAAGTTTTTAACTTTTCCATAACGGTTTCTCTTCTTCGTCGTGAGATGGCAACACTTTCACCATTCGATAGTTTTAACGCGCCACCGTCAGTTTTTATGAATGCCGTAACGTGCTTCAGGTTTACCAAATGCGACTTGTGTGTTCTAATAAATTGGTAATCCTTCAACAAATCTTCAAATTCAATTAGCGTTTTCGCAACCAGCAATCGCTCATTATTCTTCAGGAAAATATGCGTGTAGTTCCCTTCTCCCCGGCAATGGATTATACTGGCAACCTCTATAAATTCGATCCGGTCGCCTGTTGGCAGGCCAATTCGCGGATTCTCCGGCTGGTTCAGATTGCGGTACAGCTCCTGAATTCTTTTGTTCTCTTCCTTGCGCTGCAAGCGGTCGGCAACTTTCTCTACCGCCGATTTCAAATCATTTAAATTGATGGGTTTTAAAATGTAATCGACTGCAGAAAATCGGATGGCTTTAATCGCATAACTGTCATAGGCAGTTACAAAAATCACTTCGAATTTTATTTTAGGCATACGTTCAAGCAGCTGAAATCCATTGGCGCCGGGCATTTCAATATCTAGAAAAACCAGATCTGGTTTTAGTTTATTAATTCGTTCAATGGCAGTTTCAACCGAAGCAGCCTGAGCAAGGATCACAACTTCGGGGCAATTTTGCTGTAGGATCCCCAACAGGTTCTCGCGGCCGTGTTTTTCGTCGTCAACTATTATTGCTTTTATACTCATTTCAACGTTCTTCGGGAATCAGAATTTCGACCCGTGTTCCGGAATGATCTTCTAAATCTATAATTTTAAATTCATATTTCTCCTTGTTCTTCTCCTGAAGTATTTTGAGGCGTTCCTGAATCAGTTTCGAGCCTTTTCCGTTTTTTGATTTTGAAATTTCCTGTGCTGCTTCCCGCCCAATACCATTATCCTCAATCGAAATTTTAAGTTCTGTGCCATTTTGCTCAACTTCAATTTTTAGTTGCCGGTTGTCGGCTTTGTTTTGCAAACCATGAATGATGGCATTCTCCACAAATGGTTGTAAAATCATAGAAGGTACCATCGTGTTGTGTACATCCACCTGTTCATCAACAAGCAGCGAATAGTCAAACTCGAGGCGTAATTTTTCGAGGCTCAGGTATTGTTGAATCATTTCCAGTTCCTCAGCCAGCGACACCTCTTCTTTTTCCGAGTTATTTAACACTTTCCGGATCAATCCGGCAAAATCGCTTAAATACAAATGGGCCTCGTGGCCCTTGTTTTGCTGAACCAGGTTTTGCACCGAGTTCAAACTGTTAAAAAGAAAGTGTGGATTCATTTGCGACCGGATGGCTGTGAGCTCCAACTCTCGCAAACGCGTTCGTTGCTGTTCCGTTCGGAAACGCTGCCTGACGCGCCATTTCCAAACAATTAGAATTAACACCAATAGGATTAAGGTAATCACCAGTAAAAGGACAATAAACTGAAGCTGCGATTTATTGAGTTGTTTTTTTTCGGGTTGAAGGCTGTCTTTAGCCAAATCTATAATCTTGTCCGGCTGAGAGGAAGTACCAAGTAGTTTCCCGTTCCTGTCGTAGGCAATGTAATACCTGGAATTTTGGAGAAAAACGTCTGTTAATGTTTGTTCGTTGTTGATCAGCAAAAGCTGAGCTGCGATCGGCTCTGCCCGTTTAGTGTAATCGGCCCATTCTTTAAAGTTGCTACCTTCAGTTACCAGCACCACATTTAATTCCGGATTGTCTTCGGCTACCTTATCCCAATAATATCTTTCAATTGCACGATCAGAAGTAACGTAAAAAATGGTGGGTTTGTCACCAAAAAAATCTTTAAAGTAAACGACTTCCCCTTCCTGATTAAAAAACTTTTGCTCCGGACAGTAATTATCGTTTTGCCACTGCAAGCTGTTTTTACGAAGTTGTTTTACGGCCTCCAAAAACTCCTCATCGTTACAGATTCTGAGCATCAAATCCAGTGTTTCATCCACTTTTTTGTACATGTAAGGCCGGTCCTGATACAACATTTCTTCGCGCCTGCTTAAATCTTCCTGGCACATTTGAACAACCTGGCTGTAGAACGGATGTCCAGCCAGTATTGCCCTTGCAAGTTGAGTGCGCATTTCAATATCACTGAAAAAATAGAATTTCAGATTCGAACCAGCGATTTTGTAGCCCCTTATCGCCAGCTCCTGCACCTTTTGCGACTTTTGAAAATAAAACATCAAATACGATCGTGCGAAATTCCTGGAATAAATACCATAATCGTTATAAACATCATTAAGTTTTACAGATTCGATGATCGATTCCATCTTTTCCAAATCCGTTTCATCCTCGTCGAACGCAAACATATATTTTAAATCGGAATGAATGTAATATCTTAAACGGGAGAGATCGACAAAAATTGAATTATATAAAAATGCCTTTAATTCATTAACGATAAATTGAACCACAGTTGTATCAGTATCCGACTTGTAATTTTCTGCGAAAGCGTCAATCTGATCAAGAGCAGCAACAAAATCTTTGTAACTGCTTTTGGTGTTGAATGATTGAAGAAAGTTGAAATTAACACGTTCGTTAAAGATATTAAAGCTTGCCCTGAAATCATTCAGCATTTTATTCTCGCTGCTAAAGTCGCCAAGGAAATCAATGTCCCAAGGAAATTCCTGACCTTTTGCGAAAAAGGATGATTCGCTTCCCGGCTCGGCGTAAAAGGCCAGCATTCGAGTGTGGTCAATGTAATTGTATCTCCCGATTTCGAGGAAAACCATTTCCGGGTGGTCAAGGGGAATATCAATTTGAAACGAATTGTTTTCGTCAAGAAAAACCATTTCCTGGCGCAATTCATTTCCAAAAGGCCGGTCGAGAAAGGCCAGTGTAACTGTATTGGTTTTAGGATTTTCAATCTTACCCGAAAGAATAAATCGGGCCGGAGCAATGTCACGAACTGATTTCAATACAATACTCTTTTCAAAATATTTATCCCCGTATCTCCTTGCCCTTGGAATGGTGTCAAATGAAACTGTCCTAAATTTTTTCAGGGAATTCATTTCCTTATCGATGATAATTTCACGTGAAAACAAACCGGGTGTTTTATCCCATCTTTTTGCTGAAAGGATCATCAAAGGTTTCGGAAATTCAAGTTTTATATCAAATTTCTCAGGATCGTTCAATTCATCTTTAAAACGATTTCCAGGAATACGAAACAGCGATTCAACCGACGCCGTTACTTCTTTCAAAACTTCTTTGTTAATGATTTCAACCCTTTCTTTTATTTGTTGCTGATCAAAACCCTGCTCCTTTAAAATACTATAAAATTCTTCAAGCAACCCGGAGCGATTAACCAACGTAACTTTGCTGCTGTCGAAATCAATGTTGTATTTGAACTGAATCCGGCACAAAAGTCCTTCGTAAAAATCAGGATATCGCCTGTCGTAAAAACCATCTACCAGTTCGGGGTACCTGTAATCTTTAAAAGAGGTAACATCCGAAAGCGGATCTTCAACGCTGTTACCAATAAATTCAACACTCAGGTAATTCTGATTATCTGCAGAAGACTTCTTGTATATCAGCTTTAGGGTCTGTTTTTTCAGAATCATTTCTGTCTTTTTACCCTCGTCGTCTTGCAGATAGTTCAGATCGCTGAATTCATAAATATATTCTTTCCCTATGGATGGAAACATTTTGAACACAGCCTCCTGAGAGAACGAGACGAAACTACTAAAGCATAAAATGAGAAAAAGTACGGTTGAAAGTTTCATAGCCATTGATTATTGGTAGCTCAAATTTGGCCGAAAAAATTCGAAATAAAAAGGAGGATTTATTAAACGGTTGATTTGGTTTATTTAGCGGTAATACCATTTGCGATGATGGTAATAAAAATTTCTTAAAGAGGGTTTTTCAAATGTTTCTTTGCAAGCTCGTGAAATCTCGAGAACTTGTAAAATCTTTAAATTTGGACAACGCGATGCCAAAATTTCAAATTATGAATCAAAGTCGTTTAGTTTAGGAAATCCAAATATCAATTTACCCCTAAATCCCCTGAAGGGGACTTGCCCTGCTCCCCTTCAGGGGTTGGGGGTAAAGCAAGGACAATACTTAACTAAACATCATTGAATTATGAATGATATTTATGGAATCCTATGAACATAAAAAAGGCGACCTGCAAAAACAGACCGCCTTTGTATCTTGAAATAAATGTCTTCTTTATTCTGCCGGACGGGCAAATACCGTATCATCGATGGCTTCGTCCAGTTTAATCTCTTCCATTACCATCGATTGGGTTCCCATTGGCGTTTCAATTTCCATTTTGCTGCCAATTTTAATCCCGTTAATGTCTTTGTATTCTGTGATCTTGGTTTCAATGTTCATGCTCTGACCCATCTGTTCTACTTTAGCTTTCACCTTTGAGATCAGGTACGAATTGGCATCGATATAATAATCCTTTACGGTACCATCGGCGTTGGTAAACTTAATGCGATATGCTTCCTCGCCGTCGGCATTCACTTTTCCAATCAGTTCCGCAGAATGTCCTTTTTCCTTGTAATTGTACAATTCGCCTTCCAGGTCGGCCTGGTTCATGGCTTGTTTCAATTCAGCACCTTTCAGGTCAGTAACGCCGCCGCCAACCATCGGATTGATCATCCAGCCGTTTTCGCCGTCGTATCCCTGAACGATTTTCTGGCCCATCGCTTCAGTATCAATTCTGAATTTATTGGGCTTTTTCATTTGCATCGTCATGGGCATTTCCATTCCCATCATACTCAGTTTAGCTTTTACATAAAATGTTTTAACGGCAGCAATTTTATCCTGTCCGGCGGCTTTGTAATGTTTTTCGAGTACTTCGTCGAGTGTCTGTGCCTGCGCTGCTACAAATGCAAAAAGCACAAGGGCGGTTAAAATGAAGGTTCGTTTCATTGTTGTTGAATTTAAATTGAAATTATAGCGCCAAGTTAAGCATAATATGTTTTGAAGCAAATTCGTATCTAAAAATAAATTTCGCCGAGAATGTTTTCGTACGGAACACCATTTTCAATTAACAAATCGCGTACTTCCACCACCATCAGGGCTTTCCCGCACAAATAATATTTTACATCAGGAAGTTCGTTTAATCCTGCAAGGTAATCGCTTACGCGGCCCGGCACCACGTCGCACGACGATTCGCGCGAACAGCAACGTACATAATTATCGCCCATCGCCCACTCCAGGTCATCTTCAAAATAAAACTGGTTGAGGTACGACACTCCATGGATGAGTTTTTTATTTTCGCCAAGCCCCGACCGGAACATGCTGTAAAAAGGTGCTACTCCGGTTCCAGTAGCAATCCACCACGCTGGCTCCCTTGTTCCCAGGAAACCTCCGTATGGCTCGGAAACCAGAATCGTATCGCCCGGAATTACAGCCGAAAGTTTCGGTGTTAAATAACCATCCTCTTTTATGTTGAACAGAACACGGATCTCGTCTTCCTGATTTCCACTGCAAATGCTGTATATTCTCGGTGCTTGGATTTTGTCGACAGCAATTTTTACCACCTGTCCCGGTACAAAATCAGACGAACGCTTGAAGGAAATCACGTGAACCCCGGGCGAAATTTCTTCGTTATTGGTGATCTCGCGTTCAAAAAGAGGCAGCTCCTTTCGTTTCTGTTTTGCCATTTTTATGAGAAAATGTTTTCGAACTAAACCCCGTACAATAGCTTTTGTTTAAACTATAAATTCTTAAAAGATAAGGTTACGATCAGGTTTTCATCGGAAGCTGTAAACATATTCTTAACCGAGTAATACAGGTTGATCTCACCCGTTTTTGCAATTTCTTCGGAGTTGCCGTTTAAATTTAATGGTGTTACATGATGCGCTTTTAAAGTTAACGATTCCGGCGCATCAAGACCAACACCCGGTTGCACCAGAACCAGTTCGTAATCTACATCTGAATTATTAGTAATATTCACCACTTTACTTGTTCCGTTTGTCAGACGTAACGGAGCGTCGCTATATTTCAGGGAAGAAAAAAATAAGGGCTCGAGCAAAGCCGACTTTCCCATCAGTGTATTGTTGAAATAAACTGCAGTTCGTCCGCTGAATAAAGCTTCTTTAATTCCTCCTTCAGTTCGGCTTTTGGCAAATACAAGGGTTAACGGACGGTGCCCGTCATTCACATCCATTGGCCCGTGCACATCGGAATTGGCAAACATGGTCAGCTTTTTTTCGTTGGCCCAATCAATGGCTTCAGGATAATATTCGCTGGCATTGTATACTTCTATTCCATGTAACATATTATTGTTGAGCAGATACGTGTGCTCCTCAAACCAGAGTGTAGTATCGGGTTGCTGTGCTTTCCATCCGGGGTGATTCCACAACAGAAATGCGCCCTGATCGCGCGCTTCTTTTATGGCGTCGTTTACATCCTCGCGCTCCAGCAAATTGGCATTCGAAATGAACAAGGCATTTAAGTGTCCCGGTGGCATACTTCGGGTAATTTCAGCTCCGCGAACAAGCAAAATATCCAGTTGTCTCGCCAGAGGACTTGCAATCTCGAACGAACGGTTATGATCGGCCACCACATCTTTCGAATGCGGCCGGTATTCGATATGATCGGTTATCGATATGGCATCGAGCCCTTCGGCCCAGGCCTCCTCAACCCTGACTGTTGGCCACACTGTTCCGTCGGAGAAAACAGTATGCATGTGAAAATCGCACTTTAAGGTTTTGTAGCCGTTTATGTCGGGAATAGCAATTATGCGGCGCGACTGCGCTTCGGCCAACTGAAAAGTGAGCAAAACAGCAAGTAAAAAAACTACCTTTTTGAATCCCATATCAGACTAACTTTTATTGATTTTATCCTCACCTCAAATATCATTTAAAATATACAAGACGAAAAGTTAATTACATTATTTTTTTATGAATTACAAATCAATGATTAAATTTAGGATAAATATCGAGTATTTTGTAATTTTTTTAAAAAGATGCTTGTCTGTTTTGTATTTTATTCTGATTTTTACGATTTATTACTATGGAGAAACTATTTAAAAACGCAGTAAACCAAAGTCAGGCGGTTGAACAAAAAAAGATCGCCAACAAAAAGTACATCCTGCGATCGATCTATTTTAACGGGCCGCTTTCCAATTCGGAGCTCGCCAAACGCATTAAACTGAGTACCCCAAAAATCAACAGTCTTTTACTTGAAATGATAGATGAAGGACTGGTAAAAGAACTCGGAAGAGGCGATTCAAGCGGAGGAAGACGACCAAACATTTACGGACTTGTTGAAGATGGATTCTATGTCGTTGGAATTACCATAAACATTACCCGGACCATCATTTCCATTTTTAACAGTTGTAACCAGGAAGTTAGCGGGCCGCATTACTTTCCGATAAAAATGGAATCGGACCTTGATATTTTTAAGCTGGTAAGTGAGAAACTCGATGAAGTAGTTCGCGACAGCAACATCCCGGCAGATAAAATTCTGGTAGCCGGTATTGAGTTGCCCGGGTTAATCAACCTGGAAGAAGGAATTAATAAAACCTATTTCCCGGGTGTCGAAAATTTATTCGAAGAACTGAAAAAGATATTTGGAATACCTGTCTACTTTAACCACGATACCAAAGTCCGTGCATTTGCTGAACAACATTTTGGACTGGCCAAGGACAAGAAAAATGTGCTGATGCTGCAGGCCGACTGGGGATTGGGACTTGGAATTATTGTTAACGGGAAACTGTATTCCGGGAAATCAGGTTTTTCCGGCGAATTCGGACACATTCCGCTTGTCGACAACGGACCGCTGTGTGTATGCGGCAAACAAGGCTGTTTGGAAACAGTGGTTTCGGCAAAGGCCATCGCTCGCCAGGCCCGGGAAGCCATCCAGGAAGGAAAATCATCGTTGATTAAAGAGTTGATTCAAAACGATCTGGATAAAATTGATATTACTGTGGTCATCAAAGCCGCCAATGCAGGTGACCAGTTTGCCATTTCACTTTTTTCGGAAGTCGGGAAATGGCTGGGACGCGGAATTGCATTTTTGATACAGATTTTCAACCCAGAATTAATCATTATCAGTGGACAGGTAGCTGTTGCCAATCAGTTTATTATTGCACCCATTCAGCAGGCAATAAATACATACAGCAACCGGGATATCAGCAACGATTCAGAAATTAAATTTTCGGAATTGGGTTCAAAGGCCGGAACCATGGGAGCAGCAGCTTATGCACTGGAACAGCTTTCGAAAAAGAAATAATAAAGCCATAATGTTTGAAAAATTGTTCTGTGCCTGTTTATTGAATACTCGAAAATCAGAATAAAAAGATAAAGCTACGATTGAAAAGATTACTCATGAAACACAATTTAACAGCAGTTGAAGAAGCATTTTTACAAGAAACACAATTAAAGGAGATCTCAACCAAAACACCTTACATTGCCACAGAAAGTTTTCCGAAGCTGGGATTACTTTCGGCATTGAGCTTTCTGGAATGGGTGAGCAAAAATCCGCAAGGAGTTATAAGCCTTCCAACCGGAAAAACAGCACAGTACTTTCAGTATTACACGCGTTTTCTGCTCGATAACTGGGACAACAAAAAAGGGAAAGAATTACTGGAGAAATATGGTTTATCAGGGATTAAAAAACCCAGTCTAAGCGAACTCTCTTTTGTGCAGATGGGTGAATTTTTTCCCATTGATCCAGAGCAGCATAACAGCCTGTATAATTACGCAGTTAAACACTACATTGCTGAATTTGGACTCGACAAAGAAAAAGCGTTGCTGATTAACTCAGAAGAAATAAAACTGGCCGATGGAAAACATTTCTCGGAAGTATTCCCGGATAATTCCATTGACCTTTCGTTGCGCTACCGCGAGGCAAAAACGGCCCAGGAACAACTGCAAAAAGCATCGATCTTTAAAATTGATGACTGGTGTACACAGTACGAAAACAAAATCAGGGAAAAAGGTGGTATCGGCTTTTTCCTGAGCGGCATTGGTCCCGACGGACATATTGCTTTTAACACGCGTGGATCGGCTCATTTTTCATCGACACGACTGACTGAAACCAATTTCGAAACGCAAGCCGTTATAGCGGTTGACCTCGGCGGTATCGAAGTTTCAAGAAACCGGCTGGTGATCACCATCGGTTTGGGAACACTTCGGGCCAATCCGAAAAACAAGGCGATTATTTATGCAGCCGGTGAAGCTATAGCCGATGTCATCAAACATTCGGTGGAAAACGAACCCAGTGTTAATTACCCGGCCACTTCGTTGCAATGGCTCGAGAATGCACGTTTCTATCTGACCGAAGGAGCAGCCGTAAAACTCGAAGATGCCATTGACTGCTATTACAAATGTTCGCCCTGGAACCATCAGAAAACAGAGCGCGCAGTAATTGAGCTGTGCAAAAAAATAAACAAGTTCGGATCGAAACTGGAACTTGCCGATTTAAAAGCCGACAAGTACTGCAGCATGATTCCCGACCTGAACAAGGATACGGTTCAAAGCGTGATCGATTCCATTGAAGCAAAATTGAAGAAAGGAATGGATCACGAGCAAAACCAGGTGTATTACCATACCGGGCCGCACCACGACGATATTATGCTGGGCATTATGCCATCGACCAACCGACAGTCGCGCGATGCCAGTAACGAATTGCATTTTTCGGTAATGACATCGGGATCGAATGCGGTAACCAACAGTTTCCTGTACGACCTTCTGGTGGACACTAAAGATTTGCTTAACCAGGGAACAATCGAAATGATCAACTTCCCCGATTTCTTTAAAGACGGCTACAAATACAAGTGGGACAAGGACATTTATCACTACCTCGACAGCATTGCCGCTCAAAACGACGAAGAAAAACGACGGGGTGTTTGTCACCGTACGGTAAGAGCGCTGGTTACCATCTGGAAGGTGAAAAACCAGGACGAACTTCGCGAGGCGATTTACGAAGTACTCACTATCCTTAAAAACAGTTACGACGGTGGAATCAATCCTCCAAAAGTTCAACAGTTGAAAGGAATGATCCGCGAATTTGAAGAAGAACTGGTTTGGGCCCACTACGGAATTATGGTGAAAAACGTTCACCACCTGCACCTTGGTTTTTACCGCGGCGAGTCGAATTACGAAAATGATGTGCTCCCCATATTGGAAGATTTCAGAAAATATAAGCCAACGGTAATCAGTCTGGCGATGGATCCGCAGGGAAGCGGTCCGGATACGCATTACAAAGTATTACAGGCAACTGCCAAAGCGGTTGAAGCCTGGAACAAGGAAGAAGACCTGAGTAATCTGCGCATTGTTGGTTACCGTAACGTTTGGTTCCGTTACAATCCGTGGGATGTTGAGGTACTGGTGCCGGTTTCGCTGAACTCGCTGGCTACGCTCGAAAAATCGTTTAAAGAATGTTACATCACACAGGTAAATGCTTCGTTCCCAAGTTATCAGCACGATGGTGCATTTAGCGACCTGACGCAGCGTGTTTGGGTTGAACAACACAAACAGATCCAGTTGCTGCTGGGTAAAAACTATTTTTACCAGAACGAATCGCCCTTGTTGCGTGCCACTCACGGAATGATCTATCACCGCGAACTTACGGTTGAACAGTTTCTTGAAGAATCGCAGAAACTGGGTAAAGCCATGGAATAACAACCAAGAAAACGCTTCAAAAAAATTAGTAATGAGATTAATAATACAGAACAACTACGACGAACTCAGCCGCTGGGCTGCAAATCATATCGCCGATCGCATCAACAAATTTCAACCAACTGCCGATAAACCATTTGTACTTGGCTTACCAACCGGATCGACACCGATCGGGACTTACAAAGCCTTAATCGAGCTGAATAAAGCCGGGAAGGTTTCTTTTAAAAATGTGGTAACCTTTAACATGGACGAATACGTTGGCATTGCCGAAGATCATCCGGAGAGTTACCATAGTTTTATGTTTGAGTACTTTTTTAGTCATATCGATATTCAGAAAGCGAACATTCACATCCTGGATGGAAATGCAAGCGACCTCAATAAAGAGTGTGAAGAATATGAAGCCAAAATTGCAAGCTTTGGCGGAATAGAACTTTTTATGGGAGGTATGGGCGCCGATGGTCACCTGGCTTTTAATGTTCCGGGTTCGTCGCTGCAATCGCGCACGCGTTTGGTCGATCTGAACTACGATACCATTATGGCCAACTCGCGCTTTTTTGAAAACGACCTGACAAAAGTGCCCAAACAAGCACTAACGGTTGGTGTGCAAACAGTACTCGATTCAAAAGAAGTGTTGGTTCTTGTTAACGGATATAAAAAAGCCCGTGCCCTGCAAAATGTAGTTGAAAACGGCATGAATCATATGTGGACACTTTCAGCATTACAGGCCCATTCGAATGGGATTATTGTTTGCGATGAAGAAGCTACTATGGAACTAAAAGTAGGTACGGTAAAATACTTTAAAGAAACAATTTAAACCCGTTATACCTTAGTAAACAGCAAACTGCCCTGACAATAATCGTCAGGGCAGTTTTTGATTACGGATAATCCCGAATTGATGTGTTAAAACACGCGACGAAAATACATTATTCTTTGTTCAGAAACAACATGTTTTATGCGCAAGATTTATGGTTTTTTTAGCTAAGGATTGGAGGCTCGAAAGGATTATTTCGAGTGCAGATTTTGTTTCATGGGTTTTACGACGACCTCCTTTTCGCACTGCGGACATGTGTAAATTTCGCACCCTGTACAGGCAAAGCAATTGCTGCAAACCCGTGTAACATCGAGATTCGAAAACCGGAAACCACAGTTCTCGCAATGGTAATATTTTTCTTTCTTCTGACCTAACATTATACCAGTGCTTTGCCGATGCGTAAAATAGCAAACATAACCACGAGCGTGAATATGATAGCCGCTCCCGAAGGAATATCTAAAAAGTAAGATATAAACAGGCCGGCAATGGTACCTACAAAAGCAAATACCGATGACAGGATCAGCAATGCTTTAAAATCTTTGGTAAATAGGTTGGCTGAAGCCTGCGGAATGGTTAACAACGATAGGATAAGAATAATTCCAACAACCCTGATATTCAATACTACCGTTAATGCAATTAGGACAATTATCAGATAATTAAATAGTTGAACGGGTAATCCTGCCGTTCGCGCAAATTCTTCATCAAAAGCGATGTACAATATTTTTTGGAAGAATAAGGCAAAAAAACCTGTGATGACCAGGTTCAATGTCAACATCCACCACAGTTCCGAACTGGTTACTGTCAGGATATTTCCGAAGAGGTAGCTCATTAAATTGGGCGTGTAACCTGGTGTAAGAAACACAAAAATAATTCCGAGTGCCATGCCCAAGGACCACCAGATCGCAATAGACGAATCTTCGCGTATTTCAGCTACTTTGGTAAAAAACTGAATGCCCAAAGCGGCAGCAACCGCAAATAAAACGGCGCCCAGTAAGGGATTAAATCCCAATAAAAATGCCAGCCCTATTCCACCAAAAGAAGCATGTGTAATTCCGCCGCTGATAAAAACAATACGCCTCGACACTATGTAACTACCAATGATTCCGCACGATATACTGGCAAAAACGGCTGCCAAAAATGCTTTCTGAAAAAAATCGTAATTAAAAAGTTCAATCAGTGCGCTCATATTAGTGGTGGTGCTTTAATACGGTATGCGGAATTTCGCCATGCGTGATCACCTGTATCGGACAGTTGTATTCTGCCAGCTGCTCTTCCGAAATCTGGTTACTGGGGTGATAATGCAGGTTTTTATTGACGCAGGCAATGGTTTTTACATGACTGGAAATGGTGCCTACATCGTGCGACACCAGAATGATGGCAATCTCTTTGTTCAGTTGCAACAATTTCTCGTACAACTCTCCCTCAAAACGATTATCAACAAAAGTGTCGGGTTCGTCGAGAATCAGTAATTTCGGATCGCTTATGAGCGCCCGGCAAAGAAACACCCGCTGCATCTGCCCTCCGGAAAGTTCGCCAACAGCTTTTCCTTTTAATTCCAGAAGCCCCATATCGTGCAATAGCTGCACAGCTGCTGCTTTTATTTCAGCTTTCGAACGACGCCTGTCATGCATAATGGCTCCTGAAAACACAACATCCATAACGGTTATCGGAAATTTCCTGTCTATATGACGTACCTGCGGAAGATAGCCGATCGACTTTTTCCGTCCCTGAAGGTCGGAGCCAAAAGTAACCTTCCCTTTGTTGGGCTTAACCAAACCCAGTATCAATTTCAGCAAGGTTGTTTTGCCACCTCCGTTTGGACCAATAACTCCCAAAAAGTCTTTTTCAAACACTTCAAGGTTTACGTTCTCCAAAACCGGCTGTTTGTCGTAACCAAAAGTAAGATCTTCTATTTTAAGCAGTTTTTCCATTAAAAATTGGCTATCAGAGTATCTGTCATATCCCTGAGATTCTTCTCCCATTCCGGGTTGAGTGGCCAAACCTGGATGATCTTTCCGTTGATCTCGTCGGCAAAAACCCGGGCATGTTCGCGGTCAAACTCACTTTGTATATAAATCACCCTGATGTCTTCGTTGTTGGCCATATCAACCACCGATTTCAGATGCGAAGGTGTGGGCTCTTTTCCTCCTGTTTCCAGCGAATACTGATCCAGTTCGTAATCGCGGGCATAATAGGAAAGGCTGGGATGAAATACTATAAACTTCCTGCCTTTGTAAGGTTCGAGCTTTGTACGCAACTCCGCATCAAGCTGATCACATTCGCTGGCAAACTTCTCGTAATTCGCCGTATATTCTTCAGCCTTATCCTGATTTAGGATGATCACCTCATCTAAAATTTCCTTTGTCATTTGCTTTACCAATGTTGGGGAAAGCCAAACGTGCGGATCAACACCATCAATGTGAACATGATCGCCATGCTGCTCTATTTTATCCGCGATCAAGTCGAGTCCTTCAGAAATATTGATCACTTTCATTTTTGAGTTGGCTTCGGCCACTTTATCCTTCCACGAATGCTCGAACCCGATGTAACCAATTCGAAACCACACGGCTGACTTGGCAATGTCCTTAAGCTGCGAAGGTAAAAGCGTATAGGCTGCCGGACTTGAACCTGGCGGGATCAGTAAATTCACTTCAAAATCATCGCCCACTATTTTTTCAACAAAAGTTCGTTGCGGCAAAATACTTACCGTAATTACCTTTCTTCCCGAGTCATCCTGCTTTCCTTTGTTCGTACCACACGCTGCTAATAAAAATAAAGCCGTTATAACAATCAATATCTGTTTCATTAATCTCCGTTTTAAATTGTTCACTTAGAACAATAAGTTGCAAATTTAGTTTTATGTTTCTGAAATCCGGCCTTAAACGATTAAGACTTTCTTTTTGGCTCTTCCTTAGGCGGGACCGGATCGTAGCCTTCAGTACCCCAGGGATTGCATCGCGATATCCTCCTGACAGCAAGTAAGAATCCTTTAAATGGCCCGTGGATTTTTATGGCCTGAACTGCATATTCCGAACACGTTGGAATGTGTCGACAGGAAGCCGGAGTTAATGGCGAAATGGCATATTTGTAAATATAAACCGGAATTAAGAATATCCACCTGAATACCCACAACACTATTTCTTTTATTTTTCTCATGCACTTTAGCTGTCAAAAACCGGAACTCAATTTAGTAAAGCCGGAGAATTTACAACAAACTATCTTAAAAAAAGTTAAGAGCTAATTTTATTGCATATAAATTGGTCGATTGCCACATTGTTTCCATAGAGAATCCGGTAATATTTTTAATTTTGCTCAACCACAGCTTAAAAAGCTAAATCTGATAATAAAAATAATAGTTACACGATGAAAAAAGTTACAATTGGTGTTGATATTGGTGGAACAAATACAGCCATCGGCGTTGTTGACTCCGAAGGAAATGTAATGGTAAAAGATAATATTTCAACTCCCTCTCACGGAGATATTGATCTTTATATATATGACCTTGCGGCCGCAATCAAAGAATTGATAAAATCGGTTAAACTCCTTAATCAAGATATTGAAATACTTGGTGTTGGAATTGGAGCTCCGAACGGCAACTATTACAGCGGAACCATTGAATATGCGCCGAACCTGTCCTTTCAGGGCATGGTACCTTTTGTTGAACTTTTACGCAAACATTTCCCCGACCTGGAAGCGATTGCATTAACCAACGATGCGAATGCTGCTGCACTTGGAGAAATGATCTATGGCGGAGCAAAAGGAATGGATAACTTTGTAATGTTTACTTTGGGAACCGGAGTTGGAAGCGGAGTTGTTGTTAACGGCGACCTGGTATACGGTCACGATGGCTTTGCAGGCGAGTGCGGACACACCACACTGATACCGGGAGGAAGACTTTGCGGATGTACTTCTCTGGGTCACCTCGAAGCTTATTGTTCGGCACCGGGAATGAAACGTACTGCGTTTGAATTGATGGCTCATTACAATGCCAACGACAGTTTGCTGGCCGACAAATCATTCAAAGAACTCGATTCGAAAATGATTTTTGAAGCTGCTGAAAAAGGCGATAAAATTGCACTTGAAGTTTTCGAAAAAACAGGCGAATGGCTCGGACAGGGACTTGCTGACACCGTACATCACCTGAGTCCGGAAGCTGTTTTCCTGTTTGGCGGACCAACTGCCGCAGGCGATTATATTTTCACACCAACAAAAAAGAGCATGGAGAAACACCTGCTCCCGATCTTTAAAAACAAGATCAAAATTCTTCCTTCGAAACTAAAAATGGGCGATGCAGCTATTGTTGGCGCCAGTGCTCTGGTTTGGAAAGAACTGGAAAAATAAATGAACTTTTTTCAACAAAATATACAGGCGGCACTTTCTTGAGTTCCGCCTTTTTTACTGTCCGGTTTTAGAGCTCGTTTCTGTTTTGTATTTTTATTCCATGATACGATCTATTGGTGTAACACTTTTTCTGATAGTGCTATTCATCGGAGCAAAAAGTCAGGATATTTTTCTGGGTGATACTACTTTTGTAGTTGATGAAAAAAAAGCTTTTCTGAATACCCGCTCGTTTGTAGAAAGCGGCGCCTACAACGAAACCGATTTTGTTTACCAACGAATGGAATGGGAAATCGATCCGGCGGTGCGGTACATTTCGGGGAAAGTAACTTCACACTTCAAAAGCAAAGTAACCGAATTGGATACGCTGTACATGGATCTTCACCAAAATCTGCAGGTCGATTCCATTGTTTATCACAACTCAAGTATTGCTTTTATTCATTCCGTAAATAAATTGATCATCCTCTTGTCGGAAATGAATTCGGGAACGATCGATTCTGTGTCGATTTATTATCGTGGAGTGCCTCCCAGTTCAGGATTCGGTTCGTTTGAAGCAAATACTCACGGCCCGGGAAATACGCCGGTTCTTTGGACACTTTCAGAACCTTACGGTGCCATGGAATGGTGGCCTTGCAAACAATCGCTGGCCGACAAAATCGACTCGATGGACATTATTGTGAGCACGCCGGAAATTTACCGGACAGCCAGCAACGGAGTCGTGATTTCGGATGAGGTTGAAAACGGTAGAAGAGTGATGCACTGGAAGCATCGCTATCCCATTGCCACTTACCTTGTCGCTATAGCAGTAACGAATTACGCCACCTATTCCGATACATTGTACTTAAATGACGGCCGTTCCATCGATATTCTGAATTACGTTTACCCGGAACAATTGGAAGACACAAAAACCAAAACCGGGATCAGCACAGAAATCATGCAGCTTTACAACGAGCTGATCGGAGAATATCCGTTTGCCAATGAAAAATACGGGCACGCGCAGTTTGGCTGGGGAGGGGGAATGGAGCATCAAACCATGAGTTTTATGGGAGCTTTTACTTTCCGCCTGATCGCTCACGAAATGGCGCACCAATGGTTTGGCGATTACATTACACTTGGCACCTGGCAGGACATTTGGCTGAATGAGGGTTTTGCCACTTACTTGAACGCGCTGGCCATTGAACGCTTGCGACCGGAAGAATGGCCCTCGTGGAAAAAATCGACCGTTGAGCAAATTACCAACAGTACAGCAGGTTCTGTTTTTGTTGACGATACTGCTTCTGTTAGTCGTATTTTTAATTACCGGCTTTCTTATCTCAAAGGATCGTACCTGTTGCACATGCTACGCTGGGTAATTGGCGATGACGCATTTTACGCCGGACTGCAGAACTATTTTAACGATCCGGAAGTTGCCAATGGTTTTGCTACCAACGACCAATTGGTGGCACATATGGAGCAGGCTGGAGACACAACCTTGCAAGCGTTTTTTGAGGATTGGTATTATGGCGAAGGTTATCCGATTTATACGCTCACTTACTGGTTAAAAGAAAATAACAAGGTTGAAATCCAAATGTCGCAGACGACTTCGCATACTTCAGTTGAATTCTTTGAAATGCCCGTACCTGTGAGGTTTTACAATTCCGATCGCACTAAATCGGCTGATTTCACGTTAAACAATACTTCCAATAACCAGGTATTCACTTTAGACCCCGGATTTGAAGTAGCAAAAATCGAACTCGATCCGGATTATTGGTTGATTTCACGATTATCGCAAATTGTTAAGGTACCTGAGGTTTCACAAAAACAACGGCTTAACATTTACCCAAATCCGAGTATAGGCCTGTTGAATCTGTCGATGCCCGATAACGATCAACTGATAAAAAGCAGTATTTATTCGATGGACGGCGAATTGCTAAAAGTATTCAACGGAAGCAACAATATGCTGAACATAAGCAACCTCAGTTCAGGAACATACCTGCTGAAGGTTGAAACGCGCAAAAACATCTTCCGTGAAAAGCTTATAAAATATTAACTACCAGATAAAGCTGATGGTTTGTTTTAAATCGGGATGCAAACTCAGTGGAACCGGACTCGTACCTGCCACACTTTCAACTATGCGTTTTTCTTCATTGCTGTAATTTTTCTTCGGGAAATCGAATTCAACGATCACTTCAGCTACGCGTCGCGGATCAGAAGCCATAATTTTCGTCACGTTCACTTTTGTTCCTTCAATATCGATGCTATTGTCGCGGGTTGTAATTCCCATAATCGTCATAATGCAACTTCCCAAAGCGGTTGCCAGCAGATCGGTTGGCGAAAAAAATTCGCCTTTACCCCGATTGTCGATGGGAGCATCGGTAATCACTTTATTTCCCGATTGCAGGTGCTCGTTCTCAGTGCGTAGTTCACCCAAATAAATCGTTTCAATTGTGGCCATATTTTTTGTTTTTATATTGATTCCGGATTCCAACTAAATATACAACTTTTCCCCACTGATCTTTTGGTAAATCTTACTCCGAATTTCAATCTAAATTAGAATGTAAAAGTTGAAAATGCTTCAGAGGTTAAATGTTTTTCCTATATTCGTGTTACTAATTAGCAAAAAAGTAACACCATGTCTGTTTCGCGCTTTGGAGTTTCGCTTGATGAAGAATTGCTGAAAGCACTGGATAGCTACGTTTCAGATAACGGTTTTTCGAACCGTTCGCAGGCCATTCGCCACCTAATCGAGAAAAATATGGTGGAAGAAAAGTGGAAGTGCGATAACATTGTTGCAGGAGCCGTGGTATTGGTTTTTAACCAGTCGAAAACCGAAGTGCTGAAAAAATCATCGGAAATTCAAGCTGAATATAAAGAACACATATTATCCACCCAGGGATTTTTCCTCAACGAAGTAAACTATATGGAAATAATTGCAGTAAAAGGACCATCGCGAATCTTAACCGAAATCTCCGACAAATTGATAAGTATCCGAGGGATACAACACGGGAAACTGGTAATGAGTAAAGCCGGCTGATTTTTTTTGCACAATTAGTAACACGAAACAACAATACAGTAACACGCTTTATGTATGAACAGTAAATTTTACTATGCAATCTTATCAGCTTTTTTATTGATCTTTAGCATTCAGATGGTCAATGCCCAAAGCTTCTCAATCAGTGAAGATACGATTCGGATTGATGAAATTGTGGTTACCGGAACGCCGGTGAAAGTGAACAGGAACAGTGTTCCGATGGCAGTTTCAGTAGTCGATCAAACTCAGATTGAAGAATCAAATGAATCTGCAGTTTTACCTATTCTTAATGGAAGAGTACCCGGATTATTTGTTACCGAACGCGGAGTTACGGGTTTTGGAGTGGCAGCAGGGTCGGCCGGCCAGATCAGTATTCGCGGGATTGGCGGAAATCCAACCACCGGCGTTTTGATGCTGATCGACGGACATCCCCAGTTTATGGGAATTATGGGGCATCCTCTACCCGATTCTTATGTGGCATCTGATGTTGAGCGAGTTGAAGTCATCCGCGGCCCCGCTTCTATTCTGTACGGTTCGAACGCCATGGGAGGTGTTATCAATATCATCACAAAAAAACAAAACACTGAAGGGTTACATGGAAATGCAAGACTTTCCTATGGATCGTACAACACCCAAAAGTACATGGGCTCACTTGGTTTTAAGAAAGACAAATTCAGTGCTTTTGCTTCCATCAATCACGACCAAACCGACGGGCACCGGCCACATTCCGATTTCAACATTACCAACGGATATTTAAAACTGGCATACAATTTTAACGAACACCTGTCGGCTTCCACCGATTTTAATCTGGCCGCTTTTGATGCTGCCGACCCGGGACCGGATACTTTAAACGCTTCTCCCGGTCAGGAAATTGACATCACGCGTGGATACTGGGCATTTACATTACTTAATGAGTATGATAAAGCGTCGGGGGCACTCAAACTCTTTTACAATTTTGGCGAGCACGAAATTACGGATGGCTTTCATTCGACAGACCACAATTATGGAATCAACCTTTACGAAGCTTTCAACTTGTTTAAAAGGAATACACTGACTGCAGGTTTTGATTTCATGAATTATGGAGGAATGGCTGAAAACACATTTGCCATGAACGGTAACGGAATCCTGTTTGCCGACACAACGATTTCGGAATTTGGCTTATATACCTTCACCCAACAAGAATTTGGAAAACTCATCCTAAACGCAGGACTGCGCTATCAGCATCATAGTGTTTACGGCGATGTGTGGATTCCTTCGCTGGGCTTTTCTTATGGTTTCGATAAAAGTTTTACCTGGAAAGGAAATGTCTCGAAAGGTTTTAGAAGCCCAACAATGCGTGAATTGTTTATGTGGTGGCCAAACCCTTCGCTCGATCCCGAAAGCATCTGGAACTATGAAACAGGCGTTTCAAAAGCCTTTTTTGACCAGCGCCTGTATGCGGAACTAACTGTTTTCATGGTTGAAGGAGATAATCTGATCGTAAATGTTGGTCCACCAAACGGCTACCAGAACACTGGAGAGGTATCTAATAAGGGTGTAGAAATGGCTTTACGGGCCGAAGCCACAAAACAACTTACACTCGATGCCACGTACAGCTACATCAACATGGAATCTCCGGTATATGCAACACCTGAACATCATTTCTACCTAAATGCAACCTACCGCCTTCAAAAGCTTCAAATGGCCGCAAATATACAGCAGGTTTCCAACCTGGATAACGATCCGTCACCGCTTGTAAATAAAGAGAGCTACACTTTGCTTAATGCCAAAGCCATGTATCGGATAAATAAGCATTTAAACATTTTTCTGAGTGGCGAGAACCTGTTGAATACAAGTTATGAAGTGAATCGCTATTACACCATGCCCGGAACCACAGTATTTGCAGGATTAAATATTAAGTTTTAAGAAATTTGATTCTACTTTCCGCGAAGTTCATTACGGAATGAAGTACGTACACAGCGGAATCCAACGTACGATTTTGCGGTGTCCTGGTATTCAAAAGTTCGTGTTGAAGTTTGAATAAAGTAAGCCACATCTTTCCATGAACCGCCTCTGATCACTTTTCTTTTCATCACCGGGGGATCATCAGGACGAGCGTCATACTGAATCTCAGGATTCAAATCATGAACGGTTTCATAAGCGGCTTCAAAATAAGCGGTAGAAGTCCATTCCGCCACATTCCCGGCCATATCGTAAACACCATAAGGATTCGGATCAAAAGTACCCACTTTCATTGCTGTGGTCGAAGTTTCGCTATCCGCCACATAATTCCCGCGGTTGGGTTTAAAATTGGCTACAAAACAACCGTTTACGTTTCTTGCATAATAACTGCCCCAGGGATATTTGTTGTTCATCATTCCACCGCGGGCAGCCACTTCCCACTCACTTTCAGTAGGCAAACGAAAATCGTGCGGCGGTGATTCATTAGAACGTTTCACTTCAAAACCTTTCAAATTGGTCCGCCAGTCGCAAAATGCCTTGGCCTGTTTCCAAGTAACACCCACCACGGGGTAATCATCGAAAGCAGGGTGCGAAAAGTATTTGATAGTAAAGGGTTCATTGTAAGTATAAGCAAAATCTCTGATCCAGCACAAAGTATCGGGATAAACTGGAACCGATTCGCGCATTAAAAACGATGATCGGTTCTGAATGGGTACAAGCTCCCCTTCTTCATTCCGTACATTTCCTTCGTAACGTTGCGTTTCGTAATTATAGGCATTGCTGCGTTTGGCTGCCTGCTTATAATCTATCCAGTAATATTCATATACCAGTTTACGCGTGTCAATGGTCTTTCTATAATTAAACCGATCCTGCTCCGGCAGGTAGAGCTCATCCATGGCATTCTGATAATCCACATCATTCCATTCAATGCGCTCGTCCCAGTTTATTTCGGGTGGATCGATCGGATTGCCGTACTTGTCTTCCGTAATTAAAAAATCGGTGTAGGTTTGTCCCAGAAGTTCCCTTGCACGTTTATCGCGCACCCAATATACAAACTGACGATATTCGTTATTGGTAATCTCGGTATCATCAATCCAAAATGCTTCTGTAGAAATTCGTTTGTTGGGTGCATTAACTCCCTGTAATTCGTCGTCGTTTGCCCCAATATTGAAGGAACCACGATCGATGTACACCATCCCGTAAGGTGTGGGTTCGAAGTATTTTTTACTGGTGCCTTTCCCCAGCGTGAGGTATTGATTTTGATTGTCTTTTGCACATGACGATAACAACAGCACTGCTGCAAGTACAATTGTGTATGTTATCCATCTTTTCATGCAATTAATCGGGTCAAACTCCTGTAAAAAAACGTTTCAATGAAACTTAAATTGCCTCAAAAAAAAGCCTTATGTTTCCATAAGGCTGAATATGGTTTATATTTTGAATTAATATTCCCAAAGGTCTTGTTCGTAATTGAAGATCTTGTCCTCAATACGTTTCGATTCGAGCATTGCATTTTTTCCAACCAGGTATGCACTGATATCGCGGTTATTGTACATGTTAGATTCTTTTACGATGTAACTGTTGAACATTCTTTTGATAAAAATATCATCGAAGCTCTGTTGACGTGCATCGTTGTATGGATTTAATGCCAGGTTGGTGGCCAGTATTGGTCGTGCTTCGGGAAAATAAACCCAAAACAATTTCTGACGCTGAACCTGTCCCGATGTATCACCCTCGCGCATGTATTCTCGAATCGGGCAAATACCAAGAATGCGTACATGCAAGGCCGAAGTTTGCTTATCAAAATACCATTCTTCTTTCAGCATGTATTGTTTAATCTCGTTAGGACGAATTTCACCCTGAACTGTAACTGTTTCTCTTTCGCCGGTATCGAAATTGATTTTTTCCTGCGTAGTAGCTTTAGCTCCAAAACGCTCTTTCACCTGGGCGTAACTCATTGGAATTTTAAAATCATCATCTGCTTGTGCATCATAAGGCGTCAGTTGTCCATTTTCAATGCCCGACAGTAAAAGATTGATCAGATTAATTCTTCCTTCCATTTCATAGGTCGGATAATACAGCGGAATATTCATTTTCTCGCGCAAATCGATGATGCGCCAGATTTTTTTCGACCAAAACACGTCGGCTTCCCTTACTGAAACCAGCGGCATCGGTTTTTTCTCGTAAATATCGTTTTGTTTGTATGCCCCGTTAACGATTTGCGCATCGGCTTTATTTCCCATGCTAAATACGAGGGCTACGATACCAATATAGATAACTAACTTTTTCATAACTTGTTATTTTATCATAAATGTAATAGGATCAAGATCCCTTGTGGTCCCGTCATCTCCAATAGCTTTTATATCTCCAATATATATACGGGTATTTACATTAACTCTACTTAATGCAGTTTTCTGTTCCTGGGTAAAGCGGTTTCCTTTGGTTGGATAACGGTTTGTAAAACCGCCTGCTCCCGGCGTTTCAAGAGTAAACTCGGTAACCGTGTATTTAAATTCGAAGTCGAAATCTTTTAAAACGGCTGCCACTCCGTCTTGAATCGCCAGTACTTCTTTTCGAATATTACCTCCTGATTGCTGTGCAACTTGTGCCACCGGATCCGGTACTTTCTTAACACGCCAATCTGTAGTCCCAATTAAACGACGTTCTCCGTTGATATTGGCATAAACCGTTACCTTGGTTCTTCTACCCTGTTCATCCAGTTCGTTTGGCTCAATAATGAAATCATTACCTGATCTGGTAATTTTACCATTGGTCATGGTAACTGAAAGATTCTCGCTTGGAATTGAACCACCACTTACTTCGAATGGGTTTTTCAAACCTTTGTAGAACACATTCATTTTGGTGGCCGACATGGTTACACTGGGTTGTACAACCTGGTATTCCTGCTCGAACGGATAGCTTTTAATAATTCCGCCCGGAGTTTTGTATTTAATCAATCCACTCCATTTAAAAAATCCGGGTTTATCGGTAGCCCCAATGTAGGTGGCTTTTCCTTCTTTCACTTCAGCCTCACGATTATTGATGATAATTTGGGGTTGCTGGGTGGTATCTTCAGCCGCCAGAAATACATCTGCTTTATACTCGTCGCCCATCAGAACGGTATTCGAGTTGGCAATTACCTGTGCTCCCAAACGGTTAAATTTGAACGAACCTGCATCAATTTCAGCGTACAGGTATTTCACTACGTTTGATTCCGAGTTTTTTACATCGATCTGTATTTTAGATAAAAGGGTCAGAACGGCAATGAGTGGCTTGTTTTCGAAATGTTCCGATTCCCACGACATTTTTTCCTTTCCCTCCTTGAGGTTACCTCTCGGATCGTCAGTGTTTAACTCACTCGAGATCGTTTTCTTGAGTTCTTCGTTGTCTTCACCAAGCAGATCGACCAAAAATGCTTTGTAATCGTCAATCTTTTGTCTCAACTCTGTTGCTCTTCCCTGGGTTATCAAAAACTCAGAGGGACCATTCAAGTCGTCAACCTTACCTATTTCAAGCGTATCTCCGTCGATGGTAACGTGGTAATAATCTTCATCATTAACTTCGTTATCTTCGTTAACAGGTTTGCTTCCTGAGTAGTTTACCAGTTCGTCTTTCAATGTTGAAACATAATCGATCATTTCTTTCGAATTTTGTTTCACGTCATCCGCCTTTTCTTTCCATTCCTGAACTTTCGTTGGATTTTCGGCGTATGCCTGATCGAAAGACAAGTACATCTGCCTGTTTTGCATTTCTACGGCATCGAGGGTTTGCATGAGACTTGAGTTAACAACCCTGAACGCCTCGAGCACCTCAGCAGCAACGTTTAACGCCAACAATGCCGTGAGGACGATGTACATCATGTTTATCATTTTTTGCCTCGGAGTTTCCGGGCAATTCTTTGATCCCATATGCTAATTCTTCAGGTTGTTATTTTTTGTAACTCATAGCCCCCAACATGTTTCCATAGATGGTATTTAAGGCTTCAAGGTTTTTATTCAATTGCTCGGCATTCTCCTTGTATTTTTTCAACTCCTCCACCGATGATGTTAAGATCGAATTCATCTCAGTCATGTCCTTGTTGAACTTCTGACTGGCGCTGAACTGTGCTTTTGTACCTTCCAACTGGTTCTCGAACGATGAATTCAATGAATCCATACTCTTGTTGAGTTTTTCGATGTTCATTGCATACTGCTTCGAACTGTTTCCAATGTTGTTTAATCCTTCGGAAATGATTTCGTTCGATTTGTTGTATGTTTCTGAAAGCTTCGAACCGGTTTGCGAAAGATGCGTGGCAGCATCGGAATACGAGTTAAGCAATACGGAAACCGATTTATCGATCGATTCGTTTGCCTTTGAATTAATCTGTGCAAAAGTGTTCATCGATTCAGAGGCCGAACCCAGGTTTTTAACATACATATCGGTAGCGAGTGTTGCCGACGATATGTCACTGATTCCCCTTGCGGTATTGCTAAGTTCGTTAAGTCCTTTGCCAACTTTATCAAGAAGGTCCGGAGTAAGTTCCGAGCTTCCCAATAATTGGTCAAGTCCTTTTTTGGGCTTAAGCTCGTCCAGCTCAGCCAATTCGTAATCCTCTCTTAATTCCGGATAAACTTTACCCCAGTCAGGAATGTCGACTGCAGGTTCAAAAGCAGAGAGAAAGAAGATCAATGCTTCCGTGGATAAACCAATGGTAAGCAATAAACCCGAATACTGCCAGTGTTCGAGTTTGAACAGGGCACCAATAAGTACAACTGAGGCTCCCCAGCCATATACATAGCCCATAAATGTTTTCCAGCGTTTAGTCTTAAAGAGTTCTCCGAGGTTCATAATGGAATGGTATAAAGTTAATACATTTTTGTTCTAGAATTCCTCACCAAAGGTCGACCGTACGCAACGGAAACCAATATACGATTTGGTGGTATCCTGATATTCATAAGTACGGGTTGAAACCTGTGTGAATTGCGAAATATCTTTCCAAGAGCCTCCTCTGATCACTTTACGTTTCATTACAGGAGGATCGTCTTTTCTTGCGTTGTATGTAAATGTTGGATTTAAATCGCTGAAGTAGTTATAACCGGCTTCGTCGTAGGCTGTGCTTGTCCACTCGGCCACGTTTCCTGACATGTCGTACAATCCGTATTCATTCGGGTCGTAACTTCCTACCTTCATGGTAGCGATGGCACCGTCTTCAACATAATTACCCCTGAGCGGTTTAAAGTTTGCCAAGAAAACTCCTTTATCGTCGCGCGGATAATAACCTCCCCACGGATACATCGAGAATTCCTTTCCGCCTCTGGCAGCGTACTCCCATTCAACTTCGGTTGGCAAACGGTATTCCATTAAAGTAGGTTCACCTCTGTCTTCCAGAAAATCGGTTTGAATTTTTGTACGCCAGTTACAAAAAGCGTTTACCTGTTTCCAGGTTACTCCAACCACCGGATATTCATCAAAACCCGGATGCGTAAAGTATTTCATGGCCAGTGGCTCGTTGTATGAATACGTGAAGTCTCTGATCCAGCAAAGCGTATCGGGATAAACGTGAACCTGATCCTGCATCATAAATGACGATCGATTCTCTATTGGGACAAGATCTCCGTCAGTATTGTACACATTACCTTCGTAACGTTGTGTTTCGTAATTGAACGAATTGCCGCGTTTTGCCGCCTGATTCAGGTCGACCCACCAATATTCGTAAATCAACTTACGTGAATCAAAAGACTTCTTCCCGAAAAATCTTTCATTTTCAGGAATATAAAGGTCTTCCATTGCCATTTGGTAGTCCGGGTCTTCCCAGTCAATTTTTTCTTTCCAGTTAATTTCAGGCGGATCAATGGGATTTCCATCCCGGTCTTCGGTAATCAAGAATTCGGGATACTGTTCTCCTAACATTTCACGAGCCAATTTTTCGCGTACCCAGAATACAAATTGGCGGTATTCGTTATTGGTGATTTCTGTATCATCGATCCAGAAAGGCTCCTGTGAAACTGTTTTGGTAGGAATTCCTGCTCTACTTGCGTCCTGATCGCTCGGCCCGATATTAAAACTTCCCCTGCGGACATATACCATTCCGTAAGGTTGCGTTTCTCTGAATCGCTGCCTTTTTTGTACTCCAACCAGCTCTCCGTTTCCTCCTTGTCCTCCACCAAAACAGCCGGACAAACTGATTATTAAAGTGAATACAACTGCAATTAATAGTAGTTTTTTCATAGTTCTTCTTTTTACGAACGTGGGTCTGCTTGTGTAAAAAAACATTAAGCCAATAAAATAATAAAATATTAATGTTTAATCCAAACGTCTTATCTATTTCTAGATTTTTTACAAAAACCTAATACTCTTATACTTTTGATTACGACTTCGCTCCAGATCAATGGAGTAACTCACAAAAAACTCGTGCGAGCTAAAGCTATTTCTTTTCAATGCTGATGTAACCAGGTCGAAAGAATAGCCAATTCGTAATCCGTTAAACAATTCAACGCCCATTAACAGGGCCACGGCATCCTGAACACGGTAACTTAACCCTGCCCAGAACTTATCGTTATACACCACATTTGTGTTCAAATCAACCTGCCATGAGGCAAGATCGGACTTGAACAGAAAAGATGGCCGCAATTCAAATAACGGATCGGTTAGTTTAATATTGTAACCTCCCATCAAATAATAGTGCCTCACGAGGAAATCAACGGCCAAATCGTCGTACTTTACTTCGCCCTGATTTAAGTGGCTCGCCGAAACACCGAGATAATATTTGTTGGTGTACAGGTAAGCTCCCAAACCAATGTCGAAAGTCAACTGACTCGATTCCTGCTGCGGGATTAAATTATCTCCCGTTCCGCCTTCAGTACTGTTCAACACATCATCCGATGAGGTCCATCCATCATCAGGATTAATATTGAAATTATAAATGCCCGGAGAAACTCCAAGGCCAAGCGTCCCAAAGCTGGTTTCAACTTTGTATGAATAATCAAAGTTGATCCACATGTTGTCGTAATATCCGTACTGGTCGCTCACAATATTAATTCCTATTCCGCCTGGTGCTCCAAAAGCATTTATTGCAGCATCCACGCTTAAAACCATGGTTTTCGGTTCTCCTCCGCCATATCCAACCCACTGGTAACGATTTAAAAGTAGTCCGTTTATCGCATCCTCAGCTCCCGCGTAACCCGGATTAACCCCCATTTTGTAAAACATATTGTTTGTATATTGAGGATCTTGCTGACCAAATACTACGATGTTAACGAACATTAAAAAACAAAGAAAAGAAACAGTTTTCCTCATACTATTGTTTCATGTGGCAATTTAGCCAAATTCTTGCCCTGATAAAGAAATAAAAAAATGTTGTTTGTAACAATCTTCTGTTAACAAGGTATGCAAAGAACGCTCTTTAACGGGTATTATTTTAATATTTCGTCAATTTTTTGCACATATTTGAGATAAATCTCGGGGATTTCGTTGTGCGTTGCTTCCAGGAAATCCTGTTCGGAACACGCCAGAAAAACAAAGCTGTTCCCTTTAGTTTGCAGGCGTAACCACCATTGTCCGGTCGCATTATCCTGGTAAAACACCAAAGGCGGCTCAACTTGCCATATCTCTACTTTATGAACAACAAAGTCTTCCTCGTTTTCCGGGTTTGCATGACTTCGTTGCAAAACACCTTCGATAAAATACCAGGCACTTTGCGCTGCCAGCGAAACATTGAGCCCTTCAGCCGACATTTCATCGATTACCTCAAACAGTGCGAATGCCTTTAAACGCCGGCTTAATCCGGCATATTTCGACAGCTGACAAATTTCTTCACCTCCCAGTCCGTTAGGCAGATTTTGCTTCCCTTTTGCTTCCGAATACTTTAGTGTCCCAAAATCAACCGTTACAAAATCGCTGTTACGAAATACTGGTTCGGCCAAAACTATGCTGTCTCTTAGCCTTCCCAGGCTCAGATGCTCGCCAACACCTTTGGTTTTATCGAATAATTTAACCGGAACATAGTGACGCTGATAGCCTATGAGGCTAAACTGAAAAATATCGGGCTGCTTCGAAAATACCCGCGAGAGATAATTGTGCGTATCGTAAGCTTCCTTTCCTTTTCGTAAGTCTAAAAAAGCATCTATCGCGGTGAATGTGAAAAACTGATTGCCCCTAAAAGCCTGGCAAATCCCTGAAGCAAAATCTTCACTTCCCCCTAAAACAAGAACCGTAATATCCAGTTCTGTAAGGTAATCGGTGATGTCGCGCAAGGCATAAAAATTGCCTTTAATGCTTTGTGCCTGCTTCAGGTTACCCAAATCGATGACCTTGATTTTATCGATCACCGTCAGCTGATACAGTTCCTTTCGTATAGAATCCGGAACCGTACTCTTTTCTACCTCATTATTTTTTGATTCAAAAGGGACACCGACAATGGCAACATCTGCGTTTCCCATATTTGCTCCGGAACAGGCTAAGGTATATTTTTCAATAGCGGTTCCAAACGAAAGTGTTGGACTTAAACGAGTGTCTTCGTTCAACTGCGAAAAATCAACCGCATCAAAATATTCAGTCAGGTCCATAATTTTTTGCCTAAAAATAAAGGCAAATGATCAAATCACCTGCCTTTATACTTTATTTTTTTCTTGTTCTTTTCGATTTTGGCGCCGGCCCCTTTTCTACGATCTTCATGCAATCCTCGTAGGTAAGTTCTTCGGCTTTCGTCGATTTCGGAATCTTGAAATTCTTCTTTTTGTGTTTGATGTAAGGCCCCCATCTTCCGTTCAACACCTGCAAATCGGCATCCTCTTCAAACACTTTTATCACGGCTTTGCGGTCCTTTTCGCGCTTAGCTTCAATTAGTTCAATTGCCCGGTCCAGTTGAACCGTGTAAGGATCATCTTCCTTACCGAGCGAAACAAATTTGTTGTCGTGACGTACATAAGGTCCAAAACGACCAATGGCCACAGTTACCTTTTTATTTTCGTACTCGCCAAGTTCGCGAGGTAATTTGAACAAATCGAGTGCTTCTTCAAGTGTGATAGTTTCAAGGTGTTGTCCCGAGCGCAAACTTGAAAATTGAGGTTTTTCGGCTTGATCATCCTCTGTTGAAGCTTCTCCGAGCTGTGCCAGCGGTCCAAAACGCCCGATCTTCACTGAAACCTGTTTCCCGGTTTTTGGATCGACTCCCAAAATACGCTCTCCTTTCGAGCGTTCGGCATTTTCAGTGGCATGTTCTACCCGCTCGTGAAAAGGCTGGTAAAATTTATCGATCATTTCGTTCCACACTTTTTTACCGTCAGCAATCTCGTCAAATTGCTTTTCTACGTCGGCAGTAAAGTTATAATCCATGATCTGCTTAAAATTGTCGATCAGGAAATCGTTAACCACAATACCAACATCGGTTGGAAAAAGTTTATTCTTTTCTGCTCCTGTAATTTCCGTTTTAACTTCCTCTTTTATTTCACCTCCGTTAAGTTCGAGCACCTGGTATTCTCTTTCGACTCCGGGCCGGTCTTCTTTCACTACATAGTTCCGGTTTTGAACCGTTGTGATGGTTGGTGCATAAGTCGACGGGCGTCCGATGCCAAGTTCTTCAAGCCGTTTTACCAGTGAAGCTTCCGTAAAACGTGCAGGACGTTGCGTAAAACGCTCGGTAGCTACAATAGTCGACAAATCCAGTTTGTCTTTGGCATGCAACGGAGGAATAATGCTTTGTCCGTTTCCATTTGAAGCGCTATCGTCATCGGTCGATTCGATATAAACACGCAGAAAACCGTCGAATACAATCACTTCACCGCTGGCAACAAATTTTTCGTTGGCATTGGAAACGTCAATGGTTACTGTCGTTTTTTCCATAATGGCATCCGCCATTTGCGAGGCAATCGTACGTTTCCAGATCAGTTCGTACAGGCGTTGTTCCTGCGAACTTCCATCAACCGTCTGGTTTTCCATATAGGTAGGTCGAATGGCTTCGTGCGCCTCCTGAGCACCTTTCGATTTGGTACGGAACTTACGTAGTTTCACGTATTTATTGCCGTGCAACTCTTCAATTTTCTTCTTTGAAGTGTTAACCGCCAGGTTCGAAAGATTTACCGAGTCGGTACGCATGTATGTGATTTTTCCACTTTCGTACAAACGTTGTGCAACCGCCATGGTTTGCGACACCGAGAATCCCAATTTACGACTTGCTTCCTGCTGCAGAGTTGATGTAGTAAACGGTTGAGCAGGGGTGCGTTTCCCCGGTCGTTTGGCTACATCGCTTACCGAAAATTCAGCGGTTTTGCATTTTTCGAGAAAGGCGTTTGCTTCGTCACGGGTTTTAAAACGCTTTGAAAGCTCGGCTTTTAATTCGGAGTTATTTCCTGTTTCATCAGCAACCTGAAACAAAGCCGAAACACGAAATGCCGATTCAGATTTAAACTCGCGAATTTCTCTTTCGCGTTCAACGATAAGGCGAACGGCAACCGACTGCACCCTTCCGGCCGACAATGACGGTTTCACCTTTTTCCACAATACCGGCGAAACTTCGAAACCTACAATGCGGTCGAGTACGCGGCGTGCCTGTTGAGCATTTACTAAATGATCGTCGATCGCTCTCGGATTTTCAATGGCCTTGGTAATAGCTTCTTTCGTAATCTCGTGAAAAACAATACGTTTTGTTTTCTCGGGATCAAGTTTCAGCACCTCTTTCAGGTGCCAGGCAATGGCTTCTCCCTCGCGGTCTTCATCGGATGCGAGCCAAACCATTTCGGCATCTTTTGCCATTTTCTTTAACTCTGTTACTACCTTCTTTTTATCGGGGGTAACAATGTATTTGGGCTTGTATTTCTTTTCAATGTCAATTCCAAAATCCTTCTTCTCCAGGTCCCTCACATGGCCCATGCTTGAGGTTACCAAATACCCATCTCCAAGAAATCTTTCGATGGTTTTGGCCTTTGCGGGAGACTCAACTATTACCAGGTTTTTCTGCATATTGTTTCTAATCCGTTCAAAAAAATTTCTGCAAATTAAAGCATTTCAGTCGCTAAGTTCAAAATAAACTCGGCTATTTTTCATTTCTATATCTTTGAAAATGATGATTTTATTTTTAAAAATTTAAAATATTATTACCCTTCAGGCCGTTAAAACAATGCTAAAAAAGTATTATCGTATATATTTGTTGTCCAATTGTAACCAGCGGAATTCATGGGGGAAAAAAAGTCAAAATTTAGAATCTATTTACTCGCGTTTTGGTCGATATTTGTGCTTGGCGTAGGAGGCGTCGCTTTGTTATTTTTGATGATCGCCAACGGATTGCTGGGATTTATGCCAAGTTTTGAAGAGTTGGAGAATCCTAAAAACATACTCGCTTCTGAAATTTATTTTGAAGACGGGGCCATTATCGATAAGTACTTCGTTAGTGAGAACCGTACGTTTGTCGATTATGAAAATCTCCCTTCAGATTTGATTGATGCACTTATTGCTACTGAAGATGTGCGCTTTTACCAACATTCAGGAGTCGACCTTCGTGGATTGGTGCGTGTAGTCAAAGGAATTCTAACCGGCAATTCGAGTTCGGGCGGAGGAAGTACACTGAGCCAGCAACTGGCAAAAATGCTTTTCCCAAGAACCGGGGTCGAAAGCAAATTCGATCTTGTTCTGCGAAAATTTAAGGAATGGGTAATTGCCGTAAAGCTCGAACGCAGCTACACAAAGGAAGAGATCATTCTGATGTATCTGAATAAATACGATTACCTGAACAACGCGGTAGGGATTAAATCGGCAGCTAACGTTTATTTTAGTATTCCTCCCGATTCGCTACAACTTCACCAGTCAGCCATGTTGGTGGGGATGGCCAAAAATTCGTCGCTGTACAATCCTGTTCGCCGACCCGAATTGGTGATGAAACGCCGCAATGTGGTACTGGCACAAATGGAGAAATACGGCTACATCAGCAAAGCCGAAAGAGATTCGGTAAAACAGCTGCCGCTCGATCTGAAATACAATAAAGTAGATTACAAACTGGGGCCTGCTCCTTATTTGCGTGAATATCTGCGCCTGACACTCTCGGCAAAAAAACCTGAGCGCGATAATTATGCCTCATGGCAGGGACAAAAATACATTGAAGATCTTGCCGAGTGGGAGAATAATCCGTTTTTTGGCTGGTGCAATAAAAACCAAAAGCCCAATGGCGAAAAGTACGACATATATAGCGACGGGTTAAAGATTTATACAACGCTCGATTCACGCATGCAAAAATATGCCGTGGAAGCCGTTGAACAACATCTGCGCTATGATCTACAACCGCTGTTCGACGATAATATGGATGCACTTGACAATCCACCCTTTGCCAACAATATGAGCGCCGAAGAAGTGGAAGACCTGCTCGACCGTGAGATCCGTAAAAGTGAACGGTATCGGGTAATGCGTTTGGCGGGAAAAAGTTTTGAGCAGATTAAAGAACGTTTTAACGAACCGACTGAAATGACGGTTTTCTCATGGAAGGGTGAAATCGATACTACGATGACACCCATGGATTCGATAAAATATTACCTGCGCTATTTCCGCTCGTCATTTATGGCCGTTGATACCGAGAGCGGTAAAGTAAAAGCCTACGTAGGCGGCCCAAATTACGAGTACTTCATGTACGACATGGTAAAAGGCGGTAAACGACAGGTTGGCTCAACGGTTAAGCCATTTTTGTACACGCTGGCCATGCAAAACGGACTTACACCCTGTACCAAAGTTCCGTATGTGAGCCAGCAATTTATACAACCCGATGGTTCGATTTACGAACCGAAAGATTCGGATGTAGATCCTGAAATGGATGGTAAAATGGTGACACTGAAATGGGGACTGGCCAATTCGAAAAACCGGATATCAGCCTGGGTATTGAAGCAGTACAATCCGGCTGCGGTGGTTGAAGTGATGAAACGCCTTGGCATTTACAGCCCGATTGATCCGGTGAACTCAATGTTCCTTGGCGTTTCGGATGTAACACTTTACGAAATGGTGGGGGCTTTTAATACATACGCCAACCTTGGTGTTTATACCAAACCTTATTTTGTTACAAAAATTGAAGACCGCTACGGCAACGTGATCGCCCGCTTTTATCCCGAAAGGCACGAAGCCATCGATGCGCAAACCGCTTACCTGATGCTGAATCTGTTGGAAGGAGTTATTAATGAAGGTACGGGTATTCGTTTGCGTTCCACCAATTTATGGCGCGAACGAGTAACGCAGGAATATGGTGATTTCTCGATGCCTATTGCCGGAAAAACAGGAACTACCCAAAACCATTCCGACGGTTGGTTTATCGGCATTACACCAAAACTAACGGCAGGAATCTGGACGGGAGCCGACTTACGAAGCATCCACTTTAAAACCATTGGAGCCGGACAGGGAGCCAATATGGCACTGCCAATCTGGGGTTATTTTTACAAAAAGGTGCTGGCCGACGAATCGCTGGGAATTCGAGAGGACGATATGCAATTTAAGAAACCAGCCAATTTTAAAATCAACCTCGATTGCGATGAAGTTGAGAAAACAAAAAGTCCGGCTGAATTTGATGAGTTTTTTTAAATGGGCTGCGAGCTACGACATGTGAGCTACGAGCGCTGAAAACCATTTATTTTGATCTTTTCAAACTGAAGTTCTTCAAACGGTTTTCCTTCACGTAGTTTTTCGGGATAGCCCACCGTTACTATACTCAACACCCTAAAATGTTCAGGAATATCAAATAAATTCTGAATGTATTTTTCAGATGAAATTTCGTCAGAATGTAGACGGTTTCTGATCTGTATCCAGCAACTTCCCAATCCAAGCGACTGGGCAGTAAGTTGTAATAGAATGGAGGCAATCGAGCAATCTTCTACCCAGACATCGTTTTTTGTTTCGTCGGCACAAACTACAATAGCCAATGGCGCTGTTCCCAATGGCGTTACACCGTGCGGTTTGCAATTCTTTAACTTTGCAATTAAATCCGGATCTTTCACAAAAATAAATTCCCAGAGATTAATATTTTTTGAAGAAGGCGAACGTAATGCTGCTTCCTTCAGGATTTTCAGTTTTTGAGCCTCTATTTTCTGCGAGGTATATTTCCGGATGCTTCTCCGTTGGCGTAAAAGTTCGATCATTGTCTGATTATTTCTTTTTAAAGTTTACTTCAGCGCAAATTCAACCGCCGAAGTCGCATGAATCCTAGTAGTATCAAAAACAGGAACACTAACATCTCCACTTTGGATCAACAAAGGTATTTCAGTACAACCGAGTATCACGCCTTGGGCACCTGCTTTCACTGCTTTGTCAATAATCGCCTGGTAAATCTGCTTTGATTCTGTTTTGATGTTTCCATGCACCAACTCGTCGTAGATAATCCTATGCACCGCTTCCCGGTCCTGTTTATTAGGAATCAGCGTTTCAATCCCAAAATCCTCATCAAGAATATGCTTGTAAAAGTCTTTTTCCATGGTAAAACGAGTTCCGAGCAACAATACCTTTTTAATGTTTTGTTTCTGAATCACGGTTCCGGTGGCTTCGGCGATATGAAGAAAAGGAATACCCGTACTTTGTCGAATCTCTTCACTGCACAAATGCATGGTATTCGTGCACAAAACTGCGAGTTCTGCTCCGGCTTTTTCAAGATTAAGGGCGGCTTCCACCATTATTTCTGCAAGCGTCTTCCAGTCGTCTTTGTGCTGAAGTTCTTCAATCTCTGCAAAATCAACCGACTCGAGCACACATTTGGCCGAATGAAATCCACCCAGTTTTTTATTTACCATCTCGTTTATGAGTTGATAATAAACCTGGGTCGATTCCCAACTCATACCACCGATCAATCCTATTTTCTTCATCGATATGGTTTTTATTGTCCGTAAAGTTAGGAGATAAAAAAGGATTCCATCTTTCTAAAGAGATGGAATCCTTCAAAATTCAACGAGTGACTATTTATATCTTCTCAAAGTCACCCGGTGAGTACTAGTAGTGAATTTTTACGGATTGATCCTTGATTTCTATTCTTGCAGACCGCTGCGTTCGAGCAAAGCGTCAACCGTTGGCTCCTGACCACGGAATCGCTTGTAAAGCACCATCGGATGCTCGGTACCACCTTTTTCCAAAATATTTTCGCGGAACGAAGCTGCCACTTCTTTATTGAACAAACCTTTTTCTTTGAACACGCTGAAAGCATCGGCATCCAGCACTTCGGCCCATTTGTAACCGTAGTAACCTGCAGCGTAACCGCCTGCAAACAGGTGCCCGAATTGAGTACTCATACAAACACCATCTACCGGCTTGAAGATCTGTGTTTTCTTCCAGGCTTTTTCTTCGAAATCCTTAACATCTCCTGTATATGGTTTTTCTAGCGTATGCCAGGTCATATCGAGGTAAGCAAAGCTCAGCTGACGAACGGAAAGGTATCCGGCCAGGTAGTTTTGCGAATCCACGATCTTTTGAACCAATTCAGCAGGAATGGTTTCACCGGTCTGATAATGTTTGGCAAAACGATCGAGGAATTCTTTTTCGGTGGCCCAGTTTTCCATGATCTGTGAAGGGAGCTCCACAAAATCGCGATAAACGTTGGTTCCCGACAAACTTGAATAAGTTGAGTTGGCCAGCATTCCGTGAAGTGCGTGACCAAATTCGTGCATAAAAGTCTGTACTTCGTCAAAAGTCAGCAAGGCTGGCTTGGTTTCGGTAGGGCGGGTAAAGTTCATTACAATGGTTACATGCGGACGCGAATCCACGCCATTGTCTTTCCACTGACCTTTAAAGTCGTTCATCCAGGCACCACCGCGTTTTCCGGGGCGCGGGTGAAAATCGGTGTAAAATACCGAAAGGAATTTACCATCAGCATCAAAAACTTCGTAGGCTGTTACTTCATCATCATATACCGGAATTTCCTTGTTCTCTTTAAAACTGATGCCATAGAGTTCGGTGGCCAGACCAAAAACACCGTCAACCACATTGCTCAGCTCGAAATAAGATTTCAGCATTTCATCGTTCAGATCGAATTTCTCCACTTTCAGTTTTTCGCTGTAATAGCTCCAATCCCACGGCATGATCTCGCCACTGAATCCAAGCGTTTCAGCATATTCCTGAACTTCCTGTTTTTCTTTCATCGCCACATTGTAAGATGCTTCGTACAGGTCATCAAGCAAACCGTAAACTCCTGCAGGATTCATCGCCATTCGTTGTTCGAGCACGTAATCGGCATAGTTTTTATATCCCAGCAGATTCGCCATCTCAAGACGAAGTTCAACAATACGTTTTACATTTTCCTGGTTATCCAGCTCATCGCCTTTGAACGATTTCGAGCCGTAAGCCATGTAAATTTCCTTGCGTAAATCGCGGTTATCGGCGTATTTCATAACAGCCAGGTAACTCGGCATGGTAATATCAAAAATCCAGCCTTCTTTATCTTTGGCTTTTGCTTTTCCGGCTGCAGCTTCCAGAGCACTTTCGGGCAAACCTGGCAGCAAGCTCTTATCGGTAATTTGCTTTTCGTAGCTGTTGGTTTCTTTCAGGACATTCTCGCCAAAGTCAAGCGACAGTTTTGAAAGTTCGGTGCTGATCTTTCTGAATTTTTCTTTGTCGGCTTCCGAAAGATTGGCGCCCTGCCGAACAAATCCATCATATCTGTTCTGAAGCAACATTTGTTGTTCAGGTGTCAGATCCAGTTGATCTTTCTGCGCATAAACAGCTTTTACGCGTTCGAACAATACCGGATCGAGCGAAATATCGTTCTGAAATTTGGTAAGCATCGGCGAAAACTGCTGTGCAATTTTTTGCAACTCGTCGTTGGTTTCCGAATTCAACAGGTTAAAAAATATACCTGCATTTCTCGAGAGTAATCGCCCAACATGATCGAGTGCAACAATCGTATTTTCAAAAGTTGGCGCATCGGTATTGTTTTTTATGGCTTGAACATCCTTCTCGCCTTGTTTAATGCTTTCTTCCAGCGCAGGCAAATAATGTTCGTTTTTTATTTTATCAAATGGTGCTGCGTTGTGTGGGGTATTAAATTCGCCTAACAACGGATTATTCTGTGCATGTAACATTCCTAAATTCATTAAAAAATTAACCCTATAACATAAATTGTCCTCATAGTGTTTTGATTAAATTACTTCAGTGTATAATGAAGAAAGAGTTTTGAAAGTTAATCCAGCGTTACAGTTTACAACTACTTTTTTCGCTTTTTCCTGGTTTTCTTTTTCTCGACCGACCATCCGAATTTGCCAATCTTCTTTCCCAATCCGAAATAATGCCCGTGGCTGTAGACCAGCGGATTGGCTTTCGAGAAACTAAAGGCGTCATTTTCATTCAGATAGGCATCGTCAACCGAAACCCCTGCCACTTCGGAGATAAACATATGATGGCTGCCAAGTTCAACGATGTCTTTTACGCGGCATTCGATATTTACTGGAGATTCCTCGATGATGGGTGCTTTTACGAATTTTGCAGGGGCTGGGGTCAGGTTCATTTCCTCCCATTTATTGTATTTCCGACCCGAGCGGCAACCACACCAGTCAGTAGCTTTTGCCAGTTTTTCGGTGGTCAGGTTAATCACAAACTCGCCGGTTCTTTTTATGATTTCATAAGAATGACGCCCCGGCCGTACCGAAATGTAACACATGGGTGGATCGCTGTTGATGGTGCCCGTCCAGGCAATCGTGATGATGTTCTGTTCTTCGGGAGTTTCGCCACAACTCACCATTACTGCCGGCAATGGGTAAACTATTGTTCCGGGCTTCCAATACGTTCGTGCCATAATTCAAAATATTAATGGTTGCTGAAGTCAATTCAAACAGTATTTTCGAGGTGTAAATAAAGAAAAAGGAAGTATACATTTTGTAACTTCCTTGTTCCTATATTTCGAGAAATTTTTTGTTCTAATCTTCAGGATCTTTCCAGTCGCCGTTTTCGCGAATCAGTTGTTCCAGTTCCTCCACGGCATTTTCGTAAGGAATTTGTCGCTTAACCGGTTTAAGACCTTTGTAAAGGTTTACCTTTTGGTTACCGGCTCCCACAAAACCGTAATCCACGTCGCCCATTTCACCAGGTCCGTTTACAACACATCCCATAACACCAATCTTAAGATGATCGAGGTGTTTGAAATGCGCCTTTACTTTAAGCGTAGTCTCCTGCAAGTCGAATAATGTACGACCACAACCGGGGCAGGAAATAAATTCGGTTTTTGTAACCCTCATCCTGCTGGCCTGAAGAATACCGAAACTCAGGTCTTTCAGTTCAGTAAAGGTGATATTTTCGCTATCGTTCGACAAGCAAATTCCATCGCCATAACCATCAATGAGCAAACCGCCAATATCGGCCGATGCTTTTATGCGAAGATCATCAGGGTTGCTTTCGTTGTATTTTCGATACAGGATAACCGGAACTTTCCAGATGTGTGTTTCCAGAGCCATAAAGAAAGCGCGTAATTCGGCCATCGGGTTGGCATTGTAACTTTCCAGAATCAACACTGTTTTCCGGGTCTGTTTCAGTTTCATAATAATCTCGGGATGCATATCCATGAAGCGGTCGAATTCCGCCTTGTTGGTACGGATAAATTTCATCCTTCCCCAGCGTGTACTTTCAAACAAGTATTCTTCCAGTGTAATCACCGGGTATTCTTCGCCTTCAATATCCAGTATTTTATTTCCCGAAAGGAAATATTCGGGAACAAGTTTACCGCGGATCGGAATCATTTCGCGCAAACTGCGGTCGCCAAGATCGGCGATAACCACCGGCAACTGCTTGCCTCCCATATTCAGCACCGGACGGGTGCTGCGTCGCTCATATTCAAACGGATTTGTTTGAGCGATCATCGGAGCCGTAATGGGTTCGTGGTTCTGGTACGTTTTAAAATGATCGACCAGTTTGGTAGCCACCGGTATTTCGTTCATTGGACTTTCGGTAAGCGAAATCCGAACCGTATCCCCAATTCCGTCGGCCAGGAGTGCTCCAACTCCAACCGCCGATTTTAAACGTCCGTCTTCACCTTCACCAGCTTCGGTAACTCCCAAGTGAATCGGGAACTGCATGTCTTCCAAACGCATTTTAAAGTTCAGCAGACGAACCGTGTAAACCATCACACGCGTGTTACTCGACTTAATGGAAACCACCACATTGGTGAAATTCTCCTTTTTACAAATGCGCAGGAATTCGAGTACCGATTCTGAAATTCCGGCCGGTGTATCGCCAAAACGGCTCATTACCCGATCGGATAAAGATCCGTGATTGGCACCAACGCGTAATGCTGTATTCGTCTCTTTCAACAATCGCAAAAACGGAACAAACTGTTTCTCGATGTTATCGAGTTCAGCTTTATATTCGTCGTCGGTATATATCTTATTTTTGAACTGGGCACGCTTATCGTAGAAATTGCCGGGATTAATACGCACTTTCGAAACAACCTGAGCTGCCAGTTCTGCCAGTTTCGGATTAAAATGAATATCGGCAACCAGCGGTGTTGTGTACCCTCGTTCCACCAGATTCTTTTTAATCGTTTTCAGGCTTTCTGCATCGCTCATGCTTTTCACCGTAACGCGCACGTAATCGGCTCCTGCCTTTACCACACTGATAATTTGTTCAACAGTTGCGTCAGCGTCAGCGGTATCCGTATCCGTCATGGTTTGAATACGAATGGGATTGTTCCCGCCCACCGGCACGTTTCCGATCATGACCTCGGAGGTCTTTTGCCTTTGGTATTTGGTTAGGTCTTTAATGTAGTTGAAATGCCGATCCTTCATTAACTAAGTCTGTTTAACTGCAATGCAAATTTAGCTTAATGCTTCTAAAATAAAAAGATTCATCTATTTTTGTTTCACACGTATTACACGCATGAGTATACAAACAAGCAATATCAGCAAATTGTTTGGGAAACAGCGGGCTCTGGATCAGGTGAGCATTTCCGTTAACAATGGCGAACTCGTTGGCTTTCTGGGGCCTAATGGTGCCGGAAAATCTACATTGATGAAAATTATCACCGGATTTTTGCGCCCCGATGAAGGCGAGTTGTTTGTCAACGGTAAAAAAATTACATCGGACAACCTTGAATACAAAAAGGATATTGGTTACCTGCCCGAACATAATCCCCTATATCCTGACCTCTATATTAAAGAGTACCTCGAAATAAGTGCCGGTTTTTATGGTCTGAAAAACGTAAAAAAACGGGTAGCTGAAATGGTGGAACTTACCGGTCTTGGCATCGAACAACATAAAAAGATCCGGGCACTTTCGAAGGGATACCGGCAGCGTGTGGGACTGGCACAGGCGCTTATTCACGATCCGTCGATCCTTATTCTTGATGAACCCACAACCGGGCTCGATCCCAACCAGTTGGAAGAGATCCGGAAACTAATACGCGAGATCAGTCGCGAAAAAACCGTTATCCTGTCGTCGCACATTATGCAGGAAGTGGAGGCTGTTTGCAACCGGGTGATCATTATCAACCGCGGTAAAATTGTGGCTGACGGCGGTATTGCAGAAGTAAAATCAGGCAACCTGGGGCAAAAGCAAGTTGTGTTTGCCGAATTTAAAGAAAGCGTTTCAAAAGAACAATTGCTGGCCATCGGCGGAATTGACAGCGCCTCTCTTTCAGGAAACATTTGGGAACTGGAAGCCGCAACTGCTGTTGACATTCGTCCGGCAGTTTATTCTTTTGCCATCGAAAATAAGCTAATCCTGCTTACCCTGGTGCAAAAACAGCAGAACCTGGAAAACGTTTTCCACCAGCTGACGCAACAACAGAATTGAGATTTGAGTGATGAGTAGTGAGACAAATCCCAAAGTGTCGGTCATTCTCCCTTTCTACAATGCTGAAACAACTTTGAAAGCTGCAGTAGAAAGCATCTTAAATCAAACTTTTCGCGATTTTGAATTGCAGCTGATCAATAACAATTCCACGGATTCAAGTCAGCAAATAGCAGAAGAACTTGCTCAAACCGATGCACGAGTTCGTTTGCACAATGAAACAAAACCCGGAGTTGCCAACGCCATGAATTGCGGCATAGGTTATGCACGTGGTGAGTTGATTGCACGAATGGATGCCGATGATATTGCCTATCCTGAGCGCCTTTCTAAACAATACGAATTCCTGCAAAATAATCCGGAGATTTGCTTTTTGGGAACAGAAGTGAAATATGTTCCTCATCAGAAAAATACCGCCGGATTCAGACGCTTTGTAAAATGGGTCAACTCTTTTCATTCGCATCAGGAAATTGAAATGAACCGTTTTATTGAAATCCCAATTGTAAATCCGACTATCTTGTTTCGTCGTGAGTTGTATGACAAGTACGGTGGTTGTCTCGATGGCGATTTCCCTGAAGATTACGAAATGCAGTTACGCTACCTCGATGCCGGAGTAAAAATGGCCAAACTGCCAGAACCACTGCTCGAATGGCACGACTATTCAACACGATTAACCAGAACCGATGAACGCTACTCGACCGAAGCTTTTTTTAAAACCAAGGCAACTTATTTCAGAAAATGGTCGGAACAAAACAATCCTTTCCATCCCAGAACATGGATTTGGGGAGCCGGAAGAAAAACACGGCAACGTACTGTTTTTCTTGAACAGGAAGGATTAAAAATTGAAGGCCGGATTGATATCAAAGCATCCAAATCTGATACACTTTTTTATAAAGACATTCCGGTGCCCGGCAAACTATTTATTGTTTCGATGGTGACCAACACAGGCGCCGGAGAAAAAATCAGGGAGTTTTTGGTTGAACGCAATTACGAAGAAGGCAAGGATTTTATTTTGATGGGATAGCACACCATGCCAATAAATGCAGAATATTCCCTAAATTCAGCACTTCATCGGAAAAAGCTGAATTACCATATGATAACACTGTTTCTTTAAGCCAAAATAAAAACCAAAAATTATGAAACAGTTGTTATTCTTCCTGATCATATTCTTGTTCACATCACACTCATTTCAGGTACAGGCCCGAAATAATTATGACGAAACCACCTGGAATACAATACGGGAAAGGCTATTTGATGGAACGAATTCACGAGCTTATCGTTTTACCGAAGATATCAGAATCAAACTGGATGGGAACGTAACTCTAGAAGACTCCTCAATTGTAAAAGGTATTGTAATAGAATTGAGTAAACTAATCGAAACCGTTGAAGTAAAGCTAGTTCAGACTGATGCTAACTTTGTTATCAACATAAACAACCCAGAAAACGGGTTCTACACTCGAATGAGTTTCTCTCCCAAGAACGAAATAACACATATCGAAACAACCATTAATAAAGAAGACAATTATTACCAGAACGAGAAGCATAAGTTTTTCCAATACACCATAATTACAAAACTCACAAAAACATTCACTCCAAGGTATGCCTCAACAAAATACTTCGGATTCTTTGACACTTCTTCTTTTGAAGAGGCTAAACGCTTCACAGAAATAGACCAAAACCTCCTGCAAAAACTTTATTCTAAAAATTTTTATAGAGACCTAAAACGTAACACAGTCAAAAAATATGGCTTTCTGTATTATTTAAACATAAGGTTTGAAGGCTGGATTAAAAAATTTTCTATAATAATTACAATTGTTTTAATCATTATCTTAATTCTTTTAATGCTGGCCTATCCATCTATTTCTACAAAAAATGGGCTGTGGAATTATTCAAAACGAGAACTAATCTTTTTAATTGGCATCGCAATAATCTATTGGTTTTATACCTTGCCTAATTCCATTCCGTTTTTTCAATTTGCAAAAGGGTACTATTACTTTTTCGCCAACTTTGTCGAAGTGATCATTTATGGGATTCCTGTTTTAGTCCTGATTTATTATACCGACCGATTGTTATTAAACAGAATAAATAATTTCTATCAACAGCAAATTTTTGTATTCATATCAACATTTTTATTGATCGCTCTATCTTACTGGTTAATCTCGATTCCATTTGCTTATTTAAATTCAAAATCCAGTGGCCAAACCTTTAACCTGTTAGACCACTTAGTACTAACCAAACTTTTGGATATTGCAATTATAGCCATTTTGAGAGTGCTTTATAATATTATCAATTATCGCATCCAAAGCATGGTCAACCAAAAAGACGTTGAAATTGCTAAAATGAAAGAGCTGAAAAACCAGGCCGAGTTAAATGCACTTCATTCACGAATCAATCCACACTTTTTATACAATTCGTTGAATTCAATTGCCAGCCTGGCTCATATCGACGCCGATAAAACCGAAAACATGGCCACCGGACTTTCCGAGCTTTTCCGATACTCGATCAACAAGGAAAACAAAACCTTTGTTACAGTTGCCGAGGAGCTGGAAATGGTAAAGAAATATCTTGAAATTGAAAAAACACGTTTTGGCGACCGGCTAAGCTTCGAGATAAGTACAGATGAAGGTTCAATGGAAAAACAAATTCCAAAGTTTATGATTCAACCGCTGGTAGAAAATGCCATTAAACACGGGCTTTCGAAAATAAAAGGCACCGGTAAAATTCGAGTTCAAATAGAACGGGAAGAAAAAGATCTGTCCATCGCAATTTTTGACAATGGCCCCGATTTTCCTGAAGAACCGGTTAGCGGTTACGGCTTGCAAAATCTATATGACAAACTGGACATAATTTATCAGAACAAGGCCAGTATTAATTGGGAGAACGGAGACAATAAACACGTGAGAATAACCTTGAAAAATCAATTTTAACGATGACTGGCAAGCAAGCTTATAAAACAATTATTGTTGACGACGAACCCCTGGCCCGGTTGCGGTTGAAAACTCTAATCTCGGAATATCCCGAAAAATTTGAAGTGATTGGCGAGGCTGAAAATGGCGAGGAAGCGATTGAAAAGATCAACCACCAACACCCTGATTTTATTTTTCTGGATATTCAAATGCCGGAAATCAATGGATTTGATGTGCTCAAAAAAATCAACTACCTGCCTAAAATAATTTTCTGCACCGCTTTCGACGAGTTTGCGCTGCAAGCGTTCGACACCAACTGCATCGATTATTTAGTGAAGCCCCTCACAAAAGAGCGCTTTGCCAAAACCATTGAAAAGATCGATCAGTTTAACGACTCTGAAACAACCATCAATATTGAAAGGCTGGTTGAACAATTCAACCGCGAATACAAAAAGAACGATGCGACCTCGATTCCGGTTAAGGTTGGCGACAAAGTAATTTTTATACGACTCGATGAGGTTTCGTATTTCCAGGCCGATGAAAAATATGTTTCGGTGCTTACCAAGCATTCAAAATCATATACTCTGGATTCGAGTTTGAAACGATTGGAAATAAAATTACCTGATTATTTTATCCGGGTACACAAGTCGTACCTCATCAACAAAAATTTGCTAAAAGAAATCAGAAAGCATTTCAACAACCGTTTCGTAATAATTCTCGACGATTACAATCAAAGCAAAATAACCAGCGGAAGAAGTTTTTATGCCGAAATAAAGTCAATGTTTGAGTTATAATATAAAACTGATAAACACGACTAAAACCTTTTAAACAAAGTCTATCCAAAATAAATTCAAATAACTCCTTTTTTATTCAAAATAAAGCTATTACATTTGCCCTCGCTACGTGGAAAGATTTGAGATTGATTGCAACCACAGAAAAAAATGCTAAAGCAATCGTGCTTTATTTTCAATTTGCAATCCATTGTTCCCGCAGTATAAATTTAGTGTTGAATTAGAGTTTTTCCGGCTCGTCATTCTGTCCGTCAATTACCGGATCAGAAACTGAGAACCTGAATCCGTCAAATGAGGGACAGGTTGGCGTCAAAGCCAGACAAAGCTCAACAAAATTTGAGGGAAATGAAATGAGTCCCGTAAGGGACGAATTCCATCTTATACCTTTAAAAATTAAAAGTTTTAATAAGATGAACTATTTATTTACAAGTGAATCGGTTTCCGAAGGACATCCTGATAAGGTTGCCGATCAGATTTCGGATGCTTTGCTCGACCAGTTTCTGGCTTTTGATGCCAACTCGAAAGTGGCTATCGAAACGCTGGTAACTACAGGACAGGTAGTTGTTGCCGGCGAGGTAAAATCGCAAACTTATGTCGATGTACAGGAAGTTGCGCGTAAAGTAATTAACGACATTGGCTACACCAAAGCGGCTTACCGTTTCGATGGCGATTCGTGTGGTGTTTTGACAGCCATTCACGAACAAAGCGACGACATCAACCGCGGTGTCGACAAGGTAGACAAAGACGATCAGGGTGCCGGCGACCAGGGAATGATGTTTGGTTATGCCTGCAAAGATACCGACAATTACATGCCGCTGTCGCTGGAATTATCGCACCTCATTTTACACGAGCTTGCAATCATCCGTCGCGAACAGAAAGACATGACTTACCTGCGTCCCGATTCAAAATCGCAAGTAACCATCGAGTACAACGATGCAAATGAACCTGTAAAAGTGCACACCATCGTGGTTTCAACTCAACACGACGAGTTCGATGCCGACGAACCCATGCTGGCTAAAATCAAAGAAGATGTAATCAATATTCTTATTCCAAGAGTAAAAGCCAAACTTCCCGAACGTGTTCAGGCCTTGTTTGGCGACGATATTATTTACCACGTAAATCCCACCGGTAAATTTGTGATTGGCGGGCCACATGGCGATACCGGACTTACCGGAAGAAAAATTATTGTAGATACTTACGGAGGTCGTGGTGCTCATGGCGGTGGCGCTTTCTCGGGAAAAGATCCATCGAAAGTAGACCGCTCGGCAGCTTATGCTTCTCGCCACATTGCCAAAAATCTGGTGGCTGCCGGAGTAGCCGACGAAGTACTTGTTCAGCTGGCCTATGCCATTGGAGTTGCAGAGCCCGTGGGTGTTTTTGTGAATACCTATGGTCGTTCGAATGTACAATTGTCGGATGCTGAAATTGCCGAAAAAGTTAAAAGTATTTTCGACCTGCGTCCTTCAGCTATCGAAAAACGCTTGTCGTTACGGAATCCAATCTATCTAGAATCAGCTGCTTACGGGCACATGGGGAGAACACCTCGTACTGTTACCAAAGCATTTGAATCGCCATATTTTGGAAAAGTTGAAGTAGAAGTAGAGTTATTTACCTGGGAAAAACTTAATTTTGTCGACCAGATTAAAGAAACTTTCGGACTATAGTTCCGAGGGTAAGTGTTAATAATACGCTTCGGGCGGTCTGTCAGCTGACAGACCGCCTTTTTTGTAAACGTCAATCTCATACAAAATAAAATACTCGCGCTACTCGATCTGTAATGGGTTAACTAAGTCAATTCCTTTTCTTATTATATCCATAATCACAGTTTTGAGGTTTTCACAAAATCATAAATCTTTTTTTGAACTTTTATGTAACATAAATCTTGTGAAATTCGAATAACTTAAAACGAACTATGTTGCAAAAAAAACTAAAAGTCATGGAAGAGAAACTTGTCACACTTGTGGTTCTGCCTTACTCAAAAGCGCATATATTTAAAATACAGCTCGAAGACAAAGGCATTGATTGTGAACTGGAATATGTCAACCTGATCCAGGGCGATACATCAGCAACTGTCAGGTTTAAAATTCTGGAGAAAGACATCCAGAAAGCCGTTCACGAACTGGAGATCTTTTTAGGACACAAAAAGGAGGCTGAAGAAGAGCCTGATGAGGACCGGGCAAAACAAATTCTGGTCCCGATCGATTTTTCAGACGCTTCTTTAAGAGCCGCTAAAACTGCCGTTGCAATTGCAGCGCATGTGGATTCCGAGATACTTTTTATGCACAGCTTTATCAATCCGGTAATTCACAGTATTCCGTACAGCGATATTTATGCATTCGATTCATCGGCACTGTTCAAAATTGAACACGCCGAAGAAAATGCCAACAAGGATTTTAAAGCATTCATTAATAAATTAATTGGCGAGGTTGGCGAGAAAAGCTGGAACGCACTCCAAACCAACTACATCATTAAATCGGGCTATGCCGAAGAAGATATCCTGGCCTATTCGCGGAAAAATTTTCCACGCCTGATTGTTGTTGGCAGCGGTGGCGAAGATTATCCACACGGTATTGTGGGAAGTGTTACAGCCGATATTATGTACAATTCCAATGTGCCGGTACTGGTCATTCCAAAAGACACGCCGGATAAAAAAATTGCAGAGATTTCGAATGTTTTGTACGCCACTGATTTTGATGAAAAAGATTTTGTGGCCATCGATAAACTGCTCGATCTTCTCGAACCCTTTGATATTAAACTTACCTGTGCGCATGTTGGCGAACCACATCGTAACAGTTGGGATCTTGCACGCCTTGAAGGAATGAAAGAACTGCTTCACAAAAAATACGAAAACAAGAATTTTACCTGTATGCTCCTTGAAGGCAACGAGGTGCTGGATACCATAGAATCCTACATCAAAAATGCCGACATCGATTTGCTGTCGCTAACTACGCACAAGAGAAATATGATCGCACGGCTATTTAATCCGAGCATTGCACGAAAAATGGTATTCCACAGCAATACACCGCTCCTGGTATTCCATGCATAGGCAAAAGGCAAGTTTTGAAAATAGATAGAGATTCAAGCATGAAGTTTTGCTGTTTATAAAAAAGCTATTATATTTGCACCCGCGTTCACAGGAAATTTCGACAGAAATAAAGATATATTGCGGGATGGAGCAGTTGGTAGCTCGTTGGGCTCATAACCCAAAGGTCGTAGGTTCAAGTCCTGCTCCCGCTACTAAGAAGCCGGTTTTAAGCCGGCTTTTTTATTTTCGGCTAATTCTAATTTATATTGTACCCTTTGGCAATTATCACTTCTATTTAAAACAAGTTTAATCATGGATTCTTTCGATTTTCAGCAATTAAAACCCGTTGTACTTAAATCCGTAATAACCTGTCCGAAATGTGGATTTCAAAAAGAGGAAGTGATGCCCGAAGATGCCTGTTGTTTTTTCTACGAATGCACAAACTGCCATACAATTTTAAAACCAAAGAAAGGCGATTGTTGCGTGTATTGTTCCTTCGGTACAGTTCCTTGCCCTCCAATTCAGCAAGGGAAAAGCTGTTGCTGAAACAATCATTATTTGCTGCTTAAAGTCATCCCCGCTGTTGCATTCTGCTAATAACTACCTATATTTAACTCCGAACTTACAAGTACATCATGAAGGAACTTATCTTTCTGGCCATTGCTTCAATTTTCACCAATTTAGCAGTCGCCCAACGTGTTGAAGTTACTCCAACTTTCGGTTATACTTTTAGTGGTACAGTTGAAGGTTATTATAGCAATTACGATCTGCAAAACGATTTGCTCTACGGTTTAAAACTGGATGTTGAATTCATCGATTTAACCTATTTCGAACTGAGTTACCGACGAAACGACCCTACACTGGAATACTGGAGCAGTTCAATGGACCACGCGGAAACCAACACGGGAACAGCTCATTATATGGCCGGAGTACTAAGGGAATTGAACGCTAATAAAATTAGTCCATACGGACTTATCAATCTGGGATTAAGCCGCTACTGGGATAAAGGCGACTCAGATTTCAGAAAATGGTTTTTCTCCACCGAATTTGCGCTGGGAACAAAAATCTTTTTAACCGATAATATTGGGCTACGGTTTCAGGCATCGGTAACCACTCCCTGGGATTTTAATGGCGGTGGAATTTACTGGGGCATTGGAGGAGGAGGAAGTGCAAATTTAACTTTTGGTGTTCCGATTGCTCACTGGGACTTATCGGGAGGTGTAATAATCAACCTTCCAAATTAAGCCAGAAACGATTTTGTAATTAATAAACATTCTTCCCCCGCTGACTGAGTCAACATATTTTCCCATTTTTGTATGTAACTACAATCAAACAATATGAAACAATTACTCAGCATTGCCGGCACTGTCATTTTCATTTCCCTGTTTCTTTTAACGGCTTCAGGTCAGAAAAATCAAACTGATAAATATGAGGCTTTCAAGTACCGAAACCTGGGTGCTTACCGGGCCGGTGCCTGGGTAGGATCGCTGGCCGTTCCGGAAAATCCGGGAGAAAAGCATAAATACACCTGGTATGTTGGTGCCCGTGCCGGAGGAATCTGGAAAACAGTGAACAACGGAACAACATTCAAATGCATTTCTGATACTTTTGGCACTTCATCGATTGGAGATATGGCAGTAGCACCTTCCAATCCTGAGATCATCTGGGCCGGAACAGGTGAAGCTTTTAATGCTCGTTCGTCGTATTACGGAAACGGAATCTGGAAATCGACTGATGCGGGAAAAAGCTGGGAAAATATGGGGCTTCACGACTCTCACCACATTGCTAAAGTTGTCATTCATCCAACCAATCCTGAAATTGTCTGGGTGGCTTCAATGGGCCATCTTTTTTCGAAAAATGAAGAACGTGGTGTGTTAAAAACCACTAATGGTGGAAAAACCTGGAAAAAGGTTCTTTACATTGACGATACAACCGGGGTCATTGATCTGGTTATTAATCATTCCGATCCAACAATTTTATATGCAGCCACCTACGAAAAAACACGCACCGCCTGGACTTTTGATCCGGGAGGCGAAAAAAGCCGCATTTATAAATCGACTGATGGCGGAGAAACGTGGAATGTTGTTCAGGGCGGATTGCCGGAAGGTCCACTTGGAAGAATTGGCCTGGATATCCAGCGATCGAATCCCGATGTTTTGGTGGCTGTTGTTCAAAATCTGAATGTAAAACCCAACGTCGATCCAAATGCCGAAACTGCTTTTGATGAATTTACCGATCATTCTTTCGATAACTTAGTCGGTGGCGAAGTTTACATCAGCAAAGATGCAGGCGAAAGCTGGAATCGAATTAATGATCCGGAAACCAACGATGTAAGCGGGAAAGCGGCATACAGCTTTAACCGTATTGCGATTGATCCACTGGATGCCGATAAAATTTACATAATCGGCGATGCCATGCATTACACCCTCGATGGCGGAAAAACCTGGCCCGGCTGGCGCGAACAAAAACTGTTTCAGACAAATTTTGGTGACAACCGTATTTTCTGGATCGATCCAAAAGATCCGCGTCACATGATGCTTGGATCCGACGGAGGCGTTTATTCTACTTTTGATGGCGGTCTGAATATGAACCACTACTATCATCTTCCGCTCGGCGAAATGTACACTGTTGAGGCGGACATGGAAACACCTTACAATATTTACATTGGGTTGCAGGATCACGAAACATGGAAAGCTCCCTCGAACGGATGGTCGGGGCAGATTACACCTGCCGATTGGGTAATAACCGGAATGTGGGATGGTATGTACACCAAAGTAGATCCCGAAGACAATAAAAATATTTATGCCACCACTCAGTTTGGTTCTCACCTTCGAATCGATCAATCGATTGGTGAACGTAAATCAATTGTTCCGGTTCCTGAAGACACAACTGAGCATTACCGCTACACCTGGACAACACCTCTGGCCATTTCGCCACATAACAGCGCTATTGTTTACACCGGTGCACAAAAAGTGTTGCGCTCGCTCGACCGTGGCGAAAACTGGGAAGAGCTCAGTCCTGACCTCACGAGCAACGATCCCGATAAAATACATGGTAAAGGACATATTCAATATTGCACCATCACCACGCTGGACGAATCGCCGGTGAAAGCCGGGGTGATTTGGGTGGGCACCGATGACGGCCACGTTCAACTTACCACCGATTTTGGGCACAACTGGAAAGATCTTACACCAAATCTTAACAGGTCCGGAGCTCCGGATTCGATGTGGGTTAGCAAAGTATTTCCCTCAAATTATGACGCGGCCACGGCTTACATCTCGAAATGTGGTTTTACTGATGACGTTATGGAAGCCCACATTTATGTGACACACGATTTTGGTAAAACCTGGAAGAAAATTACAAACGGATTGCCAAACTCACCGGTGAATGTAGTAATTGAAGACTGTAAAAATCCGGCACTGCTTTTTGCCGGAAATGATCTGGGTATTTATGTTTCAACCGATGCCGGTGAAAACTGGCTGCCATTTCAGGCGAACATGCCAAATGTTGTGGTTCGCGATTTGCTGATCCATCCGCGCGAAAACGATTTGATTGCAGGAACTTACGGACGTGCTGCCTGGATAACCAACATTACTCCCTTGCAACAGCTCACTCCTGAAATTGAAGAGAAGGAACTTCACCTGTTTGATATTGCACCCAAACCACAGCTGAATTATTCGCAACAGGCTACCTGGGGAAATTACCACATGATGGGAAGCAACTACCTGAACTCGCCTAACGAGCCCAATGGATTGGAAATATGGTACATGCAGGGCAAACAACTTAAGGGAGAAACAAGCATTAGTATTAAAGACAAAAATGGTGAAGTTGTTTATGATGAAGTCTTACCTTCAAATGCCGGCATAAATAAAATTTACTGGAATACCCGCCGCGCTGAACCTGGAGAATACACCGTCACATTAAAGAACGGTAGTTTATCAGAAAGTAAAAAAGGCATTGTGCAGAAAAGATGGATCTGGCCGGTGTTAAATTATTCAGGGAAAAAATAAAAACCGTTGCTGATCAGTCCTAAATAACTATTGGAACATGCAAAACAATGTTCAATGTAACGACGTGGAGTTAATACATTACTATGCTATACAAAAAGAAATTAATAGAATTTATTTTCCCAGGTTTTTGGCAGCCAGTTCATCAGTAATAAATGGTAAACTCAAATGGAATGAAAAATAGCCCATGCGGTTCACATCAGAACTTAATTTGTCGTTGAAAATGTCGGCCAAGCCATAATAATATCTGGCATGCACAAATATCCCTCTGCCTTTCATCGCTTTTCCAAGCATATAACAAATATCGGCAACCGGTCCGTAATCTACTTTATTTACAAATGACTTGAAATCTTCCTTAAATTCACCTTGCTCTCCGCTAAATGTTGCACTTGCATCTCGTAAAAAAGAGACTTGCGGTCCCAGGCTGTATCTGAATTTTCCGTTATTGGTTTGATAAGAAAACAATATAGGAATTTCATTGTATCTGATGTACAAAGTTGCAGGGACATTCATGAATTCAGCATCAAGTCCGGGCGTGCCCGTATCCAAAGAATAGGTTTTGAATCGTACATTTCGAATACTAAAGAAATAAATCTGGGGGCTGAAATACCAGTTTTGCGATAGTTGAAGATTGGCACCAATCCCAAAATTTATTCCCATCCTGGAACGCTTTGTATCAGGTATATTTGAATAATGAGCAAAAAAACCACCTGCTTCCATGCTAATATTAAATTTTTCGGAAGCAACCTGGTCACCAAAAAGCAAAGCCACAATGGCCGCCTGACCTTTAACCTGTCGTGTAGGTAATAAAATAGATGTTAAGCACAGAAACAAGACCAAAAATAATTGCTTTTTCATTTTCATTATAGTTTCAATCCTGCCAAACGTAATCCTTCGAAGATATGATTTATTAATGAATCTTCCTTCACATAACGGCTGATAAGTTCTCGTGCTTTCTTTTCAAAATCGGGTTTAAGCTCTATTAATTGTTCGATATTTTTGTTAGCCTCAGCCAGCTGGTCAAGCTGACCCAAAACAGCTGCGCGAAGCATGGGTGCCCAGAAAATTGTTGAAACATTGTATTTATTAGCTTCTTTCAGTGCCTTTTCATATTCTTTTTTACGGTAGTAATAAAGCATGGTTGCTCCATGAAAATAAAGTGGATAGGCAATATTTTTATGCATCAGTTCATCGAGCAATACTTTCCCCTGTTCCCATTGGCCAAAAAGTGAAAGGAATAAGGCAAGTGAACCGGTTCGCAGGGAACTGTGCTCATAATGGGCCAGACAACTTTCCGCTAAATGCAAGAATCTTTCCCTCTCGTTATATACAAAATATTTAAACAAACGCACTGTTTGCACAATTGCACTGTTTGGAGACAGCTTTATTGCCTTTTCCGATAATTCACCCAACAATTCAAATGACTTTATTGCATCCGGAAAATCGAGCATATAGTGGTTGCCATATAAACTCGCGAGCAATGCAATGGCAATTCCCGATTCCGGGTCATTTTCAACTGCACGGGTAAGGGAATTAAATGCATCACGATAGGATTCGGGTGTTTGATGCACCTCGAAATAATAAAATTTGAGTACCGCACTGTAAGTATCAAAATTTTTGAAATCCCGACTATAGGTATCAACGGTTAACTGATGCAATAAAACTCCATATTCGCTGCAAAGTAAATTCGCTATTTCCCTGGATACAGATTCCTGAATCTCAAAAATATTCTCAAGATTTAACTCACGGGTATAACTTTCAGCCCAGATTTGTTTATCAATAGACAGATCAGTTAGTCGTGCCAGAATCTTTATATGGTTTCCTGCCTGGTTTAATGCTCCTTCAAGAATAAATCTTACACCTCTTTTATTAGCCAGTTTTTTTAGACTTGTTGTCGTTTTGTTTTCTTTTGAAAATACATTAAAGTTGTAGACCGAGATATCTTCATATTTTGTTAAAGCAACAGATAATTCTTCTGTAATTCCACGGACAAAATATTCCATAGAACTGTCCGTAGTCAGGTCTTTAAAAGGCAAGATGGCTAATTTAGGTTCGCTGCTATAAGATTTTATTGCTTCAGTTCCCTTTTCATCCTCTTGTTTTTGTTCTTTTAATCCTATGGTTGGAATATATCCGCCTTTTGGAATCTCAATTATGATTTGGTCTTCTTTGCCTTCTTTCAAATAATACAAATCCAGCATTCTGCGTAAGCGCCCTGCATGTATTCGAACCAGTGCGTCCTGGCTCGGATCGAAATCTTCATTTCGCCCGAATACATCTACCCCAATGGAATAGCCTTTTAGTTTTTCTTCGCGGCCGGCTAAATACTCCGAAACAACATACGAAAGAAACTTAGACAATAAATCTTTAGTGCAGAAGTCACTACTTGAGCAAATCTTCTCAATCTGCTTTATAATTAAGCTGTCTTCAATTAGTTGAGTTTTAATGCTTTTCATTTGAACCCCTGGTTATCTTTCCGTTTAACCGTAAAATACGGTTATAAACTTCTAATTGCCAATAATTTACCTTAACTTTTTTTAAAAACCAATAAAATCAACTTATAATTTATGTCTGCCGATCTTTATAATGAACTTATGACAGAATTCCCAAGCTCTAAACGAAAGATCAAACAACTACTTAATTCTGATGAAAACTTTCAGGAAATAGTGGAAGACTACCTGTTTTGTAAACGGGAACTTGAAAAGTTATCCGCAACTAAATCTGTTGATATAACTACGAAATATGCTCAAACGCTTCAGGATTTAAAAGAAGAATTAATTGCACGACTGGAACAAATTTAACATAAATAATAAAAATTATGACACTACAATACCGGCAAAGGTCAACTCAGATTTTCTGGATCATTATATTCATCGGAAGCCTTTTATTTTCCTGTACTCAAAAACAGGAAACGGCCACTACGGTTAAATCGCCAGGCGACGGAAGTGTATTACCATTTCCTGAGCCTAGTTCAGCAAGTGTTGCCGGAAAAACACTGCAAGACTCGAAACACCAGTGGCGAAAAGCGGAAAATCACTTACCTGAGGATGCTCCAAACATCGTCATCTTTATGACCGATGATGCAGGTTTTGCAAATCCAAGCACTTTTGGTGGACCAATCAATACACCAACGATGGATCGCCTGGCAAAAACCGGTATCTGTTACAACGAATTTCATACCACAGCCATGTGTTCGCCTACCCGGGCTGCTTTGCTAACCGGTCGTAACCATCATCGTGTGGGAGCCGGCCAGATTGCAGAACTGGCGTCAGACTGGGACGGTTATGTCGGCAAAATTCCGAAATCAACCGCCACCTTTGCACAGGTATTATCTTATTACGGATACAATATCGCTGCTTTCGGGAAGTGGCACAACACCCCGGTAACCGATCTTACTAAACTGGGGCCTTTTGATCGCTACCCAACTGGTCTTGGATTCGACTATTTCTATGGTTTTATCGCGGGTGAGACTTCGCAATACGAGCCACGCCTGTTCGAAAATACCATTCCGATTGAACCACCCCACGATCCGAAATACCACCTCACCGAGGATATGGCGGAGAAAGCCATTGAATGGTTACGCACCAACCAGACACTCGATCCGGGAAAACCTTTCTTCCTCTATTTTACTCCCGGAGCCGTTCATGGTCCTCATCAGATTTTTAAAGAATGGGCCGATAAATACGAAGGAAAATTTGATGAAGGTTGGGAAGCATTGCGACAGATGACTTTTGAAAAGCAAAAAGAGATGGGATGGATTCCGGAAGATGCTGTTCTCAATCCGCTGGCAAAGGGAATGCAAAAGTGGGATGATGTTCCACAGTCGAACAGGGAGTTTCAAACACGCCTGATGGAAATTTTTGCCGGTTTCCTGGAACACACAGATGTACAATATGGTAAAGTGGTGGATGAAATTGAACGCGAAGACCTACTGGACAATACACTGATTATTTACATTAATTCAGACAACGGACCTTCGGCAGAAGGAATGAACGGAACCATTTCCGAATTATTGGCTCAAAATTCCATGCCATCTACTATTGACCAACAAATTAAAGTACTTGACAAAGATTATGGCGGGATGGATGCACTGGGCGGACCAAAACTGGACATCATGTACCATCATGGATGGGCCTATGCGGGGGCATCTCCTTTCCAGGGGACCAAACTGGTAGCCGCACATTTGGGTGGAACACGCACGCCGATGGTTATTTCCTGGCCAAAAAAAATAAAACACGACGACAAAGTCCGTAACCAGTTCCACCATGTGAACGATATTGCAGCCACTATTTATGATATCCTGGATATCACTCCACCGAAGGTTGTAAACGGAGTTGAACAGCAAGCGCTTGACGGAACATCCATGGTTTATACCTTCAATCAGCCGGATGCTGAAACCACCAAGGAAACGCAGTATTTCGAAATTCTGGGTAGCAGGGGAATTTACCACGAAGGCTGGTTTGCCGGAACCTTTGGTCCGCGGGCTCCATGGTCGACCGATATGAGCGGTATATTTAACTGGGAACCTGAAAATGATATTTGGGAGCTTTACAACCTGACAAACGATTATTCGCAATCACAGAATCTGGCTCAGGAGAATCCGGAAAAACTGGCTGAATTGAAGGTTTTATTTGATGAAGAAGCAACCGAGAACCATGTTTATCCCATCGGAGCTTCCATGTATACGGTATTTTTCAGCCCCAGTGAATTACCCTCATCACCTTTAACTGAATGGACATTTTTTGAAGGGCAGGACCGTATTCCGGAATCCATGGCACCAAAATTTGCAAGTGGCCGCTCCTCAAATGCTGTAATTGATGCTGAAATTGGCGAAAATGCCGAAGGAGTACTTTTTGCACTTGGAGGCATTTCTTCCGGATTCACCGTTTATATGGACAAAGGATTTTTAAAGGCCGAGTACAATGCCATGACCCTGAACCGGTATAAAATTTTATCTGAATCTACTATTCCTACAGGCAAGGTAAAGATGGAAGTAGAAACAAAATATGATACAAAGGAACGCATGGCTCCTGCAACCGTCACATTAAAAGTGAACAGGAAACAGGTTGGACAAGGACGTATTGAAAGATCGGTTCCGGCAGCCCACACTGCCTCCGAAACCTTTGATATCGGAGTAGATCTGGGATCGCCGGTTTCGCTGGATTATTACTATCGGGCCCCCTTCCGGTTTAATGGGCAAATTAATCAGATCAACATAAAGTATATCGACGAATAAAAAAAACTGGAAAACTTAATACACATGGAAAACTATATGAAAATCCGATATTCGATGAAAAGGCTTCTGTTTGTCTTTATTTTGGGAATACTGATCTCCGGCTGTGTAACTAAAAAGCCGTTAAGTTCGGTATCATTGGAGATTCCTGAAATAAGTAAAGGAATTCTGCAAGGTTATTTAGATGAACAGGAATTACCCAACAGCCTGGAATTGGTTTCGCCTCCACCCAAAGAAGGTTCTGCTGCATTTGCACTCGACCAGGAGATTGCTGCCATGTATGTTGCTTCTGATGATGAAGCCAGGAAAGAACAGGCAAAAAAAGATGCAGTACTCCATTTCCCGGAAGCAACCGAAGCATTTAATATCATATTAAACATTCAAATATCGGAAGAAACAACACCGAATCTTTATATGATATTGCGCAGGACATTAGCCGATGCCGGTTTATCAACTTACGCTGCAAAAAATCATTACCAGCGGGAACGGCCATTCATGGTAAATAATACGCCTATTTGCACACCTGAAGATGAAGAAGGTTTAAGGAAAGACGGATCTTATCCTTCCGGTCATACAGCAATTGGCTGGGCCTGGGCACTGATACTGGCAGAAGTTTTTCCTGTTGAAGCAGATGCGATCCTGATTCGTGGTAAGGAGTTTGGCATTAGCCGGAATGTATGCAATGTACACTGGCACAGCGATGTAGTTGCCGGAAGATTAATGGGAGCTGCCACAGTGGCTAAATTACATTCCAACGATCAGTTTTTAATTGACCTGGAGGCTGCTAAACAAGAATTAAAAGCAATAAGAAATGAGTAAAATGAAAAAACTATACCTGCCATTATTAGTTGTTATTCTGATAAATACAGTAGCCATTGCTCAAATAGATTCTTTGGCAGAGGAAAATGATATTGTTCCGGATACGATTGTTAAAATAAGTCCTGAAAAAAAATCTTATAAACGAGTCAGCGATTTTAAGATCTACGGTGGATTAACAGCAAGTCAGATCTTACTACCAAAAAGCACCTATGAGTCAGCATACGCTGCAGGATTTATCGCAGGTTTCTCCTATAAAAGAGGACGATTCGGCTATTGGGAAGCAGGATTAAATTACAATGGTTCGGTGGTAGCGCTTGATGATGTGTCAAATGCGGAAGAAACCATGTACATCAGGCAATTAGAACTGCCGCTCACTGTCGGGCTGAACTTGCTGGCAGAAACCAGAAGAGTATTGGGAATTAGGATATTTGGAGGCGTGGTACCCGGATATATAACCAGCATTGGTGATAATCCATTCGATTTATCATTAGGAGATTTTAATCAGTTTCAATTGGGGGGACGTCTTGGCGTTGGAGTAGATGTATTTTTCCTTTTTGTTGAAGGAGGTTATCAATATGGTTTTACGGATTTGCTTAAAAATCAGGGCTCAAATTTAAGCCAGTTGTATGTTCTGCTGGGATTTCGATTTTAAATTCCGGCTTAAATATTTTGCATTCATAACTTAAAACTAAATTTTCATTTTCAATATACTAGCTTTTATAATTATCTCTTAAAACAGCAATATGAAAACCAAATTCAATTACTTAATTATTTTATTGGCATGTCTCTTTTTTATGGCATGTAACCAGGAAAGCAAGCAGTTAAAACAATCCCAGTTGCCCCAAAACATTGACTGGGAATATCAAATGGCTTACCAGCGGGGTATCGAAGCAGTTAACTGGTCAATACCGGCAGTTAGCATGATCTGCATGAGAGACGCAAACTTTGGATTGGGAGGAAGTTACAATACTGTTTACTGGCTTTCAGCACCACCTACAGCATCTATAGAAGCACTTACTGCCAATAATCAAACTCCATATGCATCAATATTTTTAAATACGAAAGAAGGGCCTGTTGTTCTGGATATCCCACCGGCCTCCGATAGAACAGCTATATTCGGAAGTGCAGTCGACATTTGGCAGGAGCCCGTTGCAGATATCGGACCTGCAGGTGAAGACAAAGGGAAAGGAGGAAAGTACGTTTTCCTTCCTCCTGAATATGGGGGAAAAGAGATTGAAGGTTGTATTAATGTACACGTAAATTCCTATCAGGTTTTTGTTGCATTACGATGTATACCATTAGGCGGAGCCAGTTATAAAGAAGCAGCAGAATACTCCAAAAATATTAATGCCTATAGTGCTACAAAAATTAGTAATCCGCCTGAAGGAGAATATATTGATATGGCAGGGAAACACCTGCCAACTTTGCCCAAATACGATGACAGCTATTTCAAATATATCAAAGAATTAATCGATACCGAACCCTTACAGGAAAGGGATATGGTAATGGGCGGAATGCTGGCTTCAATCGGAATTGTAAAAGACAAACCGTTTCAACCCAGCGAAAAAGTAAAAAAGGCCCTTAAAAAAGCTATTACTGATGGCTATGATTATCTGGAATATATGTTTGAAACTCCGGGATTCTCATTCATTAAGCAATGGGACGACAGGCAGTGGATGGCCATTAGAGAACCTTCGAATGATGGATTTGTATTCGACGAAGGCGATTACTTACTTATAGATGATAGAGGCAGCCTTTTTCATTGGGCTACTTTTTTCCCACGGTATTTAGGCAAAGCAACAGCTTATCTGAATGCAATGAAAGATGCTGACGGGAATTTCCTTAAAGGCGAAAAACAATACAAACTTACCGTTCCGGCCGAAGTTCCTGCCCGCGATTTTTGGTCAGTTATTGTCTATAGTAAAAAGACCAAAGCATGGATATATAGCGACACCGGAAGGGTCGGTTTATCGTCGTATGATAAAGAAAATATGAAATTGAATGACGACGGATCGGTTGACATCTATTTCAGCAAAACAGCTCCCGAAGGAATGGAATCGAATTGGATACCTACCAACGGTGAAGATTTTTTCCTGCTTTTCCGTTTTTACGGCCCGCAGGAAAGTTACTTCGATAAGAGTTTTGAACTCCCCGATGTCCAAATTTTAAAATAAAATTATCGTGAAGCATAAAGTATTTATTACCACAGTTAAGAAGTTAAAAAGAGTTTTTCCCTTTTTATTATGCATCCTATGTTCGCATCTGTTATTTGCACAGGATTCGAAAGATGATCTCGCACAGCAGGCTGCCAATCCAATTGCCGATCTGATGAGTTTTCCATTTCAGAATAACCTGAATATGAATTACGGTCCACACAATCGTAATATGAATGTATTAAATATTCAGCCGGTTTTGCCATTTGCAGAGGGAAGGATTATCACCCGTACTATCTTTCCCATCATCAATATTCCCGATTTTAGCAGTGAATCAGGGAAAACCACGTCAGGATTAAGTGATATCGTTTTTACTGCTTTTTATGCTCCTGAAAGTAAAACGATGTGGGGAATCGGACCTGTTATTGAAATTCCGACCGGAGGAGAAAAAAGAGGATCACAAAAATGGAGTATCGGCCCATCGTTTGTGACGCTGGTTCAGCCCGGAGACTGGACTTTTGGAGTATTAATTAATAATTCATGGTCGTTTGCAGGAAAGGAGGAAGCTGCTGATGTAAATCACATGCTGCTTAACCTGTTTATTGTGCGGCAATTAGGTGATGGCTGGTATGTAAACAGCGCACCAATTATTACTGCCGACTGGACTGCATCTGACGGACAAAAATGGATTATCCCACTTGGACTGGGTGGTGGTAAACTGGTCTTCCTTGGAGGGAAATTACCTCTTAACCTGCAAACACAGATTTATTACAATGTTGTTCATCCCGATTTTGGTCCGGAATGGCAATGGCGTTTTCAGTTGCAAATATTATTACCAAAAAGTATCCTGAGTGGGAAAAGTAATTCTTAATATCTAAATATTTAAATCATGAAATCTAAATCCGTCTTTTTACTTATTATGGTAATCATTACTTTTTATGGTTATTCACAAGAAAAGTCCCGATATATGGGCGGCAATGTAGAACTGGTAGAAGCTCCCAATGGGGCCATTGTGAATAAAAAAGTTCTTGAGACAGCACCAAAAATTACATATCTCGAACCTACCACCGAAAAACTAGCCGATGGGGTGTGGTGCATTGGTGGTTATTCTCTTGCAAACTCAACGGTGATAGAAGGCGATGATGGGCTTATTGTTTATGATGCCGGAGATACCAAAGAAGAAGCAGAACATATACGGACTGCTATCGAGAAAGTTAGCAGTAAACCGATAAAGGTAATCATATACAGCCATTCGCATTATGCACTGGGTGCCGGTGCTCTGGTTGATAATCCCGATGATGTGATGGTAATCGGACATCCAAAGTTGAATGAAACGGTTGAATCGAGCTTAAAGGGAGGAGGATCACCTTCAGCAATACCCGAAGTTGGCCCATTGATGACTTCCAGGCTTTTAATTCAATTTAATAATTTCATGCCTGTGGAAGGACCTGATGCAGCCCTTGCAGGAAAACTGGAAGTAGGAAAACCTATCGCATTTATTCCGGCAAACAAAACAGTTTCCGACGGAGAAGAACTTGAAGTTCTGGGTGTAAAACTTCAATTCTTTACGAAATACACTTCGGATGATTATAATCTTACGGTATATGTTCCGGAAAAGGGATTAGTCATGAATAATTTCTTTTGGCCAGGGACTCCTAATATTTATACACTTCGTGGAGGTGTTTACCGTGATCCCCTAATCTGGAGAGATGGATTAAAGGTAATCCGGGATTTACAGCCTGAAATTCTTTCAAATACACATACCCGTGCAATAACAGGCAAGGAAGAGGTTGCAAGACGTTTAACCGGCTACATGGACCAGCTTACTTTAACCTACGACCAAACATTGCGAGGCATACTTGGCGGTTTGGGGCCGGATGAACTAAGACATGCCATTTATATTCCGGAACACATGAAAAATATTCCGGAGAATGCACAAACCTACGGAGAAACCGTTCATTTTCCCGAAGCAATTTATCAGTATGTAATTGGATGGTTTGATGGGGATGTAACAAAACTCTTTGCAATTCCTCCAACGGAAGAAGCCGAAAGAATGGTAAAATTAATTGGAGGTCAGGAAAAGGTAATTGCAGAAGCAAAACAAGCTTTAGAGAACAATGAGTTTGCCTGGGGTGCTCAAATAATTCAATATGCTTATTTGCTGGAACCAACCAATACAGAAATACGATCTATCAAAGCTGAGTTATTACGCCAGATGGGTTACCGCACCACAGGTTCCATTGCCCGTGCGTTCTTGCTAACCGAAGCTTTAGCGTTGGAGGGTAAGGTAAACTATCCAAAATTAATTCCTCCTTCAGCCGAGATCATAGCATCTTCACCGACAACTTTTGTAGATTATTACAGAGTACGCATCGACCCCAAAAAAAGTGAAGAAACAGATAAGGTTATTGAATTTGAATTTACTGATAAAGGAAATCAATCGGTTGCCCTGCATATTAGAAAAGGAGTAGTAGAATTTATACCTACACCGGCTGATTACTACAAAAAAACAGATTTTACTTTAAAACTGGATGCTTTAACCTGGGCTGCCTTATACCTGAATTCTGTAACACTTGAGGAAGCAATAAAAAAGGGTAAAGTAGTTATCGATGGAGATAACAAGGTATTGGTATCCATCTGGAATATGTTTGATGTGTTTGAACCCGCAAAAAATTATACTATTCCTCCTTTAGAAGATTAATTAGTAGAAGTAAAGGTTATAAAATGATATTTGGTTAAATAAAGAAATAAAAAAATGAGCATTAAAGGAAGAAGCATGAAGATTAATAACCTTAATCTGAACGTTTTAATAGAAGGAGAAGGAGAACCGGTACTCCTTCTTCATGGATTTCCTGATTCCAATTATTTATGGCGTGGTGTCATTCCCAACCTGACAGATTCAGGTTATAAAATCATTGCGCCCGACCAGCGAGGCTTTGGACTATCAGATGCACCTGAAGGCAAAAAAAACTACCAGATAGAACTTATTGCCAAGGATGTAATAGCCATCCTGGATCAGCTGAATATTAATAAAGTCAAGCTGGTTGCTCACGACTGGGGCGCTATGATTGGCTGGTATTTGGCGGGGACATATCCTGACCACTTTAAAAGTTATACTGCCATATCCGTTGGTCATCCCAGTGCATATGCATCTGCTGGTTTTGAACAAAAGAAAAAGGGCTGGTATGTTCTGTTTTTTCAACTGGGCGGAATTGCTGAAAAAGTATTCATGGCCGATAACTGGTCTATTTTCAGAAAGACTGTCAACAATCACCCGGAAATGGATCACTGGATCGAAGACCTTAACCGGCCTGGTCGTTTGACAGCGGGAATGAATTGGTACCGGGCAAATTTATCCAAATTATGGAAAGCTGATTTTCCACGCGTAAAGATACCGGTGTTAGGAATATGGAGTACTGAAGACGTGGCTCTGGCCGAAGACCAGATGATTACCTCGGCTCAATATGTAGATGCTTCATGGCGATACGAACGGTTGGAGGGCGTCAGTCATTGGGTTCCCGTAGATGATCCGGATAGATTAAGTCGCCTTTTACTAAACTTTTTTAAATCGGAAGGCAGCTAACTTCATTTGATAGAAAATAAGATTACAGATCCGGCAAGTTTCAATCCACGAAAAACTAAAGGATATCGTAACGTTAAGATTTTGAAATAATTAGGAGATTTAATAAAAAATAAAATATAAAAATATGAAAAAGGTATATACAGTCGGCGTAGTTTGTTTAGGACTACTTATCGCAAGTTGTACTTCAACTACCAATAAAAAAGCCACCATTGAAGCAGATGAAAACGGAGTTGTCATTCTAACCGACGAGCAAATCGAAAATATTGTAAAGCGATCCTACCAGTATGTAGCCATGTACAATGTAAACAACAAATTTGCCATAAAACAGGGAGGGTGGAATACCATCGATGCTGATACGAAGTTAAAAGATCATACCATGAGAGAAATTGCGCGTCCGAATAACGACAGTTTCTACTCAACTTGTATGCTTGACCTAAGAACAGAACCAGTAATTCTTTTTTTACCGGCTTTTGATTCCAAATATGTATCACTTATGGTAACCGCCTACGACCATTATGTTGATGTGCCCAAAGCAACGCGTAATGGTGATTTTCAGCAACCTGAAAAAATCCTGTTTTATTCCGACAGAACGGAGAATTACAATGGAGAACCTGTCGAGGGAGTTGATGAGATTTATAAAACTACTGGAGATTTTGTTTCCGCTGTAGTGCGCATTATGCCCCATGCAAACGATCCTGATAGATTCAAAAAAATTGTGGATGAAATAGGAACCATTAAGATTCAAACACTTTCAGAATACAATGGTGGTAAAGCATTGCCTCCCAAAGATACTTCCTTCCCGGATGTAGGTAAAACCGATCTGGATGTTTTTAAAAATAACCTGCTGGAAGTCATGCAATTTGTTTTTAATCATCTTTCATTCGATAAGAATGATGCAGAAGATCGGGCGATACTGGAAGCATATAAACCTTTGGGTATTGTACCCGGAAAAAAATTCGATCCTGACGGAATTAAAATTGACAGTAAAAAATTCTATGCTGTTGCCGAAAAAATACAGCAGGAATATCTCGGGAAATTGAGTGATCCAAATCTGATTAAAGAAATGTCACCTAAAATGTTCAAGACAAAAGGCTTAACTGACCTGGAAACCATTCTGACTGTATCGATTATCGGGCCTATTGGATTGCCTATGGAAGAAGCCATGTATCCGAATGTAACATCAGCAGACGGCAAACCTTTAAATGCTATGAATGATTATGTGGTAAAAATGACAAAAGACGAGCTCCCGCCTGATCAGGCATTTTGGTCACTGACTCTTTATGACAAAGCAAACGGATTCTTTATTCCCAATGACCGCAAAAAATACAGTGTGGGAGAAAATGCAGGTTATAAATTAAATGCGGACGGCGGAATTGAAATTTACATCGCTGCAAAAAAACCAGCAGGAGTACCGGAAGAAAACTGGCTACCCATAAACCGTAAAGATGAAGAAATTGATCTAATTCTAAGAGTTTATGTTCCCGACCTTGTAAAGATGGAAACATGGACAGCACCGGTTGCAGTAAAACTCTGAACTGGTAAAAGCGAATTCAATAGAAATAACCAAAAAATAATTAACATGAAGAAAGGATTTAAAATATTTATTTTTTTACTTCCGGTGGCTCTTATAATAAATTCTTGTTATCCTGAATTTGAAGCAACTCTGGATGAACTGGATCTGGCCATAACCAAATATGACACGGACCAGGACTTTGGAAACTTAACCTCATTCTATTTGTATGATACGATTATATACGTTACAGATAAGGACGGGGTGGCACCTCATGTTGATGAATCACAGGATTCATATATACTTTCACAGGTAAGGCAAAATTTACTCGCTTACGGTTGGACCGAGGAAACCGACACGGTTGGTGGTATAAATTCAGATGTTTCAATACTCGTTTCGGTTTTGGAAGTGGATGTTAATTTCTACTATTACTATTGGTGGGACTGGTGGTATTGGTATCCATGGGACTGGTGGTGGCCCGGTTATCCCGGTTATCCTGGATACCCCGGATACCCTGGTTATCCAAGCTATGGCTATACTTTGGGTACAGTAATGATTGAAATGATTAATATGGATGATGTTGTAATGCCCCATCCTGAAGATACTCCACCTTCAGTAAAATTCCCAATTGTTTGGACCGGTGCCGTTAATGGAATTTTAGCCGGCTCATCTGAAAATATTCAGAACAGGTTAAACAAACAGATTTCGCAGGTTTTCGACCAGAGTACATATTTACACATAAAAACTCCAAAACAATGATGAAGAAATTTTTAATAGTAATAATGTCATGTTTCGTTGTCTTTACAAGTAAGGGGCAGGACGAAACAGTATTTATTGTCAATTATTTACCAGCAATAAGTTTGGGAAAAACAGCCGATTTTACAAATAACTTCAGTCCCAGGGGACTCGATTTTGAAGCAAATAAATTTTTATCTGAAGATCTTTCAGTTGGTTTCGTCGTTGGTTGGAATATTTTCAGAGAAAAGATATCTGGAGAAACATTCGAATATAAGGATTTAACCATTACCGGCACACAATTCAGATATACCAACATTATACCCATAAATGTAAATGTGAAGAAATATTTTTCGTCTGGCGGCGATATGCTGCCATATGCAGGTTTTGGTCTGGGGACTAATTACGCAGAACAAAATAACGACATAGGAGTATTTACACTGTCGGATAATAAATGGCAATTTAACATAGCACCTGAAGCAGGATTTCTTTATCACGCCGGAATTAATGCTGTACTTTCTTTCAAACTGAAATACAGTTACAGCCCAAAAGCCGGAGACTTTCCAAGTACATCGTACTTATGTTTTGGGTTAGGCATTGGGTTGGATTAAAATAAAAATTGATCTTGATAATAATTCAAACTTTTAAAGAAAGCAAAAATGCTTTTGTACATTTTAAATCATTGCATAAAACATTTCACGGGCAAACATAACAGACAAATAGCATTAATTAAAAAACTACACATTAAAAATTTAAACATCATGAAAAAACTACTTTTTATCTCAGCATTTTTATTAATACTTAGCAGTACTACAAATGCTCAATCAAATTGGGAAGCCGGAATAAGGTTTGGTGACAACTTTTCAGCAGATCTAACGATCCCAATTGCAGCAACGCCACGTCTGCATACGGCAGTTTATTTCGATCGTTTTGGAGTTGCACCATATTTCGACTGGATGTTCGCACTTTCAGGAGGTCCGACCGGTTTAAAATTCTATCCGGGTGTAGGGCCTGAATTCTTCTTTGAACACGATTTCGATTTTAATATTGCAGGCGATTTTGGTGTTGAATACTCATTTGACTTTCCACTAACAATTGGTGTAGATTGGAGACCTCATTTTGCGGTAACACGTGATTTTGATTTCCATTCAGGGAACTGGGGATTTATTGCCAGGTTCAGATTTGGTGAAGGAGCGAATTTTGTGCGAACAGAATAAATAACTAATAAATAGTAACCTTAAAAAAACATGAAGATGAAAAAGAAAGTATTATTTACAATCGTCCTGGCAGTTGTTTTTTTAACAACAACGCTGGCACAAAACAAGGAAAGTGAAAAAAATATGGTATCAGGTATCCGCGGTGGATGGCATTACGCTACTTTGCTAAAGGATGGAACTGAACCGTATAGTGCCTCCAATTTAAATAGTTTTTACGTAGGATTCTTTAACGAGAATAAAATAGTGCCCATGTTCCATTTTGGAAAAGGATTGGAGTATTTTCAAAATGGACTGTCGTATACAGGTGGCGGCGAAAGAATTTTGCATACTATCAGCGTACCTTTGTATCTAAAACTGAAAGTCGGTCCAGTATACGGACTTGGCGGAATAGCCGGTAATTTTAAGGTCAGCGAAAAATTTTCTGCAGGCGATTATGAAGTCAGCCCTACCGACAATGATAAATCCAACTGGTTTGATGCACCGGTATTTCTGGGTGCAGGAGTAAAGATATTCTTTGTATCAGTTGAAGCACGCTATCACTGGGGTTTGATTGAAGTCAGGAACGGTCTGAAAAGTCAGTATTTACAAGTTGGTGCTGCAGTTTCTTTCTGACAAAAGTTAGCTGATACCATTTATTTTGTATGAATGGACAGGTAGTTGTATAATTTAAAATTGAAAAACATTATGGAAATAAAAAATCAAAAATATCTAAAAACATTACTCATCATTTTTGCTCTTGCCATTTCTGGCGGATGCCGCCAGATGCAGAAAGATAGCCCTGAAATCAAAGAGAAAAGCCCTTTTGCTTATGATGAAACCGCTCTCCCAAACAAAAAACCATGGACTTCACAGAATTTTAATAGCAATCCTGAAAATTTTCAGTTTGTCATCATTGGGGACCGAACCGGTGGGGCCAATGCTGAAGAGACTTTTAAACTTGCTGTGAACCAGATCAATCTTCTGCAGCCCGAGTTTGTTATCAATGTTGGAGATTTGATTGAAGGTTACAGTGACGACAAGGCAGAGTTAAATGCAGAATGGGATGATGTACAAGGAATGTTAAATAAACTTGATATGCCTTTTTTTCGTGTCCCGGGGAATCATGATATTGCTAACGAAACCGCACAAGAGGTATGGCGTGAAAGGTATGGCGCAGGCTACTATTATTTCGTTTACAATGATGTGTTGTTTGTTGCCCTTGACAGTGAAGATCCACCCCGCGTTGCTCCCGAAGGTATGAAGGAAAAACTTGAAGAATATAACCGGCTGCAAACAGAAGATCCTGAAAAAGCACAGGAGATGCTGGCCGAGTTCATGTCAGATGAAGAGGTTATTGCCGGACTGAGCAAGCCTGTTGAATTCAGTGATGAGCAAATTGATTTTGTGAAGAACACACTTGCTCAGAATCCTGAGGTGCGTTGGACTTTCCTATTTCTGCACGAACCTGCCTGGGAAAATCCTTCGGATAGTTTCAAGGCGATTCAGTCATTACTAAAAGGCCGTGACCACACATTCTTTGCCGGACATCTTCACTATTACGACTATGATAAGATAGACGGTTATGAACACATAACGATGGGACCAGCCGGTGCTTCATTCCACCAGACTGGCCCGGGTAATGTTGATCATATTATGTGGGTAACAATGACCGAAAAGGGTCCGCAGATGGGTAATATTGCTTTAAAAGGAGTTTTTGACAGAATGGGACTGGATACTACTCTATTTGGTGCATATGATCGTAAAGGATATTATTAAAGTAGAACAAATGTAAAGGATCTGCTAGGTAAAAGAGTCTGGTATTTGAAAGATGATTAGCTACTGACCTTTTAACCTGGCAGTTCCTTTCGCAATGAATATCAGTACGTTTAATGAAACAAAAGTGAATGTCATAAAAATAATAATAAGACGATGAAAACTATTTACTTACTGTTTGCATTGATTTTTATTGCATACGCCGGCTTCGCTCAGGACACAATCCCAGGTCAGGTTATCCGGGTAGATACAGTGAAAATTCAGCAGGTTAGAGTGGACACGGTTTATGTTCCCCAGAAAACTGCTCAGCCCCAGGCTCAGCAAACAAACGAAAATCAACAACCGGAAGAAAATGTAAACGACAAAGTTTATTTCGGAGGTTATGGTAATTTTTCGATCGGTAAATATACCTCAATTGGTTTTGAGCCTTTGATCGCCTATAAGTTGCTGCCACGTTTCTCAGTAGGAGCAAAAATTTCGTATGAGTATTTTAAAAACAAAAATTATACGCCTAAAAAGGAAGGATCCAATTATGGAGTCGGTGCATTTTCCAGACTTCTGGTTACCCGCAGGATATATGCGCATGTCGAATTTTCTGAGATGAACTATAAATTATATAATGACGCCGGAGATAAAAACCGACAATGGATTTCATTTTTATATGTAGGCGGGGGATATAGTTTGCCCATATCAAAAGGTGTATCATTAAATGCAGAAGTTTTATGGGATGTGCTTCAGAATGATGACTCACCCTATAAAACAGTGGAACCGTTCTTCAATGTAGGGATTGCCGTAGGATTTTAGAAAAAAGCAATGACCGTTCATGCGGATTGAATTAAATACCTGTCAATTCAATACATCATTAAAATAAAAATGTGCAAAGTTGAAAAGTCTATTTACCTATTGATGCTTAAAGAATTATATATCATTATCGTTTTTGCCACGCTATTGAGTTCCTGTGCTTCGATGGGACCAAAAACCATTCCTGTTGACGGATTTAATTACAATCAGAGGATTTCAACCCAGGAAAGAGAGCAGTTATTGTTCAATATTGTACGTTTGAGATACGCTGAAACTCCCATGTTTATTAATGTTAGTTCAATAATTAACCAGTACAGCCGCGATAGGCGTGCCAGTATTGAAGCAGATAATATGTTTGGAGCTGCAAGTGTTACTCCTGATATTTCAGGGGGGTGGTCAGATAAACCGACTATTACGTATTCACCAATGAGCGGCAAGGCATTCTCAGAAACCATGTTAAATTCGATTCCACCTGCACTCGTTTTTTACTTCATTCAGTCTGGTTGGTCTGCGTCCCGTATGTTAAATTTAACAACCACACATATAAACGGAGTCAGGAATAGTGTTTATACTGGCAATTATCAGGTAGCTGCCGACGAGGACTTCAGTAAGGTATTGCAACTTCTGGAATACATGCAGGGCAATAGTGTTCTTGCTATGGAAATAGCTGGAGAAGGAGATGCAAAGAATGTAAATATCTTTTTACCCACAGAATTTTCCGATGACACGATAAAAGCAACGGTAAACAAATTTAAACAGCTATTGAAACTCTCACCTGAATTGAACCGGTTTCCTATAAAATACGGACCTTTTCAAAGAGATGCTGAAGAAATATACCTGCAGACACACAGTCTTCTGGAAATATTTCTCATTCTAAGCAACAACATCGAAGTCCCTCCGGAACATATTAAAGCCGGTAAAACCTATGAATCAAGCAACAAGGAAAATCTGGTTAAAATTAAGATTCTCTCCAGTAAAGAAAAACCTGAGAATGCATACGTAGCCATTAATAACAGGGGGTATTGGTTTTATATTGACGACAGTGACTGGGATTCAAAAATCACATTTGGCATTATCCAGGTACTTCTGAATTTATCTAAAGATTCTGATCCTTCAAAAGGACCATTAATTTCAATTGGAAGTTAACAGTGCTGAAAGCATATTAGCTTCACTAATTTTTTAAAAATTTAAATAATATCGACTAAACAAATAAACCCATGAAATTAAGAAACATAATTATATCAATCATTACAATTGTAATCTTCTCAGGATGCGCAACTAAGAAAAACCCAAAAGGTTTGGCATCTGTTGCTTCAGATACTCTTGTAAATACCATTCCGCAGAACTATATGAAAACGGTGGATGACCTTGACGACTCTCAAAAGTATATTGGAGGATCGTATAAGGATATGCTTGATCTTTTTGAAAAGCTGAACTACACACCAGAAGCCTGGCAGGCTGGAATCCGGGAGATTCCTCGTGTTTACCTTGTTGCCGTTGGAGAAAGATGGGGGACTACTACATCTAAGGAAATCACCACCTTAAATAAAAAACAATTATTTTTTCGTGGACTGGCTCCTCTTATTTTGCACGCCAACGAATTGATTTTACAAGACCGGAACAGGCTAGAAAAAATAAAGACTTCTTTTCAAAGAAATAACTCTTTGTCTGAAAACGATAGTATCTGGATTCTGAAATTGGTAAAATTATACAAGGTCAAAACAGATGATCAGATTACCGAGGCTATGTTTGAAGAACTGTGGAAAAGAGTTGATATCATTCCTCCTTCATTGGCTTTAGGTCAGAGTGCAACAGAAAGCGGATGGGGCACTTCACGTTTCGCCGCACAGGGTAATGCTATGTACGGGCAATGGGCATGGGGAGAAAATGCTATGAAACCTGAAAATCAAAGAACGCATTTGGGAAATTATGGTGTTGCAGCATTTGGATCATTGCAGGAATCAGTTTCTGCATATATGCTTAATCTTAATACCCATAATGCGTATGCCGAACTTCGAAAGATAAGAGCGAATCTTCGATCGAACGGGAAAAAGATAACAGGGATGGCATTGGCAGACGGACTCTCGAGATACTCGGAACACGGGGAAAGCTATGTTCAGTCTCTCAAGTCCATGATGGAGTATAATCGGTTAAATCCGACAGATGATGCTTATTTGTCAAATAATCCTCCCATCTTTCTGATTCCTGCGGCAAATTAAGAAATTGCCGACCAAGCTATTCTTAAAACTGATAAACGTGGCAAAATTGAACCTTAAAAATGTATTGATAATTCTTTCTCATCTGGGGTTATTGATAAGTTCTGCAAATAATGTCGTTGCACAGGTGGATTCGATCCGTTTTTTCGATGGCCAGATCTTAGCTGGAGAAATCAAGTCGATGAAAGAAGGAGTGCTTGAAGTGGAAACAGAATTTAGCGATAGCGATTTCAAAATTGAATGGGAAAAGGTGAGCTGGTTGCGAACAGAAACTAAATTTTTTATCACCCTGAAAAAAGAGGACATTTTTTACAGCTACATCAATTCTATAAACGATTCGTTGGTGCAAATTGTCACGAGGAAAAATGATTCCATATATGTTGATCTGCATGATATTGTTTACCTCGACGCATTGGACGAAAAATTTGGCGACCGTTTGGACGCTGAACTAAGCATTGGCTTTGATTTGGCTAAAGCCAGTAATCTACGTTCATTATCGCTTAGAAGCTATTTTGGATATAAAACAGAAAAATGGTCAACCGATCTGGCCGCTAATACCCTGTCTTCCCAGCAAGATGAATCTGACTTGATAAAAAGGCTCGATGCAGAATTCAATTACCGTTGGATTATTTTTAGACGTTGGTATTTAATTGGCACCTTAAATGCTTTATCAAACACCGAGCAATACATAGACCTCCGCTTAAACAGTCAGTTAGGTGTCGGTCTGTACTTACTCAGGTCAAATAAAGCTCATTGGGGGATTAAAGGTGGAGCCAATTATAACACCGAAAACTATTCCAACGAATTATTTATAAGGTCTTCGTTGAACAGGTCGACATGGGAAGGTTTTGCAGGAACTGAATTAAATATTTATGATCTGGGTGATTTCAGTCTTAAACTCATGGCAATTTCCTATTCAGGAATTACTGATCCCGGCAGGTTCAGAAGTGATATTAATTTAGACTTAAAGTACGATTTACCACTCGATTTTTTTATCAAATTAGGCGCGTCATTAAACTATGATAATCGGCCCGTTCTTAATTCCGATAAGGCAGATTATGTGTTGCAAAGTACGTTCGGATGGGAGTGGTAAAGAAACGATGGTGGCAGACCTAACAAAAAGCTATTTATTTTTTATTTCTGTCTTCGATATACTTTAACGCCTTGCTGATTGGTAGTTCAATTGAAGCAGGACCACTTCTTACAAAAAATTGTTCTTTATTATTACTACTTAAAAACACCGGCTTAGGCGATGGTGTGCAACGTACTGCCAATACTTTCTTCTCATCTATTTCCAGGAGTTTGTATTTAATGTACACAGTGAATTCCATTCCAACATGATCTCTTAAAAGACTTTGTACGTGGAGTAAACATTTGTCATCATTAGCAAATTTGTCCGGTTCAATGCCAACGACTTCACCTTCATCATTTATTCCGATTAATATTGTACCTCCGTTTGAATTGCAGAATCCAACTACCGATTTTAACCAGGCAAGTTCAATTTCTTTACCAGGATTATTGGTATATAAATTTGTTCGGATTGTCGATTTAAATTCAACGTGTTCGTTTTCTCCTTTTTCAATTAATTTTAAAATTTCTGCAATTCCAAACGTTTCCTTTTTCCTCGTTTTGATATTACCCCGTATAACAACTACAAGAACAATTCCGGAAACCAGCAAAAAAAGAATTGGAATAAAAAATAAAATCCCGATCCTGCTTTTTAATACAGTCAGAAAATCATCTTCGGCAATAATTAAAGCAGCCCACAAATTTGCGGTTTGTTTTTGTATCGGTCGATATGCTCCCCAGTATTTTTGTTTGTCCAGTTTAAATGATTGAAATTGAATTGAATCTTTATTGCTAATATCTTCCCATTTTAAAATGGCTTTTTTATAAGCCGGAGTTTTAACGCTATCCCACTTTACCAAATAATCTGAGAGCAGCGGTTCTCCCAAAGTATCGATCTTAGATTCGATGTCAAAAACTTCATGTTCAAGTGTAAACAAGAATATTTCAGCTTTTACATGTTCGGCAATAGTCTCCAAAAAATTGTAAATATTGTGAACTGAAACATATATCGTAATAATGTTTGCATTACCTGATGCTTTATTAATGGTTTTAACAGAAGCTGCTAATCCAAGCGTTGTAGAAATTCCGGGTAGCGGTTGAATTTTATACCACACCACCGAATCGGGTGGAATGGATAATTGTCTTGTATAACTGTCCAGGTTAATAGCTCTGTTTGTAATAATGGTATCTAAGGTCGTAACAGAATCAGTCTCCAAATTCTTCGAATGAACAATCACTTCATTTGAATCATTCTTGCCTATGCGATAATAAATCAAGGAAGAATCACTCAACGAAGCATAATACTCAGTACCATCTTCACTACTTACTGTTACTGCTGAAATATTTCTGTTCAATTGTAAATCGGCATAAAAAGCAGAACTCCAGGTTTCAATTTCATTATCACTAAAAATTCCTGATTGTACCAATCCTGCAATTAATTTCAGATTTGAATTCAATTGTTCATAAAATGCTAATGATTCGGCTTCCGTTCTTTCAGAAACCAATTTGATCTGGTTAATTGCAATCTTATCACGCAAATTATCGGTCAATAATGTACTAAATAGTAATGCAATTAAGGAGACAACAGCAAGTATTGTAGCAACAACAAGTGTTTTGTTTTTTCCTCTGTTCAGAATATTTTTATGAAACATGAAGCTGATTTAAGGTCATATTGTTTTCTAATATAGCTATTTATTTTTAAGATTTTCAATTAATTTTTCAGGTGCATTTATAGTGTTATTTTATAACTTGGGGAAGCTTTCTACAGGAATAAGGTTTCATATAATGTGCCAGCTATACCTGTCCGGTAAGATTATTGATGTATCCATGTTTAATATGGAAACTTGTATAATCCGCATGCGGAACAATATTTTTACTGTAAATAGACAAGAACTTGAACCATAAATCAGCAATATATTGGATTTCAAAAATTCTAATAGGAAATATTTTGATTTTTTCTACACCCAATTTTATATACGGTCAGAAATTAAAAGAATTAAATTACGAAAAACACAAAGAATTTTTTTTGAGATGGGACAACGATGTTTTTTTAACGACCGATTATTATTATACACAAGGTGCTCAACTTTTCTGGGTTAATCCGAAACTAAGAAGGAATCCGGCAAGTTATTTCTTAATTCGATTAAAAAATTCCGATCATTACTTTGGTTTGGGACTGATCCAGGAGATCTTCACACCAAAAGATATTACCGATACCCTTTTGAATACCATAGACAGGCCTTATGCGGGCACCTTGTATCTTAAATCGTTTGTTGCCTCGGCAAATCCTGAAAAAAGACTAAAACTGACTTCCGAATTCGATTTTGGTTTTTTAGGGCCTCTTTCCGGAGCACGACAGGCGCAAGAAAAAATTCATGATTGGCTTGGATCTAAACCTCCAAAAGGTTGGGACTTCCAGATTGACAATCGCATCTACCTCAATTACAATCTTGAACTGGAGAAGGAAATACTTAAGATTCACCAGATCTTCGATGTGACGGGAGTCTCAAGATTTCGTATTGGAACGATTCATGATGACCTTCGTCTTGGGGGAAAATTAAGGATAGGACTATTGAATGATTATTTTAAGGGATTAAATCTGAGCAATAGAAAATATACTGAAAATAAAGATTTTCAATTCTATTTTTTTGGAGGCGCAGGAGTTACCGGCGTATTGTATGATGCCACACTTATGGGTGGCATAATACCACCTGAAAACAATCAGGAATACCAATTTCGGGAAATTCACCACCTGTTAGCAGATCTTAATTTTGGGCTTGCAATAACTTACAAAATGATTAGTGCCAAGGGTACTGTTACCATGATCTCTCCTAAATTCGAAAATGGAGAGAGTCACGGTTGGGGTACAATATCTTTGTTTTTCAGACTCTAGATTTCAACTAACAATCCACTACCCATATTTCTGATTAAAATTCTGGGACTGATAATAGAAACGAAATTTCTATTGGAATTAAATCTTATAAGCCAGTCCCCACTCAATCCAGTCTGCCTTACCTCCATTCCTCGTTTTCAGGGCAATGTGAATGTCGACATGCTCAGAAATCCCTATTCTTCCACCAGCACGCATAAACCAGGTTCCTCTTTGCTCAAATGGTTTATAAATATATCTGCCATAATTAAACATAAATGAAATTCTTTCGATTAAATAGTGAAATCCTATATGTGCGCCATAAAAACTTTTGTCGGAAAAGGTTGTTTCCTGTGGTAATAAGTCATCGTAATAACTCTCAACAGAACCGTCATAAAACATATCTAAACCACCAACTGCTTTCAACTTTCGGGCGAATTGAAAAGCATACTCAGCAGTAATTGAACTAGTAAAAAACCTGGGGCCCCTCGCCCCGGTTGTATCTATCTGGCCAAATTCATCCTTAGAGTTCCCGGGACTTTCCTGCATTGAACCTATGCTACCCATCATAATAAACTCATGTTTCGGCCTGAATGCAGATTTTTCTTGTTCAATAAAGGTCGGACGGACGGCAGGTTGATAATTAGGATTTTCGTATTTAGTAAAATTCTTAACCGGATTATAGTGATAGGCTGCAGATAGATTTAAACCTACCAGATTTATACCCCTTTGTGGCGTGAACGACCTTCCGTTACTGAAATGCATGAAAGATAGCCCCATAGCAAGGTCCATCCGGTTAGTCATCATATAATACAATTGAAAGGAAAGATTAAAATGCAGATTACTTTTTGCTCCGATATAAGTCTGATATGGATTGGTTTCTGCGTCGTATGGTACAAAATCACCTGCAATACCAACCTCAACATCAGCATTTAACCTAAATTTTCCAAAAGTTACAATAGGCTCTCCGTAGAAAAAATAAAAAGAAGCAGGTTTGCCAAGAAGTGAGTCAATAATTGTTCCTCCAAGATCAAGATAAGATACACCCAAACCATAGTAAGGATAACCATGAATCCTCTGCCACTCCTTTCTTCCGGTAGATTGTGTTCCGACCCGTATTCCGGCACCCCAGAAACCATCTTTTAATAAATCAGGCCCTTCTCCTTCAACCATATGTCCTCCCTTGTAACCGGTTAGCTGGACAAAATTGAACCATCCATAATTTTCATCTTTTTTCAAGTCTTCCTTGTTAAAGCTTGAAAATTCCTGTGCACTAACAACACTCAAAATGAAGATTGCCGCTAATGAGCTTAATAATCTTTTTGTAACCAGCATTTTTAGTTCTGTTTAGTTAGTTGGTATTTGAATTTCGTAGGTTTGGGTCTGTAAATATTTCCTGTAGTGTAATCAACGACTAATGGAACTCCTCCGATTAGAAGATCAATAACAGAATAAGCAGCACTTTGCTTTCGCAGAAGAACATATTCTTTTTGTTCATATCCTTCGGCATTCAATACCAGAATACTGCCATGCTGTATTTTTCCTTTTGGTATAATAACTGTCCCCGGTGCCTCGCCTACCACTTCACCATCGATGATAACTTCGGCCCTGGGAAGACTTTCTTCGGAGAATACTAGTCTGTTGTTTTTCCCTCCCAGTATTGTAGCGCAGCTACTAATTATCAATGGGATCACCGTAACAAGAAATAACTTTGAAAAAGAAATTTTTGGATTAGTTTTCATAAGGTTAAGATTTGGTATTTTTAAAGACATGGAATATAATTTGAACTATATAGCCATGTCTCCTTTCAAATTTAGATATTTTTTTCGTTTAAACCAATCATAATAATCTTATTTACAACAACATAAAGAGATGAGAAATTGTTCCCGAACCAGACTATATAAAAGAGAGCAAAAAATGAAGACAGGTCCTTTTTTACTTACTGAACATGTGTGCACTAACATTGGTTGACAACTATTTTTGATAGTTCTAAAACGAACTATCCCTTGTACATTAAAATGGCTTTTTTCATGCCTGTTGATCGAATTAATCTAAAATTTCTATGAACGCTCACCTGGATAATTTGACACCTTAAGAGAAACATAATGGACAAAAGTGCTCAACACGAAAAACTGATATGGGAAAATTGAAATAAGTACACCACCAAATCATATCATCAGTCTTTAACAATAGTTGGTGAAAAATCAAATTACAGCATAGGTTAATAAACTTGCCCCTAAATCATTGGATTCTCTGTTCTGTTATGAGTTTTTTGGATTTCTAACAATATTTTCACCAAAGTTGACACATGTGTCTAAACTCGACTCCAAAAAGGCCCCTACATTTGCCCCCGATAATTAATTACAAATTAAAAATTTACGATTATGAAAAAGTTAATGATGTTATTTATGGGATTACTGTTTATGGGGTCTCTTGTTTTAACCTCCTGCGACAAGGATGATGATATCGCGACTCCACCGGATAATACGACCCTGCCGATTGAATTTCCAGAAGTCGAGCACCATGTATTATAGAGAAGTTAAACAGCAATTCGTAATATGACCCTCACAGATCAAGGATTTGTGAGGGTTATTTTTTTGTCGTTATTCATAGTAAAGCTGCGACAATAATAAACCATAATCCCACCCCAAAATCACTGGAAAATGTTGCCTGAGAATAAGATTTTTGTAATTCAGATAATTATTTTGGGATAGTTGACACAAGTGTCTAAATTATAACAAATTACGTCCCATATCTTTGCCCCCGATAATTAATTAAAAATTTAAAATTAAAGATGATGAAAAAGTTAATGTTTTTGTTTATGGGATTACTGTTTATGGGGTCTATGGTTCTTACTTCTTGCAAAGATGACTTTGAAGATATGAATCCGGAACATCCCGCAAATCCGATTGAACTGCCAAAAGCAGAAAATCCGATCGAATTGCCAAAAGCCGTGCCTCATGTATTATAGATTATTTAAGCAGCAATCCGTTACATGACCCTCACAGATCAAGGATTTGTGAGGGTTATTTTTGGTCACAATTCAACTAAAATTGGATTAATAAAGTCATCTAATTAGTTTAGTTAACCTGTAGAATTAGTCAAATAATATTAACTTTATTTATCTTAAAGATTTCGGTTAATCTGAATTAGTAGATTATTAATTCATTCGAAATGAAATGACTAAAAAAAAATCAATTGATATCTGGTTTGAGGCAGCCTTTAATTTATTCGCCGAAATTGGACCCGATGCTTTAAACGTAAAAACACTTTCTGAGGCCTGTGGATTGCCGCGCTCAAATTTTTATTATCATTTTACTGATAAGGAAGAACTTATTGACCAATTACTCGACTATCATATGAAAAATGCAGCCCAAACAATGTTGTATGAACTGGAGAATAAGTTCAATCAATATATTCCGGATTTTTACGACATTTTAGCTAACAACGAACAAAGTTTACGCTTCCACTGGCAACTGTTTAAAAATCGCGATAATATTAAATACAACCAGATTTTTCTTTATTTACGAAAGCGAAATAGTAAAATTATTATTCCAAAGGTTATTGATTATTACCAGTTAGGGTTGCCATTATCCGTAATTGAAACCATCTGGGACACCTTAACCGATGCCTGGTTTGCAAGTTTGGATTTGAATGACTTAAGTTCTAAAACTATGAGCAAAAAGGCGGATGATATCATGCGCTCAATACTTAGGTTTACCAAATATCAGCATTTAATATAATTTAATAGCTTCTTTTTTTACAAGACATAGTCCTTACTGCAAGTGATATATTTTTAGGTGAAATTTTGTAACTTGACAGTGTGACACTTCAAACTTTCTGAATGAAAAAGCTCATCGTCGTAATATTAATTTGTGTCGCTTTCCCGGTATGGAGTCAGGAGAACAAGTTACCCAAAGATTTCAGTATCGTTACTGGGCCCGGAATAGCCTATGTTTTTGGTGGAGAAAAGCTTGATCCATCATTTGGTTATCTTGTGGGAATTGAAAAAAATGTATTTCAGATCTCGGAAAAATCATTACTGAACATAGGAGTTGTTTATAGCATGCAAGGTGCTGAATACAGTGAAATAATAACTGAAGAAGATGGTTCTCAGTCGGGAAAAGTCAGTCTGGGTTACATTGGCTTGCCAATATTATACAGGCATCGGTCACCGGGAGGATTGTTCTGGGAAGCCGGTTTACAAACCGGATTTTTATTGATCGGAAAAGATCTGCCTGAAGGCGGGGAGAAGTCAAACTACAAAGAGTCAGTAAAATCAGTGGACATCAGCATTCCGGCAGGAATGGGCTACTGGTTTAACCGTCGTTTTAGCATGGGGGTACGGGCGGTGTACGGATTAACAGATATGAGCGGCAACGGTGCCAAAATACCTCCTGCCAACAGCAACCACCAAAATTTTTTGATCACAGCCATGCTCCGGTTTAATATTACAGGCAAATAATATCAAAGCAAAATTAGGTCCATAGTCATTTCACATTTGTTTTTCGGTTTTTATACTACAAATTACTTATCTTCAACTAAAAACACTGAATGCAAAAGATACTTTTAATTATCGGACTAATCCTGGTTTCTGCGACCGCTCAGTCACAAGTTCTTATATCGGTTTTGTTTGGCGATAAACTCAATACTGAAGGCATTGAGTTTGGTCTTGAAGGCGGCTTTAATTACTCCAATATCAGGGGCTTTGACAACGATGCTGGACTGATGAAATTTAACCTGGGGTATTACTTTGATATTCGAATGAAAAATGCCTGGTACTTCCACACCGGACTTCAGTGTCTTTACAACATGGGTATGTCGAAACTTTCGGATAATGACATTGAATTTCTGGATGCCACAAAACTGGAATATCCCGGAGATTACAGCCAGAATATTTATGTATTTTATTTACCCATGCTGGCGCAGTACCGATTTAAAAATTACACTTATTTAGAAGCGGGCCCTCAACTGGGATGGATGTACAGTAGTTTTGTGCAATTCAAATCCAATTACGAGGATCGCAATATTAACATTAAAGATTACAATAACTCCCTCAGAAACTGGTTCGACGGAGGAATCGCCGTTGGCGTAGGTTATAAGTTTATGAAAGGCGAAGGTTGGAGCATCGGCGTACGCTATTACCAGGGATTTACAAACGTATTCAAGGAAGTTTCTGGATCGAGGAACAATTCAATCTACTTCGTATGTAAAATACCCATTGGTGCAGCTTCGAAAAAAGAAAAAGGCCAAACGAATTGATCCGTCTGACCTTGCCTTACCAATATTTTCTTCATTTATTTTTTAATTGCTCCCGATTCGATCAGTGCTTTAACCAGTTGTTTGGAATACGTTTTCGATGAACTTTCCGAGCCTGATGGATCAACCAGTTCTGATTGACCGGCCCATACAACCGCTTGCTTCGGATCGCTAATGTTTACATCGTAAAGCCTGGTTTCAAGCACATAGGTTTTTTCCTCGCGATACTGATCGGAATACATATAATTGTAATTCGAGTAGATAAAGCTGCGGTAGCCATACCCATAATAGCCACCATACATGTAGGGATAATACTGGGTATTATTCACCTGCACATCACGGGTGCGGGTATCGATCAGTGAGGTAACCAGTACACCATCATATCCACCATCTTTAATTCTTTTTTCGATTTCAGGCTCTGAAATATCCTTTAAGTTCTCAACCGGCGTAAAAACATTCAAGGCATTGGTCGCATTAATCCCTTCCTGCTTCAGCAGATCAACCATCGTGTTTTCAAACAGCGTTCTTGATTTCAGGTTCTTACTGATCGCTAAAACCAGGATTTTATCAAACTTTTTCCCTTCAAAACTATCCTTTTTCCAGGTGTGTTCCATGGTGGTTGCACACGACCATAACAAAGTCATGGCCAGCAAACTAATTATTATTCTTGCTTTCATAACAGTTTAATATATTGTGTTATTTGATAACTCCTGAATCGAGTAATGATTTCACCAGCGCTTTGGCGTAATCTTTAACGCCTGATTCCAGCGACGACGGATCGGTAATTTCTGCCTGTCCGGCCCAAACCACTGATTCCTTATTGGCTGAATCTTTTGTGTCGTAGAGCTGCGTCTCCAATACATAGGTAACTTCGCGTCGATAATATTCAGGTTCCTGTACATGAACATATCCGGTGCGGATCATTCTTCCATAACGGTAGGTAACCGGCTGGGCGTAGGTACCACCTCCTTCACGAACTTCTCGCGAATTGGCATCAGCCAGCGACGAGATCAACACTCCATCGTATCCTCCTTTAAGGATGCGGTCTTCGATTTCTTCGGGCGAGAGTGCATTAACTTCTTCGTTCAGCGGAAAGACACCTAAACTGTTGGTGGCATTTATTCCTTCCTTTTGCAAACGTTCCACGATCGCATTCTCAGAATTAATCCGGCCCTGCTTGCTGCTGGCCTCGGCAACTACCAGAATTTTATCAAATGTTCTTCCTTCGTAATCGCTTTTGCTCCAGGTCGATGACATGGTTGATGCACACGACCAAAGTAAAGCCAAGAGCAGAAAGCTAACAAGTATTTTCATTTTCATTTCATTAGTATTATTCGATTTTACAACTTATAGCAATTCCCCTAATTTCTTTTTAAATCAATGGTCACCATTCGGGATAAATGATGGGGTATTAAATTTAGGACATATCAATCAATAATGCAATACTTCTGAATCTACTTTGCTAAATAGCATAATTGTATCTTTCTAGAGTTGAAAGCCGTATATTCATTATTCCTACTCGTTCGTAACCAATTTTGTTGTCGATACAAGAGCAAATTTTACCTAACTACTTATTATTAAAATCGAACATCATGAAAAAAATTTGCTTTATTCTCCTGATGCTTATTTTATCGTTTACAGTATTTAGCCAAAAATCCAGAACTTTTAACAACATAGGTGCTATTGTCGGCCCGGGGATGTCTCATATCCTTGGCGGTGAAAGCTGGGATCCAACTTTTGGACTACTTTTGGGTGTAGAAACAAATGTTTACAATATCAATGAAACTTCTTCAATAAAAGCCGGCGTTGTCTTCACTTTGCAAGGAGCAAATTACTCGGTCAGTTATTCCACTGATATTTACATGCAGACATTGAAAAGCGTTCAGTTGGATGAAATGTCTTACTCCGGCAAAGTTTCGCTTTCATACATTTATATACTCGTACTTTACAATTATATAAGCGAAAATGGATTGTATTTCGAAGGTGAAATTCAACCGGGATTTCTGGTTAGTGCAAAAGACGAATATGATGGAGGCGATAAGGAAGATTATAAAGATGCCATTAAAACTTTCGACCTTGGAATTCCTGTTGGTGCCGGTTATTGGATAAACGACAGATTGAGTCTTGGAACACGAGCGGTATTCGGACTTACTACGATCGACACGGATGAATCGGTAGATTCTAACGAAAATAACCGTAATTCATGTTAATGGGAATCGCGCGATTTAACTTCAATAAAGAATAATAACATAAAAAAATCGGCTCCGGAAAATCCGAAGCCGATTAATTATATATAACCTAGTAAATTTTTACTGTTTTACACGTTCGGCATATGAACGGTCGCTGGTGCTGACTTTAATGACATCGCCTTCGTTAATAAACATAGGAACCATTACTTCGGCACCGGTTTCTAGGGTTGCGGGCTTCAGTGCGGTCGAACTGGCTGTGTTTCCTTTTTCACCTTCGATGGTGCTGGTAACAGTCAACTCCACTTTGTCAGGCATTTCTGCGGTTAATGGAATTTCCTCTTCAGCATGAAACTGAATTTCAATAACCTGTCCTTCTTTCATCAGGTCGTTGTTTTCAACCATTTCAGACGGAATTGATATCTGTTCGAAGGTGTCATTGTTCATCATATTAAGTCCCATGTCATCGCGGTACAAAAATTGATAAGGACGACGTTCAACGCGAACATCATCAACCTTAACACCTGAATTAAATGTATTTTCAATTACCCTTCCGGTTTTAACATTTTTAAGTTTTGTGCGAACAAAAGCCGGTCCTTTTCCCGGTTTCACATGCAGGAATGATACGATAGTGTATATATCACCTTTGAACATGAAGCACATTCCGTTTTTAAAGTCTGCTGTACTAGCCATCTTATATTTTTATTATTGTTTTTTTTTGAACGCTGCAAAAATAATCAAATCCATTAAAAATCAATCAATTCTAATCATTTTACAGGCAATAAAGTGCACGACATCAGTCGGTAACCTGTTCCACACCGTCGATGGTGTAGCTTCTGATTACAGCTTTTAAGGCACCAACCCTCATATCGAAAGTAATGTAAACCGGTAGCTTTTTCTTTTTCGACATGTAAAAGCGGATGCCGTCAGAACGTTCCAGAACCTTTCCCTTTCTAACATTGGGATTTAAAACATAGGTGTCCACTTTACCTATATCGGTTTCCACCACTTCCTCGCGTAAAAACCTCACGGATACATCCGAAATCTTATCGGCATTGATCGTGGGGTAAGTCACACCGTCACCCGGCGCCATATTATCGATATTCTGTGTGTTTACGAAATAAAAGAATACGGAAATAATGTCGACAAGGTCTTTGGGAACTTTACGGCCACCACTTCGTTGACTAAAAATTGAATCGTTATCGTGAAAAAAGAAAGTTTCGTTATAGCGCCGGTAATTGCCTTCCTTTACACTTCTGATGGTTTTTAGCGGCAGGTGTGTTTCAGCATCCACCGTGGTTTCATAAATATCGTAAACACCGTACAACTTTTCGGCCAGTCCGGTTGTTCGACCCAACATATGATAATGGATGGCCGGCCGCCCGTTATATACAGTATCGGTAACGGTTAATTCTGCCTCGCCTCCCTTAAACAGTCCGAATTTCAAATTAAAACGTATCCGCTCTTCCTTAGCCGAAATGTTTTGCCCAAAAAAAAGGATCAGAAAAGCTATCAGAATTGATTTTTTCATTTTATTATTTTGTTTTTTGGGATGGTTGCCACAAAGTCTTTCAGGTAGAAAGGTTCGAAATATGCAACGTTCTCAAACTCCCGCTTATTGTATTTCTTTTCTGCGAGCTTTTGCATAAATCGTGCCGATGTTTTTGAAGGCCCTGCAAATAAGGCATTTTCGTGGGTAATTTTCGAGCGGCATTTCTCGGCACCATTTCCAAAAAACAGGATCTTGTTTTCTTTAAGTTGACCGGCAAAGGAATTTTCATCAATAATTTCTGCAGTAACGGGAAGAATAGCTTCCCCGCTGGAATCAAAAAGCGAGGTGTAAACTTCCATCCTTCTGGCATCGATCATCGGGCAAAACAACAAGTGCTCGTTATCTTCCGGAGTATAGAAATCGGCCGAATGCAGCGCTGCATAATGCCCTATTGCATCGATAGAACCTACGCTGATTAGAGGAATGCCAAGGCCATAACAAAGTCCTTTTGCCACCGAAACTCCAATGCGCAAGCCGGTGTACGATCCCGGCCCTTTACTCACTGCAACAGCATCCAGGTCTTTAAAATTGAAGTTGTTGGATTTAAACAGATTTTCGATAAAAACAGTGAGCAACTGCGAATGATTCAATCCCTCGGTGCTTTCTTCTTCAAACAGTGTATTGCCGTCTTTTGCCAGCGTAACCGAGCAAACTTCGGTAGAAGTTTCAATATTTAGTATGATTGCCATAATTCTCTCTTAACAAAGTTCTGCAAAAATAGTTAAAGTGGAATAAATTTTCCATTTAGCACCAATCCGTTCAATTGCATTTTTTCGGCCGAACTTCGTGCATCCTGTTCAGTGTGTACGATGGGCTCTCCACCGGCATTAAACGAAGTATTGATTAAAGCTTTTACGTGGTACTTTTCATCGAGGTAGGTCAGCAGTTCGAAGAGAAAAGGATTTTGCCTGCGGTTAAAAATAGTTTGAAAACGGGCGGTTCCGTCGGCATGAAGTGCACCGACCAGTTCCTTCTGCTTCTCCGGAAGTACAGTAAAATCGAGCAGCATAAATTCCGACAGTGAATGAATCTTCTCTTCTCCTGTGAAATAGCAGGTGTTTTTCGCCAAAGCCACCGGTGCCAGCGGCCTGTACCATTCGCGACCTTTCTTTTCCATGCTGATTTTCCGAGCCAATTCTTTTGAACCGGCGAGGGCTAAAATACTTCGGTTACCGAGTGCGCGTGGTCCGGCTTCACCAAATCCGTTACACACCCCAATAACCTTTTTATGTACCAATACCTCAGCCGCCTTTTTCACAGCATCCATTTCCGATGCGACTTGATAATTTTCAATTCCCCAATTGTTGAGGTAGGCCGAATGCGGCTCTACTTTGCCGTGTTTTTGCCACTCGGCAAAAGCAGCGGCACCAAGTGCCAGCCCCGAATCTTCGGTACACGGTGGAATGAACACCTCATCGAAAATGCCACTTTTAATGATCCTTGTGTTGGCCACAATATTTAAGGCCGAACCACCGGTATAATACAAGGTTCGTGCACCGGTTTTAGCCTGCAGCTCGATGAGTTTTCCCAAAATTGCTTGTACAAAAATCTGATGCAAAGTGGCGGCCACATCCCGGATGAAAGGATCCTTCTGATTAAAGGACTTCAACTCAATTCCAAAATCTTTTTTTGCATGGTGAAAGAACACCGACGTTTGCCCCCAAATATCGTGGAAGAAATCGTGTTTTCGAAGCCACTCTTCCAGTTCGGGCCGGTAATTTCCCCAACCTGCAAATCCCATAAACTTGCCGGGTACTGAATTCTGGTCTTTAAGCTTTGCCCCGATAATGGCAAAAACCAACGCATTGGCATTAAAAATTGAGGCGTATTTTTTCAGGTCCCAGTGGTATTCAATCCACTCAATTTTATTGTTTTTGAAAAGTGCCGCCGAAAAGTTGCTCAAACTCGCTCCGCCATCAAAATGTACCAACAGGCTGTTTTCTTTAAAGTTTCCGAAAAAGGGCAAACACGAAAACATATGTGCCAGTTCGTGATTGAGTACCCAGGCTTCCTTTTCTTTTCCAAACCACCAACACCGGCCTTTTTCAAGCCCGGTTGACAGTTCCTCATTCAAGGGAGCTTCGAAACGCACCACCCCGGAAGTAGTGAGAAAAGTACGTCCAACCACATTATCAATAAAAACCAGATCGTAATCGTAGCTTAACTGCTGACCTTGCTTTAAAATTTCCTTTAAATGCCGGTGAAGTGTATTGTCCCGCTTGCGCCGCGAAATGCGTTCCTGCTGCAAAAAATGCTGTACTTTTCCATTTTGCATAATGGCCAGGTTATGATCGTGCACATAAAATGGATGCTCATAATCAAAGCGATCCTGAATACCATAAACTGCCAGTGTAGCACGGTTTTTATCCATTATGCCATAAATTGAACAGCAATTACAACAAGCAGCAGTACCGCAAAAAACAATTCTCCTAAAAAGCGGCTTTTGAGAAAAACAAAAAAGTTAGCCAGTAAAAAAGTAACGGGGATGGCCGATATAATCAACATTTCCTGCGAAGTTGACGGGATAAATACATAACTGATCATCGACGCTATAAAAATGTAAAAGAAGACGGTAAAATATTTTCTCGAACTTACTTTTTTAGTATCGTAATGCCGTGCAATATCGATACTTGCCAGAAGTGTCAGCAACACCAGCGCACCCAGATAAATTTGCAGGAACAGGTTGTTTCGCAGGGTATATACCGAGGTGTTAATATTCTTCAGAAAAACAGTGATAAGTTCCTGAGATCGGTCGGTATAAAAATAGTAACTGAATGCCAGTATCGACGGCAGCAAAAAGGCAATGATCAGAATTACAATCTCACGCCAGCCGGTTCCGCGACCTAAAACAACTATCCCAACCAAAAATGCGGGTACCACAATATACAGGTTGAGGTAGAACAAAGCACCAATCCCAAGTAAAAATCCTACATCGAAAACAGTGGTATAGGCTTTTGGCTGGTCGAAAATTCCAAAAAGCCGGAATATGGCCAGCAAAAGAAATACCGCCGCAAAATATACGGGATGAAGAGTATGCATGCCGGTAAGTCCACCCAAAATGAGCGCAAACAAAATGGCCGGAAGCCTTGTACGAATTCGAATGAATTGGTAGCGGGCAATTATTAATTCGATGAGTACCGCCAGAATGACCACAAAAACAGCTGACAGGATCACGTTTAATAAGGGTGCATCGCCTACGATTTTATTGATGTATTTGAACAGCACATTTTCGGCCTCGCCCGGGAAATATGAATAGCTAAAAGGGGCAAAAAGTTTCCCCGCCCAGAATGCAAACACTGCGACCGGGATAAAAAGTAAATTGCTGAGATTATTCGATTTTAATATTCTTAAAAGCATGCATTATAAATCGAAGCCCAAATCTTTCCTGTAATATTTACCTTCAAAATTTATCCGTTCTGCATTTTCATAGGACGTCGCAAGAGCCTGTTTCATGTTCTCGCCGTACGAACTAACCGAAATTACACGTCCTCCGGCGGTTACAACAGCATCATTTTCGGTTTTTGTTCCGGCATGAAAAACAATGCTGTTTTCCACACCTTCGGTGCCGCTGATCACTTTCCCTTTTTTGTAACTCCCCGGATAACCACCCGAAACCAACATAACGGTTACGGCAGTTCGTTCATCGATTTCCAGAGTTTTCTGCCCCAGCGTTCCGTCCGCGGCTCCCTCCAGCAAATCGACAAAATCGGATTTAACACGCAGCATGACGGCCTCGGTCTCCGGATCGCCCATGCGCACATTGTATTCGATAACATACGGATCATCGTTCACATTGATTAATCCAAAGAAAATAAATCCATTATAATCGATGCCTTCTTTTTGCAATCCCGTGATGGTAGGTTGAATAATTTGTTGTTCAACTTTATCCATAAAAACAGCATCGGCAAACGGAACCGGAGTTATGGCTCCCATTCCGCCAGTATTCAGTCCGGTATCACCCTCACCAATTCGCTTGTAATCTTTTGCTTCCGGAAGAATTTTGTAGTCTTTACCATCGGTTATCACAAAAACTGATACTTCTACCCCACTCAAAAATTCCTCGATCACCACTTTGCTGCTGGCGGCACCAAATTGACCACCCAACATCTCTTTCAACGATGCCTGTGCTTCTTCGAGCGAAGAGATGATCAACACCCCTTTTCCTGCAGCCAAACCGTCGGCTTTCAGAACATAAGGTGCGGTCATGGTTTTCAGGAAAGTCAATCCTTCATCTAGATTCTCCGTTGTTACCGTGAAATATTTAGCGGTAGGAATGTTGTGACACGCCATAAAAGCTTTAGCAAAATCCTTACTTCCTTCCAGTTCAGCACCTGCTTTTTTAGGTCCCACAACTTTTACATCTTGCAACTCGGCGTCCGCAGCAAACTTATCGTGTAAACCTTCAACCAGCGGCACTTCCGGTCCAACCAGCATCAAGTCGATGTTGTTTTCCAACACCAGCTTTTTTATTGCATCGAAATCGGATACACCTGCTGAAAGGTTAGTTCCAATGCTTGCTGTTCCGGCATTACCGGGAGCAAAAAACAATTGGTCGACTTTGTTACTTTGTTTGATTTTCCATCCCAATGCGTGCTCTCTGCCTCCTGAGCCAATAATTAAAATGTTCATTTATCTGATCTTCTTGATTTTACTTTATCTAACTACTTCTGAAACGCTCGAAATACGATTGCAAGGTCTCCCCGATTTTATCTGCTAACTCATTATCTCCGGCATTTGCCGCTGTTCGCTGAAGGTTTTGCAGGTAGAACAGGTTACGCTGAATTTCTTCGTTAATCCCAGACGTTAACATGAATTTAGTGTCGAGAGAAAAGAAATAATTCAGCTCATCGTCGAAATTTGAATATGCAGTTTCTACCATTGAAATAGCTTTGTCGTTGGCACCGGCTCTTTGGTAATTCTCGGCAATCGCCAGGGCAAAATACTCGTAAGGAACCACTTCGTTCGGAATAAGTTCGAGGCACCGGTCCAGAACAGCAACGGCCGAATCCATTTTGTTCTCTTCAACCAGAGCGCCGGCCAAACGATTGAACGTGTTTCGAATGTTGGTCATCATCCTGGCGTTATTCTCATCAATATAAACATCAGGTTGATTCATTCTTCCCCAATCAAAATTATTCATCAGGTTATCGTACATGATGCCGGTAGCTACCCGGCCAAATTTCAACTGTTGCGGCGTACTTTCCGTTTTTATCGGGACAAGACGATAAGCAAAACCTTCAACCTGGAAATAATCGATAAGGTTCATGTACTTGTTGCTTCCTACAGTAATCGCCCAGTAAACAGGTCTTTCCCAGTTGTTGGTCGCCAAAAGGTCCAGAATCATCATCTCATCCTTCGAGAGGGTATTCTTTCCTGACAGGTCGATAACAATTTCATCAACAATTTTATCATAATCTTCGGGTGGAACTACTTTATTGCGTATAACTGCTTCTTTATCCACTTTAAAATGAATCTTCTTTTTCGGGATGTAAGCAGCATCTCCGGCCTGCTGCAATTTCGTAGCCGGATTATCGTCTGCAATAAAATTGACTGCTTCCTTCAGTCCCACATAATCGCGTTTTATTCGCGGATTATCCATTACATAAACTGCATCGCGTGTTCCCAGTCGGTACTCATCCGTGGTCATCGAAAACGGAACCGGCTCCGATTCATAAGCCTGACGTTTCATCTGATCGATATACCAGTCGGTTTGCAAATAGCTAAGGTTACATACCCTGACATCAGTTCTTACACCTTCTACTTCCTGGTTGTACCACAAAGGGAAGGTGTCGTTATCGCCGTTGGTAAATATAATTCCGTTTGGTGCACAGGTTTTCAGGTAATTCGCCCCAAAATCGCGAGCTGTGTAACGTCCCGAACGATCGTGATCGTCCCAGTTTTGTGCGGCCATAATTCCCGGTACGAGGATCAATGTTGCAAGTCCGGCAATTCCGGCGGCCACGGTATCGGGAATAAATTTCTTTAGAAATTCGGAGATGGTGATTACTCCTAATCCAATCCAGATGGCAAAGGCATAAAACGAACCGGCATAAGCATAATCACGCTCACGAGGCTGATGCGGATACTGGTTCAGGTAAATTACAATGGCAAGTCCTGTCATGAGAAACAAGAGGAATACCACCCACAATCCTTTTTTACCTTCCTTTCCACGTTTATACTGAAAGAGTATTCCAAGTATTCCGAGTAGTAAAGGCAAGAAATAATAGGTGTTTTTGGCTTTATTATTCGCCAGACTTGGCGGCAGATTATCCTGGTCGCCCAAAAACGCTTCATCGATAAATTTTACTCCACTCAACCAGTTTCCGTGCAGAATGTCACCATGCCCCTGAATGTCGTTTTGGCGCCCTACAAAGTTCCACATAAAGTATCGCCAGTACATCCAGTTTACCTGGTAGCGGAAAAAGAAGCGCAGATTTTCGCCAAAGGTTGGTTTAACAATGGTTTCTGTTTCACCGCGCTCGTCGCGGTACTGAATCCGGGTTCCCTGAATCTGTCCCCAACGCTGGTAATCGCGTTCATGCTGTGGATCCATCGAGCTCCACATGCGCGGGAATATGGTGGTAAAACGCTCGTCGTAATTGGCCTGATACCTGTTGTAGGTTATTTTGTATTTCCCATCGATCTGTGAATAAATCGGTTTCCCTTCCGTAAAACGGTTGCCAACCTTGAGCGGGGAATTGTAATACTGGCCTTTAAACAATGGACGTTCGCCATATTGTTCGCGATTCAGATAACTTAGAAGCGAAAAAGCATTTTTCGGATTGTTTTGATCCATTGGCGGCTCGGCCTGCGACCGGATCATAATAATGGCAAACGATGAATACCCAATCATAATTACTGTAACGGCAAGAATTGCCGTATTTAATACAACCTTCTGTTTTTTGTACGTCCAGTAGATTCCGTATACCAGGGCAGCTACCATCAGCACTACATACACATAAACTCCTGAATCGTAAGGTAATCCGAACGAATTCACAAACATCAATTCAAACCAGGTGGCAATGGTTACTGCTCCCGGAATAATTCCGTACATGATAATTCCGAGAATACCTACCGAAATAATCAGCGCCCAGATAATTCCTTTGCGGGTAGCTTCGTATTTTCTGAAATAATAAACAAAAACAATGGCCGGAATCGCCAATAGGTTCAGCAAGTGAACACCTACTGAAAGCCCTATGATGTAGGCAATAAAAATGAGCCATCGATTGGCGTAGGATTCATCTGCCACATTTTCCCATTTCAGGATGGCCCAGAAAACAATCGCCGTTAACAATGATGAACTGGCATAAACCTCGCCTTCAACTGCCGAAAACCAAAAGGTGTCGGAAAAGGTGTAAGCAAGCGCACCAACCAAACCACTGGCAAGTACTGCAAAACTTTGTCCTTTGGTCATTTCACCGGATTGCGTAAGCACTTTTTTGGCCAGGTGAGTAATGGTCCAAAACAGGAACATAATGGTAAAGGCACTGGCCAGCGCCGACATTATATTCACCAGTTTCGCGGCATTTTCAGGCCCGCCAAATAAGGTAAACATCCGGCCGGCAATCATAAAAATAGGTGCACCCGGAGGGTGGCCTACTTCAAATTTGAATGCAGTTGTGATAAACTCACCACAGTCCCAAAAACTTACCGTTGGTTCAATGGTAATCAGATAAACAACAGCGGCCACGGCAAAACTAACCCAGCCAAAAACGTTGTTAAACAGTTTGTATTGCTTCATTTTTTAATGTTTTCAGAAAGCGAAAAGAAATGCTAAATATTTAACAGATGCGAAGATAAGGCTTTTGGCGAAAACAGCTAAGACTTGCTCTTATTTTAGCCCGAATTAAGTATTATTCATCGCAACATTATTCCGGAAACCATTCTTCCGGTATCCACTCCATCACGACGGGCTGAATAATATTTTTGATCGTATTTGAACGAACATTCCGAAAGCAGTTCTATATTATTGAATTGCAGGCCACACTCCAGCAATATCAAACGGTTGGCTTCCCACAGGTTAAAATGAAAGTTTCCTGAACTATTTTTATGAAGCGTTTTCCGGACTTCCGGAATCGATTTTCTGGCTGCTGCCACCACTTCAGTTCCTACTTCGTACACTTCGGGACCGATCGACGGGCCAATGGCTGCCCTAATATCGGCAGCATCGGAGCCGTAATCCTGTTTCATCTTTTCGATCGTATTGGCTACAATTCTATTCACTGTTCCCCGCCACCCGGCGTGCACAGCGGCAATCACTTTTTTTACCGGATCGAATAACAAAATGGGAACACAGTCGGCCGTTTGAACACACAAACACAGGCCTTTTTTATTGCTCACCAAAGCATCTGTTTCCTGAATTTCCGTTTCTGGAAGATCGTCGATGCAGCAAACAGTTGCGGTATGCGTTTGTCGAGGAAATACCAGTTGTTCTGCGGCGATTCCTAAATATCGGCTCAATTCTTCACGGTTGGTTTTATAACTACTTTCATCATCTCCTGTGAATCGAACATTCTTCTGGATCAAACTTTGTTTGCTGGTGGTAAACACTTCAATTTCAGGGAAAGCTTCAAAGATTTTGTATCGGATAAAATTATTGTCAGCCATTTTTTAGTAATTTGTTGAGTGCATTTTTGTCGAGGAGTGTCACTGTTTTCTTTTCAATTTTTATAAAACCATCACTTTGCATGTCTCCAAGCACACGTGCCAGCGACGGACGAGTTACTCCAAAAAGATCGGCCAATTGTTGTTGCGTATTTTTAAGCTCAAACGAGTGATAGCGGTCGCCGGCCTGTTGCAAAAGAAAATGCGCCACTTTCTCCCTGATGGTTTTAAAACTCAAAAAATTCAGTTTCTGCGACAGAAACTGTGCCCTCGACGAAATACTGTGCAGGTAGTTTCGCAGCAGCAAGGTATTCATCTGTAGTATTTTTAAAAACTCGGGAACCGGAATAGCCAAAATACTAGAATTTTTATTTGCGGTAACCGTCACCGGGTAGCGGTTTTCTTTTCCAAAAAGGAAAGCTGCCGCCAGTGGCTTAGGAGCTTCAATATCTTCAATTTTAACGGTTTTTCCTGAATAATCGATCATTTCGCCACGCACGCTTCCCGACAAAATAATTAGCAGATCCTGCACTGTGTCGCCAGCCAGGACCACCACTTCATCTTTTTTAAACTTCCTGATCTGGAAATGTATCTGCCCGAGTAAATTTTTGGCTTCAGTTTCTGAAATACCTCTAAACACTGGACATTGGCTCAATAATGAATAATCTATCATTTTGTAACATTTGATACAAAATTGGAAACGCCACTGCCCTACTTTTGTTGCGTAAATCAATCAGAAAAGAAAAAAACAAACGAATATGATACGCGAGATTGTAAAAATTGACGAAGAATTGTGCAACGGTTGCGGACAATGTGTTCCGAACTGCCACGAAGGTGCTTTGCAAATTATTGATGGAAAAGCGCGTTTGGTGAGCGAATTAATGTGCGACGGGTTGGGTGCCTGTATCGGTCACTGCCCCGAAGGTGCCATTACAATTGAAGAACGTGAAGCAGATGCATACGATGAAGTAGCTACCATTTCGCAAATGATAAAAGCAGGAAAAGCTACAGTTTTTGCGCACCTGAAACATTTGCAGGATCATGGCGAAAACGGCTACCTGAAAGAAGCACTTGGTTTTATAAAAGCCAACCGCGAAGCCATGCCGTTTGAAATTAGCGAGGTACACGAACTGTTGCACAGCCAAAAAGAGGCGCAACCAGCTTCAGGAGGTTGCTCAACAGGTGGTTGTCCGGGATCGGCTCCGATAGCTTTTGATGCATCCGGTTTTAAAATGGCCGCACCTGCCGACGAAGTACCATCGGCACTTACACAATGGCCGGTTCAGATGCATTTGATCAATCCGGCAGCATCGTATTTCCATGGCGTCGACTTGTTGGTGGCTGCCGACTGCGCCGGATTTGCATACGGTAATTTCCACAACGATTTTATTAAAGGCCGGAAAATGGTGATCGCCTGTCCGAAGCTCGACCAGGTAACGGATATTTACATCCGGAAACTCACTAGTTTAATCGATGATGCACGCGTAAACACCATTAGTGTAGTAATCATGGAAGTACCTTGCTGCGGCGGTCTTTCGCAAATGGTTAAAATAGCCACACAACAAGCTTCGCGTAAAGTACCGGTGAAAGAAATAGTAATAAGTATTCGAGGAGAAGTTCTTTCAGAAGAATGGATTTGAGGTACCTAAAAGTGATGTGATAAACCAGATGTTCCCCCTTTTATTCGATAATCAATAAAATCTTTAGATATGAGTATGTTTTGTTTTCAATGCCAGGAAGCGGCAAAAGGGACCGGCTGTACAATTGCCGGAGTGTGTGGAAAACCAAATGATGTAGCTAATCTTCAGGATACACTTCTGTTTGTTCTGAAGGGAATTAGCTGGTATAATGAGAAATTAAGGGCTATTGGCGCCAATCCTTCAAAAGTTGACAAGTTTGTTTTTGATGGATTATTCAGCACCATTACCAACGCCAATTTCGATAAAAAAGCTTTTGAGCGACGCATTATTAAAGCGCTTCAGCTTCGTAACGAACTCCTGGTTCTCTGCAAAGAAAGCAGTGTAGTATTGCCAGCAGAATTGCCGGAGATGGCTACATGGAATGCTGCTTCGGCTGAAGAATTTGAAGCCAAAGCCGAAGAAGTTGGCGTACTTAGCACTCAAGATGAAGACATCCGTTCCTTACGCGAGCTGATTATTTATGGCGTAAAAGGACTGGCAGCTTATGCCGAGCATGCCTGGAATTTAGGCAATAAAAAAGACGAGATTTTTGCCTTTATGCAGCGCGCATTGTTAGCTACCACCGAAGATCTTTCAGTTGATGAACTGGTGGCACTTACACTCGAAACCGGAAAATACGGAGTTGATGTAATGGCTTTGCTGGATGCAGCCAACACTTCGGCTTATGGAAACCCGGTAGCTACAAGTGTGAACATTGGGGTGCATCAGAATCCGGCTATCCTGATCTCGGGACACGATTTGCGCGATATGGAAGACCTGCTGAAACAGACCGAAGGAACTGGCGTAGATGTGTATACACACAGTGAAATGCTGCCAGCACACTACTACCCGGCTTTCAAAAAATACAAACACCTGGTTGGAAATTATGGTAACGCCTGGTGGAAACAAAACACGGAATTCGAAAGCTTTAACGGCCCGATCCTGTTTACCACCAACTGTATTGTTCCGCCCAAAAAATCGGCAACTTACACCGATCGTATTTACACCACCGGCGCATCAGGATTGGAAGGAGCTATCCATATCCCGGATCGCAAGGAAGGCGAAATGAAAGATTTCAGCCAGATTATTGAACACGCAAAAAAATGTGCTGCTCCGCAAGAAATTGAAAGCGGAGAAATTGTGGGTGGATTTGCCCACGCTCAGGTATTTGCACTGGCCGATAAAATTGTAGATGCCGTAAAAACAGGAGCCATCAAAAAATTCTTTGTAATGGCCGGTTGCGACGGACGTATGAAAAGCCGCGATTATTACACCCAATTTGCTGAGCAACTTCCGCAAGACACTGTGATTCTAACCGCAGGCTGTGCCAAATACCGCTACAACAAATTGCCATTGCGCGATATCGGCGGAATCCCGCGTGTAATTGATGCCGGACAATGTAACGACTCTTACTCGCTGGCTGTAATTGCACTGAAACTGAAAGAAGTTTTCGAACTGAACGATATTAACGATCTGCCAATTGCCTATAACATTGCATGGTACGAGCAAAAAGCTGTGATCGTGTTACTGGCGCTGCTGCATCTGGGTGTGAAAAACATTCACCTGGGGCCAACATTGCCGGCATTCCTTTCGCTAAACGTTGCTAATGTTTTGGTAGAAAACTTTGGTATTGCAGGAATTACTGCAGTGGAGAAAGACCTTGAGATATTTGGAGTTGAATATTCAGCATAAAAATTGAGCTTTTGAGGGGCAGAAGTCCCGTTTAATTCGGGATTGATTTTTGGTTTTTAAATGGCACTCACATTAATTTGAGTGCCATTTTCTTTTCTTAAGCGCTTAAATATTAAATAATAAAGAATTTAAACTTCATTAACGAGGCATTGTTGCGAACCACGTTGGGAAATTATAATTTTGTTTCGCTTTAAAAAAGACAGCATACAAATATTTAAATATCAAATAAACAAATCATTATGGGTAAAATAGCAGAAAACGTAAAACCAGGTGTAATCACCGGTTCCGACGTTCAATACATTTTCCGTGTAGCTCAGGAAAACAACTTCGCCATTCCGGCAGTAAACGTTGTTGGATCATCATCAATCAATGCCGTTATGGAAGCTGCCAAAGTGGCCAAAGCTCCTGTAATCATTCAGTTCTCAAACGGTGGAGCCGTTTTTAATGCCGGCAAAGGCTTAAAGCTCGAAGGTCAGGAAGCTGCCATTCTTGGTGCTGTTGCAGGTGCAAAACACATCCACACTTTAGCTGAAGCTTATGGTGTTCATGTAATACTGCATACCGACCACGCTGCTAAAAAATTGTTGCCTTGGATCGACGGACTGCTTGATGCCAGTGAAAAACATTTCGAAGAAACCGGCAAACCATTGTTCAGCTCACACATGCTGGATTTAAGTGAAGAGCTAATCGAAGAAAATATCGAGATCAGCAAAAAGTACCTCGAAAGAATGAGCAAAATGGGTATGACCCTTGAAATTGAATTGGGTATTACCGGTGGTGAAGAAGACGGCGTTGATAATACCGACGTTGATTCATCGAAACTTTACACACAACCTGAGGAAGTAAACTTCGCTTACGAAGAACTGTCGAAAGTTTCACCAAACTTTACCATTGCTGCTTCTTTTGGAAATGTGCACGGTGTTTACAAACCGGGTAACGTAAAATTGACTCCAAAAATTCTGGATAACTCTCAAAAATACATTGTTGAAAAACATGGTTTAAGCGATAAATTACCTGTTGACTTTGTATTCCACGGAGGTTCGGGTTCATCACACGAAGAAATCCGCGAAGCTATTGGTTACGGTGTTGTTAAAATGAACATCGATACCGATACACAGTGGGCATACTGGGATGGCGTTCGTGCATTCGAAGCAGCTAACCACGATTACTTGCAAGGACAAATTGGTAACCCGGAAGGCGAAGAGAAACCAAACAAGAAATTCTACGATCCACGCGCCTGGGTAAGAAAAGCCGAAGAATCAGTGATCGCTCGTTTGCAAGTTGCTTTCGACGACCTGAACGCAATCGACTCTATCTAAGAATTTTTTTAGAAAAGATATATCAAAACCGTCTCACATTGTGGGGCGGTTTTTTTTGAAGATCATTCAGAAGGCTCGGTAGTAACTACTTTACCCATTTCATCATTATCATAATCAGTTTCCACGTTTTTCTCGATGAAGTGGGAATAATTGTCAAAACGATCAAAAACTTGTCGCACATAGGTATATGGCTCAACCCCACGAACATAGCCGTAGTTAATAATCGGTTTGTTGTAATATTCAGGATAGCTTAATTTCAGTATGGATTCTTCCACATTCTCGTCCCAGCGGTACATGTCCAGGCCTTCTTCGTACGCCAGGTTTCTGGCATCGACTACATGACCATAGCCACAATTGTACGCAGCCATGGTAAACTTTATGCGTTGCAGCGAATCGGGGATATCAATAAAACGATCCCACAAAAGCTCTAAAATTTCCGTACCTGCCTGAATGCTCTGCACTGGATCGGTGCGGTCGGTAACGCCAAAGCGCTCGGCGGTTCTTGGCATCAGCTGCATAATTCCCTTTGCGCCGGCCCACGATTCTAAATCGGGAATAAATTTTGACTCCTGGTAAACCATGGCTGCCATTAAACGCCAGTCCCAGCCCAGAGAATCGGCTCCAGCTTTAATCAGGTCGTCATACTCGCTGATATTGTTGTGATTTATACTGTAAAGTTCGCTGTTCTCCCTGCGCCTGAAATCGCGCGTGTTTTTGAAGTATTTGTTGTAGATGGCGTAATACGCTACTCCATCTTTCATGGTTTTAATCCACTGGTTCAGCTCTTTTTCCAGCTCGGTGTCCTCTGGACGGATAGCCCAGGCCATACGTTGAGAAAAACTGATGGGCACCCGGATGTCAAGTTCGGGATAGTAAGAAGCATTTATGCTGGCGATATTATTATCGGCAACAGTATATTTTATTTCGCCGCTGGCAACCATCTCAATAATTTTATCAGTAGACAAATCACCCGAAAGCGTGTCAATATGTATCGTTCCGCCAATTTCTTCGCTAAGGTTGGCCAGTCGTTTTATGTACGACGAATTGGCACGAACCGAAACGGTATCGCCGATTAACTCAATCGGATCGTGAATAAGCGAGGACTGCAATTTACTCCAACCGATCTTTCTCCAATTTAACGGTTTGCGCTGAACCAACACCTGATTAGTGAGGTACAGGTACTCTGAAAAAGTAACCAGTTCCTTACGCGAATTGGTGATGGTAAGACCATGTGCAATCAAATCTACCTTCCCCTCCAGTAATCGCTGAAACATGGTATCGAGGTTATTAGAAACCGAGATTTCCAGTTTCACATCCAAATGTTTGGCAAAGCGTTTTAACAGATCATATTCGTAGCCCATCGGCTGACCTTTGTACAAAAAATAACTGGTACTGCTGTAGGAAGTAATTACACGAAGTACTCCTTCAGAAGTAATTTCAGCAAGATCTCTGTCGACAACTTTTCTATCCTTTTTTGATCGCTTGTCGCCTCCGGAAGAACCACAGGAGACACTAAAGAAAAGTGCGAGTACCGAGGTGAACAGTATAATTTGTTTTCGTCTGATTGGCGTCATAAAATGCTCTTAAAACCAACAACAATATAAAAAAAGTTCTGACTTAAAAAAAAACGAAAATCGAAAGTCCGCATTGCTCGGCTATTTTATTCAGGTTGATTTTAACAGGAGATGAATAGCGAATTGTTGTTATAAACTGAATATCGGGATAAAATTCACCTCTGGTTTTCTCGTTTTTGTGCTGAACGAAATGCACTGTAGAGATGACATTTTTCCAAATTCTTCTCATATTTGCGAAACAACATACCTGTACCTACAAGTTAAATGATCGAATTATGAAAATAACTAAAATCACCATTCCGATAGTTCTGATTCTTTTTTTGCTTTCGGCATGTTCCTCTCCCAACCGGGTTCCAAGAAAAGTATACACTTTAAGCAAGGACTGGAAGTTCACCAAAGGAGAAACACTAAATGCGGAAAAGCCCGATTTCGATACAGGCAACTGGGAAACAGTTTCTGTTCCTCACGACTGGGCCATAAAAGGGCCATTCGATAAAGAAATTGACAAACAAACGGTATTGATCGAGCAAAACCAGGAAAAGGTTGCTACCGAAAAAACAGGCAGAACTGGTTCTCTGCCGTACATCGGCGTTGGCTGGTACCGCAAAACCTTAGAGGTTCCGGAGTTTAAATCGGGAAAGAAAGCACTTTTGGTTTTTGATGGCGCCATGAGCGAACCACAGGTTTTTATCAATGGTGATAAAGTGGGTGAATGGAAATATGGTTACGCCTATTTTTATTTTGACATCTCAGACTACCTGAAACCCGGCGAAGAAAATCTGCTGGCAGTACGTCTTGAAAATAGAGGAAAATCGTCGCGCTGGTACCCGGGGGCAGGACTGTATCGAAAAGTTCAACTTATTGTAAAAAATGATATGGGCTTCGAGCAATGGGGAACGTTCATCACCACGCCTTTTATCTCGGATGAACAGGCTCAGATAAACATTAAAAGCGATGTTACCGGCGATAACCTGGAATTGATTACCGAAATAAAAGATGCCGATGGCAGAGTTGTCGCAACAGGAACTACCGACCGGGTTTTTGGGAATAAGATGGTACAGAACATTCCGCTAAATCAGCCTGTTCGCTGGGGCATCGAGACTCCATATTTGTACACGGCCAACATGAAGTTATTTAGCGGGGGCAAACTGATGGATGAACAGAATATCCGTTTTGGAATACGCAGTATAGAATACGAACGGGGAAAAGGATTGATTCTGAACGGCGAGCATACCAAGTTTAAAGGAGTTTGCCTGCACCACGACCTCGGACCATTGGGGGCAGCAGTAAACCGCGCCGCCTTAAAACGCCAGCTTACCATACTTAAAGACATGGGTTGCAACGCCATTCGTTCGGCACACAATATGCCTTCAATCGAGCAAGTCGAATTGTGTGATGAAATGGGTATTCTGATGCTGGCTGAAAGCTTTGACGAGTGGGCCCGTCCTAAAGTGAAAAACGGCTACAACCGCTTTTTTAATGACTGGGCCGAAAAGGATGTCGTTAATTTGGTACGTGCCACACGCAACCATCCCAGTATTGTAATGTGGAGTGCCGGAAACGAAGTGCCCGACCAGTGGGGGAACGAGGGCATAAAACGTGCAAAGTGGTTACAGGATCTCTTTCATCGCGAAGATCCAACCCGGCCGGTTACTGTGGGAATGGACCAGGTTGCAAATACCTTGAAAAATGGTTTTGGCGCCATCTGGGATATTCCCGGATTAAATTACCGCCTGCCACTTTACGACGAAGCATACGAACGTTTTCCTCAAGGTTTTATACTCGGCTCCGAAACAGCCTCAACTGTCAGTTCAAGAGGAATTTATAAATTCCCCGTTGAAGAATTCAAGCAAAAAACTTATCCCGACGGGCAATGTTCATCGTACGATCTGGAAGCATGCTGGTGGTCGAACATTCCCGATACTGATTTTAAATGGCAGGACGATTACGACTGGGTAATCGGTGAATTTGTTTGGACGGGATTCGATTACCTGGGCGAACCAACTCCCTATGATGAGTATTGGCCGTCGCGCAGTTCATATTTCGGAATCTGTGACCTGGCAGGACTTCCAAAAGATCGCTACTACTTATATCGTAGCAGATGGAACACTGAAGACGAAACCCTGCACATACTCCCGCACTGGAACTGGGAAGGTCGCGAGGGAGAAACTACACCGGTTTTTGTATATACCAGTTACAACAGCGCCGAATTATTCTTAAACGGAGAAAGTCAGGGACTTCAGAAAAAGAGCCAGGAAACATTATTGAGCCGCAACCGATTGATGTGGACTGATGTAAAATACGAGCCCGGAACTATAAAAATAGTAGCATTTGATGAAGACGGGAAACCTGCTGCGGAACAAGAAATTCACACGGCCGGAGCACCTCACCATTTGGTATTAAATGCCGATCGATCCGAAATTTCAGCTGATGGAAATGACCTGAGTTACATCACCGTATCGGTAGTGGATAAAGACGGTAACCTTTGTCCGAACGCCAGCAACCAATTGGATTTTGAAGTTAATGGTGCAGGCAAATTCAAAGTGGTATGTAATGGAGATGCCACTTCGCTTGAAATGTTCCACTTGCCCACCATGAAAGCTTTCAGCGGAAAACTTGTTGTAACCGTACAATCTCTCCGGGAAAAAGGAACGATTGCATTGGAAGTAAAAAGCGATGGCCTGGAAACCGGTAAAATTGAAATAAATTGCATATAATTGTACTAGTTTTTAAATTTTTTAAGAATGAAAAAATCATATCTTCTCCTTTTCCTGGCAGCAATTCTTATAACTTCCTGTTCCACATCGCCGAAACAGGACGCGGCTAAAAATCAAAAGCCCAATATTGTATATATTTTGGCAGACGACCTCGGTTATCGCGATTTGAGCTGTTACGGACAAACGCATTTCAGCACTCCGCATATCGACCAACTGGCCAAGGAAGGAATGCTGTTCACACAGCATTATGCAGGAACTACGGTTTGTGCACCATCGCGCTCTTCATTAATGACGGGTCAACATACCGGTCATACTCCCATTCGGGGAAACAAAGGCTGGGAACCGGAAGGACAATGGCCACTTCCAAAAGAAGCATATACCATGGCAACCATGCTACAGGAAGCCGGATACGCAACCGGAGCTTTTGGAAAATGGGGACTCGGCTATATTGATACCGAAGGCGATCCCAACAAGAAAGGATTCGATCAATTTTATGGCTACAATTGCCAGAGCCTGGCGCACAACTACTATCCGGGGCACTTGTGGGACAATCACGAAAAAGTAATACTTGAAGAAAATACCGGAGATAAATTCGGAACCTATGCACCAGACCTGATTCATGCACGAGCACTGCAATTTATCGAACAAAATAAAGACAAGCCTTTCTTTTTGTACTATCCAACTACAATTCCTCATGCCGAACTATTACTTCCCGAAGAAAGTCTTGCCAAATACCGGGGCAAATTCCTACCCGAGAAAACATACAAAGGGGCCGAACCGGGCGACAAGAACTTCAGAAAAGGACGTTACGGAACACAGCCGGAATCGCATGCAGCTTTTGCAGCAATGGTTGATTACCTCGATACACAGGTGGGCGAAATTATTGCAAAACTAAAGGAAGAAGGTATCTACGACAATACGTTAATCGTTTTCACATCAGATAACGGCCCGCATCTTGAGGGGGGCGCCGATCCGAATTATTTCGACAGCAACGGCCCACTTAAAGGATTTAAGCGCGATCTTTATGAAGGCGGCATCCGCGTACCCATGATCGCTGTTTGGAATGGAAAAATCGGAAAAGGAACAACCAGCGATCACATTTCGGCTTTTTGGGATGTTTTCCCTACCGTTGCTGAAATGATCGATGTTGAACCACCTGCCAACATCGACGGGATTTCATTTTTACCTACACTGATTGGAAAAGATCAACCTGAACATGACTACCTGTATTGGGAATTTCACGAAATGGGTGGCCGAAAAGCCATACGCCGCGGAAATTGGAAACTGGTCAATTACCAGGTAAATAATCCGGAAAAAATGACCGTAGAATTGTACGATTTAAGCACCGATGTAGGTGAAGAGCACAATGTGGCCGACGAGCATCCTGAACGGGTAAAAGAATTGCAACAACTTATGAATTCATCGCGAACAGAGTCCGAAGTGTTCCCATTCTAATATTCGGGCAATTAAATATCCACAACAACTATTATTATCTCATGAAAATCAGATTTCACATTATCACTTTTTTATTGCTGTTGGTCGTTCTATTCTCATCATGCAACAGTGAAAAAACCGAGCCAGCCAGACCTAATGTTCTGTTCATTCTGGCAGATGATTTTGGTTACCACGACATGAGCATTATGGGCAGCCAATATTACGAAACGCCTAACATCGACAGGATTGCTTCGGAAGGCATGATTTTTACCGATGGCTATGCAGCTTGCCAGGTATGCAGCCCTTCACGTGCAAGTATTCTTTCGGGGAAATTTACCGCCAGGCATGGTATTACCGACTGGATAGGCGCACCTACGGGTGAAAACTGGAGAAAACTTGGCCGGTCGAACCAACTGCTCCCGCCGGAATATGAGCATGCCCTGAATAAGGATTACATCACATTGCCGGAAGCGATGAAAGAGGCGGGATACCGTACTTTTTTTGCGGGTAAATGGCACCTTGGCGGGAAAGGTTCGTGGCCTGAAGATCATGGATTCGACATCAACAAAGGAGGATGGGATGTGGGCAGTCCGAAAGGAGGATATTTTGCTCCATGGGACAATCCGAACCTTGCAAGTGGCCCCGATGGTGAGAACCTGAGTATGCGACTGGCCCGCGAAACGGTAGATTTTATCAGGAATAACAAGGACACTGCATTTTTAGCTTACCTTTCGTTTTATGCGGTTCACGGACCGATTCAAACTACTGCTGAAAAATGGGGCAAGTACCGCGAAAAAGCAGCGGAACAAGGCATCCCGGAGAAGGGATTTAAAATGGGACATTTTCTCCCTATACGGCAGGTACAGGACAATCCGGTTTATGCCGGTCTGGTTGAAACAATGGACGATGCTGTTGGTGTGGTTCTGAATGCACTGGATGAACTCGGGCTGTCCGAAAATACCATCGTAATTTTTACTTCGGACAATGGAGGAGTTTCAGCAGGCGATGCCTTTGCCACTTCCAACCTTCCGCTTCGTGGTGGTAAAGGTTATCAGTTTGAAGGCGGAATACGCGAGCCTTATTTTATAAAAGTACCGGGAATGGGTAATGGGCAGAAATGCAGCACACCGGTTAGCGGAACCGATTTTTACCCCACAATTCTGGATCTGATCGGAGCGCCGTTAAAACCAGCAGAACATGTTGACGGTGTAAGTTTGAAGCCGCTTCTGGAAGATAAAACCATTGCCGAACGACCTCTGATTTGGCACTACCCGCATTATGGGAACCAGGGAGGAGAACCGTCGTCGATTATTCGTGATGGTGATTGGAAACTTATCCATTATTACGAAGATGGACACGAAGAATTGTACAATCTCAAAAATGATGTTTCCGAGACAAACGATTTGGCTGCTGAGTTGACTGATAAAACGGCTGAAATGAGTACTAAACTCTTTTCGATGCTCGATGAAATGGGCGCCAGATACCCTGTGCGTGATCCGGAATGGACAAAAGAAAAGGAAGAAGACCATATGAAATACGTGATCGAGACACGTTGGCCACAACTCGAAAAGCAACGCCTGAATTTTCTTTCGCCCGATTATAATCCGGGGAATGATTGGTGGGGAAGCCAGTTTACGAAAGATTAAGCTGTTTCGCGAAAATCAGGACGATTTAGAGGCCATATTGAACCAACTGGTATCCATAATTTTAATGGCGCCGGAGAACAATGCAATCACACCGGTTAATATTCCTACTACGCGTTCTACGGAAGTTCCCTGCGAAATAAACATAAATGCCACCAAAGGAATCAACAAAAGCAAAATAAGGTAGCGCGTGTTTTTCCATTTGCCCTCCTTACTTAATCTTTGCTCCAGGCTGTTTATTTCCTCCTGGTTGACCGAATATTTCAGAAAATACTGAAAGCTTGACGTAAAAATTTCCGGTGCAGGATCAAGGTTGATCAATCCTTTCAACTTTAAGCGATTAATGAGAAATCGGTTTTTAAGGTTCATCATTCCATCGTCGGCTAAATCAAACAGGATCAGCTTTTCCATGTGGCTTAAATTGTTCCAGATGTGACTGTATTGCAACTTCAAAAGGTGGGCATCGGCAAGCAATTCTTCTTCCGAACCTTCAGGATTGCGTGAGTGCTTGTGCAGCTCTTTCAAAATGTCGTTAATGTAATCTTTATCAATTGAGCCGGTGAAACGGTAAAACCTGCGAAACAGGTGTTTTAGTTCGCTTTCATAATTAATGATCTCAATTTCTTCCTCGGCTTTGTATCGTCCATCAGTAACAAGTTCTTCAAAATACTCTTCAATATAATCCAGATCATAAGGCATTTCAATAATGATCTTGCGGTCGCTTGCGTCCAGCAATTCGTTGAGTTTAGGCAGCAGCGTTTCCATTTTTTTGTGTTGCAAGAGGTATTCGCCCAAACCGGTTATCCAAATCTTCTTTTTCTTTTTCGGAAGTTCGAGCAAATCAGCTACATCGGTTTTTAGAAGCTCTTGAGCCGAGATCTTTTTTACAAGGTCTGTATCGAGTTTCTTATAGTATTTCCGCCCATCGAAAACTACGAGCAATATCCGGTTAATCTCTTTGTTATCCACCACATTCCGCCAGATCGGGCGCCCCTGGTATTTCCATTTATCGATAACACTACCTAACACCAGTTGCGACAGAAAGTAAAAAACAAACCAAATAGTAAGCAGCCAAAGAATAACAGGAATAACAAGAATTACGACTCGCCACAATATTTTTTTAAAGGATTGCTTCACATTGGGGACATGCCACACCTTAACCGTACCATGCAACCCGGGCGAAGTGTAGACTAAAGCCTGATCAAACGACCAGTCATTTCGCTTATTACTGGATTGTAAAAGAGCCATCATGTAATCATCTTTTGTCAGCGGACTTTTGAATCCCCGGTAAAGGATATCGTAATTTATGTTGGTGAGATACGCATAGGCGCGATAGAGCAAACCATTCCATAATCCCGGTTTCGAAGCATCAAAATAGACTTTTTGCTCACTTTCTTTTCCCTTGTGAAATTCATCTTCAAAAGCAATCCGGTAACCATCAATATTACTTCCATTCGATGCACGTGCCCAAACATTCGATTCATGTTCATCGTGATTTCTTAGGTGCTCCAAATTCGACTTTGCCAGGTGAATCATTTCAGCTTTCCGGCTTAACACATTTTCCTGGTGTTTAATGCTGTAATAGTAAATAACTACCGGGACTACGGATAAACTCAGTAACCAGGTAAACATATAAGCCGTGTAAATGACACGGGTGGATAACCCGGAAAGCATGTTAAATACCCAGATTTTAGAAAGGTCAGTTTCTTTTATTCTGTCGAAAAAAACAATCAAAGTCAAGGGTAAAAGCAGGAGCAAAAGTATTCCTGTCGCTATTAATCCAGTTAAACTCATGCCAGTTAGCAGCAACATTAGCAGGGCAATAATTACGAGGCTTATCCACATTGCAGGTTTTAACTTCCTCTTTACAGGTAACTCTTGCTTTTTATTTAACAACTGATAGGCAAATATTCCACCCGACGAAATCAAGATCAATTGAATGATTAATACGCCTATGGGTTTATAAACAAGAATGGATAATACAACCTGCAGCAGAACCAGAACCACTTGAATGAGCAGCACCCACAAATATCCTTCTCGTTTTCCACGCCTGTACAGCAGCCAGTCGAATGACCAGTTCTTCGATTTCATAAAGGTTTTTTCGCTGCCAAAACGCTGCATGATCTGCATTCCGATTACAACGCAAATAAACGTTATCAGAATAAAATAAAAGGTAAACAGGTACATCCTCGTGTTTTTATTATCGAGGTATTGTAAATCGATGAGCGTAATGTGGTATAGAGGCAAATCATCGAGCGGTACAATTTGAGCCAGCCACTGACGTTCGTTGTAGGTTATCCGCGCCTGCTCAATAGTTCGGTAATTAATCCCACCGGCAATAAGTGGCGCGTAGTTGCATTCAACCAAAAAATTCTCGTGCAAAATCTTATTCTGATTCGAATGATACATCACGTCTCCCTTTTCGTTGATGACCATAAAAGCTACATCCTTTGGCAAGATCTGATCGTACAGGGATGGTAAATGAGTAGTAATTGCCATGTAAGGAGCAGTGCCCTTGGATGTTTTAATTGGTTCTGCCAGCCTGAAGGAAATTGCAGTTTCCTTCGAGCCGGTATTGTACGACTTAATCGATTCAATAAAGAAAGCTTCAAACTCCGGATCTTCCTGCGAATTACACGACCAGCTTTTCCCGGCATCCTTCACATTCTTAAAATAATTACGCTTCCCGAGTTCGAGTTGTACAAGGTTCGAAAAGGCAGTTCGGGTAACCGCTTTTACCGCCTTTCCTTCATCACTCATAAAAAGAATCTCGTTATAAGGAATGGAATCGTGGTAAATACTTTTGTCAACAGTATAATAATCACTGGAAGAAAGATAAGAGTGCATTTTATGGTAACACTTATCTTTATCGCGAATCACGGTTTTAGCCAGGTTAAATACGTGATGGAGTTCCCTTTCGATATTCGCGCTGAGTATATGCGATATGTTATTGATTCGTGTATTCGCCTCGTTCCGATCAACCACGTAATATTTCATGGTGCCAATAAACAGCAATACCAGCAAACTTGTACCAACAATTATAGAAACCGTGGTATTGTATGTATCTTTTACATTCAACCGTTCTTTTCGGTTTATAAATGCAATTTTCAGTATGGGCATGCATATCAACAACAAAAGCAGAATACCTCCAAAAATGGTAATAAACTGGTTGTTGATGGTTCGGGTTTTTTGGCGGTAATCCGGATCCTGAATCATACCGGCCAGATAAAATTTGCGGTCAAGAAACATGATCGGCAAAATCATTACATGGGTTTTCATGCCCTGTATTTGAAGCTCGGTAAAAACGCCTCCCTGAGTTTTCGAAACCGTATCGATCCTTAACGCCTCGAAGTTTGAAATGTCGTTTACCACACTTCCGTTCGAATTATGAATAACCTCGGAAGAATCAAGAAGTGCAATGTTCTCGAATAAACCATCGAACTTCAGACCTTCCATAAGCACCTTGATGGGCACCAGTGCCGAATGGAATTTATCACTCAAAGTTTCTTTTATCTGAAGGCTATCTTCCAGGGTACTTTTGATACTTGTCGGGAAAGCAACATATTTGCCTTTGTTACTACGTTCATAGGATAAGGATGCCTTATCCGTCTGCAATTCAATATCCGTATCAAGGTTTTCGATGACGTTCGCAATTGCCTGAGAATCTATTGTGGCATTATTTTCAAACGCAACTGATAATGAATCGATCGTTGTGTTCAACACATAAAACGTAGAGTAGTTTTTTAAATGAGTATCGTAATAATCCTTCTTTTTATGAATGTTTTCGGCATATTCCTCCAATATTCTGAATCCACGTTCGGTCACCCGCATTTCCTGCTTAGGTATAAACAAAAGAAAGTAGGAAGAATAGAGCAGGATCAGCAAAGCAATAACAATGATCCAACTGAAATTAAATTTCGATTTTGTTCGTCTTAAGTTCATGAAGCGTCCTGATTGTATGTGATTTAATGGTGCTCCTATAAACAAAGTTAGAACATAAAGCAATCAATGTCAATAGCTTACCGTTATTTAGAATTACATACCAACTTTCAGCGATGCCTTTTTACATAAAAAGAGTATTGAATAATAATTGGAATAAAAGCGGAATAATAACTAAATTTAAGCGCATTAATAACTTAAACCAGATAACCATGAAGCGACGAAATTTTATTGTGAATGCTGCCGCCAGCGGATTAGCCGTAACAGGCCTCTCGGGATTTGCCAATGCTACCGTAAGTGAATCAGTAGCTGCAAATGCCGGCAAATTCAATCTCAATTATGCTCCCCATTTCGGAATGTTCAGGAACAGCGCCGGAAATGACCTCATCGACCAGATGAAATTTATGGCCGACCAGGGATTTACTGCTTTTGAAGATAACGGAATGATGGGCCGCGATATTCAAACACAGGAAAAAATTGGCGAAACACTCGAGAAATTAAATATGACCATGGGTGTTTTTGTTATCGATAAAGGAGGAAACATGGCCAATACCCTTGCTGCCGGAAAAAAAGAATATATCGATATTTTCCTGGATGGATGCAAACGCGCAGTTGACGTAGCTAAGCGTGTAAATGCCAAATGGATGACCGTTGTTCCCGGCGGTTTTGAGCGCCGGCTACCTATCGGGATTCAAGATGCCAATGTAATTGAAGCGCTGCGACGGGGCGCTGAAATTCTGGAGCCACACGGTTTGGTAATGGTTCTCGAACCACTTTCGGATTCTCCCGACCTTTATTTGCAGACTTCGACACAGACATACATGATTTGCAAAGCAGTTAACAGCCCTTCGTGTAAGATTCTGTACGACATTTACCACATGCAGAAAACCGAAGGGAACCTGATCACCAATATCGACCGCACTTGGGATGAAATTGCTTACTTCCAGATTGGAGATAACCCGGGAAGAAAGGAACCGACCACAGGTGAGATTAATTATTTAAACGTCTTTAAACACATTCACGACAAAGGATTCACCGGTGTAATGGGAATGGAACACGGAAATTCGATGCCGGGAGAAGAAGGCGAGAAGAAGTTGATCGAGGCCTATCGGAAAGTTGATTCCTTCCAGGTTTAAAATCAGAAAAAAACTTAATGAAACAAATCTGATTCGGCGATCCACTCAACAAGCGGAGAAAAAATAAAAGCCAGTAGTAAGGACCAAATAAATATTCCGGCCAGTAGAATTATCACGAATCTTTTCGTGTCCCGGAAAAATATTAATCCAAGTATTGTGGATGTTATTGGCCCTAATATTCCTGCTGTTATGAGCCCCATTCCCCAGGGGCCGTATTTTTGGGCAAAGCGTATAAACTTTCCTTTTTTTCGTGCGATCCGTTGTTGGCCATAAAGGTTGAATACCCATTTTCGGAATGCATCGCCTGCAAAATACAAGATTAGTACCGTTGTAATTGAACCTAATGCAGTAAATATTCCGGTGTATATTGGCAATAATTTTAGACCTATTCCCACGGGAATTCCCTTCCAGATTCCGCTTACACCGGCAAAAAATACAACAATGAATTTCTCAAATGCTTCCAATGCTATCGATTTAATCAGGAAATGAAAACTAATAATTTCTCATGTAGATTTAAAGGACAAATTACTTATTTATTGGATAATATTTTGCCTATGTTCATTAAAAAAGGTGGATCCTTTCGGATACCACCTTCTTTTCGCATTTAAGTTTCATTCCTTGGGGTCGTCATTTAATGTTCTTACTCGGGGAAGAATAAGTCCATAAAATCCGGAATATCTTTATTTCCTCATGGCATTATTTCCTTACGCGTGCCAAATTTGAGCAGATTTTTCCATTTTACACCTTCAAATCGTAAAATCACCCAACAAATCGTAAAAAATTAACAGAAATACCGGTTGAAAATACTTCGGATTGTTTCTGCTTAACAAAACTATTTTTACAATATACCCAGCTTTTCCCCTACCCGAATAAATGCTTCAACGGTTTTGTCGATCTGCTCGCTTGTATGTGCCGCAGAAAGTTGGACACGAATACGTGCTTTCCCACGTGGAACTACAGGGAATACAAAACCGATCACATAAACACCTTCTTTTAGTAACTCGTCAGCAAATTTTATGGCCAGTGGTTCGTCGTAAATCATTACCGGAACAATGGCCGTATCGCCTTTTACAATATCGAAACCTGCAGCTTCCATTTTTGTACGGAAATGCATAGCATTTGCCATTGTTTTTGCCGGTAGTTCGCCCGAGGCCGATAACATATCGATAACCTTAAGTGTGGCACCAACAGTTGCTGGAGCGAGAGTATTCGAGAAAAGATAAGGACGTGAGCGTTGACGTAACATCTCGATAATCTCTCTACGTCCCGAAGTGCAACCACCATTACCGCCTCCCATTGCTTTACCAAAAGTGGTGGTAATAATATCGATTTTACCCAATAAGCCAAAGTGCTCGGCAGTTCCTCTTCCGTGCTCCCCGATATAACCGGTTGCGTGCGAATCGTCAACCATTACCAGTGCATCGTATTTATCGGCCAGTTCAACAATCTCTGGCAATTTTGCCATATCGCCGTCCATAGAGAAAACACCGTCAGTAACAATCAATCGATATTTTGCATCGGCCGCATCTTTCAAACATTTTTCAAGTTCTTCCATGTTCGAATGTTTGTAACGAAAACGCTGTGCCTTACAAAGACGAACACCGTCGATTATAGAAGCATGGTTCAACTCATCCGAAATAATTGCCGAATCTGGTCCCAAAAGTGGTTCAAAAACTCCGCCGTTGGCATCAAAAGCAGCTACATACAAAATGGTGTCTTCGGTTCCCAGAAACTCCGAAACTTTATCTTCAAGCTCTTTGTGTATTTGTTGTGTTCCGCAAATAAAACGAACCGATGAAAGTCCAAAACCATAATCGTTCATAATATCTTGGGCTGCTTTAACAACTTCCGGATTATTTGCCAGCCCGAGGTAGTTGTTGGCACAAAAATTCAGTACCGATTCTCCACCGGCAACACTTATTTCAGAACTTTGCGAAGAAGTAATAATACGTTCTGTTTTATACAGTCCCTGCTCTTTCAATTCTTCAAGGTTTTTTTGAAGATCTTGTTTTATTATTCCGTACATGTTATTTTGTTTTTTTGTTCTTGTTGCAACATCTGTGGCGATCCACCAACTCAGGCGAATTCAGTCATTAAATACAAAATAACGAAACAGACAGAAAATAAATGGTGATAAATTACAGTTATCCGCATTCGTCAATTCAATCCTTATTTTTCTTCTATCTTTGCAGCGATTAAAAATTTTAATGATGAGTGAGAACAAAGTAAGGGTACGTTTTGCCCCGAGTCCTACCGGGCCACTGCATATGGGAGGAGTCAGAACTGCATTGTTTAACTACCTTTTTGCCAAAAAAAATAACGGTGATTTTATTCTTCGTATTGAAGATACCGATCAAACTCGTTTTGTGCCGGGTGCCGAAGAATACATTGCTGAAAGCCTTAAGTGGTGCGGATTAAATCCGGAAGAAGGACCCGGTATTGGTGGCGATTTTGGACCTTACCGACAAAGCGAGCGCAAAGACCTTTATAAAAAATATGCTGATCAGTTGGTAGCAACGGGCTGGGCTTATTATGCATTCGACACTCCCGAAGAAATCGACGTACTCCGCAGAGAAGCCGAAGCTGTAAAAGAAACGTTTTCATACGGAATTTCAACCCGTGAAAAGCTAAACAACTCATTAAAACTTTCAGAAGAGGAAGTTCAGAAAAAGCTGAAAGACGGAAATGCATACGTTATCCGTTTTAAAATGCCGGAAGACACTGAAGTTACGGAAGAAGACCTGATCCGCGGCAGCGTAACTTTTAATACCACAAAAAGCCTCGACGACAAAGTACTTTTCAAGTCGGATGGCATGCCGACTTACCACCTTGCCAATGTGGTCGATGACCACCTGATGAAAATTTCGCATGTGATACGTGGTGAAGAATGGCTTCCATCGATGCCTTTGCACGTTTTGTTGTATAAAGCGCTGAACTGGGAAGATACCAAACCGCGCTTTGCCCACCTTCCGCTCATTTTAAAACCGGCGGGTAAAGGAAAACTCAGTAAACGCGATGGTGATAAAATGGGCTTTCCGGTATTTCCACTGGAATGGACCGACCCGAAAACAGGCGATTTTTCGCGTGGATACCGCGAAGACGGTTATTTCCCCGAAGCATTTATCAACCTGATGGCTTTGCTGGGATGGAACCCGGGAACCGAACAGGAATTCTTCTCACTGGAAGAACTTAGCGAAGTATTTAGCCTCGAACGTGTTGTGAAATCAGGATCACGTTTCGATCCGGAAAAGGCCAAGTGGTTTAACCGGCACTATTTCCAACAAAAAACAGTTGAAGAACTTGTGTCGCTTTTCAAACCTGTGTTAACCGAAAAAGGAGTAGAGGCAGGCGACGAAAAATTGAATAAGGTGGTTGCCGAGATCAAGGAACGCTGCGAGTTTGTTGCTGACCTGTGGGAGCAAAGCTATTACTTTTTTGAAGCACCTGAAGAATACGATGCAAAAACAGTAAAAAAGCGCTGGAAAGAAGATACTTCGGATAAACTCAAAGAAATTTCAATTGTGTTTGAATCGGTTGAAAATTGGAATGCTGACGACATCAAAGAAGCTTTTTCAGCTTTTATGAATGAAAAAGAATGGGGTTTTGGAATGATAATGAATCCATTACGACTGAGTTTAGTTGGCGGAAACATGGGCCCCGATCTCTTTGTAATTTGCGAATTACTTGGCAAAGATGAAACGGTAAGTCGTATAAATACCGCGGTTGAAAAGATCGGCTGATTCAACAGCTGACACAATAATATAAAAACCCGGCTCAAAAGGCCGGGTTTCTATTTCAATCACTTTTAACGGGGTTTATTTTTTCTTTTTCTTTAGCAGAAAATAGGCCGCAGCAGCAATTACTACTAAAACGATTATTACGATTACAACCACATTCGAATTCGATGACTGTTCGGCAGCTGCCAAAGGAGCATCGTCGAAGTACGAACTGTCTTGTGCTCCAAGATTATCGATATAAGTTCCTTCGTCCTGCGCCATCAATAAAGTCGGTAAGTTCATTATGAACAAGCCGATCATTGCAATAATTCTCTTCATTTCAATTTTTTTTACGTTACTTATTTAATTTCTCTTTTACTTTCTTTAATAAAGGTCCAGCATTTTCGTAGCGCGGATTAACTTCGATCAATTGATCCAGCACTGCCATGCTTTCGATGTACTTTTCCTGATCGAAATATTTTTGTGCTTCGAGCAGATAAAACGGCTCATAATTGGGATGTATTGCCCTACCTTTATTAAGCAAATCATCAAAAGCGGCATAGTTGGCCTGTGCCAGTTTTGCATTCGCCAAATTTACAAATAACCAAACATTTTTAGGCTCCGTTTCAAGTGCTTTCATCAGTAAATCCTCACCTTCAACCCACTGGCCGTTTTTCAATTCTTGTATTCCCCGAAGATCGTTTTTATCTCCGCGTTTCACGATCACTACCAGCGGATTTCCCTTATGATAGTAAGTTTTCATGATTTTGGCCGATCTCCATGTATCATTCTTCAGCATCGAGGGATAAATGTAGTTCACCCCAAAAATTCCGTAATCCCAGTCAACAGAACTTCGCTCGAGATAACGGGTATATTTGTAATCGATGTTTTCCAGCTTTTCAAAATAGTTTGGCAACCTGCAATTCATGGCTACTTTGGCATTTTTATCACCAATTTCTTCCTTCAGGAAACTGGCAGCCTGCTTTATCCCGTGAAAATAATAATCGTACTCATAATTGCTCCAGGCCTTTTTATTTCCTCCCGAAATGGCATTAAAGTACACATAATCAACAGGAAAAGTTTTAGCTTCATGAACCAATGGAAGAAGCATCAATACGAATGAAAATGCAAGCGCCGGAATTTTGAATCTTTGGGCTTGCTTCATTTTAAAAAGCTGATAAGTCCCCCAAACAGCCAGTAGAACTGCTACGGGTACCACAAACAACATTTGCCGGATGCCGCTGTACAAATTCGAACCGATTGCAACAACATAAACTACCGGAAACAAAAAGGTAAAAAGAGCGAACAACTCGAAAAAGAGTTGTTCGCTTACAGGTCTAGTAAACTTATAGGTTAAAAAGGCTATAAAGAATATGAACCCCAGCATGATAAATTCCGGGGTGGATTTCCAAAACCAAAGAGGTAGATAATCCCAGGGAAGTGCTGTACTCCAAATTACTTCGCCGTCAAAAATCTGCTTAATGCTGATCTTGTAATGCTCCATAACCGACAGGCTTTCGAGTGGATGACGAAAAACATTCTGCAAGGCATAGGGCCAGAACAACAAGCCGATAAAATAACCTACTACGGCTATTGTAACAAGCTGGCCCGTTAACCTTACAAAACAAGATTTAGTTGAAACGATATATTTAAGTAAAAAAGGCTTCAAAATTATAATACCGATCAAACCGGCTACCAGGTAAGCAAAGAGTATTAATCCTCCGATTCGCACCGAGTTGGTAAAAGCGATGGCAAGGCCCAGATAAAATACTGTGGTCCATTTGGGAGTTGGTAGTTCTTTTAAAAAGCGTACTATGAAAAGTATGGCAGCAATGTAACCGGCAGCAAAAGGAATATCTTTCAGGTTGCCAAATGCCTGGCCAAACAAACGAGGAGTGAGCATCAAGCTGGCTACAACCAATGCTGAAATCCAATATGAACCACCTAATTCTTTGCCTAGTTTACCGGCAAAAAGCAAAAGCAACCAAAAGAAAAAAGCCCCGGTAAAATGTCGCGTCAGGTATTCATCTTTGATATGAAAAAAGCGGTTGATCAGCGCGGTTAAATTATCAACCGACTGCCCGTAATATTTTAAATTATGAACCGGAGTATGCAGACACGAGGCATCTTCGCCGCCCGTAAAATACCAGTTGACCACCTTTTTAGCATGTGGATAATGCAACAGTTCATCGACATTAACAGCAGTTTTTGGTGCCAGAAATAACAGGATCAAAGCTGCAACCGACAGGCTGGCGATGAAGGCATTTCGTGCTGTTATTATTTTCAATGGTGAGTTCATTGTTTCTTTGAACTTTTATTTTCTTTTTCTTCTTTATCGGCTTCAAAAATTTTTTTAACGATGTAAATCGGCCGTTTTTGCACTTCTTTGTAAATGCGGAAAATATATTCCCCAATCAATCCCAGGAACGTGAGTTGCACCGATCCGAAAAAACTGATGGCCAAAAAAGTTGATGACCAGCCAAAAGGTGCCAAACCTGTAAATTTTGAAACCAGCGTATAAATAATGGCCAGAAAAAATACCACAACGCCCAGCAAACCAAGGTACAAACAGGCTTTTATCGGCCATTTCGAAAACGAATAAACCGCGTCGGCTGCAAGTGCAAACAACTTTTTACGATTCATTTTTGCACTGCCTTCAGATCGATCGGGCCGGTCGTATTCCACAAATTCGTGCCGGAAACCAATAAAATTCCTGATGCCCGGGAAATAGCGGTTTTGTTCGCTGAATTTCAAAACAGCATCAACTGCTTTTCGACTCAACATGCTGAAATTGCCGGTCTGTTCCACCTGCCCGGTTTCCGAAACGTTCCGAAATATTTTGTGGAATATTTTAATGTAAAACCGTTTACCGAATTTCTCAGCCCGGCTGGTTCGCAATGCAGAAACCACATCGGCTTTCGTTTCTGTGATCTTTTTAAATAAAGCCGGAATCAATTCCGGGGGATCCTGGAAATCGCCATCCATGATTACCACATAGTCGCCTCCGACATGATCCAATCCTGCGGTTATAGCCGCTTGCAAGCCAAAATTCCGCGACAGTGAAATCACTTTTAATTCTTCAATTTCCTTTGTGGTTTTCCGAAGATTTTCAAAAGTGGTATCCGTACTTCCGTCGTCAACACAAACAATTTCGAAAGGCTTGCCTATGGATTTTACATGTTGGCACACTTCCTCTACAAGGCGAGTTACCAAAGCTCCTTCATTATACAACGGTATGACTACAGATATCTTCATCTTCTGTTTTAAGCTTTATGCGCTGTTCCGGGAACAGGAACAGGAAACTCCATATCCACTGGTCCCATTTCATATTTGTCGGGTCCAAGTCGTTCGGTCGATGTCATCATTTCTTCCCAGGTTACTTTTTGCCCGGTGTAAGCAGCCGTTCTTCCCATAATTGCAGTCAGGGTTGAAATTGCTGTACGTTCAGCTTCTACTACCGGCTGGTTGTTTCGAATCGATGTAACCAAATGAATGTGTTCCTGAACGTAAGGAGAAATCTTCAGCGATCCTGTTGAGCGCCCGTTTTCATCTTTCGGGTAATCGTAAGTCCATTTCACCGATCCATCGAAATTGAAAATGGTATTTTTGCAATTGGTGTATCCTTCGGTACCCATAATCATTTCTCCCATTTGGTTGGCGCAACCGTCGATCTGTCGCGAAAAACTGTGGGAGGAAACACCGGTCCCAAAATCGAAATCAATACTAAAAAAATCGTACTGGTCGCCGGTTAAACGGTGTGTCCGTCCACCAAAACCAATGGCTTCAACCGGATGTTTACCCATAAACCAGTTGACGATATCGATGTTATGCACATGAGTGTCCAGAATATGATCGCCGCATAACCAGCAGAAATTATTCCAGTTCCGAAGCATATATTCCATGTCGCTCCACTCTTCTTCGCGGGTGCGAAACCACACATGCGACTGCATCCAAAATGCTTTGGCCGATTTAAGTTCACCAATAGCTCCTGAAGCAACTTGTTTGTACGTTTCAAGATAATCGTCACGATGCCTGCGTTGCGTTCCGGTAATGACCGACAATCCCATATTTTCGGCTTTTTTCGAAGTGGCTATAATTCTTCGCGCACCAACCGGATCGACACATGCCGGTTTCTCCATAAACACATGCTTTTTTGCCTGAATGGCAGCATCGAGGTGCTCGGGACGGAAATGCGGCGGAGTGGCCAGAATCACAATATCAACATCCAGATCCATTACTTTTTTATAAGCATCAAATCCCCAGAAACAGTTTTTTTCGGATACCTCAACTCGCTGTTTTAAAAGTTTATCCCGCGAATCCCAAACCTTATCTTCAAAAACATCGGCCAGTGCCACAAGATGAAGATCGTGTCCTGCGGCCAGAAAATTCAAAGCTGCACCGGTTCCGCGGTTACCACATCCTATCAAGCCGGCCTTCAATGGTTTTCCGTCGGGAGCACTATCCAGTAACGGCGGGAATGCATAATCAACTTCTTTCTTATTCTTCGAACAGGAAGTTAGTGCACTCATGCCAACCACTCCGGCAGCCCCTATTAGTGCTGACTTCTCGAGAAAATTCCTGCGTGATAGTTGATTCTTATCCATAACGGTTTATTTTTATTTTTTTTTATCTTGAAAATCCTCGGGATCATATTCACAAATGACCCGGAAACCCACACTTTTTACATCGGAATACCACCAAATACTTTTGGGTATTTGCGGATCGGTAGTCAGCCAATCTGTTGTTCGGGTAAAATCTCGGCGTGCTACCCGCAAATCCTTTGGCGAATTTCGGAACGAACCTCCGCGCACAACATGCTCCATTCCACTTCGAGGTCCTCTTGGATTCATAATTGTTCCCTTTGGATATTTGCCGTAAACCGTCGGATCGTAATAATCGGCACAAAATTCAGCCACATTACCCAGCATATTTTTAAGACCAAAAGGATTGGCTTCAACAGCATCGGGCTCTTCGGTCTTATTCGGACTATTATCGTGATGAATCACATATTTATCAAACACTTGGGTATTGGCGCCTAAAAGTTTTCTCAGAAATCCGTCGGCTTCATAATCTTTTGGCGATCCTTCAAAGAAATAAGGCCCTTGCGTAGCTCCTCTCGCTGCATATTCCCATTCGGCTTCGGTAGGTAAACGGTACTTTCTGCACGTTACCTGGCTGATCCAGCGGCAATAAGTTTCAGCCGCGTGATGGCTCATGGTAATTGCCGGCCGACTTCCTTTTCCCCATCCCTGATCGGGTGCTCCCCAAGGTGGAGTAGCTCCTGTAATTCCATCGGTTTCTTCGTTCGTAGTTACAGCTTCTTTGCGTCCCTGCGATCCGGTAGCGGTAAAAAAGGCCAGGTACTCATCCCAACTTACTTCAATTTCTGCCATCCAGAAACTATCAACTTTAACTTCACGAACTGGTCCTTCATTGGATCTTCGGTAGGGCTCATCGGCGGGACTTCCCATTTTGAATTCACCCCCCGGAATGGCGATCATTTTGAATGAAACATCAGTGCCCGGGATTTTTTCCTCAAAGTCTTCGAAGGAGTTTACTTCGGTCAAATCTGTAAATATTTCTTTAGGTTGAGCATCCATCTCTTCTTCTGCAAAGCCACCTTTTTCTCCCCGCCAGTGCCCAACCTCGTGATGACACTGAATGCAGGAATTACCTTCAGGATCGCGAATGTATTTGATATGCTGTTCGCTTCCTTTTGCACTCAATGTTGAGGGAAACATATTTGTGTGACACTTTATACAGCCATCCTCGTACACAAAACGTTGAGCCGCTTCGGTCGATCGTTTGGCTGCCCAGTCAATTTCATCCGGCTCCATGGTAACGTATGCATACAAATCGTGAAAACCATGATAAGCTTTGCGTGTAAGGAAATATGCCGTTTGATCTTCCGGGGGCAAATGACAATCTACACATTTCACCGAAATACCGCTTGGCGTGTTATGATGTACCGACAATCGCCAACTTGCTTCGGAATGCGGATGTACGTGGCACGAAGCACAAGATTCATTGCTTGATGTATATTCAACGGTTTTGTTGAATATCAAAAGAAAGAGAATTATACTTAGTCCTCCTGTGATGAAAAGCAGGTAGTGTGTTCTTTTGATCGTTTTATCGGTCATCCCTCGTACAAATTTGAACAACAAGTATACGCGCGCGCAATTAGCTACATCTTAACTCAAATACCATTCAAGGCTTATCAGCATCTTAATTTCATCTTAATTTATTTCGTAAGTATTTGATTAAAAAGTCATTTTGCCAATCATATATTTTCTTAAAATTATTTCGGGTAAGCTACAATTTGGTATATTTGGAAACAAAATAAGAAGATATTAAGTCTTAATCTTAATTCTTGTACGGAGGGAAATGAACAATAAAATCAGTGTAAAGCACCTACTTTTTTTTCTGCTGATTGCAATGTCGGGCTTGTTTTGCCGTGCCAACAATTTTTCCGATAATACCTTCCTTATCGCTAAGATTTCACCTGCGGATTACAAGAATTCAGACCTCTGGAATTTTATTGCGGACAATGATTGGGTAGCCCTGGAAATGAATATTGGCCTGAACCAAAAAAGCGCAGTTCTGGTCAACAGCAATATTCTTTTGAGCGAACTACTTGAAAAAATTGCCACACTTGCTGATTCAAAAGAATCGAAAATAATCCCTGTATTTATCAACTACAGCGGAGATATTCACCTTCTTGATTCTATCATTACCGTTTCGCCGGTTTCCCGAAGGCTTTTTTATTTGCCCCAAGGTGAAACGTGGCCATCAACCGAATACATGGTGCAGGCCAACCGGCGCATTATCTTTTTTGTGGATGGAGCGATTGAAAATGAGAGCCGGATATTTCACCCGATCAATGACTATTCGTTGCAGATTTCAGCCAGTAGATTCACCCCAAGTTCGGTGATCCTGGATAATGAATCAAAAATCAATAAAGAGCTTTTCAAAATCAACGATTTTCAGAATTTACCTACAGGTTCGGTATCAAGCAGATTAGGTAAAAACATGGTGCCCGATTATGTGAACTTCCTGCTCGAAAACTGGAGAAAATTTGGCAAGAAACCGAATTTTATTGGTGTTGGAAATAACATTGTCAGTTTCGATTTTATTGTCGATCAGCTGAACTCTTTCAATTCAATTAACGGGCAAGTCAGAACTACCGGGAAGAACCTGGAGCGTGTTTACTGGAAAAATCCCGATATACTAATGACGGGCGGAAAATTCAGTTTCCCCATTCGCGGAGGTGAAGAAATTATCCTGTCGCCCTTTGTTCCCGGCTACCGGATGACACCAGCGCAGTTGATTATTACTGCAGAGATGACCATGCAGGACGACTACCCTGTATTGGCCACTCCTATGAGCCTGAGCGAAGGATTGACAGCTTCTTTTCATTTCGAAGGCTCTATTACTGATCTGGTTAATCCATCCAGAAATTATGCAGGCGAGAATTATTCTTTCACCGAGGACATTGACAGGGGGATGGTGCTGAAACTTCCCGAAAATGCGAATGTTCTGCTTGGTAATCCCGAGCGATTCGGTCTGCCTAACAGCAGTTTTACGGTAAGCTGTTTTGTAAAATTCACTGATATTCTTGAGTTCGGAGACAATGCCATTCTTGGAAATAACGAAACCGGGTACCGGCGTGGAATGCACCTGATCCTACGTTCAGGACATCCTTATTTTGGATTGTGGTCAAACGATTACATTTCGGAAGAAGTGCTGGAAAACAACATCTGGTACCACCTAACCTGGCGTTACATTATTGAAACCGGTCAACAGGCCATTTTCCTGAACGGTAAATTTGTTGGCGGTTCCGACGGACACCCGCCCTACTCAGGAACAAGCGATCTGCATATTGGAAGTGCATTTTCGCAGGGTGCAAGTTTGAGGGGGTATATTGATAATCTGAATTTTTGGGACCGTCCTTTGGGAACTGAAGAAATCAACAGGCTTTCGATCGATGAGGAAATTATCCTGAATAATGAAACATATAAAGAGCTGCCGGTACCTCGCGGATTGTTGATTTCCGCGATTGTTGTTGTGACACTACTAATCGCGGTATTGCTTTTTCTGCTGGTATTCCGACTCATCCGAACAAACAAAAAAACTGCGGTACAATCTACGCATTTTCCTCCGGCCAAAAATCAGATCAAACTGTTTGGCGAATTCAAAGCAATTAATGTTCAAGGTGAAGATATTTCGGCTCAATTCACTCCTAAAGTCAGGGAATTGCTTGTTTTCAGCATTTTGCACACCATGAAAAACAATAACCTAGGAGCAGCAGTCAGCGAAATTGATGCTACGCTCTGGGAAGGAATTTCTCCGCGAAAAGTTGCCAATAACCGTGCGGTTACCTTAAATAAGCTCCGTAAGAATCTTGTTCAGTTCGATCAGGTTGATCTGATCTCTCACAACGGATATCTGATCTTCAAAACCAAAGCTTCATTTTTCTGCGATTATATGCAGGCTTTTCAACTTTGCCAGATCAGAAAAGGAATGTCGCGCGAACAACTCGAAGCTTTCTTTCATATTGTCAAGGAAGGAAGCCTTTTAAAAGGTACCGAATGGAGTTGGCTCGATGAAATTCGAGGGTACATTGGAAACCAGGTGATCGATAATTTACTGAAACTGGCTTCCTACTACCAAAAAGACAAAAAGCCTCAAAATGTTGAAGAAGTTGCACAACGCATTCTTGATTACGACGATTTAAACGAAGAAGCGGTGTACCTGCAAGTTTGGGCACAACAAAAATCCGGAAACCTGCACCTGGCCAAATTTCATTTCGAATCGTTCTGCAACCGATACGAAAAAAATATGGGTACCAAATACGAAATGAGTTTCAACGAATTCTCGCGCCATTTCGTTGAAAACAGCTAATCCACTTTCTCCAACTCCACCGAGAAATGCCTCATAATTGGTGCTTCATTCGAAATTTTAAAGCCGTGTTTAATTTTATCTCTTTTCTCCCAGATGTTCTTTAATGCCACCGCCACCACATCCATGTGATTATTGGTGTATGTTCGTCTTGGAATTGCCAGTCGCAACATTTCAAGTTTAGGATAACGGTTTTTATGCGTTGCCGGGTCCCTGTCGGCGAGTAAAGTGCCTACTTCAACACCTCTCACACCGGCTTCTAAATACAACTCAATAGCTAATGTTTGTGCAATGTATTCTTCCTTCGGAACGTGCTCTAAAAAGTGTTTTGCATCGATAAAAACTGCATGCCCTCCAATGGGTTTCTGCACCGGTATTCCCCACCCGATAAGCTGGTATCCAAGGTAAGCCACCTGCTGGATTCTGTTTTCAAGATAAGCACCCGAAGTGATCTCATCGAGGCCAATGGCGAGCGCGTTCATATCGCGGCCGGCCATTCCGCCATAGGTATTAAAACCTTCGTACATAATATTGAAAACCGACGCCTCTTTATAAAGCTTTTCATCGTTCATGGCCATAAAACCACCGATATTAACAATACCGTCTTTTTTGCTGCTCATGGTCATGGCATCGGCATACGAAAACATTTCAGCCACTATCTCCCTGATGCTCTTATCCTTATATCCCGGCTCGCGTTCTTTTATAAACCAGGCATTTTCGGCAAAACGTGCCGAATCAAAAACAACCGGGATACCGTATTTCTTTGAAAGATGGTGAACAGCTTTCAGATTTTCAATGGAAACCGGCTGGCCTCCCGAAGTATTGCAAGTGAGTGTAACGATAACCATCGGAATTTCTTCGCGATGAAAAGATGAATATACTGCCTCCAGTTTCTCCAGATCAATATTTCCTTTAAACGGATGCAACGATTCTGTATCAAATGCTTCGTCAATGGTACAATCGATAGCCTTTGCTTTTCTGAACTCGATGTGTCCTTTTGTAGTATCGAAATGACTGTTCCCCGGAACCACATTTCCGTCCTTCACCAAAACTGAAAACAGCACATTTTCAGCTGCACGCCCCTGATGAGTTGGCAGGAAATAATCGAATCCGAGGATTTCTTTTATAACGTTTTTAAGGTTATAATACGACGATGAACCCGCATAACTTTCATCGCCGGTCATTAATGCAGCCCACTGATTGTGACTCATGGCACCGGTCCCACTGTCAGTCAGCAGATCAATGTAAACCTGTTCGCTTTTTAAATTGAATAAATTGAATTTAGCTTGTTTGATCCATTTCTCACGCTGTTCGCGGGTGCTGCGGAAAATGGGCTCAACCATTTTTATTTTATACGATTCTGCAAATGGTATTTCCATGTCAAAAAATATTATGAATTAAAAATTGCCGGAGTAATCCGGAGTTCAAAATAAAAAGGGATAAATAAAGTTTATTGACATGGAAAAGCGTCCCTGTTTTTGATATTAAGGAAACTTCGGTTGTGAAGAAATATGGCCATCAAGAATTTGATCATTCCTTCGGTTTTATGCAAAGTTAACAGGCTTTGGGAAATTTTTTTGTGTACAAAAATCAGTTTTGCCGAATTTACTTTAAAAAGCGCAGCGTTAAATTTAATCGGGAAACGGTCCAGCGTCGACCGCTTGTACACTGGTACGAATAAATTCACGCGTGTAGTAATCCGGATCCACAATCTCACCATTCCAGACGACAATATCCAGATCCATGGTACGTGGACCGAATTTTGGTCCGCTGCGATCGCGACCTAACCGGTCTTCAATTTCTTTCAGGATTTTATTCAGCGACGATCTGTCATTTTCCGTTTGTATCTTTACTGCACCATTGGTATAATCCGGCTGGTTTTCAATTCCAACAGGTTTGGTTCGTATCATCGGTGACACTTTTGTCACTTTTACTTTTGTACGCAGGATTTCAAGCATTCGGGCGACGTTCTCATCGGCATTAATATTGGAGCCGACACCTATTATCACCTCATTCATCGTCGTGCCTCCATTTCGAGTGATACCGACTCGGCGAAACGCAGTGCATGCGGTTTATCGACCTCCACTTTTGCCCGTGCCACACGTTCATCTTCCATCACCAGGTCAAGAATATTTTTGGTCAATACTTCTAGTAGCTTGAACTGTCCTTCCTGAACCAGGGCGATCACTTTTTTTGTTACTGTTTTATAGTCAAAAATATCATCCGGTTCATCAGCTTCAAGCGCTGTAACCGGAATATCTGTTTCAATCTCGATATTGATTAAAACATCCTGTTTGTTCACCAGTTCTTCCGGATTAAATCCGATGTAGGTCCTGATCAGCAGGTTTTTTACACGTATTATTGCCATTTTTTATCCGTTAGTTCAAAGGTTTTCGCCACCGTCGGCAAACAATAACTGCCCCGTAAGGTGGTCGTTTTCCAAAATATAATCGATGCTTTTAAGAATCGGCTCCGTTCCACCCGGTTTTTTCATTGGGATGTTTTGAGCGAGTTCCTGCAAGTATTTTTCGTCTTTATCAGCCGGTGCCAATGTAACACCTGGAGCTATGGCATTTGCCCTGATCGCGGGAGCAAACTCCACAGCAGCCATTTTGGTGGCTTCCCACAAGGCTTTTTTCGAAAGCGAGTAAGCTGCATAATCAGCTTTGTTGTTTGTTATCCGCGTATCTACAAAGTTAATGATGTTCCCCTTTTTGCATGCTTTGGCAAAGTCGCGCATCAGAAAAAAGGGAGCTTTAAAATTTACATTCACCTGGCTATCGAAAAGCTGCTCGGAAGTTGCACTAAAATCACCTTTATTGAACATCGATGCATTGTTAACCAGCAAATCAAAGGGGCCACGCTTTTCAACAATATTCGGGATAAGACTCGTTACTTCGTGGCTGTTTGCCAGATTGGCCGTTATCGATGAAAAGAGCTGTTTTGGATATTTTGATGCCAGATCCTGAACCAATGTAATAGCATCTTCTGCCGATCGATTGTAATGAATAATTACATTCCAGCCCTGCTGCGCCAAATGCTCTGCAACGGCTTTTCCAACTCGTTTTGCTCCGCCCGTTATTAATGCTGTTTGATTCATCTTTAAAAGATATCGATTTTTTTCAGAATAACATGCAGAGCCGGTATTGATTCATAAAAAAAGGCCCGCTGAAAGGACCTTTTCTGTATCATAATTTACTTGTTATCAATTATACGAATTCAACTTACTCAAGTATTTTCCAATAATATCAAACTCGATGTTGATTACGGTTCCTTCCTTAAAAGTGTGAAAGTTGGTCACTTCCTGAGTAAACGGAATGATGGCCACCTGGAAAGAATTATCTTTTGAATTGACAACTGTTAAACTAACACCATTCACAGTTACCGACCCTTTTTCAACTGTCATGTATCCCTGCTTCGCCTTATCAATGTCGAACTCATATTCAAAAGTGTAGTACCAACTACCGTCAGCTTCTTCCACCTTTTTACAAACGGCTGTCTGGTCGACATGTCCCTGAACGATGTGCCCGTCCAAACGGCCATTCATCATCATGCTGCGCTCCAGGTTCACCTTTGAACCTACTTCCAGTAAACCCAGATTCGACTTTAAAAGTGTTTCCTTGATGGCTGTAACTTTGTACAATTTTTTTTCCTTGTCGACCCATACTACGGTCAAACAAACCCCGTTGTGCGACAGACTCTGGTCTACTTTTAATTCATCGGCAAACGAGCAGGTGAATGTAAAATGTACATTCTCCTGGTCTTTTTCAATCGCTGCTACTGTTCCGTATTCTTCTACTATTCCTGAAAACATGTCTAGTCTAAAGTTTAGAGTTCAAAGTTCAAAGACTTTTAACTCAGTTTATTTATTTGAATAAAATCAAAAATCTGTAATCACTTAAAGCTCCACTCTACCCCTTCTTTGGTATCTTTTAGTTCGATACCGATGGCATTTAATTCATCTCGAATTTTATCGGCAGTTGCCCAGTCTTTATTGGTTTTGGCATCCTTTCTCAAGTTGATGAGCAACTCCATCGTTTCCGACAAAATGTGATTATCTCCTGTTTCTGATGTCTGTTCTTCCTTTAATCCCAATACATCAAATACCATAGCATGATAGAATTTGCGGAGTTCTTCAAGATCGGCGGCCGAAATCGTTTCAGTTCCTGCTTTTATTGAATTGATCATTTTAACGCCATCAAAAAGATGGGCAATGGCGATCGGACTGTTCAGATCGTCACTCAGTGCGGTATAACATTTTTTCTCTAGCCCGGGCACATCTGCGGTCGACTTCTCCGAAACTTGCAGCTCTTTCAGGGTATTTACGGCAGTCATCAAACGTTCCAAACCTTTCTCGGAAGCCTGAAGTGCTTCGTTTGAAAAATCGATGGTGCTGCGGTAATGCGCCTGAAGAATAAAAAAGCGAATTGTCATTGGCGAATAAGCCTGTTCCAAAATTTCGTGCGATCCTGTAAACAACTCATCAAGTGTAATAAAATTTCCCAGCGATCGGGCCATTTTCTGCCCGTTAATGGTGATCATGTTGTTGTGCATCCAGTACTGCACCGAGTCGTCGCCTTTACTGGCTGTATTTTGGGCAATCTCGCACTCGTGGTGTGGGAAAGTAAGATCCATTCCTCCACCGTGAATATCGAATTTATCGCCCAAATATTTGGTGCTCATGGCCGAACATTCGAGGTGCCAGCCCGGAAAACCGTCGCTCCAGGGCGAAGGCCAGCGCATAATATGTTCCGGTGACGCTTTTTTCCACAAAGCAAAATCAAAGGAATTTTTCTTTTCACTTTGTCCGTCCAACTTGCGGGTATTGGTTTTTATGTCTTCGAGATTGCGTCCCGAAAGCTTTCCGTATTTGTATTGTTGGTTGTATTTCTCAACATCGAAATAAATCGAGCCATTGGTTTCGTAGGCAAAGCCGTTTTTCTGAATATCCTTAATCACCTGGATCTGTTCAATGATATGGCCCGATGCCCGCGGTTCAATACTTGGCGGAGTAACATTCAGATCGTCCATGTTGCGGTGAAAGGTGTTCATGTATTTCTGCACCACTTCCATGGGCTCGAGTTGTTCCAGCCGGGCTTTCTTGGTTATCCGGTCTTCCCCGGTTCCTTCCACTTCGTCTTCGAGGTGACCAACATCGGTAATATTACGCACATAACGCACCTTGTACCCCAAAAAAGTAAGGTAGCGGTACAGCAGATCGAAAGTAATAAACGGTCGTGCGTGCCCAAGATGAGAGTTGCTGTAAACTGTCGGACCGCACACGTACAAGCCGACTTTACCCGGAACCAAAGGTTTGAACTCTTCCTTCGATCGACTTAATGTATTGTAGATAAATAGCTGATTTTCCATCGTTTTATTCCATCGAAATAATGCTGCAAAGGTAAGATAAATGAGGGATTTTAAATAAAGTCTTTTGATTTACTGACAGAAGCTTAAGGCTTTGTTTCACTTTCGGTTGCCAGCTCTTCAGTGCCATTCTCTTTGGATTGATTTTCCTCGTGTTTGTTGAAATGCTTTCTGTAAAACAACAATATTGAGAAGATACCAACGGTAATGGCCGAATCGGCAATATTAAACACCGGCCGGAAGAAAATAAATGGATTCCCCCCTACTCTTGGCACCCATTCCGGATAGCGTCCTTCAATCAGCGGAAAATAAAACATGTCGACTACCCGTCCGTGCAGGAAACTTGAATAGCCACCTCCTTCGGGAAAGAGCGCAGCTACCTGCCCGTAACTGTGGTTGAATATCATACCGTAAAATAAACTGTCGATAATATTACCGATGGCACCCGCAAATATCAGCGAAATGCACACAATAAAACCAAAGGGAATATCTTTTTCCTTGGTGAGTTTGAACAGGTACCAGCCGATGGCAACAACGGCCAGAATACGGAAAACACTCAGAAACATCTTCCCGTATTCGCCTGCAAATTCAAACCCAAATGCCATTCCGTTGTTCTCGACAAAATGCAGTATGAACCAATTCTTAAACACAACGATCTCGTCGCCGATCGACAGATTGGTTTTGATCCAGATCTTCAGCACCTGGTCGGCCAACAGAATCAGGAAAATGATTAAAAGCGCTTTTTTTGCTCGCGACATAACAAGTTATTAAAATAAAAATGCTCTCCGAAATTTCATTTTATGAAGGTTTCGAAGAGCAAAATTAAATATTTTTCTTCTACCTATTTTTGCCCCATTTTGGCATCAATACAAAGCGTGGCATGCGGTACGGCACGCAATCGTTCTTTTGAAATCAATTTACCGGTTTCGCGGCAAACCCCATACGTTTTATTTTCGATGCGTACCAGTGCGGCTTGCAAATGTTGAATAAACTTTTGCTGACGTTGCGCCAATTTACCGGCTTCTTCTTTCGAAAGGGTAGCAGCCCCTTCTTCCAATACTTTAAATGTTGGCGAAGTATCAGAAATATCATTCCCGTCGCCCTGAGTAATGGAGTTTTTATACATCAAATAATCCTCCTGCGCCTTTTCAAGCTTCTTTAAGATGATGCTTTTGAATTCCATCAACTCCTCATCCGTATATCTGTTTTTATCTCCCATAGTTCAGGATTTTAGTTCATTCCTAATTTTCAAGAAGCCCCTAAAGTAATCAAAAATTAGATATATTTTCCTGAGGCTGCTCTTATTTCAAATTATATCTTTTCAATTTCAATTTTTGCAATTACATCCTTATCAATTTCTGCTTCCTTTGCCAGCTCGGGATCCACAGTATCAACAAGGCTTAGCTCATCTGCAAGCGTTTGTACGCAAATATATTCTTTGTGTTTCTCAACCGCAGATTTATACTGAATATGATTTTCAATACGCAACCTGATCCTGTCGGTTACCTCAAAATCGCTTTCTTTTCTAAGATTTTGAATTTTGTTGATAAACTCACGCGCGATTCCTTCCTCTTTAAGTTCTTCCGTTACATTGATATCGAGTGCAATCGTCATCTGTCCTTCCGTTGCAACTGTCCATCCCGGAATGTCTTCGGTCTGGATTTCAACATCTTCCAGCGAAAGTTTTATCGTTTCATCGCCTGCTGTGATTTCATATTCACCGGCACTTTCAAAAGTTGAAATGGCATTCTGATCGAGCTGATTCACCGCACCGGCAATCTGCTTCATCATCTTTCCGTATTTTGGCCCCAGCGTTTTGAAATTCGGTTTGATCTTCTTCTTGATCACCCCGGCTGTATCTGTCAGGAATTCAACTTCCTTCACGTTAACTTCGGCCAGAATAATATTCGAAACCGCTTCGAATTGCTCTTTGAAATGCGGGTTCAACACCGGCACCATGATTTTTGCCAGCGGCTGACGTACTTTTAGTTTTTCCTTACGGCGCAGTGCCAGTATCATCGAAGAAGCACGCTGAGCAATATCCATTTTTTCTTCCAAATCCTTGTCGATCAGTTCCTCATCGGATTTTGGGAAATCAATCAGATGGACACTTTGGTCGCCTTCATTTCCGCTCACTTTGTTCAGATCGTTGAATAACTGGTCGGCATAAAACGGCGCGATCGGTGCCATTAATTTGGCCACGGATGTCAAACAATTATACAAAGTTTGGTAAGCCGAGATTTTATCCTGCGAGTATTCACCACCCCAGTAACGTTTACGACTCAAACGCACAAACCAGTTACTCAGGTTCTCCGTCACAAACTCAGAAATGGCACGGCCGGCACGCGTTGGTTCGTAACTTTCGTAGCTATCGCCTACTTCTTTTATCAGCGAATTCAACAAAGAAATAATCCAGCGGTCAATTTCAGGACGCTCCGACATTGAAATTTCTTCCTCAGCATATTTAAAGCCATCGACATTGGCATAAAGCGAAAAGAAACTGTAGGTGTTGTAAAGCGTTCCGAAGAATTTGCGTTTTACTTCCTCGACACCGGCAATATCAAACTTTAGGTTGTCCCAGGGTTGCGCATTGGTTATCATGTACCAGCGCAGCGGATCGGAACCATAAGTTTCGATGGTCTCGAACGGATCGACTGCATTGCCCAGACGTTTCGACATTTTAACACCGTTTTTGTCGAGCACCAGCCCGTTCGAAATAATATTTTTGAAGGCTACCGATTCATCGATCATGGTAGCAATGGCATGCAATGTAAAGAACCAGCCACGGGTTTGGTCAACACCTTCGGCAATAAAATCGGCTGGGAAAACATCTTTAAAGTTTTCCTTCCATTCGAACGGATAGTGGCGTTGTGCGAATGGCATGGCACCCGAATCGAACCAAACATCGATCAGGTCGGTTTCGCGGTACATTTTCTGTCCTTTTGGCGATACCAGCACAATATCGTCGACATGCGATTTATGCAGGTCGATCTTATCGTAATTTTCAACAGAGTTGTCTCCGGTCACGAATCCTTTAAACGGATTCTCAGTCATGAATCCGGCATCGACAGATTTTTGTATTTCATTCATCAGCTCTTTTACTGAACCGATGCAAATTTCTTCAGAAGCATCTTCCGTACGCCAGATCGGTAGCGGCGTTCCCCAGAAACGCGAGCGACTTAGGTTCCAGTCCACCAGATTTTCAAGCCAGTTACCAAAACGACCTGTCCCGGTTGATACCGGTTTCCAGTTGATGGTTTTATTCAGCTCCACCATTTTGTCTTTTACAGCAGTCGATTTGATAAACCACGAATCGAGCGGATAATAAAGCACCGGTTTATCAGTACGCCAGCAGTGCGGGTAACTGTGCACATGTTTCTCTATTTTGAAAGCCTTGTTTTGCTGTTTCAGCATTACCGCGATATCTACATCTACGGTTGGCGCATCGTCGTCGAGCTTGTCGTCGTATTCGTTTTTCACAGTTCGGCCGGCAAATTCGTGGTAAGTTTCCTTATTAACGTATTTTTCCACAAACTCCGGATCGAGGTCGATGGTCGGAAAAAAGCGACCTTTCTTGTCGACCAGTGCCTGGTTTTTACCTTCCACGTCTTTTACAATCAGCGGTGCAATACCGTGTAGTTTGGCTACGCGGTCGTCATCAGCACCAAAAGTTGGCGCAATGTGAACGATTCCCGTACCGTCTTCAATGGTCACAAAATCGCCGGTAATTACCTCAAAAGCTTTACCTTCAGGTTTCACCCAGCCGATCAGCTGTTCGTATTGTACACCTTTTAAATCATTGCCGCCGTATTCAGCCAGCACTTTATACGGAATATTTTTATCACCCGGCTTATAAGCTTCCAATGCCAGTTCGGCATTTTTTGCGCTGAAATAAACCGGGAACAGGTCTTTTGCCAGAATCAAGGTCACCGGATCGCCGGTGTAAGGATTAAACGAACGAACCTTCACATAGCGAATGTTGGGGCCCACACACAAAGCAGTATTCGATGGCAATGTCCATGGAGTAGTCGTCCAGGCCAGGAAATACAGGTCAGTATCCACATCGTTGAACAAAAACTCTGAACGCTCGTTACGGATGGCCTTGAACTGCGCAATGGCCGTGGTATCTTTTACATCGCGGTAGCAGCCCGGCTGGTTCAGCTCGTGCGAACTCAAACCTGTTCCGGCAGCAGGAGAATAGGGCTGAATGGTGTAACCTTTGTAAAGCAATCCTTTGTTGTAGATCTGCTTCAGCAACCACCAAACGGTTTCTATGTAGCGATTATCATAGGTAATATAAGGATCGTCCATATTTACCCAGTAACCCATTTTACGCGTGAGTTCCTCCCACTCGCGGGTGTATTTCATCACCTCGGTTTTACAGGCTTGGCTGTATTCTTCTACCGAAATCTTTTTGCCAATATCGTCTTTGGTAATTCCAAGCGCTTTTTCCACACCAAGTTCCACGGGCAAACCGTGCGTGTCCCAACCGGCTTTTCGGTGAACACGGTATCCCTGCATGGTTTTATAGCGACAGAAAATATCTTTTATGGCGCGCGCCATCACGTGGTGGATGCCGGGCATCCCGTTGGCCGATGGCGGACCTTCGTAAAATACAAATGTTTCGTGCCCCTCACGGGTAGAAATACTCTTATGGAAAGTGTCATCTTTTTCCCAACGCTCCAGCACATCTTTGTTGATCTGCGATAAATCTAATTGTTTGTATTCCTTGAACTTATTACTCATAAGATTTCTTTCCTAATCTGCTGATTTTAAAAAATATGCAAATATAGAAATTTTTTTAGGGGTAGCGTGTGAATTTAAGTTTTATGACGGATTCAACTTTGGCTTAACATTTAGAAATTTCACTCCAACTTATCTCACCATAAGTTTGATGCGAACCATATTACCTTGAACATTGGTATAAGCCAAAATATACATCCCTGCACTGAGGTTCGGCATGTTAAAGCTGCTTTGGTTTTCCGTAACGGTATGTCGTCTACCGTCCATTCCGATCAGTAACAAAGATCCGTTTTGGATTGGTTCAGAAAGATATACTATATCACTCGCATTTGCCGGATTGGGAAAAACCTGTGGTGTAGTAGCAATCGGGTCTTCATGAATACCATTGTAGGAACCGTTGTGTTTACCGGGACTTCCATATAGAGATGTGCAATACCAGTTCTCGGGGATGGAATTATCGTAATCCGGTTGCCTGAGTTCAAGGGTATAGCCCCCGCCATTTGCTTCTGCCGGCCATGGGAATTCCGGGAAGAATGCCACACTGTCCTGTAATTCCAGCTGATCGTTAAAAAGCCGAACAACATCACCAGAACTCGAAAGCCCAAAAGATAAGTTTCCTACTACATTTTCGACATTTTGATAGGTAGCATTAAACTTATCATTATCACGGGCTATCACCAAAAATCCACCCGCCCCAATTTGAGTATTTTCAGGAACAGAAAATATGTGGCTGTCATTGTCATCCTTTAAAATCCAGTCGGAAACATCCACTTCGTAGGCATTAGGATTATAGATTTCAATCCAGTCGCCTGAAGGTTTTTCTTCCGAAGAATTGTAGTTGATTTCGTTAATGACCAATGGAATATATTCATCGCCCAGTGATTCAAAAACAGGTATAGCAGTCATGTTTGCAGACATGGACAGGTAAATATCAGCCTCGTATTTTAATGAACCTGGAACACTGCCTGACCAGTGCGAGAAGCGATAACCGACTCTTGGCAATGCTTTAATGTTTATGGGAATACCATGAAAGTAATACCCATTCCATCTGTTTTCATTTATTACTAAACTGTTTACTCGTACTCCTCCAAATTCATTATCACTGATGTTAACGGTAAGCAAACGCTCGGCACTGATATTAAACTTCGATTTGATGTGTGATCGCACCTGTTGTGGTCGGGCAGAAGCAAATGACTTCATACCATGTACCTGGTTATTCCAGTATTGAAGAGAACCATTCCAGCGCGCCAGATGCCGGGGAATTTCCTGTGTTATTCTGGCAGCATAATCGTCAATGCGGCTGCTTACATTTTCGGCCAGAAAACGACTGTTGAGCTCATCGGCAAACTGGTTAATAAAACGTATTTTAAATGATTCGTTTGCCAGTAATTTCCTTAAAAGCAAGGTTGACCAAGGCGGATTGGGCCAGTCAGGTCCATTTGTAGCTGTAGCAAAATTAAGCGTGTTGTTGTATACGTCGTTTGAATTCCAAATACCAAAACCAAAATCGGTATCGTATAAAATCCAACGCCACTTTCCATCTTTTGGCCTCCAGAACTTTATGTTGTTTCCCGGCCAATCGGTGTTATTATAATAAATTTGTGCCAACTGGTATTTGATAAAATTATCAATGTCAATTCGTTGGGCTACATAGTTGTAGTTGCTTTCTCCGACAAGACTATTTCTGTTTACAAAATCAATCAATTCAAGGTATTCGGTGTTATCCCCCTCGATCACATTTCCACTAAACTCCAGCAAATCAATCTCATCGGGATCCAGATTGTGGTGATCGGCCAAAAAATGTTCGTTGATTTTTTCCCGCAAATTGTACATTCCCCAATAATCGCCGTTAAGATAAGTAGCCACAGGCCGAAATGCCTGATAGTCGACTCCTGATCCTTCCATTAATGATGTGAGAACGCCATCGCGCAACATGGTGTTGTTCCAATCGTTCCCTGAATTTCGCAGCACAATAGCTTCATATTTTTCGATGGACAGATCCGGAAAAATCGGATAATCAAAATTACTATAGCCATAATCCGATCGGGCAAAAATCGACAACGAACGCTGGTCATTTGCGCGGGTCCAGCCACCAAATATCTTTACTCCGGCATCCAGAAATAGGGCCGGCTGACCATCTGGTTCGTACAAGGAAAAATGAATCGGGCGTTCCCAGTCTTCCCAGATGTTTGATCCATAATACGGAACCTGGCCTGAATATCCTTCGCCCAGCACATACATTCCGGTTTGCGGATGGAAAAAATTATCCGGTTCAGTTACCAGCGAAACCAATGGCAGGTCGTGAGCCTCATCAAAAATATAGGATCGACTTTCGGTAGGCGACGGAAAATATCCGCTTTTAAATATACGTGCCCGTACAACTTTGGTCGTATTTATTGATATTGGACCCGTGTACAATGCTGACATTTCAGTCGGGATTGTGGCATCAGTTGTATAACGAATTTCTTCGCCCTGCGCATTTCCTTGCAGCGATAATTGAAACCAACCGGAACGTTGTCCACCCTGATTTGAAAATTCGACCCGTGATTCGACCCGGCCTTCAAAACCCGAAGCAGCATTTCTGGCGCCCGGTGTTACTTCATCAAGCAAAATAAGCTGATCGGATGGATAAGCGTATCCATACGAAATATCCGATCCGAGTGAAGGTACTTTCAGGCTATCCACTAATTTTTGTGAATTATTGTAAAGGTAAAGTGTTTCTCCATCGGCCGAAATTTTAAAATTGGTGTGCATACTCTGTCTGCTAAGTTCCAATATTTCTGCAGGTGCAGTACCTTCATTTGTTTCTCCAGAATACATGGCAGTCAGAAAGGGAATCAAGGTAAAATCAGATGAGCCGGCTGAAACATTATGCCCTTGCACACACAGCACATTTTCGCCGGGTTTCAGGTAGTCCTCGAAATTTTCCAAAATAAACTCATCGGGTTTTCGCCCCTGATACATTTGAGCTTCATGATCGTTTGATGCATAAGCTGAATAGGCAGGTGGGTATCCGCTAATTCCTGCACGGGCCACTTCAGTCCCATTTATATAAGCCACAAAGGCATCGTCGTAATCCATATGCAGGATTAGCTCCTTTACAACACTTGTATCGCTTACCGTAAATTTTTTTCGAAGAAATACGGAAGATATGCCACGGCTTAATTGTGTAGCATCATCATTATCGCCGTATCCAAAACCGGAAACACCTTTCAGCCAGCTTTCATCGTTGTAGTTCAGCTTTACCCAATCATTGGAGATACTACTTCCCGGAATAATGTATCGAAATTCATCACCCTGACTTATCAGACTGCGAGGGATCAGCGGATTTGTAATATCTTTTCCCGATGCCCAGATCCACAAATATCCACCGGCTTCAATATGTCCCTGTGTAAATTGCCATTTTTGGGGTTCCAAAATGTCATCCGAGACGAACCATCCACTTAAATCAATCTCGCTCGTACCATAATTATACAGTTCAAAACCATCGGATGTATTGCCAAGATCATCAAAATGCAAGGAATTTTTTGAAAGAACCTCATTAATCCGTACAGACTGAGCCTGGCTGAAGGCAAACCCCAACATCATGTAAAATAGTGTAAATAATATTTTCCCGGCTGTTATGTATTTTTTATCTGCCAAAGGTTAGCGTGGTTTTTTTAATAAACATCGCAAGATATAGATTTCAGTCGTGGAACAAATCTATATGGCTTAATTTTTAATGATTCTTAGGTTCAACAATTCTCAATCCTTGTCCGTTAGAATTAAATATTTTGAAAACACTCAAAAAAATACTGTTTCCGTTTTTCTCGCTGTTCCTGCTGTACCGTTCGGCAGAACTGGTGCGTATGTTAATTGCGTCAGGAAGTTCGGGATACAGCACCGGTGAACAGTTTTTACTGGCCTTTTTGTTGAGTATGTTTATCACGGGTGTTTTTGCCATTACCGGATTTGCCTGGCCGACCGGGCGTATTTTACCCAATAGCTTTTTCGAATTAAAAAATCCGGACACCCTGAAAAAAGTGTATCAAATACTCGGTGTTGATTTATTCAGAAAGGCTTTACTTATTTTCTTCTGGGGCCATAAAAAGAACCGCAAAAAGTATTTTGATGGCACGCGAACCGGACTTCAAAATTTTATCTATCAATCCAAACAATCGGAGTTCGGGCATTTTGCCAGTTTTGTTTCCATCGTACTTGTTTCGTTTTTTTTACTCGCCAAAGGTCTGTGGTTAGTTGTGGGATTCCTGACCCTTGTAAATATAATCGGCAATTTCTACCCGATTATTTTACAACGATATCATCGCCTGAGGATTGCCAGAGTACAAAGCAAATTTGTAGCTGACTAAAGATAATTGACGAGTTTCATGCCACAAAAAAGGCCCGGGACTACCCGAGCCTTCATAATATTTTAGCAGGATTTATTCAACCCCGAATTTATATACACAAATTGAATAGTACTCATCACCGGGTTCGAGAATAGTCGAAGGGAATTCAGGTTTGTTCGGACTATCAGGATAGTGTTGTGTTTCGAGGCAGAAAGCACCTCGGAAAACATATGGCACACCTTCTTTTCCGGTAACAGTTCCATCAAGGAAGTTACCACCATAGAATTGCAATCCGGGCTCATTGGTCAGTACTTCCATGGTACGTCCCGAAGCCGGTTCTACTACTTTGGCAGCGGAAGTCAGTCCATCACCAGCTTGATTTAGTACCCAGTTGTGGTCGTAACCATTACCAAACTTAAGCTGTTCGAAATCCGCATCAATACGTTCGCCAATGGCTGTTGGTGTTCTGAAATCCATCGGGGTACCTTCAACTGGTGCCAGCTCGCCGGTAGGAATCAAACCTTCATCAACCGGCGTATACTTATCCGCATTAATTTCGAGAATGTGATCGTTCACCGTACCTTCGCCGGCTCCTTTCAGGTTAAAGAACGAGTGGTGAGTCAGATTTACCGGAGTGGCCTTATCGGTGGTAGCCCAATATTCAATTTTTAGTTCGTTATCGTCAGTAAGCTGGTACTGAACTTTAACATTCAAATTCCCGGGATAGCCTTCTTCGCCATCCGGAGAAAGATAGGTTAAAATCAATGTATGGTCATCGGGCTGAGTAGCATCCCAAACCACATTGTTGTATCCTTTTATTCCACCATGCAGGCCGTTTTCGCCATTGTTTTGAGCCAACTGGTAGGTTGTATCACCAATTGTAAATTGTCCGTGTGCAATACGGTTTCCATAGCGACCGATTAGCGAGCCAAAGTAAATTTCGCCGGTATTTTCATAGCTTTCAATGTTGTCGAAGCCCAACACAATATCTCCAAAATTCCCGTTCTTGTCGGGTGTCCACAGATTCACCACCTTACCACCATAATTGGTGATTTGAACGAGTAATCCTTTGCTGTTTTTCAAAGTGTAAAGACTAACCGGCTTTCCATCAATTTCGGTCTTGAAATTATCGGCTGGTATAGCAACCGGCATTTTTTTCTCCTGTGTACAGGAAAACAAAATCAGGAGTAACAAAATTACGATCGAATTCTTCATTTTATGATTATTTATACTGGTTTAAAAGTGTGAATTTAACGCTTATGTTTTTACTTTATTCCTTTATACTGAAAAAATTTTATCTCCAATCGATTTCCCGACCATTAAATAACAATACGGCTTCTCAGCTTATTTACAATGCTCATCAATTCTTTTACCCTGGGTTCGTCCACAGCATTCTCCCAGTTACCCTTGAATTTTAATGAGGATCCAACAATAAATGCATCGGCCAGATCCCAGTATTCCGGAAGGTTTTCGGCGCTGATACCGGAACCAATTAATACCGGAATCTTAATGGAATTCCTGACTTCCCTCAAGTCGGAAACGGCAGCTTTCTCTCCGGTTGCACTGCCTGTAACAATCACACCGTCGCTCAGGAAAAATTCTGCTGTCCTTGCGGTTTCAGCAATCGAAACGTCGGCCGAAAGTGCATGAGATGAATGTTTCTTTTTAATGTCGGTGTAAATTTTAATGTGTTCGGCGCCAATTTGTTTCCGGTAGCGCAACAATTCTCCGGCATCGCTATTCATAATGCCTTCGTCGGCCAGGTGACCAAAAACAAAACCTTCGGCCCTGATAAAATCAAGCCCGGCAGCATAAGCAACAGCCAAAGCCTGGCGATTCGCTCCCGCCAGTATCTGAATTCCAATTGGAAGATCGAACTCTCTTCGCAATGCAGCGGCCACTGCAGTCATCGCCGAAACAACTTCAGGTCCGACTTTTCGGTTCAAATAAGGCCGGTCGTGCATGTTCTCAATCATAATGGCATCAACACCGCCCTGCACCAACAGCCTGGCATCGGACAAAGCTATTGAAACAATTTCGCTCATTGACAGCCGATTGGCCGGTGTACCGGGCAAAGCTGCCACATGAATCATTGCTATTATCGTTTTTTTCGCGCTAACCATTTTAGTATCTGAACCATAAAATTAAACCGATTCCGATAATTATCCTCAATTTTTTTGTGTTAATGGACAATCGTTTAGCTTCCCGATCATAAACCGCACAATTTCATTGAATTGGAAGTACAAGGGACAATTGATTTTATTACTTTTGCTTCGATTTTTACCTAAAACCAATTAACATGAAGTGCACTTCTTCTTTCCTTGTAATGGCCGTTCTATTTCTGATCACCTCCTGTTCTCCTAAACAACAAATAAACAGTCTTTCGAAAAAAGAAATCGACGCGGGTTGGTTCTTGTTATTCGACGGAACGAAAACCAGCCTGGATTCGATGTGGAAAACATTTAATGCCGGTCCGGTCACGGGATGGAAAGTTCAGGATGGAATTTTATACAATTCGGGAGTAGGTTCCGACCATGGTGGCGATATCATTACCAAAAAAGAATTTACCAATTTCGAACTTAGCCTCGAATGGAAGATCGATTCGCAAAGTAACTCCGGAATTTTTTACCACGTTCAGGAAGGTTTGACGGATGCCATTTACGAATCGGGACCGGAATACCAGCTCATCGACGGTAAAGGCTGGCCTGATGGATTGCACAAAGACCAGTACTCGGGTGCCAACTATGCGATGAATGCACCGGTTGATGCCGAAGTGCGGCCGGTTGGCGAATGGAACACTGCCCGAATTCTGGTAAATGGACCACATGTTGAACACTGGCTGAACGGTAAAAAGGTAGTTGAATACGAACTTTGGTCGCCGGAATGGCTCAAGCTTAAAAACCAGAGCAAATGGGCAGAAGCACCAAATTACGGTATGTCGAAAAGCGGTCATATTGGATTGCAGGACCACGGCGGACTAACGATGTTCAGAAATATAAAGATCAGAGAACTCTAGCTGTTCATGGTCATTCCGCATAAACGGGAATCTGCTGCAAGTTTAAGATTCCCTCTTTCGAGGGAATGACCGACACATTTCCGAGCTTACCCAAAAAAACTATCTTTACCGCAAATTCTTAACTATGGCATTTACGGCATTCCGGGACATGAAACCGCTCCCGCAGCTTTTATTCTCGGCATTTGTTATTTTGGTCAGTTTCCTGGCATTTTTTGTTTTGTCGTTGTTGGTTGCTTTGCCCATTTTTGGGCTCGATTCCATCTTGAATTTGCCAACCCTTACCGATCTGGACAATCCCGGAACCATTGCCATTCTCAAATTTTTTCAAACCGTACAGGCTATTGGTCTTTTTATTCTTCCACCTTTGATTTTAGGTTACCTGTACCTGGGAAATCCATTAAACTACCTGTATTTGAACAGGTCATTTCGAAGCTCTACCTTCCTTTTGGTTTTGGTACTGATGTTTGCCATGGCTCCGTTTATCAATTTTCTCGGAGTGTTGAACAGCAACATGAGTTTACCTGAGTGGATGAGCGGAGTAGAAGAATGGATGCGAAATTCGGAAGAAAATGCAGCGGAACTTACAGAAGCTTTTCTGAATGTAAAAACCCTGACCGGACTGGCTTTTAATATATTCATGGTAGCACTTTTACCGGCAATTGGCGAAGAACTTTTATTTCGAGGTGTCATTCAAAAAATATTTACCCGAATGACAAGAAACAACCACTGGGGGATATGGATCTCCGCTATATTGTTTAGTGCAATGCACCTGCAATTTTATGGATTTATCCCACGTGCTTTGCTCGGAGCTCTGTTTGGTTACCTTCTGGTATGGGGCGGATCGATGTGGTTGCCAGTTATAGGACATTTCCTGAATAACGCGATCGCAGTCACCGCCATGTTCTTTATCAATAACGAATTGATCACTCCCGATGTCGAAGAATTTGGCTCCACTTCGGGCAGTTACTATGCGGCAATAATAAGTTTGGGAATGATCGTTTTGCTGCTTTACATCATCAAAAAAGATAACCGGGGACAACAACTGTCGGTTGAAGCCATTGAAAAAGAGGGTTGAAATATATTTTATCCGAATTGATTAATTAAACTGAAATAAGTCGCGCTGTATAAATTGCGGTCTAACGGGTATTTCCTCTTCCATCTCAACTTTTTCTTCAACCACAGGTTCTGCCTTTTCTTCTTCCTGAACTTCGGTTTTAAGTTCCCGTTTTTGTTGTTGCAGCAATTTCCTTTCTTTCCTGCGCAGTACGTAAACAATACCGAATTCTTCTGCCAGTTCTCGTTTTTGTTCAGGAGTTTTGGCTTCCAGTTCCAGGTGATTTTCAATTTCAGTCCAGAGCTGAGAAATAAATTCGTTCGTGGTTTTTCGCAAGGTCTGCATTTTCTCGAAAGTACGCAGCGTGTTCCGTTTTAAGTTCTGCTGAAAAATGGCAGCATCGTTAAACTCTTCGAGCTTAAATTTCACCAAGGCAATCGATGGGCTGTAAATGGCGCTACCGCCTTCGCGAACGCGTTTTTGCTCGCCATCCACCATAATTTTACCCCATTCTAGAATCTCCCGTTCAGTATTTAACGACGGAATGCGGCCACCTAAATCTTTCAGGTTGCCGTAATATTTAATTCCTCCGTTAATCTCTCCGCGTTCTGATGCAAAAAGCAATACCTGCATAAAATGCGAAAGGTACAGCCTGGCGGTCTCAAATACTTCCTTGTACTTTTTATTATTTGCCGATTGTTGATTGATGTTCAACTCATAGTGTTTCAGGGTATTCTCGAATTGGGTCTTTACACTTTGCAGCTCCTCGACAGAATGTCTGGCAAAAGGAATATTCTTTACGCTGACTTCATTCACTTTCTGTAGGGCTGTTTCTAATGCACGCAAGCGTGCTTTGTCCGTTGTGGGTAATCTTCTGTATGGCATAAATCCTCTTTGTTTATTGCGAATTTAAAGAATCGGACTTTCAAAAGAAGTCGTTCGCCAGCCAACTTATGCACAGCCGGTTGTGGATTAGTGTGCAAAAAGAAGGCCTTTTCGTCACGAAAAGGCCTTCTGATTTATTCTAATTAACAAATTTATCTACTCAGTCTCGATTTCAGATACTCGCGGTTCAGGCGGGCAATATTCATAATCGAGATGCTTTTGGGACATTCTACCTCGCAGGCACGTGTATTGGTACAACCTCCAAAACCCAGCTCATCCATTTTCGACACCATGTTCAAAGCACGTGTTTTGGCTTCAACTTTACCTTGTGGTAATTTGGCCAAATGCGACACTTTTGCCGAAACAAACAACATTGCCGATGAGTTCTTACAGGCGGCAACACAGGCACCACAGCCAATACATGCTGCAGCATCCATCGCTTCTTCGGCATCTTCACGGGCCACCGGAATTGCATTGGCATCAGGTACACCACCGGTATTTACTGATACAAAACCACCGGCCTGCAGAATTTTATCAAATGCCGTACGATCGACAACCAGGTCTTTGATCACCGGGAATGCACGGGCACGCCACGGTTCAATAGTAATGGTTTCGCCATCTTTGAACTTACGCATGTGCAACTGGCAGGTAGTTACTTCAGTGTCCGGTCCGTGCGGACGGCCATTGATGTACAAACTACAGGTTCCGCAAATACCTTCACGACAGTCATGATCGAAAGCGATCGGATCGATTCCCTTTTCAATGAGGTCGTTATTCAAAATATCCATCATTTCGAGAAAAGATGAACCGGTAGAAATATCATTGATAATATAGGTTTCGAATTTTCCTTTGGATTTGGCGTTATTTTGCCTCCAAACTTTTATTTTGAGTTCTTTCAAAATTTTATCAGCCATTTTTCTTACATTTTTTAAAATGAATAAATCTGAGATGTGATTCTTACTTGTAACTACGTTGTGTGAGTTTCACATTCTCAAACACCAAATCTTCTTTGTGTAATATCGGCTCGGCACCTTCTCCTTTGTACTCCCAACACGAAACGTAAGTGAATTTCTCGTCGTTACGCTTTGCTTCGCCTTCTTCAGTAGCCGATTCTTCACGGAAATGACCACCGCATGATTCATTTCTGTCGAGTGCATCGCGGGCCATCAGTTCGCCGATATCGAAGAAATCAGCTACACGACCGGCTTTCTCCAATTCCGGATTCAGATTGTCAAGTTCTCCCGGAATACGAACATCTTTCCAGAATTCCTCGCGTATCTCCTTAATCATTTCAATGGCTTTTTTCAGTCCTTCAGCTTTACGCGACATTCCCACGTAATCCCACATTACATGACCTAATTTCTTGTGGAAATAATCAACTGATTTCGTTCCTTTTATATTGTATAATTTCTCGATACGATCAGACACTTCTTTTTCTGCTTCTTCAAACTCAGGTGCACTTACATCCACTTTCGGAGTCATGATTTCATCCGCCAGATAATCGCCAATGGTATATGGCAGAATGAAATAACCGTCAGCCAGTCCCTGCATCAAAGCCGAAGCTCCAAGGCGGTTGGCTCCGTGATCGGAGAAGTTGGCTTCACCAATCGAGTATAAACCGGGAACTGAAGTCATCAGGTTGTAGTCGACCCAGGTACCTCCCATTGAATAGTGAATGGCCGGATAGATCATCATCGGTGCTTTGTAAGGATCAACGTCAGTAATTTTTTCGTACATCTGGAAAAGGTTTCCATAACGTGCTTCAATTACGTCTTTTCCCAAACGCTCGATGGCATATTTAAAATCGAGGAAAACTGCTTTTCCTTCAGAATTTACCCCAAAACCGGCGTCGCAACGTTCTTTAGCTGCACGCGATGCAACATCACGCGGTACCAGGTTTCCGTACGACGGATATCTTCTTTCGAGGTAGAAATCGCGATCTTCATCTGGAATATCGTTCGGATGAAGTTCGCCTTTCTGCAATTTTATGGCGTCTTCTTTTTTCTTCGGAACCCAAACACGACCATCGTTTCGCAGCGACTCCGACATCAAAGTCAGTTTCGATTGCTGGTCGCCATGAACCGGAATACAGGTCGGGTGGATCTGTACAAAACAAGGATTCGACATGAATGCTCCTTTTTTGTAGCATTGCCATGCAGCCGATCCGTTACTTCCCATGGCATTGGTCGAAAGGAAGAAAACATTTCCGTAACCTCCTGTTGCAACAACCACGGCATGTGCTCCGTATCGCTTGATCTCGCCGGTAACCAAATCGCGGGTAATAATACCACGAGCTTTACCGTCGATCTTAACAACGTCTAGCATTTCCTGGCGGCTGTACATTTCAACGTTGCCTTTGGCAATCTGACGGTTCAGTGCCTGATAAGCTCCAATCAGCAACTGTTGACCGGTTTGGCCGCGGGCATAAAACGTACGGCTGACCAACACACCACCAAACGAACGGTTATCCAATAATCCGCCGTACTCGCGACCAAACGGAACACCTTGCGCTACACACTGGTCGATAATGTTTGGCGAAACTTCAGCCAAACGGTAAACGTTGGCTTCGCGTGCACGGTAGTCACCTCCTTTAATCGTATCGTAAAACAAGCGGAATACCGAGTCGTTGTCGTTCTGGTAGTTTTTGGCCGCATTAATACCACCCTGTGCAGCAATGGAGTGTGCACGGCGCGGGCTGTCCTGGTAACAAAATGCTTTTACTTTGTATCCTAATTCGGCCAGTGAAGCAGCTGCCGAAGCACCTCCCAAACCGGTTCCTACTACAATAACTTCGAGTTTTCGTTTATTAGCCGGGCTCACCACTTTAATAGTCGACTTGTGTTTGTTCCACTTTTCGGCCAATGGCCCTTCGGGTATCTTGCTATCTAATATGCTCATAACTTTTCCTTTTTATTTGTACAATCCCAACATGAAATAAAGCGGTATAATGGCAAATCCCACGGCTACAACAATAGCATAGATTTGACCGATTACCTGCCATCTTTTCAACCAGTACTTATTGTTCACACCCAGAGTCTGGAACGACGACCAAAAGCCGTGCGAAAGGTGCAGACCAAGCAGGATACCACCGATGATGTACAAAATACCGGTAAAAATACTTTCCTTGAATTGTCCGGCAACCAAATCGTAATCACCTTTGGCCAGTTGTTCTATTTCTTCAGGATTGAATTTAATTACCCAGAAAAAATCGATAATGTGAATAACCAGGAAAACCAAAACCAAAGCTCCCAGAACAAGCATGTTTCTTGAAGCCCATGAGCTCGCGCCACTCATGTTCTTTTTGGCGTATTTTACAGGCCGTGCTTTCCAGTTCTGATATTCCAGAAAAAACGACCACAGAATGTGAATTAAAAAACCCAATCCTAAAATGGGTTCCATAATTTTAATTAATGGATTGGTGGCCATAAAATGAGCACCCTCATTAAACAAATCACCACTGTCGTCAAAAATCAGCAACAAGTTCAGGCCCAGGTGGACAGCAATAAAGGCCATCAGGAATATTCCTGAGAGACTCATCACAAACTTCCTTCCAATCGAGGCAGTTAAAAATTTGCTCATAATCTAATCTTATTTTAGTTGAATGTTTATCTCTGTTTATGAAGCGAATCACAAATGTAGATGAACGTGGATTTATACCCAAAAAAGGCGTTCTAAAATAGCTAATTTAAAATCGTTCTACAAACAATTTAATTTTGGGTTTAAATAACGGTTTTTAGTCGCTCTAATCTATCAATATATATTGACAAATGTATATATTTTCATAAATAAAACCCTTACTATTCGGGCGAATGTGATAGAATTTTGAATCCTAAACATGAAACTAAAGTGCCTTAAACGCCCGGTTCCATTCGCGCAAAGTAAACTCTTTAGTTAGCGCAATCAACTCGGTGGGGTGAAAACTATCTTCCACATCAATTAGTTTAACATCGTTGAAGCTGCATTGAACGGCTACAGTACCTCCTTCTTTTAAATTTGCATAGCCTTTTATTCGATAGGATTTAGGCGCCCATTCATCCAAAAATATTTGCAGGTTCTCGCGACGAATCTTTTTCGACGATTTGATGACCATAGAATTCACTTCGGGACGTGGCATCGCTTTCACATCGCCAAAATAAAATTTGTCAACAGCCGGATTCCCAATTTCGAAATCGATGTTACAAAAAGTTGAATGTTTAATTTCAGCAAAAGGATTGATTTTTTTGATCTCCTGCTCCATTTCATCTGCACTGCCTTTTACCAAATCAGTTTTGTTGATCACTACTACATCAGCCATCCGCAACTGGTGATTAACGCGCTGCTTCATTAATCCAACTTTGGCAAAATTCTGTGCATCGACGATGCACCAATTCGACGCCAGAAATATTTTTTCAGAAAGCGATCCAGCCGAAATCACCTCCGAAATAGATGTTGTGTCCGACAAACCTGAAGCTTCAATAATCACTACATCGGGTTGGTGTTCGTCGATGAATTTTTCGAGCGATCGTATAAAGTTTCCCAGCAAACACACACAGAACACCGAACCGTTATTTATCTCGAGCAGCTCAAAATCATCTCCCGATTTTTTCAATTCGGCTCCATCGATATTAGCCGGTGCAAATTCGTTCTGAATGATACCCACTTTCTGTTTCGAGGCTGTTTGTTCCAAAATTTGTTTAAGGAAGGTGGTTTTCCCGCTTCCCAAAAAACCAGATATGATGTGGAATGGAATTTTTGCCATACCCTGCAAAACTATAAACCTTATTTTAAAGTCGAACTAAAGTTTTAAACTAAAAATAAGGAATAACAGCTTAAATACTATTACTCCTTATTTTCATTTCAATTTATTTGAACTCTCACATGGCCGCCAGTTCCAGCAATTTTTCCTTAGTCTTTGGATTTGACGGACGACTTGCGTTGGCATTCACTATTTTGCCTTCTTTATCTATTATGATAAATCTTGGAATTCCGCGAATAGCGTAGGCTTTTGTAATATCCGACTGCCAGGCACCTTCTGCAAACAACTGTAGCCCGCCCAGCTCGTCTTCTTTTACCATCTTTTCCCAGGCGTCCTTGTCATCGTCAATCGAGATACTCACAAAAGCAACCGGCTTATCGTGAAGCTCTGCTTCCATTTTTTTAAGCGATGGAATTTCTCCACGGCAAGGGCCGCACCAGGTTGCCCATACATCAATGTATACCACTTTACCTTTAAGTGACTCGGAAGAAATCATGTCTCCATTGATATCCTCGTAATTAAAAGACGGAGCAATGGTTCCCGATTTTGTTTTATCGACTACAGCAACAATTTCCTCAAATTTCTTTGTGTATGAATCTTTTGTAAGCAATTCCTTATAACGGGCCCTGTAAATCTCCTGAATAGAATCGGGCATATAGGTATAGCTCGAAAGTGTACTATTCCCAATTTCATTCTTTACCTCTTCGGGAACATCAAGTGCTATCACCTTGTCGATGCTTGCATTATAATAGGCCCCGGAACCTCTTGTCAAAGTTGAATCTTCCATTAACCCGGCATTGATTTCTTGCTGGATTCCGGAAATCACATAAAATTTATAATCTCTGAGTTCATTAAAAGCCTCATAATCATCCAGCGGAACCTCATCAACATAAGCCTGAAATGCAACAGGGATTGGAGTTGTATCGGCCGGAGCATATCTGTTATGCAGCCTGATATAATAGTTATACTTCTGCGCTAAATCAACTTTTCCCTTTAAACTGACTAAGCTTACAAATTTTTCAGAAAGATTATTTTCCACCTCAAAAGCTTCAATTGCATCCGACCATTTTTTATCTTCTTCAGACATGATCATCGAAAAACTATCAACAGGCATTTTTAATAGATCCACTATCCCATAATTCATGCTATTGTTTTCCAGTTTATCAATCAATGCAGAAGGCTCACTTCCTTCTCCTGTTATTTGAACAGCATCAGTTTCTTCTTTATTGGCCGCCTCAACATCGTAATCTATGTTTATGGTGGCACCGGGAGTTAAGAAAAGTGTGAAGATGAAATTTCCATCATTTAAGGTTGCCAGGTGTTCTTCATCTAAGTTAAGTTGTGTTGAAAATGTTCCGTCTTCGGCTAAGGTTAAAGTATCAGTCAGGTCTAAAACATCAATGTGGAGCAGTACTGTTTTTTGATTTGAGTTCGTGATTTTTCCGCTAATGGTAACGGGTTCGGTTTTTGTGCATGAATAAGCAACAAAGGCAATCAAGACAAACAGGGCAATTTTTTTCATAACAATCGGTATTATTTCATTTTGGTTGGCATGAAAATAACGCTTCTTGACCGAAATGAAAAAATAATATTGTTAAATATTTATTGAGCCTCCTTTGATTGCAGTCACAATAACAAGAACTTAGAGATAATACTATTCTTCTATTCTGTTTAGTTCTTCCCTAACACGGCAAATATGATCGGGAGTGGTTCCACAACAGCCACCAATAATGTTGGCACCGGCGGCCAGGATTTTAGGAACAAGCGCACTCATTTCATCGGGTGTTTCCGGAAAAACAGTTTCGCCATCTTTAAAAACGGGCATTCCTGCATTGGCATGCACCAGTACCGGAATATCAGGATTTACTTTGCGAATTTCTTCCACAATTCCGATCATGTTTTCAATGCCGTTTCCACAGTTGGCACCAATCAGTTCAGCACCGGCGTCAATCAATGCAGGAATCATGTCGGTTGGAGCAATTCCCATCATGGAACGGAACTCACCATCGACGGTTTTCTCGAAAGTCATGGTGCAAAATACCTCGCATTTGGTATTTTCTTTTGCAGCTTTTACTGCCAAACGAGCTTCATCCAAATCGGTCATGGTTTCAATCATGATGGCATCGGCACCACCCGCCTCCAAACCAAGACACTGTTCTTTAAACGCATCGTACAGTTCTTCTTCGGTAACATCGCCCATCATCAGAATTTTCCCGGTCGGACCGACTGAACCCAACACAAATTTATCGCCGGCAGCTTTTCTACTGATCTCTGCGGCAGCTTTGTTCAGCTCGAAAACTTTATCGGCCAAATCGTATTTTTCAAGCTTAAAACAAGTTCCTCCAAAACTGTTGGTTTCAATCATGTCAGCACCGGCATCGATGTAACTTTTAGCAATATCGAATACATCGTCGGCATGCGAGATGTTCCATTCTTCAGGGCATTCACCGGGCTGCATTCCTTTTTGCTGAAGGAAAGTTCCCCAGGCACCGTCCGAAACCATTGTCTTTCCCTGTTTGATCTGATCGATTATTTTTCCCATATCTATATTTTCCTGGTGAGACTTAGAGCTAACTTTGGGCGACTTTGCGGTCAAATAACCACAAAGATCACTAAGTATTACACAAAGTCTCTCAAAGTTAAGAATACAATTATAACTCTTTTATCCACTCTTTTATCACATCGAGCGAAGGTTCGGTAGCTTCCGATTTTACCTTGTATTTTACGGTTACCACGGCCGGCCCCTGAGCCACTCCAAAATTGGCCATCTGAGCTTTGTCCGAAATCACTTTTACATCTACGTCTTTGCCCAGTTCGGTAATGGCCCGCCTGATATTTTCTTTGATGCCTTTGCACTCGTCATTTTCCTCGCACAGCAAAAGAATTTCACTCTTTTTCTGTTTGATCTTTAGCTTCAGTTTCTCGTTTATACGTTTCTGAATAGCTGCAATCAATTCGGCTTTGGGTGGAATTTGTGATACAAAGGCAATCTTACCATCGATACAAATCGTCGGGATATTTTTTACCATCAGCGACGACATAAAAGTTACCGCCTCCATTTTTTTAATGGCATGTTCGCGCCATTCCACCACGCCTTCAAATTGCGGAGTCACTTTTTTTACGGCTTCAACCATGTACTGGCAGGGCGCACACGATTCCGAGTCGAGCGTGATTACATCCACGACCACTTTATCAGCCTGCCCGTAATCCTTCATGTTAAATACTTCGAGGGTGCTTTCCTTTTTATCCATGGCACGCACCACATCCTGCTGATAAGAGTCCTTTACCAGTTCGGTAACTGCTTTCAGGTTTACCGGTGGCGTTTCCATAGGCAGGTCGCATCCGGGAGCCAGGATAAATCCCTTTTTCCCGCCCTGGTCGAGACATTCAATGGCATGTTCACGCACATCGTTTTCGTCGCCCATTAGCAGCACAACCGTAAGTTTCAGGTTTCCGCCAAAGCTGATCCCTTTTTTCAGGGCCACATCTTTTACAAAATCAAGCGGTATGTTTTCATCTATTGAAACATTATCGGGCTTACAATTGCACATGGCTTCGATATTTTGCTGTGCGTGTCCGCACACAAAAAATGAACTCAGTTTTTCACGCTCTCGCACATAATCAAAAACGCGCGTAACAAAAGGCGTAACAAAGGTTTCGAACGACATTGGATCGATCTGGCTGGTCATCGGATCGACAACGGCAATTATATCGCAACCGGAATCGATAAGGTATTCCGACATTTTGATGCCCACCTGCGTACATAATTCCATCACCTCGTTCACCTCGTCGGGAGCCTCGAATAGTTTCATAAAAACATCAGTTCCCAGCAGGTGAAGCGCCAAAGTAAATGGCCCCGTTATTAATCCGTACAAAGCCAAATCGGGGTATTGTGCCCGTAATTTTTCAGTAGCCTCCAAAATCACAGGAATTCTGCCGGTTGTTCTATCCGGAATTTTTAAATCGGAAATTGAAGTACCATTTGCAAGTGGATGAGAAACCACAGCTGGCGGATTATGAGGTGCCCATTGCAATTCACAACCCAGAATTTCAGCTTCAACCTGCAAATCAAAAACTACAGGAACACCATCAGGATCGTATTCTTCAATGGCATTACTAACTCCTTTAACTACTTCGTCGGCCGATTTCAGGTAAGTTTCCGCATCAACTCCGGTAAGAAATCCACCATGAACACCTACAAACGGCACCCAGGGAACCCTTTCTACTTCTTGCAGTTGAAATGCTTTTTTTATGAGTTCGAGTCCTTTCATTTTACTAGTATTTTGATTTTAGTCGTGAGTATTGAGATCACACTGAATGCAATTCTCCCATTTCAGAAAATCTGGTTTTCCAATCAACTCAATTTGAATAAATTACTGTTTTTATTGTCCTGATAAAATAGGCACAAAGTAGCGACTGGAATTCTCTCACTACTCAGTACTTATCATCTCGGGTCTAATTAGGCCACTTGCGAGTTCAGGTATTCCACCAGTCCCTGCGGATCGGGTGAATACACATCAGCACCAATTTTTTCGCAGAAATCCTGTGTGACAGGTGCTCCGCCAACTGCTATTTTTGCGTTTGGTATTTCTTCTCGGATCACTTTTGTGATCTTCTCCATACTTGCCATTGTAGTTGTCAGCAATGCCGAAAGTCCAACAAAAGCGTTTTCATGTTTGCGCATCGCCTCAACAAAAGTTTCGGCTTTCACATCGGTTCCCAGGTCAATCACTTCCCAGCCGTTACCTTCAACCATCATGGTTACCAGGTTTTTGCCAATATCGTGCAGGTCGCCCTCAACGGTACCAATAATAAATGTTCCTTTTTGCTTCACTGCTCCTGAAAGGAAAAAAGGTTTCAGGTGAACCATCGCCGTGCTCATAGCTTTGGCCGACATTAAAACCTGCGGAACAAATACCTTGTTCTCGCGGAATTTTATCCCTACTTTTTCCATTCCTATCATTAATCCATTTGACAGAATATCCTGGGCCGAAACACCTTCATCCAGGGCTTGCCTTGTCAGTTCGTCGGCTCCGTCCTGACCTTTCATTTGAGGTGGGAAAGGAGCTGCCTTGTTGATCTTTCCGAATTCAATACAATCGGAAATTTGTTTTAGAATCTCGCTCATCGTTCTTTTATTTGAAAATCGTATAGTTCGTGTTGCTGACAAAATTATTCGTGAGTGAGGACTCAAAAAATAGTATTTTCTTTGAAAAAGATGGTAAATATTACTTTATTGAGTTTTGAATCCAAATTTTGTGCATGATTCAGGAAAAAAGATATTACCGCTTACCAAAAGCGCTTACCGAGGAGCAGAAAGTCAATAAAATTACAGGCGATCTGTACCTCACGGAAATTGGCGAAATTGAAGTAAAAAGCGGAAGCATCTGGAATTCAGAAGTTACTTTATCAGCCAATCTGCTGGCATACTGCACAAAAGGCGACGGAATTGTCCAGATCGGGAATGAGCAGATCCCGATTTCCGGAGAGCAGTTCTTTGTTATTCCCAAGAACGAAAACTTTAAATTCTACTCGGTGCTGGATGTCGATTCTCGTTTTCTGTTGGCTGCTTTCGATGGTAAAAAAGCGCGTTATCTGGGGAAAGAATTTGCACTGGTCAGAAACCTAATTCCTTCGGTGAACAATATGGTGGCTAACCGCGAAATGCTGTTCGATGAGATTTTTAATAACCTGTCAAAAGGCTTTCACGACGAAAACCTAGAATATATAAACCTGTGTTTTGGACACCTGCTGGCCACTTTTATTTATGCCAACCGCACCGGCGACGATCTCGAAGAAGAATCGAATCCGGTGGTTCGCAGAGCAATCAACTACCTGGGCAAAAACCTTCACAAAAAACTAACGCTCAACAAACTGGCTGTTGAAGTTGGTTATTCACCTACCTATCTCAGCACACTTTTCCGTAAAGAAACCAATTACTCACCCATCTCTTACTTTTCGCATCTGAAAATACTGAAGGCCTGCGAATTTCTCGATTACACCAACATGAAAGTGAAAGAGGTATCATTCAACCTGGGCTACACCGATCCTTACTATTTCACGAAAGATTTTAAAAAGAAAATGGGAATGTCGCCACGGCAATATCGAAACAGAGTAGTAGAAGGACGGAAAACATACACCGGTTTAGCGGAATAAAAAAGAGTTCGAATCCACACTTGCTATCGTCCACGCATATATCTATATTTAATTCCAATTATCAAAACTAAACTATGAAAGCATTGGTGCTCGAGAATTACAATGAACTGGTTTACCAAGATGTTGCTGAACCCATCCCGGGAACAAACGAAGTACTGGTAAAGGTAAAAGCCTGCGGAATTTGCGGCTCTGATGTGCACGGAATGGACGGCAGTACAGGAAGAAGAATTCCGCCGATTATTATGGGACACGAGGCTTCCGGCATTATCACAGCTCTTGGAAGTGAAGTATCAGGCTGGAATATTGGCGACAGGGTGACATTCGATTCAACGATTTATCCGCTAAACGACTGGTTTACATTGAATGGCCATTACAACTTAAGCGAGAACCGACAAGTTCTTGGAGTGTCGCCTGGGACATACAAAAAGCACGGAGCTTTTGCCGAATACGTAACGGTGCCAGAACACATTTTGTACAAATTGCCCGATAATGTCACCTTTGAACAGGCGGCCATGGTGGAGCCTGCTGCAGTTGCGCTTCATGCCATTAATCAGTCCGGAATTCAAGTAGGAGAAAGTGCTGCTGTTGTAGGAGCCGGAATGATCGGTTTGTTCCTTGTTCAACTTTTAGCTCTCTCTAATCCCTCTCCACTTTTTGCGATCGATATTGACGATTCGAAACTGGAAATGGCAAAAACATTTGGTGCCGAAGTCATTTTGAATCCGGAAAAGAACGATTTGATGAAGGAAGTTTTAGCCCGGACAAATCAGCGCGGAGTCGACCATGTTTTTGAAGCGGTCGGAATTAGCCCGACCGTTAAAAATGCGATCGAAATTGTCAGAAAGGGCGGAAAAGTGGTGTTGGTTGGCAACCTTTCTCCCAGCATCGATTTTCCACTTCAAAGTGTTGTTACCCGCGAAATAAAAGTACTGGGAAGCTGTGCCATCAGGGGAGAATACGAAACGGTACTTCAGCTGATTTCAGCCGGCAAAATACAGGTTGACGAAATGATCTCGGCTGTTGCTCTTCTTTCAGAAGGAGCTGATTGGTTTAAACGATTGTACCACAAAGAAGCCGGATTGAAGAAAGTTATTCTTGTACCATAAAATGCTAAATGCCTTTTCCACCATGCCAAAATCAACACAAACCATAAAACTCAAATCAACTTGAAAAAAGATCTTTACAATATTTCCATTCTGGGCTGTGGCAAAGTAGCTCACCTTCATGCTAAAGCTATTCGGAACATACCTAATGCACAATTATCAGGTGTTTGGAGCAGAACACTCGAAACGGCAGTAAACTTCGCTTCAGAATACAATGTTCAGGCCTTTTCAGACATATCAAAACTCATTTCCGAAAAAGAAATTGACCTGGCCATTGTTTGTACGCCTCATCCTTTTCACCTCGAACCAACGCTGGAAGCCGCTAAAGCCGGAGCAAACGTTTTGGTTGAAAAACCGCTGGCATCAACACTTACGGATTCTGATGAAATGATTGGTGCATGCAAAAAGTACGGTGTTAAGCTTGGAGTAATTAGTCAGCGGCGCTGGTACGAACCGGTAAAACGAATAAAAAACGCAATCGACGATGGAAAAATCGGGAAACCGGTTTTTGGAACGGTAAATATACTTGGCTGGCGCGATAAAGCATATTACGATACAGATGCATGGCGCGGAACCTGGCTTATGGAAGGCGGCGGAGTTCTGGTCAACCAGGCACCGCATCAGCTGGATATTTTGTTGTGGTACATGGGCGAAATCGACGAAGTCTATGGTGTCTGGAAAAACCTGAATCACCCTTATATCGAAGTGGAAGATACGGCCGTGGCCATCATTAAATTCCAAAATGGCGGGATAGGTAACATTATTGTGAGTAACTCGACCAAACCCGGAATTTACGGGAAAGTACATGTACATGGCGACAATGGCGCTTCATTAGGTGTTCAAACCGATGACGGCGCCATGTTTGTTGCCGGCATGTCTGGAATTCTTGAACCTCCCGTCAACGACATCTGGACGGTTCCGGGCGAAGAACAATACCTCGAAAAATGGAAGGGAGAAGACTCTGCTTTTTTTCAATCAGTTGATCCAACTGTCTATTACATGGAGAAACAGATTGATGATTTTTTGACAGCTTTGAGGAACAACACCGATCCTTTGGTAACAGGTGAAGAAGGACGAAGAACAGTTGAGTTGTTTACTGCAATTTACCGTTCAACACGCGACAATCAACCGGTAAAATTTCCGCTTCAACCCGAAAAAGAACGAAAAGATATGGACGGCCGGCTGGTCTAACTACTTTTACGCAAACTAAACCTAAAAACTATGTCAACATTTTTTATCTTTTTTTTGGTCACCTCAGCGGTTGCTCTACTGCTTTTCATGGTGCTCAAATTAAAAATAAGTGCTTTTATCACGCTGCTTATCATCTCAATCTATGTTGGAATTCTAACCGGAATGCCACTGAAAAATATTCTTCAGAGCATACAGGACGGAATGGGGAGTACGCTGGGTTTCGTTGCTACTGTGGTTGGATTGGGCGCCATTTTTGGGCAGATGCTTGAAAGCTCAGGAGGTGCTTTGTCGCTCGCCCATTCACTTGTGAAAAAGTTTGGCAAAGAAAAGGCAAGCTGGGCAATGGTGATAACCGGTTTTATTGTTGCGATTCCTGTTTTTCTCGATGTGGGTTTTATTATCCTTGTACCGATCATTTATGCTTTATCCAAAGACACCGGAAAGTCGTTGCTATACTACGGCATTCCGCTGTTGGCAGGCCTTGCAGTCACCCACAGCTTTATTCCACCAACTCCAGGTCCGGTTGCAGTATCCGATATTCTTAATGCCCAATTGGGCTGGGTCATATTTTTTGGCGTAATTCTGGGATTTCCTACGGCTGTTATTGCCGGTCCGTTCTGGGGAAAATACATTTCAAAGAAGCTACACATTTTGCCTCCTGCCGAATTTTTAAATTCCTTCAGCGAAGATAAAAAAGACAAAGATCTGCCGTCGTTTCGCGTTGTGGCCCTGATCATTTCAATCCCGCTGGTCTTGATTTTACTGAATACCTTATCCTCTCTTCTTGTTGAAAAAGGAGTGATCGAAAAATCGATGCTTACAGAAGGCGTTGAATTTATTGGGCATCCGTTTTCAGCTCTGATCATCGCAACCTTAATCGCGATTTATGTTTTATGTGTAAAACGAGGAATGCCCAAACAAACCATACTCGATTTGAGCACCAAAGCCCTGGGCCCGGCAGGAATTATCATCTTAATTACCGGAGCAGGAGGAGTGCTTAAACAAATATTGGTGGATTCAGGGATCGGGAAAATGATGGCCGAATCGATGGCAAATTCTGCACTCCCACCCATTGCACTTGCCTGGATTCTTGCTGCTATTGTTCGTGTAACGCAGGGCTCGGCAACCGTTGCTATGATAACAGCGGCCGGAATTGTCGCGCCGGTGATTAATGAGTTGGGACTGAACGATCCCCAGAGAGCACTGGTGGTTTTGGCTATTGCATCGGGTGCTACCTTGTTGTCACATGTCAACGACAGCGGATTTTGGCTGGTAGGCAGATATTTCGGAATGAACGAAAAACAAACCCTGCAATCGTGGACGGTGATGGAATCGATAATTGCATTGTGCGGGCTGGCTTTTACTTTGCTTGCCAGTTTATTCGTTTAAATTTGCCGTGCAGATATTAAAAATTAATTCATGAAATTCACATTCAAACATTTCTCCGAATTAACAACCGAAGAACTTTACGAAATTCTGAAACTCCGTTCAGAGATTTTTGTGGTGGAGCAAAATTGTGTTTACAATGATATGGACGGTCACGACAAACAAGCGGTTCATCTTTTTGTAAAAAAGAATGAAGAACTGGTGGCGTATTCACGATTGCTAAAACCCGGCAGTCGGTTTCACGATTATTCCATCGGGCGGGTAGTTGTGAAAGAAACCGAACGCGGAACAGGTTTGGGCATTGAAATGATGAAAGCAGCCAAGCAATATATTCTTGAAGAATGGAAAGCTGATAAGATAAAAATCAGCGCGCAGAAATACCTGCAGAAATTTTACGAGGATCTTGGATTTGTTGTAATCACCGAAGAATACCTCGAAGACGGGATCCCTCATTTTGGGATGTTACTGGAATTCACCAAATAAATATTCGGTTTCTTCTTTGCACCATATCATTTGTATTTTCATTATCGATTATTTCCTCGGCTCAGAACACTGTTGCTGAAAATATATTCCGGCAGATTTACAACCAGAAATACGATTCAGCACAAATCCTTTTACTAGCGAACGAAGCCAACATCGATCCGATGTATTTTGCCGTGCTCGATATCGATTGCAGCTACTGGAAAAATGTAACCGGAACCGATACACCGAATTATCCTGAATTTGAGCAAACACTTCAAAAATACATGTACGAAAATGCAGCTTCCGACGAAGAAAAAGTCATTCGGCTGATTACACTCTTACCAGCTGCGCTACCAAATCAAACGTTTCCAGTTGATTGGCGCCATTTCAACCCGAAAGCAAACTATGGCATTGTTTCGCGAGTTTCAACCTAAGGCCAACACTTTACCTCCCAACTAACAAAAGCTATTTCAGCTGTACAATGCACTCATCGATTATTTCGACAATTTCCTCCAACCATTTTTTGTTAAGAATAAAGACACAAAGATAGATCAGGCCATCCGGAACATGGAAAAACTGTCGCGATCAAAGCAACTAATTGTTCAAACGCTGAGCAATTACTTCGTAGGAAAAATCCATTTAAAATATAAAAAGGAGCCCGACAAAGCATTGGTGAATTTTGAGTGGCTCAGCAAAACTTTACTCGAAAACCTGAAATTTGTGGTATACCTTGAAGCGTGTAAATAAAAGCAGGTTTTCGTTCTATGCTGTTTAGCCACAATTTTGGAAACTTCATTCAAAGCATGTAATTTGTATTCAAATCGGTTATTGAATGAATAAAACGGTCTGGCTTTCAATCCTGCTTCTCACCCTTCACCTGCAAAGTTTTGCGGGCAAGACCGACAGCATTGCCAACAGCGTTTTCTCCCTCATTTACCACGAAGAACTGGAGGCTGCTGAACAAGAGCTGAATATTCAAAAAAACAACCTCGACGAATTTTATTACCTTCTGTTAAATCTCGATCTGCATTGGTGGAAATACCGTACTGACAGAACGAAACAAAACACCAAAAAACTTGAAATTCTGCTGAAACAACAAGATGAAACATTAGTCGAAAACAATGAGCAAAAAATACACCTGCTACTATTAAAATCGTACCAGCTGCGTTACGAAAAAAGGAAACTGAACCTGATTGGGTTGCTCACGACGCGTGCTGAAATGAGAAGCCTGATCAATGAGATTATACCCGGCAATATTTCCGGATCTGCTGATGAACAAAAGCTGCTCGAAGTTTACATTATCATGTTTGAATATATTGAAGATGTGAATTTTTTATCGAGCCAGATCAATTCGGAGCAACGCCTTGAAAAGCTGGTTCGAATGGAAGAATTTGCTGCCGATAACAATGAAATGCTAAATACCATTTCCCGATTTTTCCTGGCTCGCATGTATCAGAAAATCGAAAATCAACCGGTAACCGGTCTAAAACATTTTAAAATACTTACCACAAAATACCCCGGCAACAGCACATTCCTCGAGTACCAAAAAGAATGCGAAAAGAAAATTTAATCCCACAACAAGTTACTTGAATACTCCCTGTGGAAAGTGCGCTTGCGGCACTTCGGGCATATCGCTTTTTTCAACCGATGAATATTGGTGAGTTTCAGTCGCGACCTGCAGGCCGGACACCTGAACTCGCTTTTGTGAACTACCTTCTCGCCATCAAAAACAGTCACTTCAATTTTATCACGCAGGGTTTTGCAATGCGGACATTTGTAGATCTGAAAACCGGCTTTCAGGAACAAGTCATCCTTCTCCTTTGCCAATTTTCGAAGCACTTCGCGTGTTTTGTAATGAAATATTTTTGTGGGTTGTTTCAGGTATTCCTTTAGCGACTGCGAATGCACCAAAAAACCATGACCCTGGTTAAATTCTTCGGAATATCCACAGTGATCGCAGCGATATGCGTATGCGTGCCCCATTTTCAACGTTTTGTTTAAAATTAATCAAAATCAGGCTGATTTAAAACGCTTTATGTTGTAAAGTAGCAATTCCGTTCGGGTATTCTGTATAAACAAAAAGCACCTTCATTTGTCTTCTTGGCAAACGATATTAATTTTTAAAATAGAACAAGATGAAAACGATATTAATACTGATTGCTACTATTTCGATATTATTGAATGTAAGGTATGCTCAGGACCTTGAAGTTGGCGATAAAGCTCCTTCATTCTCGGCAGTGGCCGACGATGGTTTTACCTGGGATTCAGATGAATATCTTGGTAAGAAATTTATTGTAGTGTATTTCTATCCGGCAGCAATGACAGGCGGTTGCACTGCTCAGGCTTGTGCATATCGCGATATGCACAACGAAATCGATGATGCCGACGCAGTAGTAGTTGGCGTAAGCGGCGACAATGTTGAAGGTTTGAAATTGTTTAAAAAAGCGAATAACCTTAATTTCCCTCTGTTGTCAGATTCGCACGGTGAAATTGCTAACAAATTTGGTGTACCAACCCGCGATGGTGGCAGCATAACAAGGGAAATAGATGGAGAAAGTTTCGACTTGGTTCGGGGCGTAACTTCAAGCCGCTGGACCTTTATTATTGGGAAAGACGGAAACATTGTTTACAAGAACACGGATGTGGATGTGACAAAGGATAGTCGCGAAATTTTGGAATTTATCAAAAACAATTCTTAATTTGTAATTGATTTGCAAACCCGTTAAATTTCTCATTATGAAAAAATTAAGATTTATTGGACTTTTGGTCCTTTTGTTGATGATTTTGTCTGTTCCTAAAAGTTTTGCGCAAACTGAAAAAATTATAAACTACGAAATTGATATTTATCTGACATCTACAATTGAAGATGAAAATGGGAAAGTATCTAAAGACACCGTGTTCACTTTAAATTCCGGAATCGAGAACATAAAGATTACACCTATTGGAAATTACATTCGTAAAGTCCAGTTTAAAATTGATCCGGAAAATCCAATTATGGAATACGCTAATCCCGTTGTATTTCTTAGCGTTACAATGCGTGAAAATGTTTATGGGGATGAAATGGAAGAAGTTATGACCGATAAGTTAGCCATTCTGACTAGCAATGGAAGTCTTACGCTGTTATATCATTTCAAGCCAAACAAACATAAAGACAAATAAGAATGAAGGAGCAAATTTGCTCCTTTTTTTATGCACTAATTTTTTGTAAAACCTATCTTTGCCCAAAATTCTGATTTTTGGAAACCACATCGTTTCTGAAATATTTCGAGGGGTATAAGAGGCTCGAGCAGGTAGCTAAAAAACTCAATACCCCCCCGGGTGAAAAGCTTCACCTGCATGGGCTTATTGGCTCTTCCAAAACTATTTTACTTTCAAAGCTATTTAAAAAGGCCGGTAAAAACTTTGTAATGCTGCTCAATGATCGTGAAGAAGCGGCCTATTTCTACGACGATCTGAACAACCTCGGTTTTGGTAACGATACCTTATTCTTTCCGGCTTCTTACAAACGTTCTATCCAGTACGATCAGCCCGAACAGGAAAATGTAGTACAACGCACCGAAGTCCTCAATGTGCTTTCAAACGCTGACAAACCATATTTGGTAATCAGTTATCCCGAAGCACTGATTGAAAAAGTAATTTCGAACGAAAGCCTAGAAAGCAATACTTTGCAGGTAAAAACCGGCGACAAACTTTCCATTGAATTCATTAATGAATTTTTGTATGAATACGGTTTCGAACGCATGGATTTTGTCTACGAACCGGGGCAATTTTCAGTGCGGGGAAGTATTGTTGACGTTTTTTCTTTTTCGCACGAAGATCCCTATCGCATCGATTTTTTCGGAAATGAAATTGACTCGATCCGCAGCTTCGACATCGAAAACCAATTGTCGAAATCAAATTTAAATTCCATCACAATTGTTCCGAATATCCAAAACAATAATGTTGAGGGACAACGAATATCACTGGCTGAATTTATTGGTGAGCAAAGCATTTGGCTGGGCAATAATCTGAATCAATTCATCGACCGGATTTCGGAGATCCACCGACAAACCCTGCTGGCTCGCGAAGAGGAAAATATAGCTGATCTTATGATCACCGCTAACAATCTGCAAAAACAGTTAAACGGTCTTAGCCTTTTTGATTTTGGTTTCGACCTCACTTTTGAAGCTACCGAACGTTTTGAGTTCTCAACTTCGCCGCAACCGGTTTTCAATAAGAATTTCGAGTTGTTGGCCGAAAACCTGAAGGAGCACCAGAAAAGCGGCTACCGGATTTTGATCCTTTCCAACCAGGAAAAGCAGATCGAGCGTCTGCAATCCATTTTTAAAGATACGGATGTAAATGTGAATTTCACGCCGGTGAATTTTATTTTGCACGAAGGATTTATCGATCACGAGACAAAAACCTGTGTTTACACCGATCACCAGATTTTTGAGCGTTACCACCGTTTCAAACTAAAAAGCCGGAAAGCACAGCGTGAAGCCATTTCATTAAAAGAACTGAATAAATTGCACCCAGGCGATTATGTGGTACATATCGATCACGGGATCGGGAAATTTGCCGGGCTCGCGAAAACCGAAGTCAACGGTAAAATGCAGGAAGCCATCCGTCTGGTGTACCGCGACAACGACTCGCTGCTGGTGAGTATTCATTCGCTGCACCGCATTTCGAAATACAAGGGTAAGGATGGCAGCGAACCCAACATCAACAAACTGGGAACGGCTGCCTGGCAGAAAATGAAAAACCGCACCAAATCGAAGGTGAAGGACATTGCCAAAGAACTGATCGCCCTGTATGCCAAACGACGAGCCGAAAAAGGGTATGCTTTTACACCCGATTCGTACCTGCAGACCGAATTGGAAGCCTCTTTTATCTACGAAGATACACCTGACCAGGAAAAAGCAACAACTGCCGTGAAGAGCGACATGGAACGAACCATGCCCATGGACCGACTCGTGTGCGGCGACGTAGGTTTTGGGAAAACCGAAATTGCGATTCGCGCAGCTTTTAAAGCCGTGGCCGACAGTAAACAAGTGGCCGTTTTGGTGCCAACCACTATTCTGGCGCTGCAACACTACAAAACTTTTTCAGAACGTTTAGCCGACTTTCCGGTGCGTATTGAATACGTTAGTCGCTTAAAATCAACGGCCGAAGTTAAACAAACACTTCGCGAAGTTACCGATGGTAAAGTGGATATTATTATTGGAACTCATCGCTTGGTGAGCAAAGACGTAAAATTCAACGATCTTGGGCTGCTGATCATCGACGAGGAACAAAAATTCGGCGTGTCGGTAAAGGAAAAGCTCAAACAGTTTAAAGTTAATGTGGATACACTGACTTTAACAGCAACTCCAATTCCACGCACATTGCAGTTTTCGCTGATGGGAGCACGCGACCTGTCGATCATTCAAACACCGCCGCCCAACCGCTACCCGATTGTTACCGAAGCACACGGTTTTAACGAGCAGATCATCAAAGAAGCTATTCTTTACGAAATCGACCGCAATGGACAGGTATTCTTTATCCACAACCGGGTACAAAATATCTACGAAGTGGAGGACACTGTCAAACGCATTGTTCCGGGTGTAAAAACTGCAGTTGGCCATGGGCAAATGGATGGGCCCAAACTTGAAAAAGTGATGCTCGATTTTATTAACGGAAAGTACGATGTGCTGATCGCCACTACCATTATTGAATCGGGGCTCGATATTCCGAATGCGAACACCATCATCATTAACCAGGCACAAAACTTTGGTTTGAGCGACCTGCATCAGTTGCGCGGACGTGTTGGCCGGTCGAATAAAAAGGCATTTTGTTACCTCATCACCCCGCCGCTTTCATCGGTAAGTGCCGAAGCGCGAAGACGCATACAGGCCATTGAGCAGTTCTCGGAACTGGGAAGCGGTTTTAACATCGCCATGCAGGACCTCGACATACGTGGAGCGGGAAACATGCTGGGTGCCGAGCAAAGCGGATTTATTGCCGACATTGGTTTCGAAACTTATCACCGGATTCTAAATGAAGCCATCCAGGAACTGAAACAGGATGAGTTTAAAGATTTGTTCGAGGAAGAAGACAAGCAGCAATCGCAGGTCTTCCTGAATGTAAAATATGTGAACGATTGTACGATAGATACCGATATGGAATTGCTCTTCCCTTCGAGCTATATTCCCGGAAACTCGGAACGCATGCTGCTTTACCGTGAGTTGGATAACATCGAGAACGAGCAGGAACTCGATGCGTTTAGAAAAGGATTGATGGATCGGTTTGGAAAACTACCTGCTGAAAGTCGCGAATTGCTCGATGTTCTTCCATTACGCTGGAAGGCCATCGATTTAAGCATGGAGAAGATGATCCTGAAGAACAAGAAAATGATCTGCTATTTTGTTTCCGACCAAAAATCGGCATTCTACCAGTCGGAAATGTTTATGAAAGTAGTTCAGCACATTCATAAAGGTAAAACCCGGGGTAAAATGAAAGAATCGAACGGAAAACTCACCTTAACCTTCCCGAATGTCCCCAACATTGAAACCGCCGACTACATCTTAAAAGAAATTCTGGAAGACACTAGAAACTAGCTACCTCAACAACTCCTGAAGAATATTTTCAAACAATTCTCTCAGCAAATTTTGATACAATTCTTTCGCTGTGCGTATGATTTACTCTGATTTTTCGTTTATAATTTTTAGATGCTGCACGCAACCAATTTAAACTTTTAGCATCAATAGTACACAAAGAGACAGAAAGTAAGTAAATCTTACTTATTTTAGTAACGGAATTTAAACTCAATCAAATGATTACACTTCAGAAAATTGGAAAATTATTTATCCTGTTATTTATTGTTGCAGGACTTGCGTCGTGTAAAGACGACACAGAAAATGACAATTTTGACGGAAATGGCGAAGTTATCGTCTTGAAAAGACAACTTAACGATGACGCCGTTTATGCAAGAGCTTTTTACGTATACGCCAATCAACCCATGAGTTCAGCTTCGGTGACACTTCCCGAGGGAGAAACATTAACACTTTCTCCAATTCCTCAAACTAATTTTTACAGCCACTTACCCACAATTGGCGATTTCACCCCATCAGTTCCCGAATTGGGCACATTTTACTTTACTGTAGAGAACGAGGGTATTGAGCATGAATTTGTCGAATCAGCAAGCTTCAACGACATCGATTTTGCAACCATTGATACCGTTTATGCCAATAACAACAAAGTTCGTATTGAATGGCAGTTGGTAGCCGAAGCCGATGCTTATCAAGTTCGTTTAGCAGATGAAAACTTTGAGGTTTTATTCACGGGAGATCTTTTGAACAATGCGCAAACCATTTACGAATTCTGGCCAGTTTCACAAATACCTGAAAGCGGTAAAACATATAAAGTTGAAATCCTTGCATATTCCTTCGAACCGGATGCGGGAAATAGCTTACTATACAATATCGAAGAAATCTCAATTTCTTCGGTCGACATTGTTTGGCCATAATTAAAGATCAAAACAAATAGATCAAAACCATCTGATTTTCAGGTGGTTTTTTTATTACCTATTAATCTTTACTATATTTATAGTATTTATTTTATTAAAATAGTTTTAATTCTAATTTTTAAATACTATTTTTGTAGTAGGAAGTTTTAAATAGAATTTTTGAACAAAGAAAAATCATAAATGAAGCAGTTAACAAAAGCCGAAGAGCAAGTCATGCAAATTCTTTGGGATTTGAATGAAGGAGTTGTAAAAGATGTGGTAGATGGATTTGATGAACCACGTCCGGCCTATACTACGGTAGCCACCGTATTAAAGGTGCTCGAAAAAAAAGAATTTGTTAAAAGCCGGAAGGTGGGTAACGTTAACCTTTTTTCGCCGCTGGTTTCTAAAAAAGAATACACCGGTTTTCAGTTCACCTCGCTGGTCAAAAATTATTTTAACGGCTCATTCCCAAAAATGGCCACCTTTTTTGCCCGCGAAAACAACCTGAGTGTTGAAGAACTGGAACAAATTTTGAAGATAACTGAAGCAGAATTAAAACGTACAAAGGAACAAAAACCATGGAAACGCTTCTAATCTATTTGCTAAATGCATCAGGAGGAATTGCCCTTTTTTACATGGTATATTGGTTTTTCCTGAGGCACGAAACTTTTCATTCGGCTAATCGCTGGTTTCTGATTGGTTCGCTGCTGCTGGCTATTGTACTTCCGTTTATTCCAGTCCGTTACGAGGTACTGGTGGAAACAAATGCTTCAAAACCCGCTATTCAAACCATTTCCGACACGTTTAAAAACATCCCGGTTTTTGCAGGTTCCGACGAAACGACAGCAACATTTAGCTGGCAGCATGCCTTGCTGATTGTATACATTACCGGAGCCTCAATATTTCTGTTGCGATTACTCATACAAACAGGAGTATTATTCGCATTAATGATCAGGCACCGGATAAAATCATTTAACGGTGTTCGCATTATCGAGAACGAAAAATACGGTCTGCCCTTCTCGTTCTTCAATGTCATATTTATCAATCCGAAGTTTCATACACAGGACGACCTGCCGGAAATTCTGGCTCACGAAAAAGTGCACATTCGTGAGAATCACTGGTTCGACCTGCTTTTTATAGAACTGTTAACAGTCATCTTTTGGTTCAATCCATTTATTTGGCTCTTTGAACGATCAATTAAACAAAACCATGAGTACCTGGCCGACAAAGGTGTTCTTGCGCAGGGACACACTGTGGCTCGCTACCAGGCTTTATTAGTAAACCAGCTGATGGGCATGCAGATTATTGGAATTACCAACAACCTGAACTTTGCTCTTAGCACAAATCGATTAAAAATGATGACGAAAAAGAAAACTTCCCCGCTAAAGGGGCTGAAATTTGTATGGGCATTGCCTGTTCTTGCGCTGTTGCTTTTTGCTTTTGCCGAGCCGGAATACCGCTCAAAAGGGCAAGCAGAGGAAACATCAACTGAAACTGCGACGCTGCTGAAAGCTGACAAGACCGTTAAAATTGCCGGAATTGTCTTTGACGAAGAAGGCGAGCCATTACCCGGAACATCAGTAGTAATAAAAGGAGGAACAGTAGGCACAGTGGTTGACCTCGACGGTACATTCGCTTTGGAAGTAAGCGAAAATTCAGACATTGTACTTTCTTTTGTAGGAAAGAAAACCAAGGTTGTTAGTTATTCTGACCTTATTTCGGGTACAGAAAATAATGGTGCCTTTACCCGGAAATACGTCATGGAAGATGCCGTTCAGGTGCTATACAACAAAGCTTATTCTGGTGAACAATTACTTCCGCCACCTCCGCCGCCACCTCCGTCAAAAGAAAATGCAAAACCGGCAAACGGAGAAGTCCCACCGCCACCGCCACCATCTAAATCAGAAATTAAGACGGTAAACGTGAATGGGAAAAAGATGAATATTTTAGACGATCAACCAGGAGAAACTGAGGTATTTTATATTGTTGAAGACATGCCAAAATACCCCGGCGGCTTTGAAGCGATGCACAACTACATTGCAAAAATGCAGCAAAAACTGGCCGAGGGAAAAGGAATAAAAGGGAAGGCAAAAGTGGCATTTACCGTGAATGGCAAAGGGAAAGTGACAGATATTAAGGTTGTTGAAAACGACAATGACGCAGCCGCAAAAGGTGCTTATGCTATTGCCAACGAAATGCCCGACTGGACGCCCGGCAAACAACGCGGGAAAGCGGTTCCGGTAAAATACCTGCTACCCGTAGAATTTAAATAGAACAGAAAACTATCTTATTTTACTCACCCGCTTTCCCTTATGAAATGCGGGTGTATTTTTAGTAACTTGGTACATTATGAATACCAGGTATTTTGAAACCGATAGAGATTGGGAAAACTGGCTGCGTGAGAACCATAATAAAGAAACCGAATTGTGGCTGGTGTATTATAAGAAGCACACCGGTAAACAGGGCGTTGCTTACGAAGATTCAGTAAAAACAGCGCTCTGCTATGGTTGGATCGATAGCCTTATAAAAAAGCTGGATGATGACAGTTACGCCCGCAAATTCTCCCCTCGCAAAGAAAACAGCCTCTGGTCGGAATCGAACAAAAAACGCATTGCGGAGTTGATGAAATTCGGCAGAATGCAGCTATCCGGATTAAAACTGGTAGAAGCCGCCAAACAAAACGGCAACTGGGATAAAGTGATCGTTCCGTCAAAAATTGATCTGACCGTTCCCGAAGATTTTGAAGCAGCCTTAAAGAAATATCCGCAAGCCGCAAAGTTTTTTGAAGAACTCCCAAAATCGCACAAAAAGCAATATCTCATTTGGATAAAAATGGCCAAACGCACAGAAACACGCGAACGCCGAATAAAGAAATCGATTGAAATGCTGCTGGAGAAAAAGAAACTTGGTTTGAAATAATGCAAAAAAAGAAAGGCTGGTATAGCTACCAACCTTTTCTCAAATCAACCTAAACCTAAACTAAACCAAAAACCAAACCATCTATATGGTGAGTATTTATTCTTGTTATTAAAAACAAAGGTTTTAAAAAAAGGTTTAAAGTGAGTTCATTTTTTTAATTTTCAACAAAAACTAAGTAATTCCATGGTTCCAAAGTAATATCCTCACTAATGCCCAGAGAGATATCTTCATTGGTGAAGAATTCGTGGTAATTTCCTGCCTCAACATCAACATTTCCTGTGAGTTTATTCTCAGATAGATTCATAACTACCAAAACTGAATTTTTATCTTTTTCTCTTTTAAAAGCAAGTAAATCTTCCGGATTGGAAGTAGCATAAAAAACGATATCAGTTCCGGCTTCGCCATTCCAAAGTGCCGGGTTTTCCTGCTTCAGATCTATCAATTGCTCGTAAAGATCCGTCATCGAAGGATCACGATTCCAGTCGATTTGGTCCTTTTCAAAAAACTCAAGTCTCTTGTTCAATCCGGCTTCCTGACCATTGTAAATCAGTGGCATTCCCGGAATTGTAAACGAAAGTACTGCAAAAGTTTTCACTGCCTCGCCCAAACGTTCATAGGCTGTTCCGTTCCAGCTATTTTCGTCATGATTGGAAGTGAACTGCAGCGGATAAGTTCCGGCAGGATAGGTCGAATCTACCTGCATGAAGTAGCTCATAATGTCATCCACCGATTTTTCGCCACTGTAAATCTCATTCATGTAATGATGCATGGTCCAGCCGTAATTGCAATCAAATGCTTTTTCCAGTAAATCGAGGTGATCCTGATCTTCGGCCAGCATAAAAACCGGTTTGATTTTGTCGAGTGATGCACGTGCTTCTTCCCAAAAATCGGTTGGCACTCCTCCCGCATAATCGCAGCGGTAGCCGTCAATATTGGCTTCTGCCACCCAGTAATCCATGGCATCGATCATGGCAGCACGCATTTCCTGATTGTTGTAATTCAGATCAGCAACATCGCTCCAATCGGGATTAGGAGGCAAAACATTGCCCAGTGAATCCTGTGTGTACCAGTCTTTGTGCTGGCTCATCCAAACATTGTCCCACGAGGTGTGATTGGCCACACAATCTATCAGCACCTTAAAGCCCATGTCGTGCGCCTGTTTTACCAACGTTTTAAAGTCTTCAAACGTCCCGAATTCGGGATTTACAGCTGTATAATCTTGAATTGAATAGTACGACCCCAGTGTTCCCTTGCGGTTCTCCTCACCAATGGGATGAATTGGCATAAACCAGAGAATCTCAACGCCCAGCTCTTTTAAACGCGGCAGATGTTTGGCAAATGCGTTAAATGTACCTTCGGATGTGTATTGCCGCACATTTACCTCGTACATTACAGCATCTTCGCTCCAGGCCAATGGATTTTCATCGCTTGCAGGTGTAACCGTTTTTTGATTTGAATTTGAACAGGCTCCCAACAAGAAAGCCACTAGAATTAAAATGGAATAATATTGTTTCATTTTTTATGATTTTACTTTTTGAGTTCGATGATTGATGCCGATCTCGCCGGAACGGTTATTTCTGAGATATCGTTGATCGTATTTCCTGAAATGATTTCTTTACCTGAAGAATAATCAGCAACCACTTCATTAAAACGATCAGTATTTAAAGTTTTGGCCTCTTCATTTTTATTCAGAATAACCATCACAGCTTCATCTTCATTATACCGGAAATACACATAAGTTCCATCCTCCGGTGCAAAGTGTTTCAGTTTTCCACTATGAATTACGCTTGCATTCTTCCGCCAGTTTTGGATAGTAGCTACATAATTTTGCATGTCTTTTGCTGCAGCGCTCAATCCTTCTCCCGTAAAAGCGTTTACTTTATCTTCTGCCCAGCCACCGGGAAAATCTGCACGGATATCACCATGTTCACTTCCTTCGTGGCGCATCAGAATTTCGGTACCGTAGTATATTTGCGGAATCCCGCGGGTAGTCAGGAAAAAAGCGACTCCCATTTTCAACAGGTTGACATCTTCGCCCACCTGTACAAAAAAGCGCGACATATCGTGGTTATCAGGGAAAATGGTGAGCATTTCCGGATCGGGATATAAAAAATCGTTGGCCAGCATTTCATAGATCTGGATCAAACCGGTTCCCCAGCTTTCTTCATTTTTCAGTCCCTCGGAAACGGCACTTTGCAAGGGAAAATCCATCATACTTGGCGCATAGTTATGATAACCATCACGGTTGTTCTGTCCATTCTGCCAGTACGAAACAATCGCCGGATTCAGACTCCATTCTTCGCCCACAATGTTAAAATTGGGATACTCCTTCAACACTGCTTTTGTCCAGTCACTCATCATATATTTATCGGGGTATGGCCAGGTATCCTGACGAATTCCTTCCAGACCGGCATATTCAATCCACCAAATACTGTTCTGGATCAGGTATTTTGCAAGAAATGGATTCCGTTGGTTCATGTCAGGCATGGCGGTCACAAACCAACCTTCAACCATTCCCTTAATATCAACTTCCGATGCATGCGGATCCTGATTAACAGTTCTGCGATGATTGGTAATTTTTATATCCGGGTAATTGTTGATCCAGTCTTTCATGGGCATGTCGTGCATCCACCAGTGTTCCAATCCGCAATGATTAAAAATCATATCCATGATCAGTTTCATATCGCGTTTATCCAATTCTTCTTTTAACCGGAGGTACTCTTCGTTTCCTCCGTAACGCGCATCTACTTTGTAAAAATCGGTAGTGGCATAGCCATGATATGACGAACCTGGCATATCGTTTTCAAGAACCGGATTTAACCAGACTGCCGTGTAACCGAGATCCTGCAGATAATCCAGTGAATTAATGATCCCCCGGATATCACCACCATGACGGCCCCACTTATCGTACCGGTCCAGTCCTTCGCGCATTCCTTCCACCTCATCATTTGATGGATCGCCATTTACAAAACGATCGGGTGTTATCAGGTAAATCACGTCCGATGGATTAAAACCTTCACGTTCAGCAGAATTCGGTTTTCTCTCCAAAAGTTTATATTTATAGCGCGATACCTCTTTTTTCCCTTCTGTAAATTCAATATCAAAGGAGCCCGGTTTTACGTCTTTAGCAAGTTTCATGTCGATAAAAAGGTAGTTCTGATTTTCCACCTTGCTCACCGACTCCAGCTCAACACCAGGATAATCGAAACTTACATCGAGGTTCGAAATATCTGTCCCGTGAACCATCAACTGCAAATCGGCCGATTTCATACCGGCCCACCAGTTGGGTGGCTCTACACGATCGATTGTTTGTGCATCAACATGAAGAGCCAGAAATAGAATAAGTAGTGCGAATACTTGTCTCATCTCAATAGTTTATAAAATATGTTTAGCTACTTTTCTCAAACGAACGGAATCGTTTCCTTTAATGCTTACTTTATCTCCCCAAACAAGCGCATTCACATCGCAGTCAGAATGATTTTCAATCACAAAATACTGTCCTTCTTTGGTCACTTTTAAATGTGCCCCGCCAAAATCGATTCGGAACGAATACGACTTCCACTTATCCGGTAGGAAAGGATTAAAAGTAAGCTCGCCGTTAACCACGCGCATTCCGCCAAGCCCCATCACAAACGACATCCATGTTCCGCCCATGCTGGTAATGTGCAATCCATCTTCGGTGTCGTTGTTGTAATCATCCAGGTCAAGCCGGGCAGTGCGCAGGTACATTTCGTACGATTTTTCTTGGTAACCGATTTTGGCTGCCAAAATAGAATGCACACAAGGCGACAACGATGATTCGTGAACGGTTAGTGGCTCATAAAAATCAAAATGCGCTTTTATTTCTTTAGCCGAGAAGTTCTCCTGGAACAGATAAATACTCTGAAGGGTATCGGCTTGTTTAATGTAAGGTGCTCTCAAAATTCGGTCCCACGACCATTTTTGATTGATTGGTCGATCCGATTCAGCCAGCTCTGAAACCGGTGTCAGATCCTTATCCAGAAATCCATCCTGCTGAAGATAAATTCCACGCTTTTCGTCGCGGGGAAAGTACATGTTATTTATGATATCCTGCCATTTCTCCGTCTCCTGAATCTCGTTGAACTTCCATTTGGTTACCATTTCTTCATAAAGAAACGGGAATTCAGTTTTCAGATACGCGATCACTTCAAGTGTATATTTTAAGGTCCACACCGCCATGTAGCTGGTATGGAAATTATTATTCACATTGTTTTCGTATTCGTTCGGACCGGTTACGCCCAGCATCACATATTTCTTCTTGTCGGCCGACCAGTTTACCCGCTGGCTCCAGAAACGACTGATGCCGAGTAACACTTCGAAACCGTAAGATGCCAGGTATTCTTTGTCGCCGGTGTAGTTTACGTAGTCGTAAACGGCATAAGCAATAGCACCATTCCTGTGGATCTCCTCAAAAGTGATCTCCCACTCGTTGTGACATTCTTCGCCATTAATGGTTACCATTGGATACAAGGCTGCACCATTGGTAAAACCTAGTTTTTCGGCATTTTCAATCGCTTTCTGAAGGTGTTTGTGCCTATATACCAACAAGTTCCTCGAAACCTTTTGCGGTGCAGTACTCAGGTAAAATGGCAGACAATAGGCTTCAGTATCCCAATAGGTTACACCTCCGTATTTTTCGCCTGTAAATCCTTTTGGCCCGATATTTAAACGCTCATCTTCGCCGGAATAAGTTTGGTTAAGTTGGAAGATATTGAAGCGGATACCCTGCTGAGCTGCAACATCGCCTTCAATTATAATATCGCTGGTTTCCCATTTCTCGAGCCATGCATCTTTGTGGCTTTCAAACAACACATCGAAACCTGCATCAGCCGCCAGATCGATCGCTTCTTTAGCTTTCTCAACCAGTTCTTCATTTTTATAGTACAACGACGAAACTGTTGATGAGAATTTCTCGACTGTGATTTCATCGCCTTCTGAAACTTCCACTTTTTGAGAAACTTCCACATATTTTTCTTTGTTTCGGTTCGTAATTTTCGAATCTACTTTTTCCCCGTTTTTTATCAGTTGAAACCACATTCCGGTGCATAACTGAAACTGCGTTTTTAGCGTTTCAACGGTCAGGTAACCTTCGTTACCGCCAACCGCGCGCGAGATTTCCACCCAAAATTTTTCATCGTAGTTCGAATCTTCATTTTCCACATCACCATCCAGGAAGGGGATTACCTGTATTTCTCCTGAATAATTCAGTGCTTTAACCGTATAACGAATAGCCCCGATTTCGGTAGCCGTGATACTTACAAAACGATGAGAACTGACTTCAACCTGGTTGCCGTTTTTCATTTCGGCCACAAATCGGCGCGAAAGCAAACCGTTCTGCATGTCGAGTTCGCGAGTGAACGACAAAACTTTGACTTTTGCCAAATCGAGTTCTTCGCCATTGATCTTTACACGAATCCCAATCCAGTTGGTTGAATTTATGATCTTGGCAAAATACTCGGGGTATCCGTTTTTCCACCAGCCTACCCGCGTTTTATCGGGGTAATAAATACCGGCAACGTAAGTTCCGTTCAGCGAATCACCGGAATAGTTCTCTTCGAAATTGGCCCGCTGCCCCATTTTGCCGTTTCCAATACTGAAAATACTTTCCGAAATCCGATTGTATTCAGGATTAAATCCTTCTTCGATTATTTTCCAGTTGTGATGAATTATATAATCCTTCATCTTAATTTTTTTAAATTTTAATTGTCTGCTGAAACATCTTTTACAAACAGCACTAAAACAGCTGCCACTACCATGGAAATTCCACCAAACACAAGTGCCAGAATGGATTCTCCGCCGAACAGGTCTTTTACCATAAAACCAAGAATTGTAGCTGCCAGAATTTGAGGAATTACAATAAAGAAATTAAAAATCCCCATGTAAATTCCCATTTTGTTCGATGGCAACGAGCCGGTAAGAATGGCATAAGGCATAGAAAGAATACTTGCCCAGGCCACGCCAACTCCTATCATAGGCAGGATGAGCCAGGTCGGATCTTTGAACAGATAAATGGATGCCAGGCCAACTCCTCCAATCACCAAACTGATAAAGTGAGTGATTTTCCGGTTGGTATATTTGGCCAGAACAGGCAATGCGAATGCCACCAGTGCAGCAACGCCGTTATACACCGCGAACAACACATTTACCCAATCGGCTCCATCGTTGTAAATTTTTGTTGTGGGATCGGTAGCACCGTACACATGACTGGTAACACCTGCAGTGGTATAGATCCACATCGAGAACAAACCAACCCAGGTAAAAAACTGGACCAATGCCAGTTGTTTCATCGTTAGTGGCATTCGAAGCAAATCGCTAAAGATCTCCACCAGCGCATTCTTGTCTTTCTTTTGTGATTTCAGGGCCGAAGCCATCATCATGAACAGGAAAAAAAGCAAAAGAATACCGCCAAGTATGTACAATTCTTTTTCGATGTGCATCGTTGCCGTAAGCACCACAATCAGTAAACCGATCAAACCAAATATTCCACCAACACGCGCAAAACGGCTACTATGTACTTCTTCCTCGTTTAGCAGTTCCTCTTTGTTGGTACTCTGTCTTTCGGCTTCTTCGAATTCCTTTAATTTCTCCGGTGGATATTCTTTGGTTGAAAAGATGGTCCAGAGAATAGCCAGAAAGAATACAAATCCGCCAATGTAGAAGGACCAGCGCACCGACGGAGGAATGATGCCTTCGGGTGCAGTGTTTGATACATTCAGCCAATTGGTCATTACATAAGGAAGGACCGAGCCCACTACTGCACCTGTTCCAATAAAGAAACTCTGCATAGCGAAACCCTGGGTGCGCTGTTCGTTGGGCAACATGTCGCCAACAAAAGCACGGAAAGGTTCCATCGAAATATTGATCGAAGCATCCATGATCCACAAGGTGCCGGCTGCAATCCACAGTGCAGGTGAATTAGGCATAAAAATGAGTGCCGCCGAAGCAAATATGGCACCAAACAAAAAGTAAGGCCGCCGTCGTCCCAGTCGGTTCCATGTTTTATCACTCATATGCCCGATGATGGGTTGAATGATCAAACCCGTAACCGGTGCTGCAATCCATAATATTGGAATGTCTTCAACATTCGCTCCCAGCGTTTCAAAAATACGGCTCACATTGGCGTTTTGGAGGGCAAATCCAAACTGGATGCCCAGGAATCCAAAGCTCATGTTCCATATCTGCCAAAAGCTAAGTCTTGGTTTTTTACTCATGACAAATGCTTTTAAGTTTGGCTGTAATTATGTAAATAAGAGATTACAGCAATTGGAATTTGCTGTTGAAAAGAAGTTGAACTAAAACTTGATTTTGCCGAGACAAATATAAAACAGAATAGTGCAGAAATCCAAACCTGAAGTGGAGCTAATCCACTGAAAACATGACATTAATTGATTATGCACCCCATTTCAAACGTTTGCATAAAACAAAATATATTGTACAACATGTTTTTAAAAAGTGTGCATTATTATAGGGAAGAACCGCGAACGATAAGATCGGCATTTAAAATTCGTGTTTCTGCCGGATAGGAATCGTCCTCAGCTGTAATCCGTTTTAACAGCATTTGAGTTGCAATAGATCCCATTTCGTAACCGTGCTGATCTACCGAAGTTAACGTAGGATCGGTTATTCCTGAAAAACGCCCGTCGGAAAAACCAACGATAGCTACTTCTTCCGGAATTTTCAGACCTTTTTTCTGTACCGTTTGCATCGCTCCGATAGCCGTTAAGTCATTCACAGCAAATATACCATCGAAATCTCTCTTTTCATTGAGCAAGCGCATCACGGCCAACCTGGCTTTTTCAAACGAATCGGCTTCAATAATAAGGCTCTCATCAATTTCAAGGCCTGATTCCTTTAAAGCTTTAATGTATCCATCTTTGCGTTGCCGGCCAATCAGCAATTTTTGCGGCCCGGCAAAATGGGCAATATGTTTGCGTCCGCTGTCGATCAAATGGCGGGTAACACGGTAAGCTGCATCAAAATCGTCAATAATCACCTGGTCAGCTTCCAATCCCGGAACTATACGGTCGTAAAAAACCATCGGAACATTGTTGTTTTGCAGGTTAAAAAAGTGACTGTAATCTTCAGTTTCCTTCGAAATAGAAACCAAAATCCCGTCGACACGACTGGCAAGCAGGGTTTTTGCATTGGCCACTTCGCGTTCGTAACGTTCGTTCGACTGACAAATAATAACATTGTAACCGGCGTCGTAAGCCACGTCTTCAATTCCGCTTATAACCGACGAAAAAAAGTAATGTACAATTTCAGGAATGATCACACCAATGGTATTGCTTCTTCGCTGTTTGAGGCTAAGTGCAACTGCATTGGGCTGGTAATTCAGTTTTTCGGCGAGTTCGTGTACGGCCTTCTTGGTCGCCTCACTAATATCGGGGTGATTTTTAAGCGCACGCGAAACCGTTGATGCCGAAATTTTTAGCTCACGAGCCAGATCTTTTATGGTAACGAGTCCACTTTTCATGTTATTCGATTAGCCTGATTTCTGATCAGCAATTCAAATCCATCTGATCATAGGTTTCTTATCGGAATAAAAATACACAATTCGAGCAAATTTCAACGACTTATCCATCCATATTTACACCCAACCAGTAACCACCTGTTTTATAACATGTTGGGCGCAAACGACACCGCAATCGTTTGCAGAAACCGGAGTGTTAAAAAGCCTGAAATTTTATTAACAATTATTATACATTCGCCCCGAGAATTTGAATTTGTTGAATATGAGACGACCTTAAAACCTTGATTTTTTGCCATTTAAAGTTGAAGATTATTTAACTGAAATTTAAAGATCATAAACTAATAAAAATTAACATGAGGATTATTCGTAAAAACCTTAAAGTAGTCTTGTTTTTGGTTGCCATGCTGAGCTTTGGTCTCGGTTATGCGCAGGTGAAAACAATTACTGGTAAAATTACAGACGCTGACAGCGGCGAACCTTTACCTGGTGTGACCATTGTGATAAAAGGTACTACTAATGGTACTATAACTAATTTCGATGGCGAATTCACTATCAAAACAGAGGAGGGACAAACACTTGTATTTTCCTTTATCGGATACACTGGGCAGGAAGTGGTTATCGGAACAAGTAATGTGATCGATCTGCAACTGGCACAGTCCATGGAAAACCTGGAAGAAATCGTGGTTATCGGTTACGGACAGGTGAAAAAGGAAGATGCTACCGGTTCTGTCACTGCTGTTAGCTCCGAAGATTTTAATAAAGGAAATATTACTTCACCACAAGACTTGTTAGTAGGTAAAGCATCAGGTGTTGTAATTACTTCATCAGGTGGTGCTCCCGGAGCGGGATCGACTATTCGTATCCGTGGTGGATCATCTTTGAACGCATCAAACGATCCGCTGATCATTATCGATGGCATTCCAATCGGGAATGGAGCTGTTTCCGGAAGTCCCAACTTCCTATCGTTTGTGAATCCAAACGATATAGAATCGATGACCGTTTTAAAAGATGCATCAGCAACCGCGATTTACGGTTCACGTGCATCCAACGGTGTGATCATAATAACCACTAAGAAAGGGAAAGCCGGTCGTCCGATGCAAATCTCTGCAAATATCAATACCTCGGTTTCAACTCCGGTAAAATACGTTGATGTGTTTTCGGGCGACGAAATGAGGCAAATCGCACACAGTAGGCCAGATCTTTATTCTCCCGAAACCTATGATTTGTTATGGAATGCCAATACCAACTGGCAGGATGAGATTTTCCATACCGCAGTTTCGCAGGATGATAACGTCAGTATTTCAGGTTCGTTTAATGATATCCCTTACCGAGCATCTGTTGGTTATTCCAACCAAAACGGTATCCTAAAAAATACCTTTATGAAAAGGCTGACTGGATCGCTGAGTGTCGACCCAACATTACTCGAAGGCGATCTGAAAGTTAACCTAAATGTAAAAGGAATGACCACAGATAATAACTTTGGCGATTCGGGAGCAATCGGTTCGGCAGTGAGTATGGATCCAACGAAACCTATATACGATGATAGCCAAACCGGATCAGCAGGTTATTTCCAGTGGGAAAATTACGGAGCCAATCTCGGGACTCCAAACCCGGTTGAACAATTAATGGCTGTTGATAATCAGTCTAATGTGAAACGAGTTGTTGCTAATGCACAATTCGATTATAAAATTCCATTCCTGAATGGATTAAGCGCCAACCTTAATTTGGCGACTGATCACTCAAAAGGCGATGGTCACAACAACCGCCCGGAAACATCACCTTCGACGTTAACAGGAGAAACCGTTGGTATGATAAGTACATACTGGTCTGAATACTCTAACGATCTGCTTGATTTCTATCTGAATTATAAATCAGATATCGATGTCATTAACAGTGTTGTTGATATCACCGCCGGTTATTCATGGCAGCATTTCCAGCGCGAAGGTGGAAATTACCGGGAAGGAATCAGCCAACCTGAATCTTCCTACATTTCAGAAAATTACCTGGTTTCGTTTTTTGGCCGTGTAAACTATACACTGGCTGACAAATATCTGGTGACTTTTACACTTCGCGACGACGGTTCTTCTCGTTTCCAGGGCGATAACCAGTGGGGATTGTTCCCATCGGCAGCCTTTGCCTGGAAAATTAAGAACGAAAACTTTCTAAAAGATGTTGATTTTGTTTCAAACCTGAAACTTCGCTTGGGCTGGGGTGTAACCGGACAGCAAAGTGTTGGTTCAGATTATCCTGCACAGGCCACTTATACTTCGTCTTCGGATGGCTCGTGGTACCCGATTAATGGAGAATTTCAACCAACTTTACGTCCGAATGCCTACGATCCCGACATTAAGTGGGAAGAAACGACTACACAAAACATTGGGCTTGATTTCGGTTTCATGGACGACAGAATCATGGGGTCAATAGACGTCTACAAACGTGTTACCGATGACCTCCTGAATACTGTAACCGTTCCCACCGGCAGTAACTTTTCGAATACATTGCTTACCAACGTTGGTAGCCTCGAAAACAAAGGGATTGAACTTTCAATCGACTGGAGGGCCATTTCGAAACAAGATATGTATCTTAATTTCGGATTCAATGTTTCGTACAACGAAAACAAGATTACCAAATTGTTGCTGAACGACGATCCTGATTACATCGGAATACTTTACGGTGGCGCCATGACAGGTGTGATGCAGGTTACCCGCGTTGGTTATCCGGCTTATTCATTCTTTGTAAACAAACAGGTTTATTACCCCGATGGTACACCTATTGAAGGAATGTATGTTGACTTGTCGGGCGAAGGTGGAACCGTGAACGGCGACAACAACGATAAATACATTTATCACAATCCGGTAGCCGACGTGTTAATGGGATTTTCGGGAAGTTTCAGTTATAAGAATTTCGATGCTTCATTCTCATCTCGCGTCAGCCTGGGTAACTACGTTTACAACCAGGTATCTGCCGGTTCATCATACGACCAGATGTACCAGATTGGTTACTGGAAGAATATGCCAAAATACCTCGATGAAACGCAGTTTGTAAAACGCCAGTTCACTACCGACCATTTAGTGAGCAACGCTTCGTTCTTCAAACTCGACAATGCAAGCGTCGGCTACACGCTGGACGGACTAAACGGAAGAATGATTCCACGCATCAGTTTCACTGTTCAAAACGTATTTACAATTACGAAATACGACGGACTCGATCCTGAAGTATCGGGTGGTGTAGATAACAATTTCTACCCGCGTCCTCGCACCTTTATGTTAGGAATTGGATTTACTTACTAACCCTTAAAAATAATTAGCAATGAATAAGTTAAAATCAATATTTATACTGTTACTATCGACCGTGCTGATGACAGCCTGTGTTGATGACTTGGATGTAACCCCGAAAGATCCAGATATAATTATGGCTGGTAACCTTGGAGACGACCCGGCTTATATGCCACAGGTTCTTGGAAAAATTTATGCCAGCTTCATTATTGCAGGTCAGGGAGCAAATGGAGGTGCCGATATTAGTGCATCCGACGAGAACTTCTTTACTACGATGAGGGCACTGTGGAACCTCCAGGAGATTACAACCGATGAAGCCATTTGCGCCTGGGGCGACATAGGTATTGCCGATTTGAATACACAAACCTGGAGTCCGAGTAATCCTTTCCTTACCGCACTTTACCAGCGTCTGGGATTAAGTATTACCTATGCTAACGATTTTATCGCCTTAACCAAAGACGATACAGATCCTCAGGTGGTTCAATACAATGCCGAGGCACGCTTTTTAAGAGCACTGGCTTACTATTGGTTCATGGATCTCTTCGGAAATCCTCCGTATACAACCGAAGAAGATGGAGTAGGTAAATTTTACCCTGAACAAATTCAACGCGCACAATTGTTCGATTATGTATTATCGGAATTAAAAGCTATCGAGGAAATTCTACCCGAGGCCGGCAACGGAACGTACCCACAAGCCGACAAAGGTGCTGTTTGGATGCTTTTAGCCAGAACATATCTGAATGCAGAAGTTTATACCGGAACCGCACATTGGGACGACTGTAAAACGTATTGCAATAAGGTAATTAACAGCGGAGCATATGCTTTAGCCGAAGATTATCGTCAGAACTTTAGTGCCGATAATGATTATCCCACTAATCCCGAGATGATTTTTGCCTGGGAACAAGATGGTGAACATACACAAGGTTATGTTGGAACCACCTTTATTATTGAATCGAGCAGCGATGCAACCTACATTAGGGCAGAAGATTACCACGGTTTAACATCGAACACCAACTGGAATGGTAACCGTGCCCGTATAGATTTCATGAATATTTTAGTGGATACACTGGCTACATACGGCGGCCCGATTGATATGACGGATGTGGAATTCTCGAAAGCCAAAGATAAGCGCACCTTCATGAAAATGAAACTGAGTCTCGATATCCCGAGTGCCTCATCGAGTGGTGATTACGGAATTGGAGTTTATAAATTCACTGCGTTAAATCACGACGGATCGCAACCGGCAAATTACAATGCAGCTTATGCCTGTACCGATTTCCCGATCTTCCGTTTGGCCGATGCTTACCTGATGCGGGCTGAAGCGAATTTCAACATGGGAAATACAAACGAAGCGGTTTCAGACATTAACATTATTCGCGAACGTGCCTACGGAAATACTGATGGAAATATTACTGCCAATGAACTGACGTCACAATTCATTCTCAACGAACGGGGCCGTGAGTTTTACTACGAAGCACAACGCAGAACCGATTTGATTCGTTTTGGTCAATTTACTGATGGCACTTATAACTGGCAATGGAAAGGCGGAGTATTTGATGGTGCTGCTACCAGCAATCACCTCAATCTTTTCCCAATTCCGGGTGATGAAGTTTCGGCCAACAGTAACATTCAACAAAACACTGGTTATTAATCGTAAAAAGCATTAAAAATGAAGAAATTAATTTATATAACTTTTGTTGGGCTACTTGGTATGCTCTTCGCCTGCGAGAAAGACGGCGATCAGATTTTTCTGCCCGAGAACCCAACACCGCCCACCCTTGTTTCGATGCCCGATTTAACCCTAGAAAGAAACAACGGAACTGACATTCTTGAGTTTGTTGGGACACCTGTCGATCCCGGTTTTACAGCTTCAGCCCGGTATTTTCTTGAAGCCTGTGCCACTGGCGACAATTTTACGGATGTAACGCAAATTATGAGTTCTAATGAAGCTACTTCGTTTCAAATTTCAGTAAGCGATTTAAATTCATTGTTGCTGAAGAAATTTCCTGCAGATGAGGTTTCTTCGCTCGACTTTAGAATTCGCTCTCGCCTGGTGGTTGATGCCGGAACCGGTGCTCCCGGTGCCGCCGACGATGCTTTCGAATATATATCGGAAGTGCACACGGCCAGCGTAACCTTGTATGGTTTGCCGCGCCTCGACCTGTTAAACTCAGGCATTGAGCAAAAAATTGAGTCGGCACTTGGAAACGGAGAATATGACGGCTATGTGAAACTCGACGAAAGCATGTCGTTCAACCTGTACGATCCTGACAACGACGTAACATACGGAGGAAGAAATGATGTTTTGGAAGAAAATGGTGCAGCCATTCCTCCTGTTTCTACAGGATGGCACAAACTATCAGTAAACCTGAACGATATGACTTACGAGTTACTCGATTATAGAATCGGGTTGATTGGCGACGCAACACCAAATGGCTGGGATGCTCCGGACCAAAAAATGGAATACGACCCGCAAACCGGACTATGGAGCATTACACTTGACTTGGTAGTGGGTACCGTAAAATTCAGGGTAAACGACGACTGGAGCGGCTCTATTAACCTCGGACTGGGTGATGATGATCATCCGGAATACACCCTGGATAACTTATGGAACAGTGGCAGTAGTCAAAATATTCCAATTGATGAAGCCGGTAATTATACCATCACCTTATCCATTGGAAGTACTTACAGTGCAACAATTACTAAAAACTAAGAAAATGAAACGAAACAGAATATTAACCATATTTGCTTCATTGCTTGTGGCTATTGTCCTATTTTCAGCCTGTACAGAAGATACAGCTGATGTTCGGCTTGAACCAACTCTATCTACAGCAAACACCTTAAATGTTACTTCCGACTCGGCAACAGTTGTTGGTTTTGTAGTTGCAGAAGGTGATGGTTTTACTGAACGTGGCGTTTGTTACAGCACAAGTGAAGGCCCAACCATTGATGGCAACAAAACCATTTACAACGAAGATTCACCCAATGCGACCTTCTACGTCACATTATCGGGACTAAATTACGCTACAAAGTACTATGCCCGGGCTTATGCTACTGGTGAAGCCGGTACCGTTTACGGCGAAGAAGTAAGCTTTACGACCTTGCCGGTTGTACCCTTTCTTACTACAGCTGCAATTACCGATATAACAGGGAATTCGGCTATTGGAGGTGGCGAAGTTACCGGGAATGGGGGTGCTTCGGTTAGTGCCTACGGCCTTTGTTTCGGAACCTCAGAAAATCCGACAGTAGCCGACAGTAAAACTACCGACGGCGAAGGAACCGGTGCATTCGAAAGCATGCTAAGCGAACTTCATGGGAATACCACCTACTATGTGCGGGCATATGCCACAAGCAGTGCCGGAACAGCTTACGGTCAGCAAGTAACCTTTACAACTCTGGTTGATTTACCCAAAGTAACAACTGCTGCGCTTAACGAAATTACTAAAACATCGGCGGTTTCCGGTGGTAACGTCACTGATGATGGCGGTGCCGATATTTCAGCACGCGGTTTAGTTTGGGGATTGAATCCTGAACCAGGCACAGCCGATAATGTAATTGACGGTGGAACAGGGACCGGCGAATTTGTAAGTAACCTTACCGGTTTGGAAACAAACACCACTTACTATGTTCGTGCTTTTGCGACTAACAGCACAGGTACCGCCTTTGGCGAGGAATTGTCATTCACTACGCTCGCCGATATCACTAAATTCTGGGTTGTTGGCGATTACAATGGCTGGGACAACAGCGATAATGCCGAGTTTATCCTTTCTACTATTAACAGTAATGGTTTGGCCGAAGGCTATGTTTGGCTGAAACAAGGCGGTATCAAACTGGTTACCGATCACACTTGGGACGATGCACATACGTTTGGCGATGACGGTTCGGGCGGACTAACCAATCCGGGTAACAACATTTCGGTTCCGGCCGATGGGTATTATCGCATCCGTGCCAACCTGAGCGACATGACTTACTCGCTGACTGAAACAGTTTGGGGAGTAATTGGTGATGCCACAGCAGGAGGCTGGAGTGATCAAACCAATATGACTTATGATACCGAATCCCTGACATTCAGAATAGTAACGCATTTGAGTGAAGCAGGGTCATTTAAATTCAGAGGAACATCTGATTGGGGAATCAACTACGGAAGCGACGATAACGACGGAAAACTGCAACAAGATGGAGCAAATATTCCTGTTGAAGTTGAATCAGACTATGCTATCGTTCTTGATTTGAGCACACCAAATGAGTACTCTTTCATTGCCAATTGTTGGGGCTTGATCGGTGATGCCACTCCGGGTGGATGGGATACCGATACCGACATGACCTGGGATGAAGAGAACAAAGTATTTACTGTTACTTTAGATCTTACTGCCGCTTCTTTTAAGTTCAGAGCCAACAACGGATGGACAGTGAATTTGGGAGGAGATCTGGATAATCTTGTTCAGGATGGTGAGAACATTTCGGTTGCTGAAGCTGGAAACTACACCATTACTTTCGATCCGTGGGCATTGAAAGGTACGATGACTAAAAACTAGTTTAGTTAGATTATAAAAAGGGTTGTCCGTCGACTGATGGACAGCCCTTTTTTTCAAAAAACCTGAAGAATCATGTCAAAAAAAATATACCTGGCCTGGCTTTTTACTTTGTCCATCCTGGCAGCTAACTCACAGGTAACAACAGACCCCGAATTTCCGGTAATCAATAACAGTATAAAAATAATTTTTGATGCCAGTCAGGGCACTGCCGGACTTAAAGACTGCACCGGCGATGTATATGCGCACACCGGAGTCATTACTGACAAGAGCACTTCGGGCAGCGACTGGAAATATGTGATCGCTTCGTGGAACACAAATGTTCCCAAAGCCAAAATGACCAGAACGTCGGCAAACATATATGAACTGCAGGTTACTCCCAACATAACTGATTATTATGGAGTACCCTCATCAGAAAAAATATTGAAAATGGCTTTTGTTTTTCGCAGCGCCGACGGGAGCCGCGAAGGAAAAGCAAGCGGAGGAACAGATATTTTCGTCGATGTTTATGAAGAAGGACCGGTGGTTGAAATTACCGAACCTTCAGGCTCATCCATTCTCGAGATGAATGAAGCAATTTCCTTTATCGCACGATCGTCGGTTAATGCCGATTTGAAACTGTGCCTCGACGAAAACATGCTGGCCCAGAACACCGGAACCCAAATTACTACGGATTATACTTTTACTGCAGGAGGGAATTACTCGCTAATCGCCGAAGCCACTGCCGGTGGTGTTACTGTTTTTGACTCGATGGAAATTTTTGTACGAAACGAAGTTACCATCGAACCTTTACCCACCGGTTACAAAAAAGGTATCAATTACATCGACGACAATACCGCAGCATTGGTGTTGTACGCTCCTCTAAAAGAGTCGGTATTTGTGATCGGCGACTTTAACGACTGGAAATTACAGTCTGAATACCAGATGAAAAAAGACAGCGACACCTTTTGGCTCGAAATCCCTAATCTCCAAAAGGGCAAAGAATATATTTTCCAGTATTTGATTGATGGCGAATTAAAAATTGCCGACCCGTACACCGAAAAAATTGTTGATCCGTGGAACGACCAATACATTCCCGCCAGCGTGTATCCCGGTCTTCTTTCATACCCGACCGGAAAAACAGAAGGAATTGCTGCCGTCCTGCAAACCGGACAGGAGTCTTACAACTGGCAGATAGACGACTTTGAGATGCCCGACAAAAACAAAATGGTGATCTACGAATTATTGGTGCGCGATTTCACCAGCGAGCATTCTTACCAGGCTGTGATCGATAAACTGGACTACCTGGAAGATCTGCGCATCAACGTTCTGGAACTGATGCCGGTAAACGAATTTGAAGGCAATAGCAGTTGGGGTTATAACCCTTCGTTTTACTTTGCCCCTGACAAATACTATGGTCCCAAAAACAAGCTCAAAGAACTGATCGACGAATGTCATCAACGAGGAATTGCCGTGGTATTCGATATGGTTCTCAATCATAGCTACGGACAAAGTCCGTTTGTGCAAATGTATTGGAACAGCAGCAAAAATCAACCCTCTGCCGAAAATCCATGGTACAACGAAGAACATAACTTTCAGAATCCGGATGCGCAATGGGGATACGACTTTAACCACGAAAGTTTATATACAAAAGAGCTGGTGGATTCAATCAACAGTTTCTGGATGAGTGAATACAAGGTAGATGGTTTCCGTTTCGACTTTACAAAAGGTTTTTCCAATACATCCTGGAATTCATCAAGTTGGGGAAGTTCCTACGATGCCTCCCGAATTGCCAATTTAAAACGAATGTCAGACGAAATATGGAAGCAAAAATCAAATGCACTTATCATTTTTGAACATCTTTCTGATAATTCGGAAGAAAAAGAGCTGGCTAATTATGGAATTTTGTTGTGGGGAAATATGAATTATGATTATGCTGAAGCAGCAATGGGATACAGTTCAAATTTCTCCTGGGGTGTGTATTCAAATCGCGGATGGTCGCAGCCAAACCTCGTAACATATATGGAAAGCCATGACGAACAACGTTTGATGTACAAAAACCTGCAATATGGGAATTCGTCAGGCAATTATTCAATTAAACAACTTTCTGTTGCACTGGACAGAATAGAATTAAACTCGGTTTTCTACATTCCAATTCCGGGACCAAAAATGATCTGGCAGTTTGGCGAACGAGGTTATGATATTTCAATTGATGAAGGAGGGCGTTTGGGTGAAAAACCACCACATTGGGAATACCTGGAACAAAGCGATCGTACCGACTTGTATAAGGTAATGGCCAAACTGCATGAGTTGAAACAATGCTACGAGGAATTTGCTCCCGAATCTTATTCGTATAGTCTTAACGGTTATATTAAAAATTACAGGCTTACTTCAGGTGAAAACCATGTGTTTGCTGTGGGAAATTTCGATGTTGTGCCAGCGAATGCCAACCTTACTTTCCCGGAAACCGGAAAGTGGTACGAATTTTTTAGTAGAGATTCAGTTGAATTTTCCAAAAGCGATCAAATCTTAAATCTGGAACCGGGAGAATACCGTTTGTATTCTACCCGAAAATTTGATGATCAGGATGAGATTACTGACATCACAGAAGTTGAGCAAAATGAGCACCGAATAAGCGTTTATCCGAATCCGGCGGAAGATATCCTCAAAATTACTTCTAACAAAATGATCGATAAAGTTGAAGTTTATTCAATGACCGGCCGCCTTATATTTCAGGACAATACTGAAACAAACACTAAAATCCTGAATGTTGATTCGTTCGAACCCAGGATGTACATAGTCCGTACTTTCCAAAATAAGCGAGTTCAGAATAATAAGATAATAGTACGCTAAAAAGTAGGGGCTCAACCAAGTGTTGAGCCCCTACTTTTATAGTATAAATCTTAGCTAATTTATTCCGACATACTTTTCCCGGTAGCTTTTAATCCCTCCAGGTCGTTCACCGTGAAATCGCCGTAAAACGAAACCACAAATTCATTTCCTGCGGGATTTTCGTTATGGACAAAAACATGGCATTCCTGGTATTTCTTTCTTTTACCCAGCAACCAGATTTCCGTGTTCGAGTCGTCATCTTCATCCACGTATTTTTTGTATTGCGAAGGCAGCATCGAAACTGCCTTTTTCATGAATGCTTCACCGCTCATCTCACCTTTTTCCGGATTGTACGATAAAAATCTGATTTTATGCAAATCGCCGCTCACGTTTTTTTCGTCGCCATCATCACCCAGATCGATGTTAAAAGCGTCGGTCATTTCTTTGGTGAACGTAAAAATGGTTACGCCGTCTTTGTTATCGAAAGCATCGTAAATTTTATCGGCTTTGCTTTGTGCCGAAGTCAGCAAACTGGCCAGCAGCAACCCAAGCGCAAAGAAAAGTGTTGTTAATGTTTTCATGTGTACTGAATTTAAACGTAAAGTTTTATAACACGAAGACGCGAAACTTTCAAATAAATTACATCAATTGTTAGCTTTGTGTCTTCGTGCTTCTGTTTTCGTATTGTCTTCTGATTTAATTGTTTTCTTTTAAAGTCAGTCCTTCGGGCTTCATTTCCCAGAATTTTCCAATCATGTCGCGATCCCAGGTATTCGAAGTATTTTCAATGTCGTGAATGATCTCCTGCATTCCTTCACCCAGATAAATTGCTTTACCTTCGGGTACTTTCACTGTAATATACACCTCCTGGTTACGCCATTTATCGTTATCGCCCAGGAAGAAATACGGATCGAACACTACCGTTGAGTCGGTAAGCGTATAATTATAAACTATTTGCTGACTGTTTTCTTTGGCTTCGTCTCTCGATTTGCCGCGGGAAATTCCTTTAACCGTTATAGAAAACTCGTCGGAATTCGAACGAATTACATCCAATTCAGGCTCGCCAACAAACACCTCTTCGCCATCGACCATGTACACATTGAATCCTTCGATATCCCAATCCAGCTCAGCATAATCTTCGTATTTGTTTTCAGCAATATTAAGGTAGAGTGTCTGGCACGAATCGCAATCAATTACTTTGCTGGTGGTCACTGACGAACGGTCTTTAAAATGTTTTACCTGTGCAGCAGAAACTGAAAGCAGAACTATTAGCGATACAAACCAAACTCCGATCATACTTAAAATAATAGCGGCATTGTTCGATTTGTAACGGAACACCAGTTTGGTTCCCGCATAGAGCATGGCCAGCAAGGGAATTCCTACAAGAACACCAACCAGTACAAGACCAAGTGTTACTGTTCCCGGTTCAACAAAATAGTTAAGGAAATCAGGCACATACACTTCCGGACTCCAGAGCATTGGCCAGCTTGAAACAAATGATTGACCGATCACCATGGAAGAAATGAGTCCCAGTAATCCAAAGAAACCGGAGATCAGTAATATAACTCCAAAAATTATTACAAAGATTTTCAGGATAACCTTCACGATATTAAAAGCTACATCGCCGGCTCCTTCCATCGATTTTTTACCTTTCGAATAGGTGTCAGATTCTTTGAATTTCTTATAGCTTTCTTTTACTTCTTTTACTTCTTCTTTTATCGATTTCTCGATGTTTTTCACGGTTGCTTCCTGGCCGCGCATTTCGAGACGCTGTGCGGTGTTCCTGGCTTTAGGTACGGCAATCCATAAAATCAGGTAAGCCAATCCGGCTGCTCCCGATGTTATAAAGAAAAGGACCACAAATATGATACGAAGGATCACAGGATCCATTCCAAAATAAGCGCTCAATCCGCCACAAACACCACCTAAAACACGGTGGTCAGGATCGCGGTACAAGCGTCTTTTCCTTTTGGCTTCCGAAGCAATGCTTTCTTCTTCATCTTCGCCTTCTTCCTCGGCAAAATCCTCGGGAGTACCCATGGTTTTTATAACGTCGTTCACCCATTCTACGGTAATTACTTTTTTATCGTCGCTGGTTTTCGAGCTGAAAATCTCAGCAATTCGGGCTTCAATATCGGCAATGATTTCTTTTCCTTCTTCATCGCTTCCAAAATGATTTTTCAGGTTGATCAAATACTTCTGAAGTACTTCATACGCATCATCTTCGATGTGAAAAATCGTACCGCTTATATTAATTGTAAATGTCTTCTTCATCTTGTCTTTTGTTAGAAATTGAGTGGTTCTGTTTACGCCTTATTGGTTTTTATGGTATCAACGGCTACTACCAGTTCGCTCCACGAGCCTTCGAGTTCAACGAGGAAACTTCGGCCGGTATCGGTCAGTTCATAGTATTTCCTTGGCGGTCCCTGGGTCGATTCTTCCCAGCGGTAGGCTAACAACCCGGCGTTTTTCAGGCGGGTAAGAAGCGGGTAGAGCGTTCCTTCAACAACGATCATTTTTGCAGCTTTTAAAGCTTCAATGATATCGCTGGCGTAAAGTGGTTTGCCATCCAGAACGAGCAGAATACAGTATTCCAGTACCCCCTTCCGCATTTGTGCTTTTGTGTTTTCAATCTTCATTATTTGTCCCTCTTTAAATCCTTTAATTTTGTTCCCGTTCTCTGTGTTCTCGCGGTCTCAATTAAAAACTCCAAACCGCATCCGAAACCATCCATGCTTCAAGAGCAAGTGCAGGATCGGTTTCAGCCGCCCTTTGAAATAAGTATTGATCCATCATCCAGGGTTCCAACTCCAGGGCTACTTCGGCTACTTCGCTAATTTCAAGGTTGTAAACAGCGAAGTTGGCTTCATTGGTCATCCATGGCTCCATTTCAAGATCGCTTTCTGTTTCTGTTTCCATCAGCATATCAACAGCAGAAAAAGTAGAACTGCTCTCAACTGCCGGCGCTTCGGTGTCTGCCATAATCATGGCAATATGACCGAAACTACTGTTTTCCAGAAATCGTTTCCAAAATTCCTGCGCACTTACTGTATAGCTTATCAATACAAAACTTACAACTACTGCGGCAAATCTCAGAACTGCTTTTTGAACATTGTTTTTTGTTTTCATGACTCTTGTTTTTCGTTTTTCTATTGTTTTTTGTTTTCCGTCTTACGCTTTTAAGACGTGGCTTTTTTGCTTTCGTTACAAACTATAAAGAACTTTTCTTAAAAAACTACTAAGTTTTACATCGTTGTTTGCATTACAAATATATATTCTTTTGTTAGTACCATGCAACACATAGTACCATATTTCTTTTAATGAAACCGAAAATAATATGCATTTGTTGCTGATTTACTGCAAATTAACTCATAATAAAAATTTGAAAAAATTTTAGGTATTTTTTGAGGCGCAATAGTCTATTTAACAATAAAGCCGAAAATGAAAAATACAAGAAAGTTCTTTAATCGCTAAAAAGTGTTTATAAGTGTTTGAAAAATTGTTTAAAACTATACCATTTTGTTTAACAACTAAAACAACATTCGTGTGTTAAAACTAGTCGCTAAACATTAATTTTAAAGCTATTAATCTATAACGCCCCAGGGGATAAATGAGAAACAATAATTTAACCTGTAGTTAATATAAGTTAAAAAAATAAAAGTTTCTTTTGCCTGAAATTTGGAGCTGAATATCGGGAATGTTAATGATAAAAAGTAAACACATCATTTCGAGATTTGGTCAAGTCATTCAAACTACACCCACGGTGTGGAGTCTACCTTTAAACTTCAATCCGCTCTGATGAACTCAAACATTAAAACTGAAATTTTATTTATTCAATATTTATTCTTTAATCCAAATCAAAAGTTTTATGAAAAGATTTAGAATTTTTGTAGGTGTGGTATTGTTTCTTACAATTATCATCTCACAAGTTCAAGCGCAGGTAACCACATCCAGCATGAGTGGACGCGTTACTGATGCTGACGGAGCTGTAATAGGTGCAACGGTGATTGCTACCCACACTCCTTCAGGAACAACCTATGGTACTGTAACCAACGTGGAGGGCCGATTCAACCTAAACGGTATGCGTGTAGGCGGACCTTATACTGTAAAAGTTACTTTCATAGGATATGGTGCATATACCCAGAACAACATTACGTTGAGCTTAGGTGAAAACTATGTAATGAATGTTGTACTCTCAGAAGAAACAACATCATTAGATGAAATTCTGGTTACTGCAACCCGCACAAAATTCTCTAATGAGAAAACCGGAGCAGTGACCAATATCAACAACGAGCAGATAGCTAATTTACCCACAGTGAATCGAAGTATTTCAGACATTACACGCCTGTCTCCATACGGTGGCAATGGGATGAGCTTTGCCGGTTCAGATGGTCGTACGGCTAACTTTACTGTGGATGGAGCTAATTTCAACAATAACTTCGGTTTGAGTGATGCGCTTCCCGGTGGAGGTAACCCAATTTCTATTGAGGCTATCGAAGAATTACAGGTTGTAATCGCTCCATATGATGTTCGTCAAACGAATTTTATTGGTGGTGGTGTAAACGCGATTACAAAATCCGGTACAAATACATTCAAAGGTAGCGCTTACGTTTATCACAAAAATGAAAACATGCGCGGAGATGCGGTTAATGGTCAAGTAATCGCAGGAGCACGTGAAAAAGACCGTAATACAACATACGGTTTCACTTTAGGTGGTCCGATTATCGAAAATAAATTGTTCTTCTTCGTAAACGCTGAAATGTCGGAAACACCAACAGTTGCTAATCGTTGGAGAGCTTCAACTGATGGTGTCGCTGATCCAGACAATTATATTTCCCGCACAACAGAAAGCGATCTTCAGACAGTGTCTGATTTTGTGAAAAGTAAATATGGATATGAAACGGGATCATTTACAAGTTTCCCTGCAGATGAAAGCAACAAAAAACTTCTTGCTCGTCTGGATTGGAACATCACAGACAAACATCGTTTAGCATTACGTTATAACTACACGAAGAACGCTTCATGGAGATCTCCGAATGCTTCTTCCATGGATGCTGGTACTCGTATGTCAGAAGCAAGAATGTCACAGGCTTCAATGTCATATGCCAACTCGATGTATTCGATGGACAATCTTGTTCACTCCTTCTCTTTTGACTTAAATAGTCGTTTATCGGATAACATCTCTAACCAATTCCTGGCAACATACTCCAAGCTTGACGATATTCGTGGAACAAATTCTAACGAATTTCCTTTTATCGACATTTTGAAAGACGGTCAGGCATACCTTTCTTTAGGTTACGAGTTATTTACCTGGAACAACGGTGTTCACAATAACGTAGTGAACATTAAAGATGAGATGACCTTTTATTTAGGTAATCATAAAATTGTTGGCGGAGTTGCTTTTGAGTATAAGATGGCTGATAACTCTTATATGCGAAACGGTACAGGATACTATCGCTACACAAGTCTTGACGACTTCCTGAACGAAGGAACACCTGAAATTGTAAACTTAACTTATGGTTATGACGGAGAGAGCAACCCTGCAGCTCGCATAAGAACAAACAAAATCGGAGTTTACGGGCAAGATGACTGGAGCATTACTGAAAATTTCAAACTGTCGTATGGACTTCGTATTGATGGGCTTTTCTTCAACAATAGTGACCTGATAACAAACAATGCTATCGCTGCTATTGATTATAACGGTCGTAATATCGATACAGGAAAATGGCCTGATGCGAATATCATATTCTCTCCTCGCATAGGTTTTGTTTGGGATGCATTTGGTGATAAGAGCTTGAAAGTTCGTGGAGGTACCGGTCTTTTCTCCGGTAACTTACCACTTGTATTCTTCACTAACATGCCAACCAATGGCGGTATGGTTCAATACCAGGCGCAAATAAATGAAAGAAATGCTGCAAATAATGGTTTCACAATGGATGAGTTTGCCGGAGGTCTGGTAACCGATGCTAACGGAAATGCTAACATTGCTGGACTTTACGATAAGTTAATATCATTGGGATATCCTTCAACCATTTCTCCGGAAGATGGAACAGTTCCTTCTGCTATTGCGGCTGTAGATCCTAATTTCAAAATGCCGCAGGTATGGAAATCGTCACTTGCTGTTGACTACGCATTCCAAACATCATTCCCACTCTCTGTATCAGTAGAAGGGATTTACAATAAAACAATAAACGGCGTTTCAATTTCCGACTGGAGTATTCCCAATGTTGGTGGTTTCGCCCGTTTCAATGGTGTTGACAACCGTCCAATTTATCCTGCCGGTTATCGTACCGCCACCAAGGCCTTTGTATTGGAAAACACAGACCGTGGCTATGGTTGGTCGGGCAACATCACCCTTAATGCCAAACCAGCAGACTGGATCAGCTTGATGGCTGCTTATACACATACAGTTGCTAAAGATGTAACAGGAATGCCTGGATCTAATGCTGAATCTGCATTTACATACGTTCCAACTGTTGAAGGTCCTAACAACATTAAATTGCACAATTCTCAATACACCACACCGGATCGTCTTATAGCATCACTTACTGCTCACGATAATGGAGGTAACCACTATAGTATCATCTATGAAGGATGGCGCGGTGGATATAAATATTCATACATGACAGTTAACGATATCAATAGCGACGGTTATAACTACGATGCGATCTATGTTCCAACTGACGATGAAGTGGCTAGCAATGAGTTCCGCTTTGTTTCAGCAGACGATCAAACTCGTTTTATGGACTATGTGCATTCCGACGATTATTTGAAAGATCAACAAGGCAAGTATGCAGAAGCCTATAGCGTTTACTCACCATGGGTACATCGCGTTGACTTAGGGTACAAACATGATTTTTCTCTTAAAACAGGTAATAGCCAACACAAACTGCAACTCAGCCTTGATATCAAAAACGTGATGAACCTGTTCAACTCCAGTTGGGGTGTAAGCAAATATTTGAATCCGGAAATTGGTTCAGAAGCTCGTATCCTCAAATACGAAGGAGTTGATGCTGATGGTGTGGCTACGTTCTCTACACCTGCTTCAATCCATGGCGATACCAAAACATTCACACCCAACTACTCATTGGGTCAAACCTGGTATGCATTAATCGGTATCAAGTATATTTTTAACTAATTAAAAAGCACTGACAATTATGAAATTAAAAAACATATTTCCATTTCTCATTGCAATACTTGCCTTGATGACAAGTTGTACAGATGAAGAAACAGTGACATTGCTTGATGAAATTCAAGTATCGTCGTCTTACGTGTCCATCCCTGTGGATGGTGGTTCTACCGACATTACAGTAACAGCTAAAGATAGCTGGACAGTAGAAAATAATGTAGAATGGTTGACTATCTCTTCAAGTTCTGGCGGTGCCGGTGAATCAACACTTACATTTTCGGCTCAATCTGCCGTAGATGGTCGCACCGCAGAGGTAAGAATTCAATGTGGAAATGCAACACAGCGAATAAATATTATCCAGGGTTTGGCCACAATTTCATCTGCCACATGTGCCGATGTAATTGCAGGACCTGATAGCAAGACCTATCAGGTAACCGGAGTTTGTACAGCAATAACCAACACACTTTACGGCAACTGGTATTTGGAGGATGAAACAGGTTCTATTTATATATATGGTACTCTTGACTCGAAGGGTGGAGAGAAAAACTTCTTAAGTTGGGGACTTGAGGTAGGTGATGAAATTACTGTTCAGGGACCCAAAACTACTTACAATGGAACTGTAGAGTTGGTAAATGTAACAGTTATCAGTATCAATAAATCACTTGTGAAAGTTGATTCGGTAGCAAACGCACAGCTACCTCTTGAAGGTGGTGAATTTACAGCCTACCTTACCTGCAAAGGACAAGGCGTTTCTGTTGAAATTCCTGATGATGCCAAGTCGTGGTTATCAATTTCTTCTATCCAATCAGCAGGAACAAATTCTGTTGTGAAATTCAAAGCTGACGCTAATACCGGTGGAGATCGTGAAACTACGCTCACGTTCAAAACTACTGATGGATCTAAAATCTATAGTGCGCAAACAATGCTGAGCCAAACTGGAGCGATCATTGATGCAACCATTGCTGAATTCCTTGCAGCTGAAGTTGGTAATACACAATATCGTTTAACAGGTGCTATTACCAGTATTGTCAATGATAAATATGGCAATTTATACCTGCGAGATTTCTCCGGCGAAACTTTTGTTTATGGCATTGAGGATTTCCAGGACAAAGGATTAAAAGAGGGTGACATTATTACAATTGTTGGAAAACGAGCCGCATATAACGGAAGCCCACAAGTTGGCGATGCTGTATTGGAGAATGTTATTCCTGTAACTACAGCTACAGTTGCAGAGGTGCTGGCTAAACCTGACGACGCAGATACATACTTTATGGTAACCGGTCAAATTACATCGATTACCAGTGATACATATGGTAATCTTTATTTGAAAGACGATAGCGGTGAAATATACGCATATGGTTGTTATCCGGGTTGGGGTGCAACCGGCGATGATAGAAAATATTTGTTAGCCGACAAAGGCATAAAAGTGGGTGATACACTAACCATGATTGCAGCAAAGGGTTCATATAATGGATCACCTCAGCTTTCACATGGTTTTTATTTCAGCCACGTAAGTAATTAATATTCGTACATTATTAATTTAATGGAGTAGATAAGAAAGCCGCCCAGTGCGGCTTTTTTTATGCTTCGAAACCAAACATTTACAAACTACTGCTGTTTTTTTTAAAGGAATTTATAATTTTGCGCCCTGTTTATCAGGGAAATTCAGGGAAAAAATGGAACAGCTACAGATAGATCAAATGTTGGAAGAGAAAGGTTACATCGATGAAGCGATAGATCCTTCGGTGAAACTGGTGGAGGAGATTACCCGGCTGAAAAAAGAAAAAAATGCAGTTATTCTAAGTCACTTTTATGTTGACGGACCTCTGCAGGACATTGCCGATTTTGTAGGCGACAGCCTGGGGCTTGCGCAGGCAGCTGCCGAAACCGATGCCGATTTGATTGTTTTTGTCGGTGTTCATTTTATGGCCGAAACAGCCAAGATCATCAATCCGAATAAAAAGGTTATCCTTCCCGACCTGAAAGCCAGCTGTTCGTTGGCCGAATCGGCTCCGGCTGATAAGTTTGCCGAATTTAAAACGCAGTATCCCGACCACAAGGTCATTACCTATGTAAATGCCACTGCTGCACTCAAAACCATGTCGGACATTGTATGTACTTCGGCCAATGCCGCTAAAATCGTGGAAAGTTTCCCAAAGAATGAGAAACTGATTTTTGCGCCGGACAAAAACCTTGGTAACTACATTAACAGCATCACCGGTCGTAACATGGTACTTTGGGACGGAGCATGCATGGTGCACGAACAATATTCCGTAGAAAAGATCGTGGATTTGATGGAGCAATACCCCGATGCTGAGTTTATCGCTCATCCCGAATGTGAAAAGCCTGTGCTTCTGCTTGCCAAACACATTGGATCGACCACTGCCCTGCTGAATTACGTTCAGAAAAGTAAAGCACAAAAGTTTATTGTGGCTACCGAAAGCGGCATCCTTCACCAAATGACAAAGGCTTGCCCCGATAAGACCTTTATTCCTGCGCCATCGAACGATTCAACCTGCGCCTGCAACGACTGCTCGTACATGAAGCTGAACAGTCTGCAGAAGCTGTATGTCTGCCTGAAGCATGAACAACCCGAGGTAACACTTCCAAAGGATGTAATTGAAAAAGGCCAGGTACCGATAAAACGAATGCTGGAAATTTCGAAATAATGCCGGGCAAAAACCTTAAGCTGGCCGATGATTTTGCAGCCGATTACGATGCATCCGTACTTCAGAATAACTGGATCGGGCCTAAGGTAATATTCGATTTAGTTAAACCACATTTAAATAAACCTTCGAGCACACTAGATCTGGGGATTGGCACCGGAGAAAGTGCAAGCCCCTTTGCTTTGGCTGGGCATAAAATCACTGGACTCGATGGATCGGAGAAAATGCTGGAACAATGCCGGCAAAAGAAAATTGGTGATGAGCTTGTACTTCACAATCTTGAGGTTGTTCCATTTCCACTGACATCAAACAATTTCGACGCCGTAATTTCAAACGGAGTTTTTCACCTAATCCATCCTATAACGCCTTTATTTTCAGAAGTACAGCGGATTTTAAAACCCAACGGAATTTTTGCTTTCAGTTACGAAGCTTTCGACCATATTGAAGGATCAACACAAGTTGAACCCGGTGTGTGGGAAAAAGAAACCGAAACGGGCGTGCTGACCTACACACACGAAAAAACATACATCAGAAAATTGCTACGGGATAATCAATTTGAAGTAATCGATCAAAGCCAGTTTCTTGCCTTCGTAAACAAGAAAAGCAATACCAAATTCTATTTCGAGGCCGTTATGGCAAGATTGAAACCGAATCGGTAGCCACCACATTCTGCACAAGCAGATCTTCACGCGAAATATCGATGGTCCTCAGTAGTGTTTTATCAATTTGTTTAATGATGGGATAAAAACCTTCTTCTCCGATAATATTTCGGGCAATGTAAGCTTTCAATTGTGTTTTAATAATTTGTCCCGATTCACTGATTCCGGAAGCATCTTTCGTAACGCCTTTTTCTTCGGCGTAATCCACAAATTCACCCATTGCATTTTGTTTATCAAGGTAAGCATTTATCTCATCAGCTTTGGTGAATGCCGAAAGCTCTTCACGGTGCTGATCGGCATAAGCATAAGCAAATGTATAAATCAAGCCGCGACGATAAATTTTATTGAAATATTCGGAATTACCCGCGGTATCGACAGGCACAAAAAAGTCAGGCATTATACCGCCACCGCCATAAACCACACGGCCACCCTTGGTTTCGTATTTCAGCGAATCGATAAAATGAATGCTGTCGGCCACGAGTTGCTCCATGTTGTGGAAGCGTTCGTAAATGTGGTTGTAATATTCGTCGTTACCATCTTCGTATGAACTTTGAATACAACGCCCGCTTGGTGTATAAAATCGTGCAACTGTTAATCGCAGCGCCGATCCGTCCATAAGCGGTATTTGCTCCTGAACAAGGCCCTTCCCAAACGAACGACGCCCGATAACAAGACCGCGGTCGTTATCCTGCATGGCACCTGCAAAAATCTCGCTTGCCGATGCCGAGAATTCATCGATCATTACATAAACGCCCAAATCACCAAAACTTGTCCGCGACGATGCGTTGTATGTTTTACGTGCCTGATGAGATCCTTCAGTATATAAGATCGGTTCGCCGGCCTGCAAAAATTCATCCACCATTTGCAGCACGCCAACCAACGATCCACCCGGGTTGTTTCGCAAGTCGATGATCACCTTTTCAGCTCCGGCATCCTGAAGTTTTTTCATGCCTTTCATAAACTCCATATAAGTTGTATTGGCAAAACGACTGACTTTTATAAATCCGGTTTTATTGTCGATCATATAAGCCACATCAACACTGTAAATCGGGATATCACCACGTGTAATTTCAAAATCCAGTTCTCCATCGTATCCTTTTCTTATCACACCAACATTAACCTTGGTGTTTTTCTGGCCACGAAGCAAAGTAAGCACAGTATTGTTCGAAACATCAACTCCGGCGATTATCGAATCATTAACGGTAACAATTCGGTCTCCGGGAAGGATCCCCACCTGACTCGAAGGGCCTCCTGAAATCACCTCCACCACGCGTACAGTATCTTCCATGATCGAGAATTGAACGCCGATTCCGGAGAAATTTCCCTCCATTTCTTCCTGCACTTCCTGCATATCGCGCGCCGGAATATAACTGGTGTGCGGATCAAGATTTTTAAGGATCTCAGGTATGGTTTCTTCAATAATGTCACTTGTATTTACACTGTCGACGTAACCCTGATCTACCAATTCGAGAATCGTGGCTAACTTATTCGGGTGCGAGAAATTCATCCCGCTAAAAACGGGACTCGCATTCTTTTTCATCATGTTCCCAACCAGCATCCCGATGGCGATCGAAATGGCGATGAGAATTGGAAGTAGTATGACTGTTTTCTTGTTCATTGCTTTCTTTTCTGATTAAATATCCACTTGTTTCACCTCTATACCTGCCCGTTTCAACAGGTTGATCCCGTCTTCAATTCGGTAATTTTCGGTAAAAACAACGCGCTTAATCCCGGCTTGAATGATAAGTTTTGAGCATTCCATACAGGGCGACGAAGTAACGTACAAAGTAGATCCATCGCTGCTATTGCCCGATTTTGCGACCTTGGTAATGGCATTTGCTTCGGCATGTAAAACATACGGCTTGGTTACGTTATTGTCGTCTTCGCAAATATTTTCGAAACCCGACGGTGTACCGTTGTAACCATCCGAAATGATCATTTTCTCTTTAACGATCAATGCTCCAACCTGCCGGCGTTTACAATAAGAATTCTGTGCCCAGATGTCGGCCATCTTCAGATAGCGTTGATCGAGTAAACGTTGTTTTTCATCCATTGCCATGATTCGTGTTGTCTTTAATAGGTATCCTCTTTTTAAACGGATTACAAAATTAGCATTGATTTTTAATTATCGTACCTATTATAACGCGCTGAGCCAGTCAGTGTTTGATTTTAAAGTTTTTTAAGTGATTTACGCACGTGTTTCAAGAACACAGAAACAAAAAACGCCGCTAAAAGCGGCGTCAAAAATTCAAGTAATCCTGTATAGAATTATTCCTTAATTAATAGCCAAACATCGGAATATTTTTCGAAAGATTGTCTGATCTGTGCTACCCTGCCACGGGCCTCAGATTCGTTTTTGTAAGAATTGACGCAAACGCGGTAATAACCTGTTTCGCTGTGCAGGATGATCGGCGTAAATCCTTCATCGAGCAAAGTTGTCCGGTAATTTTTTGCGTTCTCCAACTGGCTGAACGAACCGATGATCACAAAATAGGTGTTTCCTTCGTTTTTCACCTTATCTTGCTGTTCGGTAAACGAAACCTGCTCTTTCCGAATAGCAATAGGTTTTTCTTCCACTACGGGTTGGGCCGGTTTTTCAACCTCCGTTGTTTCCGAACCTGGAACCTTAAATACTTTTGTTTGTACAGTATTATCGGAGGTGTATTCCGACTGAGCCGGTTGCTTTATGGTTTTACACGCAGAAAATACTACAATAAAAGCTGCTAATACAAATGTTATCCTGTTCATCTGTTTAATTTTTTCAGTCATTGAACTCAGCGAATATACACAGAAAGCCTGCGTACTTCTGATGAAAAGAACGCAAGTTTTGCACAGGATGTTGTTCGCAACTCAAATTTTGTCGGTATGCTTTTATTGCAACTTAGCACCTGGCCTTGGCACCGCCTCCGCCAAAGAACATCATCACGCCCAGGAGGTAGCCAAAATTGTACCAGCCACCGGCATTGGGGAAAGCATAAATTTCGTAGTCGGTAAACAGGCTGGCTATAAAACTGAACAGTAAAATAAACCCGTGAAATAAACCTTTAAAAAATCCGGGCGGATCTCCAGCATTTTCCAACGACTGGGTAGCGCATCCCATAAAAATTAGGGCCGCCAGTAATACTACAATAAATAGTGGTAATCTTTTTCGCATCATTACTTTTTGCTGTAAGTTACTACCTTCGGCACAAACCTGCAAAAGGGGGCTACAAATAAATAAGTAAAGTTGACGTGTTTCGCGGAATCAGTTTACTCGCGAATAATAAGCTTCATAAAATCGATAAATGCGGGGGTATTGAGCCGCTCATTGAGCATAACGAAATATGGATTGAGCAGATCTTTACGGTTATATTGGAGCGTTTTGAAGTTATCATGCCTGAGTACTGCACCGCCAAATTCCTCCACCATCAATTGTCCCGGAGCGGTATCCCATTCCGAGCACGGACCTGCTTTCAGGTACATATCGGCATTGCCTTTTACCATTTGTACCTGCTTTTTCGAACTGCCACAATGTAAAATATCGATTTGGTAATGCTGCTTCATTTTTTCGATCAACTCGGCTTCATGAGGTTTAAAAAACGAACGGCTTGCTGCAATACGAATCACATTCCTTTTGATTTCAGGTTTTTCAATCCGATGAACTTCACCATTGCTAAACTCCACAATTCCTTCTCCTTTCGCACAAAACCAACCGGTTTTAGTAAGTGGCTGATAAATCCAACCCAACACCGGCGACGTTCCTTCTATTAGCGCCAGATTGATACAAAATTCCCCATTTTGTTTAATGAATTCTTTGGTGCCATCCAGCGGGTCGACAAGGAAATATTTTTCCCACTTGCTCCTGACTACATAATCGGGAATAGAGGTTTCTTCATCAAGAACAGGAATTTCAGGAAACAAGCTTTTCAATCCCTCATTTATAATACGACTCGACGCCTTATCAGCGCGGGTAACCGGCGAATTGTCCTTCTTGAGCTCGGCTTCGAAATTGTCGCTGTTGTAAACCTCTACAATCGCTTTTCCGGCTTTGGCAAGTAACTTAAATATATCTTCCTGTTGGTTTGAATCCATTTTTGAATGTTGGTTCTTGTAAATTTACTTCGAATTCATTTTAATAACGATTTTCTATCACCCTGAAACAAATCATTTAAATGTTTTTTCACACTGTAAATTCAGATCAGAACTATGCAAATTCTGTAACCGACTTATTATGTTGACTGAAAATTAATACCTTGCGTCAGGTTAATTTTGAAGTAAAAATATGAAGCCCGGTCTTCAACATCTGAACGTAAAATTCAGCGATTTAATAACGCCACTGCTTATATCAATTTTAGTGGTTATTGGTACGTTCCCTGAAAACGACTGGTCGTTCAGCATTGGAATTGATCCTCCGCTAAAATGGGTATTCAACTGGCTTTTCGAAACAGGACTTGACCGGGGTAAGCACATTATTTTTCCACATGGCCCGCTGGCATTTTTAATGTATCCGCTAAGCGAGAATATTTTACTGGCCACACTGGTACATGCCCTTTTAAAAACGATTTTGGTTTTCGGAGCAGCGGGTTTGCTGAGCAAAATTAAATCTCCTGTAAAATGGCTAGCGATCGCAGTGTTTGCCTACGGAATTGCAGTGTTTGCCAGCTTTAATCATCTGCTTCTGGCAGGTGTTATTCTGCTTTACCTGAACTATTACGAGCACCGTAAGGTCGTATTCAAGTTCAGTGCGTTTTTCTTAACAGCCCTGGCTTTTTATGTGAGAGCCTACGTAGCAATTTTAACCGGAACCATCTTTGTTTCTTTCCTACTATATGAACTGGTAAAGCACCGCAATATCCGCGCAACAATAATCGATGCAATGAGCATGCTTGGTTTTATGTTGCTTTTCCAAATTCTGATGTATGGAACGCCTGCAGGGTTTATTCGTTATGTGTTGGGAATGTTGCATCTTGCACAAGACAATTCGGCTGCCGCTGCTCTTTATCCATACAACAACTGGCTTTTTCTCGCTCTTGCCTTAATTTCGTTAACGCTGATATTTGTATTGAACAGATCTCACAAAGCATTGTTTTTTGCATCCATTTATATGCTTAGCATTTTTGCTGCGTGGAAACACGGAATGGCCCGAGAAGACTTTTACCACGTAAAAGGAATGCTGATTTACCTCGTTATTCTCTTTTCTGCTTTCATATTGTTCGAACGAAAAAAATGGCTGGTTACAGCAAGTTTGGCTGCCGTTGCTATTGTGCTTTTTGGACTGAACATGAAGAACAGCAGAAATTACCGGCCTCTTGAATTCCAGGTCTGGCAGGGAAAGCATTTATTCGAATTTGCTACTCATTTTAAAGAATTAAAAGCGCATGCGCACCAAAAAACGGCTGAGAACCTGGTTTCAAACCGGCTGTCGCAAGCTATGTTGGATAGTATTTCTGACGCTACAACTGACATCTACCCCTGGGATTACTCAGTAGCTGCCATTAATAACCTCAACTGGCAACCCCGCCCGGTTATACAAAGTTATGCAGCTTATACTTCGTGGCTCGATCAGCAGAACACCGAACACTGGGCTTCAGAATCGGCACCTAAATTTGTCATTTGGGACAAACAAAAGATTACTGCAGACATTAACAATGGCGATTTTAACAGCATTGACTCCCGTTACCTGTTGAACGACGAACCACAAAGTCTGCTTGCCATGTTGAATCAATACCAACCTTGTTGCTCGGATGAAAAGTTTCTGTTACTAAAAAAACGGGCATCAGCTTTAATATTTCAAAAGAATGAGCTGAAAGAAACGGAAACCACCTGGAACACATGGATTGATGTTCCTAATAATGCGAGCGGTTTGTTGCGTTGCAAACTTCGTTTCAACAAAAGCCTAATACAACAACTTAAAAGCTTTTTTTATAAGGATGAACAGGTTTGGATCTACCTGAAACTTACGAACGGGATGATTCACAAATACCGAATTGTTCCGAAAAACGCTGCAGACGGATTGTGGATCAATCCTTATCTATTCGATTTTAAACACAGTTTTCAGGTTCAGCAAATCATGCTAAAAGCATCTAACCGGAAAATTTTAGCCACCAATTTAAAATTGGAATGGGAAGGTGTAAATTGTGATGAATCTCCAGACGTTTTTACCGACTTTTTCAAAATTCGTAATTCTTCTGATACACTGATTTTTGAATCAGTCAACACTTTTGAGAACCTGCAAACCGAAGACTGGCAAAAACTGACTGATGAGCAACTAACAAAAAACGCCTGGTCAGGTGAGCACGCACATCAACTTATTGACAATGCATATTCTTGCACTTTTAGACTCGAGTTGGATCGTATCCCAAAAAAGAATGTAGTGATAAAGGTCGATGCCTGGGTTTTGGTACCGGGTTATAAAGGCCAATCAAACATTTCACTGGTTATCGATTTCAAAGCTGAAAATGGTCGGAATATTTATCAGTCAAAGAACATTGAGCAGCAAATTATCGATGAGAAAGGCTGGAATCATGTCCTCAGCTCAATTGATATTGACAATGTTAAACCCGGTAGCCGGCTCACTGTTTATTTCTGGAGCCCTGACAAAGAGCCTGTTTATATCGACGATTTTCGCGTGCGATTGAGTAGCTCTTCAAGTCACTGAAATACATCTCGCAACACATTCAGTGATTTTATTTCACCGAGGCTTTCGAAATGAAGCTGGTAATAGTCAACCAGAGTTTGTAACAGCGAATCGCGCAAACTTCTCGATACTTTAAAGGTTTCTAATTCGCTTATTTTTAGAACTGAAAGTTCTACTATTTTTTTAGTAATTTCCTTGTTTGCAAACAAAGGATGTGATGGTTCATAGGGAACCAAAGCTCCTTTTTTAAGGTCGAACCACGCTTCAAAGCTCAGTTTCTGGGTATCGGGTAAAAAGCCAAAATACTCGGTTAGGCGAAACAAAAAATAGATATGAAAATTTTGCCAGCCGGTTTCCATTAAATCGAAATACAGCAGCGCGCTTTTTATAAAGTCGTATAATTCGGGATAACTTTCCTGTTCGTGAATGGTTTTATACAGCATCTCGGCAAGGAAAATGGCTTGCGTTGATTTTGCAACATCAAAGGGAATATTCTGGTAGGTATTCAGGCTTTTAAGTTCTTTTATCCGCTGTATTTCGCGGCTTTGCTTTTGGTACACTTCCAAGTCGAGTAAAAAGAGTGGTTGCAGCAAGCCGGCTTTGTTCTTCGCTTGTCGGCTACGTGAAGCATTTACCATGTAGCTCTGCCGGCCAAATTCCTGTGTAAAAATCGTGGCAATTACACTGCTTTCGCCGTATTTAATATGATGCAGAACAATTCCTTCGGTGGCAGCAAGCATACGATGAGTTTAAATTCTAAAGTTCAATGTTAAAAGTAAGCAAGAGCAGTTGGCAACAGAATTCATAATTCGCACAATTTTGTTTTCGCCTTAAAGCATTGCTTTATTCAAACATAATGGGAATCAATACTTCAATCTTTAATGGATGAACAAGAGCTTTGCAATTTTGGTTTCTTCGCCAAATTTGTCGTTACAGAACACCAGATAAACACCGGTTTTTACCCGGTTGCCATTCAGGTTTCTCCCGTCCCAAACAGCTTGACCGCCCAGTGAAGTTGTTTTATAAACGAGGTTTCCGGCAATATCGGTAACTTTAACATCGGTCTCCGAAATTAAACCGGTAATGGTAACCGGTCCTTCATAGGTTTCGCGGACAGGATTCGGATACACATAAACACCGCTGTAATCGGCTTTCCCTCCAATGGCGTCGCCCTGATAAGAAATCAAACCTTTGTCGGTCCCAAAAAATACTTCGCCACTTTTTTCATCGATGGCAATGGATTTGATGGTATTTGATAAAAGCGGACTGTTTTCTGCCGTAAAGTGCAGCACTTCCTCTTCACCTGATTCCGAGACAAGGTAAACACCCGAATTACTTGTTCCTAACCACTTTCTGTTGGCTCCATCAATGGCTATAGCGGTTACTGTTTCGGTTGAAAGCAAAGGATGATAAATTCCATCATTTAAATCGAGGCCGGGTTGTGAGGCATAGAAATTCTCGCTTTCCCAAATCCTGGATGGACTGCTGTATACAGCCACGCCTTGCGAAGTTCCGATCCAAACAGCTCCTTCTTTATCTTCGGCAATGGAATAGACATCGCTCATACGCGTAAAATATTCATCATTCCCGCTACTGAAATAGGTGGTTACCAAAAGCGATCTTTTATTTCCGCCTGTGCGATCCACGACGTAGGCATCGTTACCACGCGGTATCAGGACCCATTTATCATCATTTTCGGTAACCAGCACCTGCCCAATTGTTTTGTTTGTGACAGTACTCATTGTAAAGGATTCCCAATCACCTGTCATGGTCAGTTTGTGCAAATTATTTCTGGAAACCGCTGTATTTGTAATCCATAGGTTTCCCTCCGAATCGAAATCGAGACCACCTATTCGTACGTAAGGAGCTGTGGGATTATCGGGTAAGGCTGTTTCCAAAGGACTATTCAGATTGGTGTACCTGTTAACCAACTCATCGTTTTTGAACTCGAGTAGTCCGCCTCCCCAGCTACCGGCGTAAAAATGATTATCGTCGGCCGGATCAACTGCGATACATACGATATCTTTAAAACCCGTCATCTCGGGAATTTCATTTTTAGTGAAATTGGTCCAACTCTCTGACGAATATCTTTTAATACGCGGTTCCAAATTGCTGTTATTCCAGGCATCGTTTCTTCCGCCCGGAGCAATATAGAGGTTTGAGTTTGCAATTTCGAGGTCAAAAACTTCGTTATCGAGGGGGCCATTCGGAAAGATCGATTCAAAAGTGTTTCCATCATAACGAATCAGCGCATTATCGTAATCCGCGATCCAGATCATACCGTTATCGGCCACCAATGCACTGCGCGTATTGATGTATGTAATTTCGGTACCTTCCAGGTTGTAAGCATTTATTTTCCCAATCATCGTGTGGCTGTTATCGAACAGGGCCACCTCGCGATTGGCAGTCATGGTCAGGTAAGTTCCGTTCGACTCCATTTCCATAACAATGTTGAGCCCTGAAAAATAAGGCACCCAGCTGTTACTTTCGAGTATAAAAGCTTCATCGCTACTTGATGACCCATTGGAATAATTGGCTATAAATTCGCCGTTATGCACTACAAGTTGTGTAAACGGTTCAGTTGAATGCGGGATGGTATTGTCTTTCACCCAGCTTGTGTAATCGAGCAAATTCGATCCGCTTTCGGGTGCCCACAAAAGACCTTCGGCGGTTGCTGCATAAATGCGGTTATTAAAAAATTCAACGTCGTAAACGGCAAGCGGCAAACCGTCGTCGCCAATAATGTAGGTATCTTTTATTTCATTCCTGTCGAGGTTCACCACTACAATGCCAAAACCACAGGAGAGATAAGCCTCGCTGCCTTTAAAAGTAATGTTGTGGATGGTTTTGCTGGCGGTCATCGATTTCCGCTTAATGTCCGACAGGTTCTGCACATTTCCTTCTCGAATGATATCGATATTGCTGTTGGAGTAGGCCAGCACAAGCAATTGTCCTTCCCGGCTGTAAGCCATGGTTTCAATTCCAAAGTCCGACAATCCGGTAACTTTGTTTACACTGTTGTCTTCCGTATCGAGATAAAAAAGTCCGCCATCGGTGGCACAAAAAATTTCGCTCCCCGAATCGGCAACTTTAATAGCGTTCGAATACGAAAGGTAGTCTTTCCAAGACCCGCCTTCGCGTTGCGCAAACAACTGAAGCCCCAACAAAAAACTTAGCAACAGCACGGTAAAACTTCTCATAAATTCCTTTTATTCAATTTCTTTCAGGTAGTTTACAAGCTTTTCAACCGCATGCCCACGATGACTGATCTTGTTTTTATCCGCCAAACCCATTTCTGCAAACGACTGGTTCAAACCTTCGGGTTGAAATATGGGATCGTAACCAAAACCTGAATTACCTCTTTTTTCTTTTAAGATCTCGCCGCTAACGATGCCTTCAAAACGCTTTTCTTCACCTCTTATTATCAGCGATATCACAGTCCTAAAACGAGCTTTTCGCTGATTTATTTTGGCCATCCTTTCGAGCACTTTTTTCATGTTGGCCTCGGCACTTTTTTCTTTACCTGCATACCTTGCAGAAAAAACACCCGGCTCACCGTTTAACGCTTCAATTTCAAGCCCCGTATCGTCGGCAAAACAATCGTACCCGTACTTATTAAAAATATAAAATGACTTCTGACTGGCATTTCCTTCCAGGGTTGGTTGCTCTTCAGGAATTTCCTCATTGCAGCCAATATCTTTAAGACTTAGAAGGTGAAAATCCTCTCCTAAAATGGCCTGCAGCTCTTTTAATTTATGTTGATTGTTTGTGGCAAAAACAAGATCCATATTTCGAATTTTGTGTAAAAATAACCAAAAGTACGGGCTTGCCGCATTTCAGGATTATTCTTTAGTAATTCCGAATAGTCACTATAAATAACTTTTGTTTTGGGAGAATACAAAGAAAGAATCGAAATTATTACGGTATTAGATTACTCGCAGGTGCAGGTTTCCAGGCAATCGACGATCTGGCTCAGGATCTCGTATTTCAGGTAGTAAAACGTATTCTTGCCTTCGCGCTGCGAGCACAGCACTCCTTTATCCTTCAGAATACCCAAATGATGCGATGTGGTAGATTGTTCAATTTTCAGGTGCTCGTGAATTTCAGTCACTGTAAGTTTTTTACCTCCTTCCAGATGCTTTAATATGGCTATGCGCATAGGATGGGCCATTGCCTTAAGCATGCTCGCCGCAACTTCCAAGCGCTCAACATTTAACTCCTTGACTTCTACCATTGTTCTAGATTTAAAAATGCAAATATATAAATATTTAAGGATAACAAATTAAATGGGTACCAAACATTTTAATATGTGGCCCTGTTAAAGATTTCTTATGAAATGTCTTTTTTTAGGCGAAAATGTTTTATGTTCGCTCAGTCAAGAAGAAAGGAGCACTCCGGTAAATGTCCACAATTAGTAAGATAAAAAAACCCATTGAACAGGATTTAAAAGACTTTGAACCGTACTTTAAAAATTCGCTGCAAAGCGATGTACCGCTTTTGGCTACCATTTTAAATTTTTTGTACCGCACCAAAGGAAAACAGCTACGGCCCATGTTTGTGTTTTTATCGGCCAAACTGCACGGCGATACCAATGAATACACAAAACTGGCTGCCTGTTCGGTTGAATTACTACATACTGCTACTTTGGTTCACGACGATGTAGTGGATGAATCGTACGAACGCCGCGGGTCTTTTTCGGTAAAGGCATTGTGGAAAAATAAGCTGGCTGTTTTAGTGGGCGACTACATCCTTGCCAAAGGATTGCTACTTCAGCTCGAAAATAAAAAATACAACTTTCTTCACCTCATTTCGCGTGCGGTTCAGGATATGAGCGAGGGAGAGATCCTGCAAATGAAGAAAAGCCGAAAGCTGGATATTGATGATGAAACCTACTTTGATATCATCCGTAAAAAAACGGCTTCGCTAATCGCAACCAGCATGGCCATCGGCACTGCATCGACTACCGACGATGAGGAATTGGTGGAAAAAATGTACCGGGTCGGGCAGGATGTTGGAATTGCTTTCCAGATTAAGGATGATATTTTTGACTACCAGGCCAAGGGCATTCTCGGAAAACCAACCGGTAACGATATAAAAGAAAAGAAAATAACACTCCCGCTTTTGCATGTGCTGAATTCAGCCGACCGAAGCGAGCGTAAACGCATTCTTCGTTTGGTGAAACGCCGGAATAAAAACTCAAAGGTTGTAAAAGAACTGATTCAGCTGGTTATTGAGCGTGGCGGACTGGAATACGCCGAAGTACGAATGAATGAATTCAAGAATAAAGCCGTGGCCGCTATCGAAGAATTTCCTCCTTCAGAGGCTCGTGATTCGCTGGTGGAGTTGATGAACTACATTACCACCCGCAAGAAGTAATCAGTAAGAAAGTGATAAATAATACCCGTTGTGTTTGCGCATGTTCAGCACGCGGTTGTCTTCGAAAATCAGGTATTGTCCTTTAATCCCCGCCAGTTCTCCTTCAATTTCAGGCAATTTGTCGAAACTCAGACTTTTTATGGTTATCGGGTACTTTTCAACCGGGTAGTTTATTTGAGTGACTTCATTGGCAGGATCAACATATTTTTTTAATTCACCCGGAAGTAAATCCACTACTTTTTGCTTTTCAGCTGCCAGATCGAAATCCTTTAAAATTTCGTTTTTTAACATGGCCCGCCAGTTGGTTTTATCGGTAAAGTGATTTTTCAGAAACACCTCAATAATACCGGCTATGTGCCGGTTCGGTGTTTTGGCCAGTTTAATGGCATAGCTGGCGCCCTGGTCGATCCAACGGGTAGGGATTTGGTGGACACGTGTTACGCCAACTTTCATTTCGCTCGAAACTGCGAGGTAAACAAAATGGTCGATCAGGTCGTGTTTTTCTGCCCACTCCATATCACGGGCAATACCATAATGCGATTTCGACAACTCGGGCCTTAAAATTGATTCACTGGCTTCGGGCGCCGTTTGCAAACAACTGTAACAAAATCCCTGACCAAACGAGGTTTTGGTTTTCTTCCCACACGAAATACAGTTGATCCGGCCATCAAAATTCATCTTGATTTTTTGACCGATCAATGCATTCATATCCACTAAATTATCGCCCATGGGCAGCTTATATTTTACCGGCTCGCTCAGCTCGGTTTTCATTTTTCGGATGTTGCCTTCGTTGTGCATAAATAATTTTTCTGCCGTGAAAATAGTACAGAACTTGTACGATACAAAGTCTGTATCCTATTTAATCGTCGAAACCCGGTCGTTTAAACTCCATCACTCCCGGAAAAGTTTGCAATAGTTGTTTTTTTATGGTCGACAATTCCACCAGAAATTTCAGAATATCGTCTTCTTTTTCTTTGAAGTCGTTATAAAAAACCGACAAAGCATCCATCGACCGTTCAATGGCGATAATCGCTATTTTTGCTGATCCCAGATTGTCGGAATAAATATTAAACTCATCATTGGGATCGTTTTTACGCTCCTCCAAATCGAGGTGTGCCCGGTGAACTTTGGCACCAATGAAAGAAGAATACCACTGGATCACCTCCATGGCATCTTTGTATTTAATCATTGACGCCTCATCGTTGATCATAACAAGTTTTTCAGCCTGCTCCTTTATAAACGGCTGATTTTCATCTAACCAATTATACATTTTCGTTCCGTATTCTTTGGCCTTTGCTTCCAGGGGAGTTTCAATATGCTCGGGCAGTTCCATATCCTCAACGTCGTCGAGATCAATATTAAGCCGTTCAGCATCTTCCTCAATCATTTCCATGGTAACTTCCCAGGCCACTCGAATTTGCTCCCAAAAGTTTTTGTTTTCCTCATCCGGACTTTTATGGCCCGTTCCTTCTTTCATCTCCTGTTCGTGCAGATAAGTCAGACATTTTTTCGTCATCGTACAACGCTCACACCAGCGGTCGCAATAATTATAGATGCCCGGCACGAGGTTCTCATTATTCGCCAGATCGAGCAATGTTCGTTTGAAGTGTTCTTTTTTCGATTCCATAGAAGATCGACTTGTTGAAGTTATATACACTTAACAAGACAAATCTCGAAAAAGTTGAACGATCGGCTCAAATGACGTTCAAAGTGTTTCGTCGTTTGCGATGCCAGAAATTCCGAGGAACAATAGTTTGGCTGCGTCTTCCATGATTTCGGGAGTGAGCACATCGGTTTTATCCCGCGGATCGTGGTAATAAACCGGGAAAACCGAATTTCTGGTCCAAAGCCCAAAAGTGGGAATGCCAGCATTTTCGAAATTGGATGCATCCGAACGCGGTCGGCCGTAGTTTTTTGTGACTTCGTTGGTTTGCAAACTACGATGAATCCACTTATTGTTTGCCAACTCAAAATGCCGGTAAAGATCAGTATAGGTTTTACCACCTGTCAGAAAGAATCCAGTCCCATTACCAACCATATCCAAATTGATCATCATTCGAGTTTTTTCTACCGGGAAAAGCGGTTGATCGGTATACTGTTTCGAACCATACAAACCACATTCTTCGCCGCCTATCAGGATAAACAAGATTGAACGCTTTGGCTTAACTTCCAACTGTGCAAAGGCTTTGGCTGCAGCCAGAATATCAGCCACTCCCGAAGCATTATCAAGTGCACTGGGAAACATCACATCTCCCATTTGTCCCTGCCCGTCGAGATGGCCGCCCACAATGATCACTTCATCTTTTAAATTTGGATCCGATCCTTCAATCATTCCAACCACATTACAGGCCTTTGCATCGGGATGATATTTGGTTTTGGCCGTGATTTTTACCGTCTGATTTGCAGGAAATGTAAACGAGGGTGTTTCCATCTGCTTAAGTTGCTTTTTCACTGTTGAATAATTTTTCCCCGCGTCAATGAAAATCTGCTCAACGATTTTTGGCTCAACATGGGCATAAATAAATCCATCGAGATGAACCGTATTCGGATTGGCGATTTTGCTGGCATAGATCATTCCGGCAGCACCATGTTTCACTGCATTTCTGAATTTGTAACGGTGATAGGCATAAGGTGTCCATCTTGCGAGTTCAGGATCGTTTTTGGTGTAAGGTGTTCCGGTTTCAAGAATGATGATCTTGCCCTTTACATCCACATTTTTATAGTCGTCGTAGCCCAGTTCAGGTGCGGTAATTCCGTGACCGACGTACACCAGTCCGGCTTCAAGCGTACCACTGTCAGAATTTGATCCGGGCAAATATTCTTCCGGAAACTTAAGTTTTGTAGCTTGGCCCTTGTTGGTGTAAACCACTTCTCCCAATTCAAGTACATCGGAATATTCATTCGGGAAGTACTGAAAATAACTGCCCTTATTGGCCGGTGCAATTCCCCATTCTTCAAATTTTGATGCACACCAGCGTGAGGCGTCCATATACTCTGGCGAACCCGACAAACGTCCTTCGTATTTTTCGGAACTTAATTCTTCAACAAATCCAAGAATTTCGTTGCTGGAAATGGAATGAAAGGTTTCCAGCAATTTTTCATTGTTCGCTTCCTGTGAAATTCCAATTAATGATCCGTTTAGTAATAATAACAGGACTAAAAATATTCGTGATTTCATAATGATTTTTTCGGAAAGGCTAAAATACAACTTTTCAATTTGAACTGAATCCAAATCTAAAAAAGTTGAATGTTAAGTTGGGGACCTATTAATTCATCAAGGATAAAATACGATTCTCGCTTCGCTCCAACTGACTTTTTTCTGCAGCAAAAAAGTCAGCAAAAATGCAGCCGCTGACATGAAAATTGCTAAAAATTAGTGAATTCCGCTAAAAGAAAAGAACTCCACGACACTCGCAACGCTCGGTCAGTGTCAAACAGCTTTTCTTTCTTCACGCTACATTCCCCAAATTTTTAACGCATTTTGCTGTGGGCGGTGAAGCGGGCTGCAAATATGGCAGGTCTAAGAACATATCTTCGTGAATTGGCCTTTTTTTATCAAGCCTGGAATCGAAACCTGGGCATAGAGAGCCCGAGAAGCTCCGAAGATATGAGGAGATCACTCGCGCGAACTTAGTCCGGGAGAAGATGAAAGGTGAAGATAAAAAGCAGCCTTGACTTTTTTGTTTCGTTTTTGTGTCAAAACAAAAATGAATGCTGACGGCAGGATTGGAGAAATCATAATTCATTTGAATCTAATGCTATTCATACTGGCAAGGTAGTATCTAAAATGAAATCTTTTACGTATCAGCAATCAACTAATTATAAAAAAAACAAAAATGAGACTATTAAGAGGGACAATATTTGGCGGCATTGCCTTTTTCTTTCTGGGCTGGCTGGTTTGGGGCATTCTGCTCATGGACTTTTCGATGAACAATTACAACATGGACATTTACCTGGAAGAACATGAAATGGTCTGGTGGGCACTTATTCTTTCCAACCTTGTTTTTGCATTGATGCAAACCTTATTCCTACAATGGGGACAGGCAAAAACATGGATCGACGGCGCGAAAATCGGTACATTATTCGGGCTCTTGTATGCCTTAACTACCGATCTGGGTTTTTATTCCATGACCAATGTGTTGCTAAATCCTTCGGCAATTGTTGTGGACTCACTGGCTTATGCCGTGATCACCGGAATAACCGGAATTATCATTGTGCTGACCTGGGGGAAGACTGATTAAGACAATAAGCTCTTCATAGCAATATTAGAAGCTGTTTTAAAAGACTTTGCTTCGTCATCCTGAACTTGTTTCAGGATGTTCATGTAATTGGAATTCTATTTTTATAGATTCTGAAATGAATTCAGAATGACGTGGTTTCGGACTTTTATCTTGGGTTCCTTCTATTCTTCCTCGTACACCATTTCCACATCGTCGATGATGAGTTCGCTGCCGACGGCACCGGCAAAAACAGCACCGGCATAACTCGATGAAGCAACAAAAGAAATGTGCGTAGGCAACATGTAGGTCGCCGAATCAGCAGCTACAAAATCAACACCCTCAGCGCGCATGTAATCGGGATACGAATCGTCGAGCGGACCATAAACCACCTCTATTTCTTTTTGAACCAGATCCGGCTGGTTCGCATCACTACGGAACCATGCTGTTCCTAATCGCTGAACTGTCCCGCCAAGGCGAACTTCGAGTAAGGCATAAATATCGCAATTATCGTCGTAATCCAATACATTCCCGTTTCGGTCTTTGTTAACCGGTCCCGGAACATAGGAATACTTAAAACGGATTTTATCCGGTCGCCCGGTAAACGGCGTTCCAAAAATAACAGCGGCTTCCGGATCGGTTGGATCCAGTTTATCGGAATCGAAATATCCGGTAAACAACGATCCTGCAGCAATGGGCGTTTTTAGCGGAACACCAGCCAGTCCAAGGTCATATGTTCTCATGTGTGCAGCCAGGTTCGAATTTCCAAGATCATGAGGTGTGGTAGCCGTTTTTCCCAGAATCTGGGTTCCGGGATTTCCGGTCCCCCAAATGGTGGAAGCCGCATCGGTACCGGGTTCGTAATACCCCGAACTGGTTTTGTACCACGCATTCAAATCTCCGTTGGCAAGCTGTGGAGTGGCTGAAGCTACAAATGATTTGATGGTCCAGGAATGAACGCTGCCATCTTCGGCTGACACAATTATCGTGGCATCATCGCTAAGGTCAATTACATCGCCTTCAGTAAGGTTGGCAGTGGCAAACGATGAAAGTGTGAGTTCCTGAATAACCAACGATGTCAATTCAACTCCTCCCGGTATTTCAACGGTCACCATTAAATTGTCAGCATCAATAACGGCATTACCGGCCTGGTTGCTTACTAAAAATTTCTTGATATTTCCGTAAGGCGACAAACCAAAGTGATCTTCCTGAACACAGGCAAACAACAAAACAAGCGAGAATATGTAGGTTATTTTCTTCATCTTTTGCGTTCTTAAGATTACTTGTTTGCTCCGAAATAGTAGGCCAGTCCCAGTTCCAGCGACAGCAGGTTGATGTTGAAATCGACATTCTGACGAAGCTGTTTCGATTCCGGTCCGTCATCGGTGCTGCTTTTGGCCACATTCAGTTGATATCCTAGCACATTGTTCAGCTGCACTTCGAAGGCAAAATTCTCCATGGCAAAAAAGGTGATGCCCGGACTTAATCCCACACCAAAATCAAATTCGGTTTTATAGATCTGTTCAACCTCATCAATGTTTTTAGTGTTTCGGGTGAGCGAGCTGCTTCCCCCCAACGAGAATCCAATTTCCGTGAAAAAACTAAGACGTTCAGTCCTTGTAAGTGGTACTGATGATCGAAATCCGGGTCGTATTGCAAACCCGCGTTTCATGGTTTTAGACAATGCGGTATCCGGATCCTGGAAAATCGTTCCTTCAAAATGATCCTGAAAGTAATTCAGATTAAGAATCACCATTCCGTAATCACCCGTGTAATAGCCTCCCTTTAGCAAAATATCGTAATCCAGCCGCTCGCCATCCACTACCTGCTGAATTAAATAATTCGTGTTGGTGAGTTTTTTATCGGTTATCGAAAACGCCAGCCCCACATAAAAATTCCCGTTTTGAAAAGGATGAAAATTATTGGAATAATAGCTCGAAAGCAGGTCGTACGGGGTGACTTTCTCATCGATCCGGAGCGAATCTTCCTGCGCGAACAAACGGGCCGGAAAGACAAAAATCATAGCAAGCAGCGAGAGTTTAAGCCATCTCATGGATTCAGATTTAGTCTATCAAATATAAAGCAATGATTCCAGAAAAGCTGCAAAACCAAGCTGATTAATACCATTGCCCGGCACAGCTACAGGTCAATTATTTCCTTAATCTGTAATCGTAATTATTACACGTTGATAACTCGTTAAGGATGGAGATCCGGAGTCAGATACTTCACAAATCATATGTATGGTTTCTCCCGGCAATGCGTCGTTTGAGATTGTAATTTTTGTCTTTGGCGTAACGGCATCATTTATTTCCCGGCCTTTGTAAGTACCTGCTTCTTTGTAATTCCACCACCTGAAATCGATTTTATCCTTGTCAGGGTCGGTGGTTGCCGACGCATCCAGCTTTATAGTATCACCAGCTTTTGCTTCGATATTAAGCGGTGTATTTTTTAAGCGAACCAGCGGATGATGATTGGCGGAGGCATAGTCTTTTACACACCAGTCGGCGCGGGCTGCAAAGTAGTTTTGCACATCGTCCATCCATCTCCAGATAGGCTTAAAATAGTTGGTCCGTATGGCTACTTTTTCAGGCGAAGTATCATGCTCCATATTTTTCGACCAACTGTTGCTGAATCCCCATTGGCCTGTAGGATATTGATACGTTGAATCGGGACGCGGATCCATCCAGACATTGTTGCGAACTTTCACATACCGACCACCCCAGCCACCATAATCCGGAGATTCCATGCTTCTGAGTCCGTCCGGTATACTGTGCAAAAACGATGGCGTATCGCCTTCAGCGTTAAAAGCTCCGTTGTTGTTTTCATAAGCATCGCACAAGGCACCATGACCCTCAAGTATATTCTTGGTCATCCACCCGGCGTTAAAGTAGGTTTTAACATCGTCGGGAAGTACTTTTGGCCATATATAAGCCATACAGTCAAACTGGTCGGAAATAATGGTAGGTATATTAAATTGCTCCCAGTTCGGTCGAATGTACTCCTGGTAGGTTTTGTCTTGTTCCCAAATCAAAAATAAGCGCATTTTACCGGCTGCTTCCTCCATTCTCTCAGGATGATCCTCCTGAATAATTTTCAAAGCCCGCGAAATGGTATTGCAACCTCCCCAGGCCTGTATCCACACCGGGCGTGAATCAGTTTTATCTAAAAGAACATTTGTAATTAATTCGGCACCTTCGGTACGGATACTATCTTCGCCAACTCCATTAATATTTCCCACCTTCCACTTACTCAACAAATATTCAGGGCTGGGATAATCAGCATCATGCAGCAAAAGATTTTCATACACTTTTGAATACAGATTTATATAATCGCGAATCCATGAAACCTCGTGAAATGCATTCCAGCCTTCTCCACCTACCCAGTGAAACTGCGAACTGCTGTTTACTATTCCTTCAACATCAAATTCGTTTGTGCTTAAAAGAAACCTCACCATGGAAGCTCTGTCATCTGCTTCGCCATCAGTGGTTACAATTACGCGGGGTTTCCGGTTGCCAAAAACGGATCCCGGCAGACCTGCAATCAACACCGTGAAAAAAATTAAAATCAGTAGCCTTTTCATTACTTTTTTGCTTCAAGTTTTTTGCAGGAACAGTCCATCATGTTGCTGCTTGTATTAATTCTTTTCTTCCCTTAAAATCTTCTCCATTTTACGGCCTTTTGCCAATTCATCCACCAGTTTGTCGAGATATCTCACTTGTCTGGTCAATGCATTATCAATCTCCTCAATTCGGTATCCACAGATCACTCCTTTTATCAAATGAGCGTTTGCATTTAATTCCGCTTTTTGGAAGAAGGTTTCAAAAGTCGCTTTCTCATTAATAAGATCCTGTAATTTCCCCTCATCAAATCCTGTTAACCATTCAATTACCCGGTGAAGCTCTTCTTTTGTTCTCCCCTTCTTCTCCACCTTAGTAATATAATGTGGATAAACGGAGGCAAATGTCATTTGGGCTATTCGTTGATTGTGCTGTGCTGTAACTTTCATATCGTTTATTTTAAAAATTGGTAACGGTGGCGGTATTAAGTCGTTGGGGATTGCGGGCTAATTTACAGTCCAATAACACATAACTTTATGCGTGGCAGAACGCTCGAATAATCATTTAAACCCCAATATCTTATACCGCGTGTTATATGGCGTAATTCATTCATTATTAATTAAATCAATTGTAAAATTAAGGATTCTGTCATTTTTTTCGATGTAATCTTCAATAGTATTCGAAACAAAATAATCAGGCTGTACGCCTCTGTTATTATCAACGCCACAAGGAAAATATGCTTTTTGCCAAGACGTCCATATTTCAAGTCCAGTATTAGGCAAATTAAAAGAATGAACATCGGCAAAGTTTACCGTTACTCCACCTGTTTCTTCACCTACAATCGTTCCTTCTCCATAGCATTTATAAGAAGAGGCAAATCCTTGTCCTGCTGAAAATGTTGCATTATCAATTAACAGATATGTTTTTCCGTCAAATCTTACAGGATTCTCATTTAATTGAATTAGCTTGAATGTTTGTGAATATTTTTTACCCGGAACTTTTTTATCAGCCCCCAATATTCTATCAACTTTGCCTGTTGCTATAAGCTCATTACTCACCTTTCTAATTGATGAATCCACTTCCGCAAAAGGTTGATGGAAAATGTATTGCATTAGCTCACGACCAATTATGGTATGTCCACCTTGGTTACCTCTAATATCGATTATAAGGTTTTTTATCTCATTATTTTGTAGTTCAGTAAAGGTAGAATTAAAAAAATCTTTATATGTTTCTAAATCATGAAAGCTAAAAAAACCGATATAACCAATGTCTGGTGATATTTCTTTATAAAGTAATGTAGGCTTTCTCTCCGTACTTTTCTTATATCCCATAACAAAATTTGATACCAAACCACCATTTACTCTTTTTACTTTGAGCTTCCCTGTTGAGAACTCTTTATATCTAATTTTAAACCTTCTAAAGTTGTTCCAAATGCCGATGTGTGCACGATTGGTTATTAAAAAATTTCTATATGCTTCACTCTCATATGAAGCGAATTGGCTCCATTCATTAATTACCTGAATTACATTTTTGTTATTTATTTCTATTATTTCAGATCCTTTGGGAATTTTATCAAATAGAGTACAATTATCGATTATGAATATTCTATTTTCAATTATTTTAATTTCGTATGGAAAGTTGTTTCTGAAAAATTTTTGCATCCCATTTTCAATGATATTAGCCATTGGCTTTGTATGTGCAGTTCTAAAGAATGAGGTTAATCTTGCACAGGTTGCATAAAAGTGAACATTAGAAATCATTAAAGGTAAATCCTCCTTTATACTCTCATATTGCACTTGAAATGAATCTTTAGAAATCTCTTGATAGATATTAGGATGGATGTTTTCTAATGATTCTATCATAAAATCTAAATCATTAATTGCATTTTTTTTTAATATGGGTTGATCTGATATCGTATAAATAACAAAACCTAAACAAAAAATCATGGTTAATAAATGTCCAAAGATTTTGCTTTTTAAAAATTCAAGAAAGGGAATCCCTTTTCTAAACAGAAATTCAATTGATAATATAATTAAGGTTGGTATTAAAATAACAAGATAGAGTAAAATTATATCTCGAAGTATAATCACTCTACTTACTATCATATAGATGATGATAATTCCAAAAAGAATTGAGGCAATCCAGATTTTTAATTTCAACTTTTTAATTATCATCTTATAGTTTGTTTTTTCCTATGCTCATAGCCAATTTTTTATGCCATATAAAGTATGTGTATGTTGCAATGCAATTTATACCTTATTATGCACCACGCTCGTAACTTGCTGAATAAGTTTGTTTTATCGAAATAAACATAGCTGTTTGGGCATTTAATTTTTGCAAGAGCTAAGTTCACTGTATTTGGTATTTTGGATTTTTATGTTCTCTAAAAATAAACAATATTTCTTTGTGTTGGCATTTTGCCATATGCTGTAAAACCTGAATTTATACCCGTGGCAAGTTGCCATTACTCGTTTTCAGCATGATTTTGGTTCCGGAAAATTGCCATTTAGCACGCAAAGGACAAACCGGTCCGCGGCATCGGGCCATTAATCCGGCAGGGAAAAAACAGGGCTGTGGCAAGTTGCCATGCTGTAAAACAGCTTGTAAGCGGTTGACTTTCTGTTGCTTTTACAATAATTTTAATTATCCAAAAATTAACAGCGTCCAAAAACATTCAAATTTGTTCTTCGATGCTAATGTAAACCATTCAAAAAAAACGATTTATTATGATCCCTATGTTAATGAGTAAAAGCCGCGTTACTGAAGTTGACGCCGTGAGTATGCGCATGACCGGCGCCTACCACAGCACCACATTAAGCTCTGACCCACACCTGAGTGGGATGTTCACCGATTTAGACAACATTTCAAAGGCGCTTACCGCCGCCATTAACCGTTCGAAAGCAGAAAGCGTTCTGGAAGAAAAAGACGAAGAGCGCGACCGGCCTCTTCGTTCATTAAGCTACCTGCTGGCGGGCTACCTGCACCATCCCGATCCGGCTATTCAGGAAACTGCCGAAACCGTCGATCAGGTTTTCGAAAAATATGGCCTGCGCGTTATTAACGAAAGCTATGCTACCGAGTCGTCGCTGATTGCTTCGTTGCTCGACGATCTGTCGAAACAAAAACTTCAGGATGCCATTGCCCAACTGCCAGGTTGTGCCGACACTGTGAGCGCCCTGCAAACGGCACAGGAGGCATTCGAAACTGCACGCATTGCCTACGAACAGGAAAAAGCCGAAGAAAGCACCAAGGCCAATGCCACCAAAGTAAAGGCCGAAGTGCTGAAGCTGATTAATGAAAAAATTGTGGTTTATCTGCGTGCCATGGAAGTAGTTGACGAACCCACTTACGGCAACTTTGCCCGCACCATTGACACCATTATTGACGAGAACAACGAGATCGTAAAAAAACGCGGGAAAAAACCGGAAGAAAAAACTTTAATCCCGTAAAGGGATTGGGGCGTTTATTAACTCATAACTACCGAAAAGGGCATCCACAGGGGTGCCCTTTTTATTTTTTAAGCGGTTTCGAGTCCTTAAGCACATTTTTACTTTCAATGTTAAGGATCCGATCCGTATTCTCGTCAACTTACATGAATCGATACCGTTTATAACATCGTTTAAATATTATCCTCCCACTTCCGTTTCAATTCCAAAGGATTTAAAAACAGATTCGGCTTGTTCGATATCCTCATCAGTGGATTCGGCCATTTCAAATTCATCGTATTCCGAACCGAGTTTATCGTATTTATGTGCCGCAATATTGTGGTAAGGAAGAATACTTACCAGGGGTGTTCCTCCGGGCAGAGTGGCAATAAACTTGGCCATTTTTGTTACTTCCTTTTCTGAGGTATTTACATTGCGGATAAAGGGAACGCGGATGTTGATCGCAGCACCTGATTCGGCCAGCTTCACCAGGTTTTCCAGAATAAGTGTATTGTCTTTTCCGGTCCATTTTTTATGCTGAACAGGATCCATCAGCTTCAGGTCGTAAAGAAACAGATCGGTGTGTTGAGCCACTTCGAGCAATGTTTTTGCAGAAACATGGCCACAGGTATCCACCGCACGGTGCAGTCCTTTTTCGCCACAGGCTCTTAACATTTCAACTAAAAACCCGGGAAACATTAAAGGCTCGCCTCCTGAAAAGGTAACGCCGCCGTCGGAATGATCGATATGAATCCGTTCGCGTTCGATCAGTTGCATGAGTTCCGAAACATCGTACAATTTCCCCGACATTTCTATGGCTTTCGTCGGGCAGGCATCGGCACACAAACCACAAAGCGTGCATTTTTCGTAGTCAGTAACAATTCCGTCCGGCGTTAGTTTCAATGCATCTTCCGGACAAACCTCAATACATTCCTGTGCCCCGATACACTTCGAAGCCGTGTAGAGCTTCTGCGTTTTGGGCAACTGGCTTTCGGGATTGTGGCACCACGCACAACGCAGCGGGCAGCCTTTAAAATAAAGGGCAATGCGAATGCCCGGGCCATCGTTAATGGCGTAACGTTTTATATCGAAAATTAGTGGAGTCATTCAAAAATTGTTTATCAAAAATAGCTTGTATACCCCCCGTTTCCGTCCCGAATACTCGAGACGGAAACGGGGGGTACATTTAACCCTGGCAATTATAAAACTTCATTTTCCGTTCGGTCGATCACCTCCTGTTGCAGATCGGCGTTCATATCGTTAAAATAATCGCTGTAACCGGCCATACGAACCAACAGGTCGCGGTAATCTTCCGGACAGGCCTGCGCAGCTTTCAGGGTTGCAGTATCTACCACATTAAACTGGATATGATGACCACCCAGCGTGAAATAACTGCGAATGAGGTGACCGAGTTTTTCCATGTCTTTTTCGCGCTTCAGCAGGCTGGGCACAAAACGCAGGTTGAGCAATGTTCCTCCCGATTTGGTCTGGTCGAGTTTACCCAGCGAGCGGATCACATTGGTCGGTCCGTGTGTGTCGCAACCGTGCGATGGTGAAGTTCCGTCGGAAATGGATTTCCCCGAGAATCGACCGTTTGGTGTTGCTCCCAGTACCAGTCCAAAATACACATGACAGGTAGTTGAAAGCATGTTCAAATGGAACACTTCGCCCTTTGTATTGGGCTTGCCTTCAATCGCATCCAACAAATCGTTGTAAACTCCCAGAGCAATCGAATCGGCATATTCATCGTCGTTGCCAAAGAAAGGCGTACGGTTCAGTATCCGCTGACGCAGTACCTCCTCGCCCTCGTAGTTTTTCGAAATCGCTCCCAGCAAGGTTTCCATGCTGAAGGTCTTGTCTTCGAAAACATGCTTCTTCATTACCGAAAGACTATCGGTAACGGTTCCCAAACCGGTGCACTGAATGTAGTTGGTATTGTAACGCGGACCGCCGTTGTAGTAGTCTTTTCCTTTCGAAATACAATCTTCGATAACCACCGACAGGAAGGGCGCCGGAGCATATTTGGCAAACATCTGGTCGATGTAGTTACTGACACGAATTTTCTGATCGACTACAAAATTCAGCTGTTTCAGGAAAGCGTCGTACAGCTCTTCGTAGCTATTGAAAGTACGCGGGTCACCGGTTTCAATCCCGGCTACTTTTCCGGTCAGCGGATCGATACCGTTGTTCAGCGTGATCTCCAGAATTTTCGGAACATTCAAATACCCGGTCAGCAGATAGGCTTCTTTTCCAAAAGCTCCCACTTCGATACAACCGCTGCAACCACCTTCGCGGGCATCCTGCAAGGATTTTCCCTGGTTCACCATTTCCTGAATGTAGGTATCGGGATTAAACACCGAAGGATAGCCGTGTCCCTGGCGAATGAGATGCACCGAAGCATTTACAAATTTATCGGGAGTTACTTTTGCAATGTGTACCGAGTTACCGGGTTGTAATATGTGCAGTTCTTCAATAACTTCGAGCATGATGTACGACATTTCGCTCACACCGTTAGTTCCGTCGGGTTTAACTCCACCAATATTGATGTTGGTAAAGTCGTTGTAGGTTCCACTTTCGCGGGCAGTAATTCCCACTTTTGGCGGCGCCGGATGGTTGTTTACTTTTATCCAGAAACAAGAGATCAACTCTTTTGCAGCTTCTCTTGTCAGTGTTCCTTCTTCAATCTCTTTTTCGAAAAAAGGTGTCAGATGCTGATCGAAATGTCCCGGGTTCATGGCATCCCAACCGTTAAGTTCGGTAACCGTTCCAAGATGCACAAACCAGTACATTTGAATGGCTTCCCACACATTTCGGGGAGCATTCGCCGGTACCCAACGACACACTTCTGCAATGCGTTTCAACTCATCGACGCGCTGCGGATCTTTCTCAGTTTTTGCCATCTCATCGGCCAATTCAGCATGTCGCTCGGCAAAAACAATGGCGGCATCGCACGAAATATCCATCGCTTTCAGTTCCTCCAACTTGCCGGTAGCTTCCGGATCATTCAGGAAATCGAGACTATCGATATGTGCTTTAATTTCCTTTTTAAAGTCAAACATTCCTTTGTGGTAGATCTTTCCGTCGAGGGCGGTGTGGCCTGGTGCACGCTGCTCCATAAATTCGGTGAAAACGCCGGCTTCGTAGGCTCTTTTCCACTCGTTGGGCACATGACTGAAAATGCGTTCGCGCATGGTTCGTCCTTCCCAATAAGGAATAACTTCCTGCCCGTAGGTATCAATATCTTCCTGTGGAATGGTGTAACGTTGCTGATCACGTGTATTCAGCACATGAAAATCCTCTACGCTGTGGCAGGTCAGTTCCGGGAAAGTAGGAACCGATTTTGGAGATGGACCGCGTTCACCAACAATGAGTTCATCATCGCCAATATAAATGGTTTTTTGCTTACAGATCTCCAGGAAATTCAGCGCCCGCATTACCGGCTCCGAGTATTTTCCGTAATTCTCTTTGTAGAATTTGGTAGTGATCAGTGCCCGTTCGATAGACAGCGATTCCTGCGTTTCGACACTTAACTTTCGCAAACGCTGGATGCGTTCGTTCATTCCGGGACCAATAGCGTTGGGGTGAGGTGTATAGAAATTACCTTCTGCGCCGGCAGGGCGTTCGGGTTTACTTTTAGTTTTAATTTCAGTAAGCGACATAGCACTAAAAATTAAATGATTGTAATATGTTATACGGATAAATAAATGAGGGGATAACAACGAAGCAGTCTAGGCATACAAGAGCCAGCACTCAAAAAGACACCGGTAGGTGATCTGAAGATTTGTTTTATGCTTTTTATAACTCATTTTTCAACTTCTAAACTGATGTAAAATTAATCAAGATTCTAAAATAATCAAAACTTTATAAAAAACTGACAACCAAATTAATATACCGCTAATTCATACTAAAATGTCGTTAATTATGAACTCTCATTCTTCCCTCATAGTTTCATCCTCTTCAGATGTTACAAGAAGACTTTCATCGATATCCTCCATTTCATGAAAAAAGATCCATACAAAGACTTCTTCCTTAGCCTTATTGATTCTCTCAATCTCCACTTTAACCACATTTATTCCTGTTTTACTGATGATCTCATCACGCAACAGGTCTTTATTATTAAGCATCGTGTAGTTCGACGGCTTGAAAACAAGCATTTTTTTTACGATAAAATTTTTGGGTCTGTATACTTCCATGATTAGTGTTGAGCCGATAATTATGAAATTGGCAACAATTAGTCCAAACCAGGTTTCAACATTAAATTCAACAAGAGCATTTATAATGGCCGAGCCGATGATGATAAACAGATAAGTCAGCTCTTTTAATTCGATTTGTGGCGAACGGAAGCGGATGATGGCAAAAACGGCAAACAGGCCCAGTGCGAAGCCCATTTCAATTCTTACCTGATCGAGAATGGATGCAATCAGAAAAATCATCATTCCCATCAAAGAAAAAACAAAAAGGAATTTCACCCGGTGGTTGTTGGGATAATAAATAAAACGAATGATGATTAACAACGAAATGGTGTTTGTAATCAATCGCAGAAAGAAATCGGGAAAAGTAGCACTCTGTAAAACAAGACCTGCATTTTCCATATTTATAGTTTATTGGTCAAAAATCTGTTTCCCTGCATTCTTTTTTCAGGATTTTCAACATTACCTGAGGAGATGCAGCTTCTTTGTAAAAGCCCTTCACAAAATCCAAAAGACGCCTTTTTTCTTTATTACTTAAAGTGTTGCAATCGTTTATTATTGAATAAATTTTCTCTTTATTCTGAACAAAATGATCAATTGACTCAAGAAGAATTTCGTCGTGGATACTGCAGTATCCTAAATACTCCCGGTCGGTCACCGATTTTATGGAAGTCCACTCCTGAGGATGAGCATAACTGGCATTCACAAATCCCGCAAAATCGAAATCATACGGAACAGGAGTAACCTTCGAACTAATATCATCCAGCAATTTGATATATTTCATGTTGTGACCGCCTTTTATTCGCCAATCAGTGTTTCCAATCAGATACTCAAAAAGCGCTACCCTGGCCATATCTTCATCAACAACTTTGTCAGCATTCACAAAATTTCCATCCACTTCAACCGATTTTGTTCTTTTTATTAAGAGATCGATGGGTTCAATCAAAAAACCTTCCTTTTTATAGGTTCGCCCTTTTTTCCCAGTATCGATATAGTTGATGTTCACTAATTTTACCCGAAAACCCAGATCAGTGAGCTGATTGTATATTTTGTAAGCAAGGTATTCTTTAATTATGTAATCCTGATATGTTTTCAACATAGAACAGTGAGTGACCAATTTCATTTTTTTGATCTCTTTTAAGTCAGTGTTCTTAATCGGATCAGTTTTAAAATTCAAATATATTGGAGGAAAAATGCAATGTCCTCTCCGGAAATTGCCGCGGGCTTTCAACCGAATATTTTTTACAACAGAATCAATATCATTTATATGAACAACAAGTAATGCATCGAGATATTCTCCTTTCTTTTTATCTTTCATAAAAGAGGAAATATCGTACTTTAAAGTCAAATCTATCGGAAGATTGTCATCGAAGATACTGGTTTGCTCAATGGTCTGAACAACCGGTTCCAACAATGAAGTAGTATCGGAAAATTGTGAGTAAACTGCATTAGAAATAAATACTACCAGAAATAAAAGAAGTAGTTTTTTCATCGTTTGGTTTTTTGAAAAATCATCACAATATGCTAATGCTTATAAATTTAATGTTTTTTACTTGTTCTTAATATTTTTCATTCGCCCAATTGAAACGATCAGAAGTAGATATAAACAGCAAATTTTCATCTGAATTAGCTTTTAAATACTTTTATGGAAACTTTATTTTGTAATATTGCGCTATAACATACAATTTGAAAAGATGAAATTCCTTAGAAACCTTACACTTCTTATTTTGATTATCGCCGCCAGCGGATGCAATTCTACTAAACTTATCAATACCTGGTCGAACAAAGAACTCACTCCAAAACATTACGATAAAATTGGTGTTGCGGTACTTTTTAAAGACCGCTCGAATCGCTATATCACAGAAAGGGCAGTTGTTGACCAGCTAAAAAAAAGAGAATTGAAAGCGATGCCAACTTACGACGTTTTTCCGTTTGCCGGCCAGTTTAAGGAATTTACCAAAGACAAAACTCCGGAAGCAATAAACAAGATTATTGTGGATAAGATCAATGAGAATAATTTCGATGGTTTTATGATCATTACCATGTTCGATAAAACTCAGCAGGAACGTTGGGTGAGCGACCGCTCCTTTATGGCAGGTGGCCCTGGTTATTACGGAACACCATACGCCATGGCCGGAACTTATTACGATTATTATTACTATTCCTTAGGTACGGTTTACGACGCTGGTCGTTATGTGAACGAAGTTACCTACTATTTGGAATGCAACCTTTACGATGTTAAATCTGAAAAGCTGATCTGGCGGGCACAATCCAAGTCAGTCAACATTCAATCAGTGAGTGAAGAAGCGGAAAAGCTGGCAGATTTGATTGGCCGCCAGCTTATCACAAAAAAGATTATTACTCCATAAATTTTTCCCGATAAACTTCAACAAAAGCATTTAACGCCTCGATCTTCCGCCTGCCGGCCGACTTCTATTCATAGACGGCTTGGGTGCATTGCGCTGATACGTGTTGTACCTTGTATTTCCCCGGTTTCGGTTGTTATACTCTCTTTCCAGTCCCTGCTGTCTTGTTGTCGGTCGTTGCGTTGGGGGACGTTGCGTTGGCCGCATTGTCGGTTGCTCAGTCGATGGACGCTCTGCAGGGCGTGTTGATGGCCGCGTCGATTTATTAGGCAGGTCAGGCCGGGTGCTGGGGCGTTGATTTTCGCGTGTCCAGTTACCGTTATTATCCCGTCGGTGAATATTCCCGTCACGATCGGTATAAACATTATTTGGCCGGTTCGATGGCCGTGCATTAACTTTTCGGTTTCCACTTGAAGGAACATCACGTCGTACCGAGCTTGTTGCCCGAACTCCGGTCGAACGTCGATTGTATACGTTTCTCGAATCGTGTCTTCCGTGCGAATATCCGGCTCCGTAACCCGCCAGGTAACCGTTTCTGTAGCCGTGATGATAGCCATGATGATAGCCGTGACGATAACCATGACGGTAACCTGCAGGCCCCCAGTATCCGTAACCGCCACCATAAAAAGACATGTTGAACCATCCGTAGCTTACACCCACCGAGAATCCCCAACCGGTATAAGGATTGTAATGTACACCAAAGCCGAAAGTACAGGGGCGCGGGTAATAATAATGCCCGTACCAGGGTCGGTAATAATATCCGGTGCCATAATAAGGTACACCACGGTACCAATACGAATTACAATAGCCGGGTGTATAACCCACATAAACAACATCGGGCGTTGAATCGTAAATGTAAACGTATTTTACATTGTAAACCGGTTCGCTTGGTGGAATATCATTCACTTCAGCAGGTCGCGAATCGCTCACAGTCCACGGACCGTTGGCACTTTTCGACTCAAACCAAATTCCATCATCGACACAATAATAGGTACCATTTATTCGAAGTATAGTACTGGCCGTGTTAACGGCATATTCAACGCCGGTTCCGCTGATGCTTTTAAACTGCGGATCGCCATCGTATTCCACTTTGGTAGAAGCTGTTTTCCGATCGATCACTGCTGTTTGCGGCATCTGTTGTTCGTATTTGGCTTCTTTAGCTTCTTCCGTTCCCGGAACACTCACCCGAACCGTTGCAATGCTTGCATCTTGCGGAATCTTACTGAAATCTTCAGGAACATCATCCGGTTCAATAAACACCCAATCGCCATCGGCCAGTGTTTTTGAGCTAAACCAACGTCCGTTAAGTAATACAAAATGCTTTTGCGAATTGATGTCCATTAAAATGTCGTTCTCCGAATTCTTGACGAATAAAAGCGAGGTACCTTTTATGGCCTCGTATTGCAATTCGCCATCAGAAGTGATCAACTCAGAAGGAACGGTTGAAACGATCACGTCAGGAATGGTTTTATCCGTTTCTCCAACTTCCGGCTCATCTTCTTCTTCAATCATTTGCTTGGCCAGTTTTTCCACATCTTTGGGCACCGAGTTGGTTGCTTTCCAGTTGCCCTCTACCAATTGTTTGTTGGTGTACCAGTATTTTCCACCCTTTATGTAGTAGGTTCCGCCGCTTTTAAGAATCAAATAAGGCGTATTTTGTACATACTGCATCTTTGAATTTTCCACGTCTTTTAACACCGGCTCACCATCGATATAAACCAGCACTGTTGGCGACGAGCGGTAATAGATTTTAGGCGGATCGTTGTTGAGGTCGTCGCTAAGTAACTGTGCGCTTTCAGTATCTTCCAAATCGGCAATAATACGATCAAGCGACATTTCATAATCCATGGAAGTCAGATCATCGATCACCAGCTTTTTCAGGTCATCCAGTTTCGATTCGTCCTCCACATCCGGAAATTTCACCATTGGAATATCCACGGCAATCAATGTTGCGGTCCTGGTTTCCAGATCGGTCAACAATTGAGCATCGAACCAAAGCGCTCCAAAAACCAATTCTTCTTTCGGGCCTTTTACCGACAGAGCCATTCGTCCCGAGAGTATATTCTGATCAAGACTTTCGAGTTGAGGCTGGTATAAAGTGACTACATATTTACCTGATTTTATTTCGCGAGGCCACACCAGTTCAGCCTTTTTAGCCGTAAGCACCGATGTTAACAGAAAAAACAAAATGAAAATTGCTGTATGTTTCATGATGATATTTTTTTTGAACATTCGTTTCCGGGATATTGAAGGTTTACTTTCATGGCTTCAATCTAATAGTCATCTATTCAAATATAACACAATTGCCTCTACCAAAGGTGAAATCAATTACAAAATTCGATAACAAAAAATAGGCCGATCTACTGACCGGCCTTATGAATGTGTCTCTTAATGCCTAAGTTCTTCTATACACAGCGCATTAAGTTTAACACTATAATTTATGAAATTTTTTAGAAATAAAAAATGATTTAAAAGGTGTATGCAACGGTTATTCCATATCGGTAAGAAAGCGTTGTAAACCGGGTCTTTGCATCACTTAAACGAAAATTAAAATCGCTATTAACAAAATCATATAAACTAAAGTTTTTTAGAGCCTCATTCAAGTCATCGTAAAATTCATCTGGAACCGGCTTTTTGTTTTTTAGTTTGTAACTCTGGTTACTCGTACCAGGTCCAAGAATCATAAAATCGATATTGAACCTTTACTTACTGCAAGTTTATATCCCAGCATTAATCCGGTAGATAAAATTTTAACTCCGGCATCAAAATCCAGAATATATTCTTCACCAGCTGAGTTAATATATGTACCCGTCAAATCCGAATGAAAATTAAAATACTTCATATAGGCTCCAAAATAAAATCCGTCTAATTCATACTGTTGCGTTTTATTCAGGTAGTATCTTACATCGGGTATCAATTTGAAACCGGAATAAGTGATATCACCGGTTTTGAGTCGTTCTCTGTCGATACCTGATATTGAAACCAGGCCTTAATTACCTTTGTATGCGCACCTATTCCCACTGAAATGTGAGATGTTAATTTTCGTGCGTAACGAAACTGAAAACTGGCATCTACCTAATCGGTAACAACCAGTCCTATTTCGTTATAACGTTTAACGGAATCGGTTTTCTCTTTTTGTATTCCATTCTTAGCAGCGTATGAGGAACATACGAACATAATCAGTATAGAAAGAAGACCAATATTTTTCATGAATTTTTGTTAGAACGTAAGAAGCAATAAACTAGGAAATGATTGAGTTCGTTGGATTGTCTCACTCTTTTTCTGTTCCTTTAAAAATAGAAATAAATTTAAGTTAATAGCTTGTCTGTATCAATTGAAGCAATTTCAGAAACTGAATAACCTGTTAATTCGATCGGTAATCTAAAAACTAGTCCTTCTCCCCAAAATTAAATGTCGCTCCAAAATAGATACTTAAATTTTTCACCAGGGAAGTGACATTATTTTTCCTTTTTCCTTGTAAAGCTTTTTTGGTTTCCGGATCGTATTCAACATAGTCGGTCAGGTTAATGAATTGCTTCTGATTTTTTTCCATCCCAACGGAGTATTGCAATCCGGCCATAAGATCCTGACCCAAAACGTGTGCTGTTAATCCTCCCGTCAGATGATAACGGTCGATAGTAAATCCTTTTACGGTCTTTTCTTCAATAAAGGGCGAATAATTTAAGTGCTTTCGGTAATTAAAGTCGGTCCTGAATCCGGCCATCAAGGTCATGTTTTCTTTTACTACCCATCGGTATCCCAGTGCAGCATTCAAAACCGGTTTTGCTCCCCACACATAAGTAAGCCATTCGTAGTAAGCATCATTCAGTAAATTATTATGCGTACTCGAGTTATTACTTACTTCACCCTGCACCATTTTATACGGATCCAATCCGAAGAAATATTCCGTTGTAAAATAAACCGATTTGGTGCTTTGGTTATTACGCCAGGTAATACCCGCGGCCACCGAAAACGGATTTTTATAGTTTACTTTCATCCCTTTTTTTTCTGCAAACTCCGATATCAGATAGTCGGCTACCGGCTCACCAGTTTCGGGATTGGTAATGTTGCTCTGACTTTGTTTGTGCATCACCCGTTTCCCATCGGCATACACATTAAGCGAAGGTGTTGTGATATTCAGGCCATAACTCATGTTGTTCCTTTTATACAACAATCCAAATTTCCAAATTAGCCTATAATTGTTGAATTTTAAGTATTCTGCCTGGGTATATTTTGCGGTTTGAAACAAAGGGTTAGAATCGGTAAATTTGTCCGGTGTCCCGGCTTCAATATCCACCATGTACGAATAGCGCAACGAACGGGTGGTGACAAACATGCTGGTTCCTAAAATGAGGTCGGAATTGATTTTATACGATCCTCCTGCACCTACCCAATAATCATTGTAATCATTATCATAACGGTAATTGGCATTGTATCTTTCTTCGCCGGGATTATTATGGAGTACATCGCTGATTTCATCCACTGAATTTATGTCTTCAACCTTGTAGTTTTCATTGCTAAGGAAGGCAACTTCAAGGTTCCATTTCTTATTTTTCCGTGGCTGCAACATGTATGAAATAAACCTGGGGACCACAATAATCCTCATGTTGTTCATGTCTTTTCCATCGCCCCATACATTTTTGGCATTAAATAACTCGAGCGAAAAAAGACTGGCGTTGATGGTCAGTTTCGATTCTGCAATTTCACCAATTCCTGCAGGATTGTAAAAAATAGCAGAAGGACCTGCACCTCCGCCTACAACAGCTCCGGAAAGCAACGACGACTCTTCGTTAAAATTACGCGACCAATAATTACTCGATTGCGCGGAAGCGAAAAAAGAAGAAGCCAGCAAAACGCAGAATAAACTCAGTATTAACAGTTTTACAGTTTTGATTCTAATTCTTACAAACTTCATATGATAAGGCACAGAGGTGAATTTGGTTGAAAAGGTAGCAATTATCTGTTGATTAATCAAGGTGTATAAAAGAAGAAAGGGCAGTTCAACAACTGCCCTTTTACTAATGTTAACCCCCAAACACACATCGTGCTGAACGCACGATGGTACAAATGAACAAAAATGTTTTGAGTTATCAAAACTCTGGGAGAAAATATTTTTAAAAATTCGGTAATTTACTTGCCTCATTACAAGGCTTCTTCACACTTTTTAACACTGGAAAAACATCAAACAACTTTACTAAAAATAACATTGACAAAAAGCCAATGACAACAATAGCATATTTCTATTTTTTGTTTGTATTTTTATCTTTTCTCCACTATGCCTTTGTGAAATGACCTCAAAACTATCATTGAGATATATAATAAATATTTTTAGAGTTTTTGCAGCATGAATTCGACTACTTCAAGTATTCACGATTCTACTCATCAAGTGGCTTATTGTTTTTGATGGCGTCGGTAGCATCATCGGCCATCGCCATAATGGTTTTTACTACATCATCATGCTGATCGGCTACATTTTCGGTTTCTCCCGGATCAGTATCTACATTGTATAAATGAGCGGTCTCCAGATTCCCCGTCCAGTGTTTTCCGGGTAGGATCAGTTTCCAGTTCAGATAACGTACACTCATCAATCTTCCGGTGGCAGTAAAACCGTAAATGGCTTTATGAGGCGATTGGGCACCTTCTTTACCCTCCATCAACGGCAGAATGTCTTTTCCGTCGATCACACGATCAGAAGGGATTTCAGCACCGGCGATTTCAGCAAAAGTTGTAAACAGGTCCATAGCTGCAATCTGTTCGCTACATTCGGTTTCTGCCGGTATATGCCCCGGCCATTTCATAATGCAGGAAACCCGAATACCTCCTTCGTAACGTTCCTGGTATTTCCCTTCACGAAGAATATGTTCACGTTCTTCATCAGTAAAACCAAATTTCCCGTAACAATTCTCCAGTTCCAGGTCACGATGTACCAGTGGCCCATTATCAGAAGTGAACACGATAATGGTATTATCTTCAATTTTAAGACGTTTTAAGGTATTCAAAATGATCCCTACCGAACGGTCGAGGTATTCCACGGCATCGCCGTATGCAGCAGCCTTGCTTTGTCCTTCAAATCCTTTTGGAATAAACCAGGGCGTGTGTGTCTCAATATTGGCATACTGCAGGTAAAAAGGTTCATCTGCAGTAGCTGCACGATAAATAAACTTGCATGCCTCGCGGGTAAAAAGGGCAGGCAATTCAGCCAGATCGTTATTGTCACAACTCTTAATCACCTGCGCTTGCTCAATCAACGGGATCTGAGGATCGCTGATTCCGTTGGGCCGCCAACCCGAATTACCAATGCGTTCCGGACCGTGATCGTTTGGATAAGGTATTCCCAAAAACGCATCAAAACCATGAACGCAAGGCAGGTATTGTGGCAGATGTCCAAGATGCCATTTCCCATACAGACCGGTGGTATAGCCCTGCTCTTTTAAAAGTTCTGCGATGGAAACTTCCAGTTCATCCTCGAGTCCGTGTTTCGAGTGAGGAAACAACACATATAAACCGGTTCCGTTGTTAACACGCGGTGCATACCTTCCTGTAATTGTTGCCGCACGCGATGGTGTGCATGTTCCATGTGGAGCATAAAAATTGGTAAATTTCATACCTTCCTCAGCCATTTTATCGAGGTTAGGCGTGTTGATGTCTTTCGATCCAAAACAACTTAGATCATCATAACCCACATCGTCGGCAATGATGTGGATAATGTTGGGTTTCTTTACTTCCTGTGCCTGAATTTGAAAAACTTTTACTACCAAAAGGGCAGTAAAAATCGTTGTAATAACCTTGATCATAATTCCTTAATTTATCGCTAATATTTTACTTCTCTGAGTTTATAACATCGCCAAGAACTTCCATTTTGAAACGGTCCAATGCGGCAGTTTCATGCTCCTTCAACAGAATCGCTTCCATTTCCCGGACAATCTTCGGATGTTCCTCAGCAACATTGTTTTGTTCCTGAATATCATTATTGAGGTTGTAGAGTTCAATTTTTAAATTGCCTTTTTTGATGTCTTTTCGAATACCCTTCCAATTTCCCATACGAACGGCTTGCTGGCCTCCATACTCGGGATATTCCCAGTACAAATAGGGATGTTTCGTTTGTTCTTCGCCCAATAGTGTGGGCAAAAAGCTGATCCCGTTAGTTTCAGGGATTTCCTGCCCGGATATATCAGCCAATGTTGGCATTACGTCCCAAAAAGCTGAAATATGATCCGATTCCGAACCCGGCTCTATCTTGCCCGGCCATGATGCGATCATGGGAACCCGGAAACCGCCTTCATGTACAAAACCTTTTCCCCAGCCGTACTCGCTTTTAAACGGACCGCCACTATTGAACCAGGGAGAATCGGTGCCCCCATTATAGGTAGGACCGTTATCCGATGTGAAAATTATAAGCGTATTATCGTAAACACCCAATTCCTTAAGCTTTTCGACCAGTTTACCTACGTTCTCATCAAGATAAGAAACCATGGCTGCATAAGTTGAATGCGGGTAGCGTGCCGGAAAATATCCCTTGTTACCCAGATAGGGCTCCTCATTGCCAAATTTGTCCACATAATAATCGACCCATCTTTTGGGTGCCTGCAAAGGCGCATGCGGTATAGGACTTGCCCAGTAGGCAAAGAAAGGGCCATCACTGTTGCGTTCTATAAATCCAATGAGTTCAGAGAACATAATATCGGGCGAATAGGTTTGGAGATAGTAGTTGGCATAACTGGCTTCGTCGTATGGATCTGCACCTTTTGGCAACTTGGTGTTCGGTGCTACCGTATCGTTGCCCAAGAGCAGTTTCTTTTGGTTTTTCCATATGTGCACCGGGTAATAGGTGTGCGCCTGCCGCTGACAATTGTAACCGGTAAAAAAATCGAAACCCATTTTTGTGGGTACACTGTTGGTATGAGGTGCTCCAAGTCCCCATTTACCAACCATTCCGGTGGTGTATCCGGCTTTTTTTAACATACTTGCTACGGTTTCGGTACCATCAGCCAGTGGACGTTGTCCTTCAAGCGTTGAGTCGGTCAACTGTGCTCGATAATTCCAGACATCGCCACGTGAATTCCATTCGTCGTTACCACGAATCTGTGCCTGACCGGGATGTTTCCCTGTCATCAGCATACAACGCGAAGGTGCACAAACAGGAGCTCCAGCATAGTGTTGGCTAAAAACCATTCCTTCGGCAGCCAGTTTATCGATGTTGGGAGTTTCTATATGTTCCTGACCGTAGCATCCCAAATCGCCGTAACCCAGATCGTCGGCGAGTATATAAATAATGTTGGGCTTTACTGAGGTATTTTCATTCTGTTGATTATTAACAGAACAGGCATTTAATACCAGTGCCGGCACCAACAGTAACAACGACATTCTTCGTAACCAATAGTTCTTCATAAAATCAATTTTATGGTTTATTCAGTTTAGTGAAACTACAAATTGTTTTTAAATAAATACAGAAGTTTAGCAAAGTAATATACTTTTTTCACTTTCTAAAGGGATTCTATTTAAAATGTGATTGGCAATATTCTTGTACCAGAAATGTTAACTGATCTGAATTTTAAAATTACTACGATTTACTCAAAGGTATGCGTGATTATTTGTAAAAATTGGATGAATTCATACGTGAAATAAAGAAGGCCGCTGATAATCAGCGACCTTTGTAGTCCCGACGGGAATCACAACTATAAATTTCAATATTTTCAACTTCCACTAAAAAACTCTCCAAAACGCAATATTTATGGCGCTTTTAGAGAATATGTGTTACATGACGTTATGGTATGAGATAGTATGTTATTGTATATAATAGCCATTTGGTTGTCTAAATGTTGGCTAAATTATTATATTTGGGCCTACCTATTTATCCTATAATTAAATATTATGGCATCAATTAAATTCTCACTTCAAAGTAAAAATTCTCCGGCAAACATTTATTTGCGTCTTTCAATCGACAGAAATAAAATATTTAAAAGAAAGACCGGGTATGTAATTAACACAGACGATTGGAGTGCTAAAACAGGTATGCCAAAAAATGGAGGTGACGAAGAGCAAAAGAAACGCCGTGGTGATATTGAAAGAAAATTAGTTTCACTATCCTCAAAACTTATGGAAAATTTGAATGATGCAACAACCTCAGGGGTCTATATAGATAGCAAATGGTTAGAAAAACAGATTGATGACATTCAAAATAAAAAACAGGAAACGGATCTTGATCTTCTTGTTAACTACTTTCAATACTACATTGATAATCTTCCTTTTAAAACACAACGGAACAATACCCAGGGTGTCTCAGAACGAACGACTAAGAAATACCGAACAGTAAAAAAGAAGATTGCACAGTATGAAGAGCACAACAACAAAAAGTTCCAAGTACGTGATGTCAACCTGAGGTTCAGAAACGACCTAATTAAGTATCTAAAAGATGTTGACAAACTATCTATTTCTACCGTTGGCCGATATATCAAATGCGTTAAAACAGTATGTCTGGATGCCAGAGTTAACGAAATTGAAACACACCCGCAACTTTTGGAAATAAAAGGTTTCACCGAAACTATAAATCATCCTTTTTTAAGTTTTGAAGAACTTGATAGCATACAAAACAAACAATTTGAACGGAATGCACTCACAAACGCAAAAGACTGGTTGCTTATTGGATGTTACATAGGACAACGTGTTTCGGACCTTCTGGAATTAACTGACCAAAATATTCAAATGATTGGGGGCTACAAGATGATTGTGTTAACGCAGAAGAAAACGAAAAAAGAAGTTGCAATTCCTATACATGACAAAATCAAGCCAATCCTGGAAAAAAGAAATTGGAATTTTCCACCACCAATAAGTGCACAGAAATTTAACCTTCATATTAAGGACATAGTGAAAGAGGCAGGAATTAAAGAACCAATAAATGGAGGAAAAATGAACAAAAAAACCAGAAGAAAAGACTTTGGTACTTTTGAAAAATGGGAGCTCGTAACCTCTCACATTTGTCGTCGTTCATTTGCAACAAACTTTTATGCAGAAACACCAACAGCCTTGTTAATAAACATTACTGCGCATAGCTCCGAAAAACAATTTTTAGAGTACATTGGCAAACCGGCAAAAGACTTTTCCGTACAACTGGCAGACTATTGGAGCAAGGAAAGTCTAAAGGCTAAGAAACAAACTCAGCTGAATATTCTAAAAAATGCCAACTAATGAAAAAATCCAAGGAGTTGTTTGAAGTAAGTAGAGTTGAAGATTTGCATAATTTTTATAGTGTCGAAAGAAATTTCAAAAGGGCCGTAATGAGGATGGAATGGGCCATTTCTAATTTGGATGATGTATTAAATGGCAAAATTGATAAGGTGGTTGATATAAACTATTCTAAAGAGTTATTTTCTTTTTTTGATTGGATTCGTTACGACAAAACAGCTCAATCTTATTATAACAAATCAGTTTTAAATGGACTTTTTTTGGGGATGTCGTTCTGGTTTGATTTTGATGATATTAAGCCAGAACAGGTTGAGAATGTTGATGCCCGGGAACAGATCAGATCGTTATTAGAAATTTATCCATCAATATATAAGTGGCTAACAGCAAATTATTCAAGGGAAGATGGCAAAAATCAACCTCGATATTTTCTGTATGATCAGATTAAGAAAAATAGTGAGCAATTAAAAAACCTACCAACCATATCCTACCCGGAAATTTTTTCAGAAGGAGGATATGATCTTTTTACATATTTAAATAACAACTACAACTCTGAAAATAAAACGCCTAAGGCAAAATATTCGATGCTATATCATTATTTAAAGTACGAGCAATTTATTGTTGGAAGTCAGTCGGAATATATTCGTTTTATTAAAGATAAATATGGAGTTTCAATCTCAAAAATTCAACGTCTGACTGAAAAATACGATTCAGTTAAATCCATTCTTGGAAAAATGAAGGCAAGTTATTTTGTACTTATAACGAAATAAGAGAATTTGAACAGATTTGGAACAATATTGAACATTTTGGTGTAGAAATGTTGAAATAATGTCAACGTTACTTGCGGCCATAATTGATCAACAAAAAATTATGGCTGAAAAGACAATCCAATTCATTCAAATTTCACCGGATCAGTTGCAAGAGGCGATTGTTGATGGTGTTAAAATCGAACTTCAAAGACTCCAGGAAAACTTCCAACCCAAACATCCTGATGAGTTAATGACCCGTAATGAGGTAAAAGACTTCTTAAAGGTTGACTTATCCACCGTACACAACTGGACAAAGAAAGGAAAACTTAAAAGTTACGGGCTCGGGCATCGTATATATTACAAGCGCAGCGAAGTTGAAAAAGCAATCATCCCTTTGAATAATGATTGACTTCGTGAAAATAGTTATCCAGGATTCAGCACTACAAAAGTCAGTGTGGAAACACCCGGGTCTCGTATTTCACTCAGAGAGAAATCAAAGAGTGCACGATGAGATTCGTACCATCGAAGTAAAAAAATTCTTTGGTTTGTTCTTTAAATTATTTGATAATCGCCTTGAAATAAGCGGAAGTTTGCATAAGTATTTTAATCGTGGAGTTCACAATGCAAACGACTTTTCATATTCTGACAGTATACAGGTTGTTAGGGGATTGGAGCAGATCTTACATCTTAATTTAGCGAAATGTAAAATCGTAAATTTAGAGTATGGATTAAACATACTTCCGGATAGGAATGTAAAAGAAATTGTGAATAATCTGGTCTATCATGGCAAGAATGAATTTAGGTTTATTCCTGACATTCAGTATGCAAAACAGTCAGGGAGTTTTAACGCCCGTTTTAAACTCAATGAATACAAAATTATAAAGGCATATGCAAAAGGTTTTGAAAGGTTTGATGGATTGTGTTATGGAAATTACAATTCCTTTAGGTTTGAGGTAAAGAGTAAGCAGTCAAAGTACATCAATAAACACGGAATTAATACTCTTGCTGATTTAACTAATCCACAGGTATACTTGCACCTGGCAGAAGAATTGAAAAAGGAATGGTCGAATGTACTAATGGTTGAACCCAAATTAAGGATGGTTGGTGGCAATGTTAATAAGTACACATATGTTGACTTTTGGGAGAACTGTTTAAAGGATAGTAATCGAAATAAGTTTCAAAGAGCAAGACATTCTTATCTAAAATTACTTGAAAGTAATAATGCAAATGTATTTAACCACATTCAATCACTGCTGTGTGAAAAACTCAATCAATTCAAAATTCAACTTGAGAATGGTGCAGATTCCACAACAGTTTCTGAATACCTCGGTGCAAATTCGACAGATTCTTTTCAGCAAGTTGATGCAAATTCCAAGACCGAATTGAAAACTGAATATGCAGATTCCACTATTGTAAAGATGGACTTCGCACCGGAACGGTGCTGCCCGGTGACGGGCATTTCACTTTTCATGCAAGATTCTAAAAGTAAATTTCTAACTCCTGTTGGTTTAAAGCGGCTCTATGATAATGATAAAGCAACTTATGAATCACTAAAGTTGCGTTTTTTACCACGAAGTGGAATTTCAGGTCGCCATACAAAACATGAGTGGAATGAATTTAAGCACATTGCTAAACAAATACGTAACCACTATCATAATCCAAAGCGATATCGTACACCTGGAGTAAGAAACCAACTTTCACTTTTTTTAATAAATTAAATTTGAACCGCAATAATTGTTCTTTTTAAAAACACTCCCCCTAAACTTTTGTCTATAACTTGATCATTGGACCCGATCACAAACAATCCTGCATAGCACAAAGGAGTAGTTTCAATCACACACCTTTGAATTGCCCGGTGTATCAAAACAAAATCAATATTATCATTCACCTTACACGGACGAGTGACTGTCAATGTGTTGATGTAATAGTCGAACTGTTCGTCAGTGAAGTCATAAACACCGTCAAACTCCCCGCCATTACTGGTATTGTACCGTACACCATATAATTTAGGCCATACATTAATGAATAACTTGTATGATTCACTTATTTTGTGCCAACTGTTTGATTTAAAGTTATATACATAAGAATACTGATAGTTAGGGTTTGAAACAATCAATTCCTTGTATTCATGGTTATAGCCTAACAGAGCACCACTGAGATACACTTCTGCATCAACTGGTGATATGCTGTCGATTAGATTAACCAATTGCGCCTGATCTATCCGGTATGTATAATTCTCAACAGCCTGTATATCAAGGTTTGGTTTGCCGTATAGCATATTTGTATAATTGGTGACAGTGGTGTCGACAGCTATGTACAAACCAACCTTTATTGTATACAATAACTCGGATTAAAATAATTACGAATTTGTAACCTTACTACATTAATATTCGTAATTGTGATGTTCTTTTTAACCCTTTCTTTCAAACATGAATAGAATTAATAATAAAATATTCTTTAAGTAGCTTATACTTCATTACCCTCTTATATTACTATAACTTAATTTTAAAAGACATGAGCAACAACGAAGAACGAACCATTAAACCTTTTGAGATGGAGAGGATATGTACATCACATCCTAACATCGAGCAACTCACCCTAAAAGAGGTCGAAACTACTGAGAGTGTCTATACACGTACACTCGTTCAGCTTAAGGATGCCTCTTTGCCTGACGTAGTACTATATGATCCAATAGAACAGATGAGTATGGGCGTCGTTTCCTGGGATTTATTTGCAATGTTGAAGTATCGTCAAGATTGGAAGCCTTCTGGATATGGACTTGGTGAACTTCTATACGCAGTTTCACTAATGCCGAATGAAGAGCTTACTCTTGAAATGAAAACCTGGGAAACATCTAAGACACAACAAGACGAGGAAGATACAACAGATGAACGAAACGTTAGCGATATAAAAACCGCTACCTCCAACACAAACGAAGTCACAAGTGGCAATGAGAGTAAAACTCATGAATACGTAGATGCAAAAGCAGGATATAGCGGATTTGGATTTAGCGCTTCTGTCGCAGCCGGTTGGTCCCAAGATGTGAGTACAATGCAAAAAGACTTTGCAAAAACCAGTCAGGACCGATCACAACAGGCAACTAATGAATATCGGGCAACTCATAAAACAAAGATGACGGTTTCTCGGGAGTCAGGCTCAGAGTCTAAAACGACACGGAAGATCAAAAACATTAATCAAGCCCATACGCTAAATGTCAACTATTTTGAAATTCTTCGAGAATATGAAATTAAGCTGACTTTCTATGAAGCGGTACTTGTCCTTTTAGGTGCCGAAGCAAACCTAAATCAAGCAACAGATTATTATACTTGGGATCAACAGCCGCAGCAAAAGATTAAACTGGGAAGTCTGATTCGGGGCATGAACTCGAGAGAATGGATCCAGGCATTCACGGACTATCATGGCGTTAGTCCGGTAAAAATATTAAGGGAATACTGGAGTGCACCACTATATGATGCTGCATTAATTGATGTAGATTGGACCCAGTTTAATATTGTACCGGAAGCAAAGGAGTCATTCAGGGATACAGTACTTCAGTTTGTCAGACCAACACCAGGTTGGGTTGAACCTGATCAAACGGGTGCTTTGCGTTGGGCATACGAAGTGGTACCTGGCCAAGAAAATGCACTTCTGAATTATTTATATGGTTTCTTACCGTTCAGTGTTAAACAGATAGTTGGACAGGCCATGCTTACCGGTCTTGATTATATGGCTGCATATCAAAGTGTTCTAAATCGGTTTGAGGAAGCAACGTTACCATCAATCACCCCTCGTCTTAATCAAATGCCTAAGCCTACCACAGGAGATCGACTTTTATCAAGGACTTTAAAAGGAGCTGCGCCTTTAAAAATAGATAAAACTTCACAGATCCTTGTTACTGGCCCCTTTTATGGCAAGAAATTGGCAGAAGTGAAGGAGTTAATTCCCAACTGGGTTAATGGCATCGTAGAACAACTTGACAGAGTAAAATCTACTGTTGGAGTTATTCAGGTTGACGGTCAAGATACTTGGAAGACAACCCTACCCTCTCAAGCGATATACAGTGACTTAGCGTTGGGTATATGCTCTGGGGCTGAAGATTTCTATGAAGTACAGCGACAATTTGATTTAGAACTTAAGAAATTACAGATCGAAAAGTTACAAGTTGAAGTCGATAAGTTGACATTGGAGAAAACTATGTTGGAACAGGGAAAGAACGTTTCTTCTGTCATCGTATCAAATCCGCCTGAACAGAGCTCTCTTACTCTGGATGTTAATGTTGGTAGCACACCTACTAAAGTTGAGTTTAATAAAACAGAATGATTTCTTCCAAAGTAAAAAGAGATGAGTGAAATTTCAAATGACCTGGCTGTCGATTTATTGTGGTTTTTTGACAGCCAGGCCTGGCAACCAGAATTGTACATAGACGAACAAGTAAACATAGACTCTGCAAATTTGAAATTGGGATGTGCTCTTACTTACATAACAGATGATAAAAATAAAGAGTCTGAACAAGTACGTGATTGGCAGATAAAGACAAGGAATTTAATGAAAGGTTTAGGTTTTTATTCTGGCAAATTCAAATCGCCTGATAAGAAATATTATTTGAAAAAATTACAAGCGAAAAAACTTACTTTAAAGGAACCTAAAGGTCGTGCAGCCCATGTCTTTGTTACCATAGAAGATCCGGGGATTGACGAAGCTCGTCAGACTTACGCAAATGAGGCTCACGCCAGAAAAACGAAAAAACACGGTGGAATTCTTATTAAAATCAAACAAGCCGAAGGATTATCTCAACTTTGGGAAAAATTGAGAAAAGAGTTACGTAACAGACGAGTTATATCTATGCAGTTCTTTGATCACGGCTCCGTTGAACATCAAATGGTAGGTGGCGAATCGTTGACAGCAAATTCAATAATTCCAGATGATATTGGCGCTCGATTTGCTTCAGGAGCAGAGATTAGGCTATATGGGTGCAATACAATGTTAGAGAAAGTTCCGGGTTTTAATGTTAAATCCCTATTAGCTACTAATTTGGGTAATCACCTTCTTGTTAAAGGAGGTACAGTAGTAGGTTTTAGTAAAACTGTCGATTTAGACATCACACATAAGAGACTTATTGAACCTTCCGCAAAATATCGTGTTACACGACCATACAGCTCTTGTCAAGGAACCAACGTTATGGCAGAGATACTTAATTTGATGCAAAAGATGAAAGGTAATCATACTGTGAAGTATGCATTTCTTCCACAACCAGTGAAAGACCATGAAGAGCCTGTAGACTTATTGAAGTATCCAGCAGACTATCCTAATATTGGCTATTACGCATAAACATTCATTAGTCATAATAACCATAGATATCATGGAAAAGGATTAAATATCATTAAAACAAAATACTAATTCTGCGTTCTGGTAGTGCATCTTTCAAATGTAGAGTATTGAATATTCTTTGAAATCTCCTTTTAACCAGGTTAAAGCACACAGTAAATCACTTATGTCATACTCGTATACTCTTCCAACCTTCTGTATAAGAACTATAATGATTGATGTCTTGAATAACAAATACAGTTCAAAACAGGAGATTTACCGAATCAATATTTCTTATAGAAACTACAGGAATCATCAATCTATAAACAAAAAATGCCCGAATGAATTGGCAGACAGCAGTTCAATTCCGCTGAGGCTACCAATCCATCCGAGCACAATACAAAGGTAGGGAAAAATTTTGAAAATTACTCGGCAAAAAGTTCAATAAGGACATTGGTTTAACGGAATAGCAAAATCCCTAACTATCAGAAAGAAAGAATGCCATTTCAGACCTGAAACATACAAGATTTCTAAACTATTTATTTGCGCTATATGAGTTCTTCCATTTGTCTAACAAACTCTGAAGGGGCCACATCAAGGGCAGAACAAATTTGGAATAATGTAGTAATGGTGGGTTGTCTCAATCCTCTCTCCAACATCGAGATATAAGTTCTATCCAGGTCGCACAATTCTGCCAGTTTCTCTTGCGAGAGATGGCGTTTCATCCTTAAATCCCTTAATACTTTGCTGAAAGATTCAATTATCATTATGCAGACCTTAGTCAGCATAAAAGTCCAATTTTCAACAACCTAAAGCCACGGACTATAGTCTGAATTTGTTATATTTGAGAAACAAATATCTTTTGAAATGGGACAGCTACTTGAACTAATGGTAAAATACAAATCAGCAAGTCTGACAGTTGGCATTCTTCTTTTAATTGTACCTATACTTTATGGTTTATCTGAAGGTTACATCTGGACACCAAGTTTCATCTCTAAAAATTGGTTGTCGGAGTGGTTAGCAGTGGGTATTTGGCTTAATTCCCTTTTAGGTATTCTATTTATTTGGAGTGGAATAACAAAAAGGAAGATCCAAAACGATAGCAATGATATATAAAATTCGTGAACCAGAAATTTTGATTTTGAAACCAGATCCGATTCTTTATGGAGGAAGATCCTACGAACTAAAAATTAATGTTATCATGGAAGAGTTTTTAAATAACCCGGTTCAATTAGCTGCTATCTATCGACTGCAAAAGAAGGGGCTTTGGCACAATGGAATCAAGAATCCGATTGGAGAATTAATGTTGACAATTTTCAACGAAAACACACCTGATGAATTAAATTTTAGTTCATCGGTTCGTGATGATCTGGAAAAAATGGTGTACGACTTATCATTGTCATCGGCGAATGAAACAGATAACTTTTTATTTACTACAACTGAGGTAGACAAACAGTCTCAGGAGCGCATTGCATCCGAATTGCTGCTTAATGAGAATGATGAACAATTAAGAAAAATATTAATTGCTGAGGTGCTTTTTGATGCCATGGGAACAAACCTTGAGAACTGGCCACGTGGATCCATTCACGAATCGAATACATATATTACTCCTGAATCTGAAGAAATTTATTTGACCAAGTACGGCCTGATGCTGAAAACACATCTGGAAAGCGAACATCCGGAAATGTACAAGGAACTTCAGGAGAACGGGAATCTGGACCAGTTTTGTCAGGAGAGACAGGACAGGGCAATCGACCTTCGGGAACATCTGGTAGATCAGGGGATGAATTACAGTGAGGCGAACGAGGTAGCAGTAAGTCAACTTCTGGAAATTGCACCAGAAAAGGAAGAGTTATCACGTGAAGAAAGATTTGAAATTTTTTTAGAGACGGTTCGTAAAAAGAAATAAAACAGTTACTTTCTACGAAGTTTTATTCCCACAAAATTAAATCCGGAATCGGTATCTCTCGTCAAAGTATAATGTCTATATCTGTTTGATAATCTATTTGTTGTTGAATGTTTCGGATTTATTCGTATTTTTAGATTTAACAACACTAATGTTAAATTTCTTAATCCAAATCATTATGAAAAGGTTTGAAAAAAATCCTATCGGGATTATTATTCGAGTAATAACTTTCGTGGTTGTAATTTGTATTTTATCCATTCTCTCAATCGACGTTCAGGCTCAAACAGCATTTAATCACAAGGTATATGTAAGAGGTAAAGGTCAACCTGAACAAATCCCTGCGGCTGTTGGACAGGTTATGAAAGACCCGGGAGGAAAGAAGATCTTCAAAATCGTTGAATCATCGAAAGTCGATACCTTCAAGCTACAAAAAGACTATACCCTAACCTTAACAAAATCAAAAACAATAAAAGGACTTAGTTACGAGCTAAAAAAACAGAAACTTATTGAGGATGATTCACCAATGACGTTTAACAAAAAAGGAGTTAAGGCAGAAAGATTTTATTTAATACGTTAGGACAACTCGGGACAACCAGAAAACGAAAAAATCCAATTGAGTTGATGGGTACTGGTGCTGATGCTTCGGATGTAGAGGTGTTAAAAAGGAAAGCTAAAAAGAAACTCGTGACAAATAAGGTAGTATTGCCTCTGATTGATTATGCAAGAAGTAAAGGTAACGAAGAAATGGTGAGGAGTTTATGGAACACATATCTTTGCCAGGAACGTTTGATACTTTCTGAGAACAAAATGCATGGAGTATATTGTAAGAACCGTATTTGCACAGTGTGTAGCGGCAATCGTAAAGCTGATATGATCAACAAATATCTCCCTTTCGTTGAAACTTGGCCTGATCCGTATTTTATAACTCTTACAGCAAAATCATGTCCTGCCAACAAATTATTTCATCGAATGCGAAATACCAAACGTGCATTCAAAATAATTACTGATAGGATTAAAAAAAGGTATCAAAGAGGACAGGGCCCAAAGCTGATTGCAATTAAGTCGCTGGAATGCAATTTCAACCCAACGAAAAGAACATACAATCCACATTTTCACATTCTTGTTTCAACAAGAGAAATGGCAGAGATATTAATGAAAGAATGGTTAAGCACTTGGACATGCAAATATGCTTTGCGAAAAGCTCAAGATATGAGAAAGGTTGAAGATAGAGAACGTGATTTGATAGAGGTAGTTAAATACGGTAGCAAAATACTTACAGAACCAAATCCGAATAGTAAAAACAATAGAAAGAAAATAACCCGGCGAGTTTATATCGCAGCTCTTTATAATATTTTGAAGGCAATGCGGGAATTACGTCTGACAGATACATATGGTTTAGATTTGCCGAAAAACAAAATGAAGAACAAGTCTGAAGTGATTTTTGATTATGAAGAACTGTCGTATGATGCTGAAATAATGGACTGGGTCAATGAATATACTGGCGAACCATTATCAAATTATCAACCAGACCCAGCATTACTACACATCCTAACACAAAATATCGACGTTGTTTTGCACTAAAAATTAAGCTCATTTTTCATGACATTTTGACTTAATTTAACAATAATATGAAACATCAATACTAAGGAAATATATAACACTCAATTATTCAGCACTTTATGCAAATCTTAATTGTCCTGTAAAATTAGTATTGTGTTAAATAGAATTTCAATTTTCAAAAAAGAAATGTTATAACATTGCTCTGTTTACAGTAAATCCTGAGTTTTTTTTAAATTTACCTGAAACTAAAATTAACACTATTGGATAATGAATTAAATCCATTAAATCACCCAAAAACAATAATGTAATCGAATCATTATAAATGAACCTAAATCTATCTTCAATACTCGATAATTTTCATAAAGGCAAAGTTGGAGATTTTCTTAAAGAGAATATCACGGAAGAATCTGACTTAGCAATTGTATCAGCTTACTTTACAATTTACGCTTATCAAAAACTGAAGGAACAACTTGACGGGATTAATTCTCTTAGATTCCTTTTTGGCGAACCGACTTTTATTAATTCAATTGATCCTGGAAAAGCTAATTCAAAAGAGTTTAAGATTGAGGATAATAATTTGGTAATTCCACTTGAAAAGCGGTTTAATCAAAAAGCAATAGCAAAAGAGTGTTCCACTTGGCTTAATGAAAAGGCGGAAATAAAATCCATGGTGAAACCAAATTTTCTTCATGGGAAATTATATCATATTACTCAAAAGACAGGGATTGAAAAAGCAGTAGTTGGTAGTTCAAATTTTACAGTTAATGGGCTTGGACTCGGTGGTAATCCGAATATTGAATTAAATCTTTTGGTTGACAGTGATCGTGACAGGGCTGAGTTAAAAGACTGGTTTGATCAATTATGGAATAATGATTCCGGTCTTGTTGAAGATGTCAAAGAACAAGTACTCAAATATTTGGAGCAACTTTATCAGGAGAATGAACCTGAGTTTATCTATTTCAAAACCCTTTTTCATGTGTTTGAAAATTACCTTGATGAACAAAAGCAGGGAGGGTTTTTAAACGAAAAAACAGGATTTTACGAAAGTGAAATCTGGAATATGTTATACGAATTTCAAAAGGATGGCGTAAAGGGAGCGATCAATAAAATTCTGAAACATAATGGATGTATAATCGCAGATTCTGTTGGTTTAGGTAAGACTTTTGAAGCATTAGCCGTTATGAGATATTTTGAATTGCTTAATTACCGAGTACTCGTTCTCTGCCCAAAGAAGCTATCAGGAAACTGGACGGTTTATCAGGCAAGCCAAGGAAATACCCTGAATCCATTTCACAAAGACAGATTTGGTTATACTGTTTTGTATCACACCGATCTTGGACGTATTACTGGCAGATCAGACGCAAATGGAATTGATCTGGAGCATTTTAACTGGAGCGCCTATGACTTAATTGTGATTGATGAAAGTCATAACTTTAGGGGAAATCCTATGGATAAAACACAGGATGATGGCACTCTGAAAATGAATCGGGCCAAATGGTTGATGGAGAAAATCATTAAATCGGGTGTAAAAACCAAAGTGCTGATGCTTTCTGCAACCCCTGTAAACAATAATCTACGTGATTTAAGGAATCAGATTCATGTTATCACCGAAGGTAGTGATAGCGCTCTTTTTGAATCAACCCAAATTAAAGATATTGGGCAAACTCTTAAAAATGCGCAAACTCAGTTTACGTTATGGTCTGATCAGCAAAGGAATCCCAAAAGACAGGTTAACCAGTTAATTGAAAAACTTGATTCCTCTTTTTTTAAACTACTCGATGAGCTTACCATTGCCAGAAGTCGGAAGCACATTAAAAGCTTCTATGATGTCACTTCTATTGGAAAATTTCCTGTCCGGGAGAAACCGGTTTCCATATATTCAAACATTGATTTGAAAGACCGCTTTTTTACATACGATGCCTTAAATAGAAAAATACTCCAATATAAATTAGCAGTATTTAATCCTTCAGCTTATGTGCTTGAAGAAAAAAAGGGGAAGTATGAGGAAATCGCAAAATCTTCCGGAGTACTTGCCTTTAAACAGGCTGATCGTGAAAGTTTCCTGATCGGGATGATGAAGGTGAACTTTCTAAAAAGGCTTGAGAGTTCTATTGAATCCTTTGAAATTTCGATGGACAGAACCATTCAAAAAATTGAAAAACTTGAAAAGAAAATCATTGATTTTCAAACATCGAAGGTAAAATCCCAAGAAGAAAGTATTGAATCTTTGGAACCGGACGAAGATGAAATGGAAGAAAACTCAGACGAACAGGATCAGTGGCTCGTTGGAAAGAAACTCAAATTTAATCTGGCTGATCTGAACCTTGATGACTGGCTTGCAGATTTGAAAACAGATAAGGAAGCACTAATTGATTTATACAACAATGCCGTTGCTGTTACTCCCGACCGGGATGCCAAACTGAAAGACATTAAGGAACTGATCAGATCGAAAATAACGAAACCACTTAATCCAAGGAATAAGAAAGTCATTGTTTTCACGGCTTTTGCAGATACGGCTGACTACCTGTACGAAAACCTTAAAAACTGGGCATTAAACGAGTTGAAAGTAAATATTGCTATTGTGGGAGGCTCCAACACAAAAACAACTTTTGGGAAGAACGAATACAATCATATTCTGACGAATCTTTCTCCTGTTTCAAAAAACAGGAATAAAATATCCTCCATGCCACAGGATGGGGAAATTGATTTGCTGATTGCCACCGACTGTATTAGCGAAGGGCAAAACCTCCAGGATTGTGATTATCTGATTAATTACGATATTCACTGGAATCCGGTACGTATTATCCAGCGTTTTGGACGTATTGACCGCCTGGGAAGCAAAAATGAAAAAATTCAGTTAGTAAATTTCTGGCCGACAAAAGACCTTGATAATTACATCAACCTGAAAGAACGGGTTGAAGCACGAATGGCTTTGGTTGATGTTACTGCCACTGCCGATGACAATGTTCTTGCCACCGATCAAATCAGCGAGTTGATTGAAGAAGATTTGAAATACCGAAACAAGCAACTGAAAAAGTTAAAAGAAGAAGTACTTGATCTGGAGGAGATGGATGAAAATATTTCGCTAACTGACTTTACGCTCGATGATTTTAGGATTGAATTGTTGAATTTTTTGGAGAAAAACAGGGCTAAACTTGAAAATGCTCCGCTTGGATTGTACGCTGTGGTTCCTTCTCCATCAGAACAGAATGTGCAACATTTGGATATTTCAAAATTTTCGGAATCGGAAAAGGAAATTATTAAACCAGGTGTAGTTTATTGTTTAAGGCAAACCGGCGATACTGAAGGCAATGAAGAAGTAAATCCCTTACAACCGTACTTCCTGGTTTATATTCGTGAAGATGGAACGGTTAGGTACAATTACACCAATGCCAAACACATCCTTGAAATCTATCGCTTGATGTGCCAGGGACGAACAGAGCCCTTTGAAGAGTTGTGTGACTTGTTTAATGAAGAAACACAAAACGGGGGGAAAATGGATAAATATTCCGACTTACTGAAAAGAGCTGTAACTGAAATTGTAAAAGTGTTTAAAAAGAGAACCACTCAAAAGCTGTTTTCCGACCGGGGTGCACTGCTTATTCCTAAATCAAAACAGGTGAACGATTTGGAGAATTTTGAACTGATTACATGGTTGGTTATTAAATAAAGCTGAACCGGTCACAATTTGTGACTACTATAAATTGCTATGACAGATATTATCAAACCGGATTATGAAACGCTGATCTTTACTTTTCGAGGAAGAAAAGTAATGATTGATGCCGATCTTGCCTTGTTATACGAAGTACCGACTAAGGCTCTGAAACAACAGGTTAAAAGAAACATCGAACGTTTTCCGGAAGATTTTATGTTTGAGTTGACAACAACCGAAAAGAATGAACTGGTCACAAATTGTGACCGGTTGGAATCTCTGAAACATTCTTCTGTACTTCCTATGGCATTTACAGAGCAGGGAGTTTCCATGCTATCATCTGTGTTACGATCTGAAAAAGCTATTCAGATGAACATTGGGATTATGAGGGCCTTTGCCCGTTATCGAGCCATTTTAACCGAAAATGAAGAATTGAAAAAGGAAATACAAACACTCGATAATAAATTGAATCAGGCATTTCGTTTTCTACTCGATAAAATTGATGCACTTCAGGAAACAAAAAATCAACCACGGAATCCGGTAGGATTAAAAACCAAAAAGTAACTTCCATGTCAGCTATCGAAACCAAGACATCCATCAGCGATACCATCAAAGCTTTCAGCAAGGGAGATTTAACCCAAAACAGCATGAAGCTTTTTCAAACGCTTGGATATAATACCGAACGGCAACTCCCTTTTGATGAACCAACATTTGCCTATTTCAGGGATGAGTTTTTGCCTGATGAACTCGTATTTAATGAAGAAAAGGCTCTCGTAAACGATTGGAATTATATTGATTTACTGTTTCAACTTTCGGTTCAGGAATTAACAAACCAAATCTCACTTTTTGACACCAAACAGGTTGATAATAAGCGGATTGAATCCTATCTGTTTTTAACAATTGGTCTTTCAGAAAAAACCTATTCCCGTACACAACTATCACAAATTACAAGGGAAATAAACCTGCATTTCCCAATGCCGGTAATGATCTTGTTTTCATACAATGGATTGTTGACCTTATCCATAATAAACAGGCGATTACACAAAAAGGATACTGGTAAAGATGTACTTGAAAAGGTAACGGTAATTAAAGATATTAAAATTGACGATCCTCACCGGGCACACATTGAAATTCTGTTCGATCTTTCTTTTGACGAACTAAAACGAAAATACAACTTTACTAATTTTGTTGAACTTCATAATGCCTGGCAGAAAACGCTTGATACCAAAGAACTGAACAAACGGTTTTATAGCGATTTGTTTAATTGGTACTTATGGGCCATTAAGTCGGTTAATTTCCCGAATGATGTAGATGATGACAAAGATGATCAGGTGTACAATTCCGAAAGTGTTATCCGGCTGCTCACACGTTTGATCTTTGTTTGGTTTATCAAAGAAAAAAATCTTATTCCAAAGGAATTATTTGAGTTGAGTACCCTGAAAAATGTATTAAAAGGATTTAGTCCGAACTCAATGGATAAGTCAGTTTATTACAGAGCCATATTGCAAAACCTGTTTTTTGCCACCTTGAATACCCCAATGGATAAGGATGTGACGAATCCTGATGAAAAAAGACGTTTTGTGAATGTACTGCCAAAGTATAACAATCCCGATTACACCGATCAAACAAAATACAGGTACGAGGATTCTTTTACCAATCCCGATGCTGCACTCAGATTGTTCTCTAATATCCCATTTTTAAATGGTGGTTTATTTGAATGTCTTGATTTTAGAGAAGGGGATCGGGAAATTCGTTATGATGGATTTAGCAGTAATGAAAAGAAACAGGCATTTGTTCCCGATAAACTATTCTTTGCCGAAGAATTTCTTTTAGACCTTAACGATGAGTATGGGACAAGGGATAAAAGATATAAAGCGGAGGGATTAATTAACATTCTGGGCAGCTATAAATTTACGATTACAGAGAACACGCCTCTGGAAGAAGAAATTGCCCTTGATCCTGAATTATTGGGGAAAGTTTTTGAAAATCTTTTAGCGAGTTATAATCCCGAAACGCAAACTACTGCCCGAAAGCAAACCGGTAGCTTTTATACGCCACGTGAGATTGTAAACTACATGGTAGATGAAAGTTTATTGACTTATTTAAAACAAAGACTGGATGATTCAGAAGAAACAGAAAAGAAGCTTCGATACCTGTTTTTGCATAGCATTGATGGTCATCAGTTTGATGAGGAGCAAACTGATTCGTTAATCGGGGCAATTAGCCAGGCAAAGATTCTGGACCCTGCCTGTGGTTCTGGTGCTTTCCCGATGGGTATATTGCACCGCATGGTTGATTTGCTGAATAAACTGGATAAAGACAATAAAAAATGGTTTGCCCTACAAAAACAAAGGGCGATTGATGAAACGGCTGAGGTTTTTGAAAAAGGAGATGTCACCGAACGGGAAATCCGGTTGAAAGAAATAAATAAAGCTTTTGATTTAAGTATCAATTATCCTGACTATGCCCGTAAACTTTTTCTGATTGAAAACTGCATTTATGGTGTGGACATTCAACAAATCGCCATCCAAATATCCAAACTTCGTTTTTTTATTTCCTTGATTGTTGATCAAAAGGTCGATGATTCAAAGCCTAACCGCAATATTCTCAGTATGCCAAACCTGGAAACAAGGTTTGTTGCCGCGAATACTTTGATAGGATTGGATAAACCCCAGCAACTTACGTTAATTGCAGGCGATGTTGATCGTTTAGAAAAAGAACTGGCAACAATTCGACATCAGATATTTTTCACCCGAAAATATCAGGCAAAAAAAGAGTTAAAGAAAAGGGAAGCTGATAAACGTAAGGAATTAGAGAAAGCACTTGAGGATACTGGCTACACCAAAAATATTGCTTCCCAGATGGCAGGATGGAATCCATTTGACCCTATAAATTCTGCACCTTTCTTTGAAACAGAAGCAATGTTTGGATTTGTGAATGGCTTCAACATTGTAATAGGGAATCCGCCTTTTGTCCAATTACAAAAGGAAGGTGGCAAATTGGCAAAGCAATTAGAGAAGCTCAAATATGAAACATTTATAAGGACGGGCGATGTCTATTCCATTTTTTACGAGAAGGGTGTAAAACTATTAAGTGAAAAAGGTGTATTGTGTTTCATCTCTTCAAACAAATGGATGAGAGCAAACTATGGCGCAAGCACCAGGAAATTTTTTGCTGAAAAAACGTACCCTTTATTGCTTATTGATTTTGGGAATATACAAGTATTTGACACAGCAACAGTTGACACAAACATATTGCTTTTACAAAATAGACCAAAAGCAAGAATACATAAGCCTAAAGAGTTAGTTGCAGTACGAATAAGTAGCGATTTCTGTATAAATGCGCAAGGGCTGCATGAGTATGTGGTTAATAGTGGTTATCATCTCACTTCTCTAAGTCACAATGCTTGGATTATTGGTGAAAAAGATATTTATGACATAAAAGATTTTATTGAGAAACAAGGAACACAACTGCGTAATTGGGTAGAAATTAAGTATGGAGTTAAAACGGGTTTTAACGATGCATTCATTATCCCCGGAATTAAGAAACAAAAATTGCTTGATGAAGATCCAAATTGTAAATCAATTTTAAAAAAGGTTTTACGAGGTAAAGATATATCAGCTTGGCATCCTGAATATTCTGATTATTGGTTGATAGGTACTTTTCCAAGTTTAAAAATAAATATTGACAATTATCCATCAATCAGGAAGTTCCTACTTACAATTGGGAAGGAACGACTTGAACAAGATGGTAAAGGCAGGAAAAAAACTGGGAATAAGTGGTTTGAAACACAAGACCAAATTTCATACTGGCAAGATTTTGAAAAACCGAAAATCATTTATCCCAACATGACCAAGTATATGCCGTTTGTTTATGATGAAGAGGATCATTTTTATTCTAATGATAAGAGTTTTATTCTACTTGGTGAAAATCTAAAATACCTGACCTGTTTCTTCAATTCAAAATTATTTAAGTATTGTTTTTCTGATAATTTTCCAGAATTACAGGGTGGAACAAGAGAGTTAAGAAAAGTATTCTTTGATAAAATACCAGTAAAGAAAATTACAGATAGCGAAGAAATTCCATTTGTAAAAATGGTAGACTATTTAGTAGCGCTAAAAAAAGAAAAGTCAGTCGAAAACTCCGATCAGTTAATGCTAATCTACTTTGAGCAGATGGCGAATGCTTTGGTGTTCGAGTTTTATTTTAAAGAAGAATTTGAAAGCAGGAACCTTCAAATAGCAAAATACATTTCTGAAATGCCAGATTTAGACAAAAACAAGGATTTTCTTCCACAGCTCCGAAAAATCTATGTTTTAATAAACGCTGATAATCACCCGATAAAACAGAATTTATTCAGCATGTTGGCCATTCCACAAATTGAGTTGATATTGAACAGCGTTGAGATATGAAACGTATTACAGCCATAGAATTTGTAAACTATAAAGCATTTTATCAGAACGACTCAGAAAATAGAATAGATATTCCTGCTGGTAAGAATGTTCTATTATACGGCGAAAATGGTAGTGGTAAAACAAGTGTTTATGAGGGATTCAAGCAATTTTTTAAAAGTTCGGAGGTAACCGCAAATGAAACTCCTGCAAGACATATTAAAGTTCCAAGAACACGAATTGAAAATGAGGGCCAACCAAATCAAACTGAGGTTCTAAATGAAGTTTCTGTAAAAATAACTTTTACAGATGAAAACGGAAACGAAACTAAAGTATTTGGAACTCCTACTACAGATACTTCCAATACATTTATTGCGCAGTCAAATCTCCTAAACTCCTTTTTTTCTTATAGAGAGTTGTTGAGAACTTATCTCATGGAGAACTCAAGAGACAGAGGAGAGTTTCGTTTAAAGTTTGCTCAGTTAATAATTGAAAATGTTCTCGCGAAACAAAAAAATTTTGTAACCCAGCTTCCGTTTATTAAAACATGGGAAAACCTATTTATTCCAAGGGCGAGATTTAAAGAAAAAAATTTGGAAGAGTTTACTCAAGGACTAAAAAGAGAAATTCATAGAATTAACCTTCTCCTACCGTATCTACTTAAATTTTTTGAAGAAGGTTTTGAAGCCCAAATGGAAGTAACAACAAGCGAAATCAGTTATCAGCATTCTGCGCGAATGGACAGGTTTGGCAAATATCCAACCTGCGAAATTGATTTAAAAGTTTTATTAAATGGAGAAAGCACTGACAATGATGAAGAAAATCATTTGACGGTTTTGAATGAAGCCAGACTTTCAGCTTTAGCAATCTCTATTTATCTCGCTTCGCTTATAAACACGCCACAGAATAACTTTACTTATAAAATACTTTTTCTTGACGATATTTTTATTGGTCTTGATATGAGTAATCGTCTGCCATTACTAAATATAATTCAGAATTTTAAAAAGCCAGTAATTGAACAATTTGTTGATGAAGAACAGGATAATAAGATAGTTGAAAGAATACAATTGGTAGATGGAGTTCCACAAAGTGAAGAATTTCCATTCTTCCAACATTATCAAATATTTATTTCAACTTACGACAGGTTTTGGTTTGAAGTAGCGAAAAGAGAATTTGAAACGAAAGCACCTAATAAGTGGTCTTATTTAGAGATGTTTGCAAACCAAAAAGATGGACTAAATTTCAAAACTCCTATAATTTATACATCAGTTAGTTACTTGCAAAAAGCAAATTATCACTATTCAAAACACGATTATCCATCCTGCGCTAACCACTTGCGAAAAGCACTTGAAGAAAGATTGAAAGTGCTACTTCCAATTAATGAGCATTACGATGAATTTACCGATACCGAAACAGGAATTAAAGAAATTAAAAAACTGAAAACTTTAAATCAGTATCTGGAAAAGTTCATCAAATATTGCGACGAAAATGGGATTGATGCTTCTGAATTAATTGATTTGAAGAACTTGAAGGATTGGTATTTTAATCCCTTTTCTCACGATAATATTGACACACCCATTTTTATACGAGAACTGGATATTGCGAAGTCTTTAGTTGAGAAGATTGAAAAATTTCAATTAAATGTTTTACTTCCGGCTGGTGAACTACTTTATTTCAGTTTTAACAACGGTTCAGGAAAAGTCTGGGCCTATAAAATGGAACTTCAAGAAAATTTCAGATGGATAGTTTCTGACCAAGGAAACATTTTTACCAATCCGAAAATTCATTGCTATGAAAAAACAATTGACGATGTAATAACATCAGTTGAATGGAAAATGAGCGGCAATACTCCATGGACATTAGTGAAATTTTTCACTAATAGATGGCATAAATTTATTGGAAATAATGAGCCAGTTCTAATTGAAAGAATTTGGAATGAAATAAATCAAGAATCAAATGGTCAACCATTGCGAAGTATTTTACCAGTATAATTCAAAATAAAAATAATGAGCGCTTCAGAATGCATTCAAATATGGACTTTGATAATAACCGGAAGTGGCGTACTGATTGCCTTAATAGCATTAATCTGGCAATCTTACCTGACTCGTCAACAAATGAAACTGAACTTCTTTGCCGATTATACAAAAAGATACCAGGAGATTATTTTAAATTTTCCTGAAAACATAAATGAGCCAGACTTTGATTTTGAGGAACTTTCTAAAGAAGTTAGAGAAAAAACGCTCAGATTCATGCGTGCCTACTTTGATTTGAGTAGCGAAGAATACTATCTGAGTCAAGAAGGGAAAATAGACAAAAAGGTATGGAAAGAATGGAAGGGTGGAATTGAATACACGTTTTCAAAATCGGCATTTCAACAAGCCTGGAAGATCGTAAATCTGGATTCAAAATTTTATGGTGAGTTTGTGAGGTGGATTGATAACGATGTTATTAGAATTAAGGATTAAAAAATTTCTCAAAGGCTTCAACTGACTCATTATCTGCGCAGTGAGGCATAATAAGCAAAGCATTATATTATGGACAACAATGATAACATATTAGAAAAGTTTTTAGAAGAGTGGCCTTTGGATAGGATTGAATCAATGACTTTAGACGAGTATACGAATACGAATAAAACCAGTTTTTGTTATTGGGTGGAATCCAAAACGCAGGTGTTAGGAAGTATCTGGGGAGGTTCATCATTCAAATTTGGAATCTTTAAAAGAGCTGATCTGTCAAAGGAAGAAATTAGAAGTGCTTATAAGTCGGATGGTGTGTATGCGTGGGTTGGCAAATACGGACAAACAAAGGAAGTCGCTTTTAAAAAGATAAGGTCCATTCTTGTAAATATCATTGTCTTTTCTCAGAGAAAGGATTTTGAAAAAATAATGGGTTTAGATTTAGGAACTGCATACAAATGGAAAATCGCATTTATGTATTCTGGGAAAAGCCTTCTTCCAATTTATAATAAGAGAATGCTTTCAGATGCGGCAAGGTACCAGGGGATAAAAGAAGAGAAATCATTCTATAAACTTCAGATGAAATTGTTGGAGAATAAGCCAAATGATTTAGATGTATTTGAGTATTCCAATCAGTTGCTTAAACATATTGGAAATATTGATTCCCAAAAGGAAATTAAAGTGTCATTTGATTCTACGAGTAAGGAAAGAGGCCAAAATGAAACCAAATATTGGTTGTATGCACCAGGGCAAAATGCATCCTTATGGCTTGAGTTCTTTGAACAAGGAATAATGGGATTAGGCTGGGATAAACTTGGTGATTTAAATGAGTACCAATCTAAAGAAGAAATTGTTGAAAAATTGCGAGAGATAGAGGAAACTGATAGTTCAAAAAAGAATGATGCAACAGCTAACTATGAGTTCAAAAACGTTATTTCTCCGGGTGATATCATCATTGCTAAAAGGGGCACTAAAGAGTTAGTCGGATACGGGGTAGTAGAATCAGACTATTACTATGATGAAACTCGATCCTTTTTTCAAAAATGCAGAAAGGTAAAGTGGCTTAAAAAAGGAGCCTGGAAAACTGATTTTGTCTTGCATCGGAAAACACTCACGGATATAACAAGATATAAATCAGACTTACCGGATTATGATAGATATTACGATCAGTTATTGGCAATTATTGATGAAGAAATACCTACAATATCGCCAAACAAAGAAGAACTAAACATCCCTAAGAATTTGATTCTCTATGGTCCTCCGGGAACAGGTAAAACTTATGAAATGACACAAAAGTATCTTGGTTTATTCATTGACCATGATGAAAGCAAAACAAAAGAACTTTTCTCGTATGATTTGGTTGCTGACCTTTCTTGGTGGGAAGTAATAACAATGACAATGCTCGACATTATGAAGGGCAAAGTGAATCAGATTGTGGATCATCCACTAATGATTGAAAAAATAAATCAGTCTAAAAACAGCAAACCTCGTAATACTGTATGGTATTGGTTGCAGTTTCATACCAAAGAAGAATGCCCGAATGTTAATGTCTCAAAAAGAAGTGATGTACAGATATTTGAAAAGGATACCAGTTCAATCTGGACGATTGATTTAGATTTAACCAAAGAATCTCTACCTGATTTATACGATCGGTATTTGGATTGGAAGAACTATAATCCAATCAGCAGTATCGTTAGAAGATATGAAATGATAACATTTCATCAATCGTACAGCTATGAGGAATTTATTGAGGGGATTCGCCCAAGTTTTGATGATAGCGATGAACTAAGATATACCATTGAACCGGGTATCTTCTACAGAATAGCTGAAAGGGCAAGAAAGGATAAGGAAAATCCTTATGCCATGTTTATTGATGAAATCAACAGAGGTAACATCTCAAAAATATTTGGTGAACTAATTACACTTATAGAACCGGACAAAAGGGAAGGTGAAGAAAATGAATTGGTGGTGACTTTGCCTTATTCAAAAAGTTTATTTTCAGTTCCTTCAAACCTCTATATTATAGGAACGATGAACACAGCTGACAGAAGTATTGCTCTAATTGATACCGCACTAAGAAGAAGGTTTCATTTTAAAGAAATGATGCCAAAATATGAACTGCTTTCTGAACATATCGAAGGTATAGACATAAGGCAACTGCTGAAGGTAATGAATGAACGGATAGAGTTTCTTTTAGATCGTGACCATACGATAGGACACTCATATTTCATTAATGTAAAATATAAGACCGATTTGTGCAAGATATTCAGAGATAAGGTAATCCCTTTACTTCAGGAATACTTTTACAATAACTGGGAAAAAATACGCCTTGTCACTGGTGACAATAAAAACTGGGGAAAGAGTGAAAAAGAACAGTTGGTTTTGCTAAAAAAACACTATACAGTTGAGGCAGAAAAAAAGTTATTTGGATACGATGTTGAAGAGTACGAAGATGAAATGACGTTTGAAGTAAATCCAAATTTAACTCTCGGCAAATATGATTATATCCCCAAAGAGGCCTTTATTCATATTTATAAGAAACCAGATTAATCGTAAAGGGTGAGGCAAATAAAACAAATTTCAGAGTTCGGGACAATCTGGAACAAGAAAGACTTTGTTAATGATAGTATCCAAGAAACTTTTGATTGTATCTATCTTGATGGTGCATCATTTCAAAACTTAGTAGGCTTTGTAGCCGAAAATAATGATACAAACTCTGAGGTTGAACAAGCATTCTCATTTCACCGAAAAAGGGGAAAAGATTTTATTCGGGTTAAAAATTTTGTGGGTGTTCTCGAGACTCGTAGAGGTACTGTAATTGAAGTTCTTCCTAAAATATACAACGACAAATCATTAACTGACATTGAGAAAAAAAGCAAAAGCAAAACGCTACTCTTTAAAATGTTGCGTACCCTTCGTAATGCTCCTTTTAAAAGTATTGACCAAGCCCACCTAAAAGCAAGTAAGGTCCCAATTATAGAGGTTTTTATCGCTGTATTTATTATGGAAATGGAGCTGCTTTTAAAAAAAGGAATTAAGCATTTCTATAATTCATTAAACAGAAATCAAAGATTTCTAAAAGGAAGACTTCTTTTTACTGATAACCTAAAACACAACCTATCACATCGTGAAAAGTTTTTTGTTCAGTACGATGAATACAATGCTGACATACCACAAAACAGAATACTAAAGGCTACGCTTATTTATCTAAAAGAGAAAAGTCGTTCCTCCAAAAACATTAGCGAAATACAAAACCTGTTATCGCTATTTGAAGATGTGAGGATGCCGCCAAATATAGAAAAGGATCTTTTAAAAATAAATGGCCAAAGTAGGTTATTTTCACATTATCAAACTGTTCTTCAATGGGCTAAAGTGTTCTTATTAAATAAGTCATTCCTAAGTTACAATGGCAATCACCTCAATACTGCCATTTTGTTTCCAATGGAAACATTATTTGAGTCGTATGCGGCATATCGAATTAAACAGTTTGATAGTAACTGGGAGGTAAGTATTCAGGACCGTAAACATTATCTTTTGCATGATCTGGGCCTTGATACTGACAAATTCAGGCTAAAACCAGATATAGTTATTAAAACAGCTACAAATACAACCATTGCTGATACAAAATGGAAATTGATAAACGAGGATTTACCTAAAATCAATTATAACATCTCACAATCAGACATGTATCAACTATATGCGTACGGAAAAAAGTACCAAAACTATGACGAAAACATTCACCTGGTTTTAATCTATCCCAAGTCAGAAACCTTTACAAATTCATTACATTTTAAATTTGAATCTAACTTGTTTATTGATGCTATTCCTTTTGATTTTGAAGAGGAACAATCATCTTTAAGCATGTTAAATGAATTAGCTCCATTTATCGAAAGGAATCCTGTTACGTTTTAAGAGTTCTCTATCGACATCATATAAAAGATTATCTTCAGCCTCAATAAATGGATCATACCAATCAGCCTTCCTTCGTGCCCAGGCTAACCAGTCTTGAAGTTTTACATCATTTTTCAAAGCCTTCTCTTCATACCTGTTTATATAATTCCTGAGATTCTCTGCCTTATGCCATCTTTGTGAATCTAAAAGCAAACTCCTGAAGGAAACAAGTTCTGCATCCATTTTATCCTCACGCTCCTCGTGTTTTTGACGTCGAATTTCAATCTGCCTTTCTTCTTCTTCTCTTTGTTCTCGCCTTATTCTACTTTCCTCTCCTCTTAATTCAATCACGGCGACAATTCTGGAAAGCTGATCTTCAAGTTGCTGTTTTCCATCTTTGTATTCTGTGTTTACCCAACGGTCAACAAAAATCGCCAGAGTTCCCTTCGGTTCGTATGGATTTGTCCAAAAATCCTTTCTTTCTGTTTTGCGAAGTTTTTCCTTTACAACCTTATATCCATGTTGTAGTTTTGCCCAGTATCCTATCTTTGGAGTTGGAATATTCATTCGGTTGCAGATTTTTCTTAAACCTACATCTGAAATATTAAATCACTTTGATAATTGAACCATGGATTCCGACCACACTAATTCATAAAGTTCTTGTCGGGTAAATGTCTTTTTCATTTGAATTTGATATTTGATATCAAATATCGACAGAAAATAGAAAATTTCGAATCCGTTGACTAATGGTTGACTAAAAACAAAAAAGAGAGAACTTAAAATCCTCTCTTTCAGCCTTAAAACAAATATAAAAGTAGTCCCGACGGGAATCGAACCCATATCTACAGTTTAGGAAACTGCTATTCTATCCGTTGAACTACGGGACCAAATTTCCGGCGCAAAAGTATACAAAAAGCCGTTCTCCGGCAAATCAATGTTAATTTAGGTATTTATGCCTGGCTTTTCAATTCTGTTTGTTTGAATTGGATTGATTATCTTTGCCGTTCATTTAAACAGGCGATAATGTTAGATAAGATCAAGGCATTACAGGAAGAGATTGACAAAGTAGTGGCTTCGAGCAAAGAAGAAGTTGAGGAGCTGCGTATAAAATACATTAGTAAAAAAGGGCAGATCAGTCAGTTGTTCAACGACTTTAAAAATGTTCCGCCAGAGCAGAAAAAAGAAGTTGGACAGGCGATTAACACACTGAAAAACTTTGCGCTAGATAAAATCAATTCACTTAAAGATGGGTTCGAAAAAGGAGCCGACGAGAAGTCGGGTCTAGATCTGACCATGCCAGGTGAGTCGATGAAACTGGGTACACGCCATCCGCTTTCGCTGGTGAAAAACGAGATCATCGGTACTTTTGCCCGCCTTGGTTTTACGGTAGCGGAAGGTCCTGAAATTGAAGACGACTGGCACGTATTCTCGGCACTGAACTTCCCGCCGGAACATCCTGCCCGCGACATGCAGGACACTTTTTTTATTGAAAAAGATCCGGACGTTTTATTGCGCACACACACTTCAAGCGTACAGATCCGTGTGATGGAAAGAACACAGCCACCAATCCGCATGATCTTCCCGGGACGTGTTTTTCGTAATGAAGCCATTTCTGCACGTTCACACTGCATTTTCCACCAGATTGAAGGTTTGTACGTGGACGAGAACGTTTCGTTTGCCGACCTGAAACAAACACTCCTTCAATTTGCCAAAGAATTGTTTGGCGAGGACACTAAGATCAGGCTGCGCCCTTCATACTTTCCGTTTACCGAACCCAGCGCCGAAATGGATGTAAGTTGTTCGATTTGTGGTGGCGAAGGCTGTAACGTATGTAAATACACCGGCTGGCTCGAAATCCTGGGCTGCGGAATGGTGGATCCGAACGTACTGGAATTGTGCAATATCGACAGCCGGAAATACACCGGATTTGCATTCGGAATGGGAATTGAACGAATTACAATGTTGCGCTATGGCATAAAAGATATTCGTCATTTCTTTGAAAACGATGTCCGTTTCCTGAAACAATTCGAATCGGCTTCATAATTATTAAATTCTTCGAATAATTTATCGGTAAAGCTTCACTGTTCTAACACCTTTTATGGGTGTTCCAGGGCTTATTATTTTCATTTTAAAAGTCGATGCTTTTTGTAAACCGAACAGTAAAATTTTGTAATCATCACGTTAACACCAATTTAACAAACAGGGAAATAAGCACATGTTAAAAAGCATGTTTACTTCAAAAGGCGTATATTTGCAACAGACTTTTTAGTCTTTTATTTAAAAGAAGGCAAATAAAGCAATAATATTTCCGAAGAGTAGAATAGGAAAACGAAAACAATATTCGGAATAATAAATAGAAACAAATGGAAACACAAACAAATCAGAATCAGATTGTTATAAAGACAAATCCTGAGAATGAGAAGAAAATGCTACCACGGGACATGATGTTCACGCTGGCAGCAGGTGCGATTGCCGGAATGGCAATTATTTTCGCGCTCTTTTGGGGAGTGGAAAAATTATTTGGAATGTAATTCATGTACTATAATCAAAAGAAAAGCTTGCCCTTTGGCAAGCTTTTTTTATGTCTGTTAATTTCAATTTTAAGCTTTAAGCACTTCTTCAATCATCGTTAATTCTTCCTCGAAAAACGCCAGTTTATTCAGTGCCTCTACGTTTTGTTCGATCTGTTTTGCCGAACTCGCTCCAATTAAAACCGAAGTAATTCGTTTATCGCGCAATACCCACGACAGCGCCATTTGGGCCAACGATTGCCCGCGCTGCATAGCAATTTCATTCAGTTGAACAATCTTTCCATGTGCCAAATCAACATGTTCTTTCTTGAGGAAAACTTCACGTGCTGCTCTCGATCCTTCGGGAATACCGTCGATGTATTTATTGGTTAGCAAGCCCTGCGCGAGTGGCGAAAACGGAATACAACCAATTCCTTCCTGTTCCAATACATCAAGTAATTCATCTTCTACCCAGCGCTCAAACATCGAATACCTGAGTTGATGGATTAAACAAGGAGTGCCCAGTTCACGCAGAATTTTCGCGGCTTCGCGGGCCATATCAGCCGGATAATTTGAAATACCAACATAAAGAGCTTTTCCCGATCGAACAGCGCGGTCGAGCGCCATCATGGTTTCTTCAAGCGGCGTATCCGGATCTGGTCGGTGCGAATAAAAGATATCGACATATTCAAGCCCCATCCGTTTTAAACTCTGGTCGAGGCTGGCCAGCACATACTTTCTGCTTCCCCACTCGCCATAAGGTCCGGGCCACATCAGGTAACCAGCTTTCGACGAAATGATCAGTTCGTCGCGATAAGCCTTAAAATCTTGCTTCAAAATTTTGCCAAAATTCTCTTCAGCCGATCCCGGAGGAGGACCATAATTATTCGCCAGATCAAAGTGTGTGATTCCCAGATCGAAAGCTCGGTGCAACATTGCCCGGCCATTTTCGAATACATCTATTCCTCCGAAATTGTGCCATAAACCCAGCGAAACAGCAGACAGTTTTAAGCCCCATTTTCCGCATCGGTTATATTTCATGGTATCATAACGACGATCGTCAGCTAAATATGTCATAAATTGTGTTTTATTGTTGATTTAAAGGTAATAATTTTGAGGTTGTTCACAGAATACCGCGGCATTCAACCAAGGCTAGAGGTAAATAAATTCCGGTATTCGGCATTTTAAATTAATTTTGAACCAATAAAATACAATTATGGAACAATACAGCACCCGGCAAAATAAAATTGCCCGCCTGATCCAGCGCGAAATGGCCGATATTCTTTTAAAGCTGAATAAATCCCGTTTTTCAGGAAAACTGATCAGTGTAACCGTTGTGCGTGTAACAAAAGATATGGGAATAGCACGTGTTTATCTTAGTGTCTTTCCCTCAGAATTTGCACAGGAAATACTTGAAGATATACGTATACATAGCAGCCAGTTACGAGGTGATTTGGGTCGAAAACTGGGCAAAAGTCTTCGGGTAATTCCGGAACTGGAGTTTTACATCGATGACAGCCTGGACTACATCGACAACATTGATAAACTGCTCGATTCCTGAACCAATAATATGCGAACTTAAACGTTCGATTACAAAAACTCTTCGGGTGAATTTACCGTTTTATATTGCCAAGCGATACCTCGTTTCAAAAAAGAAACAGAACATTATTAATATCATTTCAGGTATTTCCATGGCCGGCATTATCGTCGGAACCATGGCCATCATTATTATCGTATCGGTAATGAACGGTTTCACACAACTGATCGGTGTTTTTTACAGCGATTTCGATCCCGATTTGAAAATCACTCCGGTTGAAGGTAAAATGTTTGATCCCTCAACAATTAACACCAATGCCATCAGGGATTTGACTGAAGTAGTACAATATGCCGAAGTAATTGAAGAAGTGGCCATGCTGAAATACGGAAAACAGCAATACCCGGCTACTGTAAAGGGAGTACCGCCAAATTACCCGGAATATACCAATATTAATAAGCTGCTTATTGAAGGAAGTTATTACCTCGAAAAAGACGGGATTGATTATGCCGTTGTTGGCCGGGGAGTAGCCAATTACCTCGGAGTTGGTGTATCATTTCTTGAACCGATCAACGTGTACGTGCCTAAAAAAGGCCGTCAACTATCATTAAATCCTTCGCGTTCAATCAACTACGATTATCTCTACCCTTCTGCAGTTTTTGCAGTACTGGAAGATATTGACGCCAAATTCATCCTGGTTTCTGATGCCTTTGCTTCCGAACTATTCGAGTCAGGAAATAATATATCAGCAATTGAATTGGATATTCAGAATAACGCAGATATTGATGACGTTCAGAATAAAATTCAATCGATTGTTGGTGAAAAGTTTCACGTGAAAAACAAGGAACAACAACACGACCTGATATTCAGAACCATGAAGTCGGAAAAATGGGCTGTTTATTTTATCCTGGTTTTTATTTTACTGCTGGCGTCAGGAAACATGATCGGTAACCTTACCATGCTTTATATCGACAAAAAAAAGGATGTTTCCATTCTGCTTAGCATGGGGATGGCGAAAGATAAAATCAATCGTATCTTCTTGTACGAAGGTTGGCTGATTTCCTTTATTGGCGGTCTTATTGGAACTGTTTTGGGTGTGCTGATTTGCTGGTTACAAATTCGTTTTGCCTTAATGAAATTGCCGGGTGCAAACGACTCGTTCGTAATTTCAGCGTATCCCGTACAAATTCTGCTTCCCGATATTTTTCTGGCATTTGTCGCCGTTCTGAGCGTTGGTTTTCTGGCCTCGTGGTACCCGGTAAAATTTATGTCGCCAAAACATTTAAATCCATCAGATATTAATTAGCTGATTTTCCTTAGATTTTCACGGACAGTTTTATCTTATATTAGCACCGAAGAATCATGTGTTATTTTAAAATCTTCTTTGGAAAATGAAACGAACATGAATTTTTATCGTTCCAATTAGCCACATTAGAACGATTAAAATTTATGTGGATTCGTGAATGTAATTTCATCAGTAGACGGATGAACATAACAAGAAAATTGAACAGATGAAAGCAATCGTAAAAAGTAAACCGGAGAGAGGACTATGGATGGAAGATATTCCTGTTCCAAAACCGGGCCCCAATGATATTCTCCTTCAGGTTAAAAAGGCGGCCGTTTGCGGAACTGATCTTCACATTTATAAATGGGATGAATGGGCGCAAAAAACCATAAAAACACCGGTAACTATCGGGCACGAATACATGGGATATGTTGTGGAAGTAGGCTCTGAAGTTGAACGCGTAAAAGTGGGTGAACGCGTAACCGTTGAAGGTCATATTTCGTGTGGTTTTTGCAGAAACTGCAGGCGTGGACGACAACACATTTGCGACAATACCATTGGAATTGGGGTTCAACGCGATGGAGGATTTGCTGAATACATCTCTGTTCCGGCGAAAAACGTGTTGCATGTAGATGAGCGTATTTCGGACGAAATGATGGCCATTATGGATCCGCTGGGTAATGCTGCTCATACTGCTTTATCTTTCCCGCTTTTAGGCGAAGACGTTTTGATTACAGGTATTGGTGGCCCGATTGGTGCTATGGCTGCAGCCATTTGTAAATTTGCAGGTGCACGAAATATCATTGGTACCGATTTGAGCAAATACCGTCGCGATATGGCCCGAAAAATGGGGGCTACGCGCGTAATCGATCCAACCAAAGAAAGCATTGATGAAGCCATGAAAGTGCATCACATGATCAGTGGTTTCGATATCGGTTTGGAATGCTCGGGATCGCCAGTGGCCTTTAACGACATGGTAAATCATATGTACAACGGCGGAAAGATCAGCCTGCTTGGTTTGCTGCCTGATAAAACACAAATCAACTGGAGTAAACTGATATTTAAAGGGCTGACGCTTAAAGGAATTTATGGCCGTGAGATGTACGAAACCTGGTACCACATGGAAATGATGTTGACATCGGGGCTTGATATTACGCCAATTATCACGCATCGCTTTAAGGCTGAAAATTTTCAGAAAGCCTTTGATATTATGGAAACCGGCGAAAGTGGTAAGATCATTTTAGAGTGGGATTAAGATTTGTTCCACGTGAAAAATAAAAATTGATTGTTAATTCGATCGAAGGGTTTCATGCAGAGTGAAACCCTTTTTCAGTTATTTTAATTCGATTACGTATATTGCAACAGGTAATTTAAATATGTAGCTATTGAAAGAAGGCCTGGTCATAAAATCCACCGGAAGCTGGTACACCGTGGAAGACGAAAACGGCGATACTTTTGAATGTAAGATCAAAGGTAAATTCCGCATAAAGGGTATTAAGAATACAAATCCTGTTGCGGTTGGCGATCGTGTAGGTTTTACATTACAAAACGTATCTGCCGACGAAAAAGAGGCGCAGGTTGGCCTGATTACTACCATTTCAGAACGAAAAAACTACATCATCCGGCGTTCCATAAACCTGTCGAAACAAGCCCATATTATTGCAGCTAACATCGATCAGGCAGTGCTGGTTGCTACCTTGAATTACCCGGTTACCACAACCACTTTTATCGACCGTTTCCTGGCTTCTGCCGAGGCTTACCGCATTCCGGTGCTGATTGTTTTTAACAAAGTCGATCGTTACGACAAAGGACAAATGGCACAATTGACCGAAATAAAAGAGTTGTACGAAAATATTGGTTACAAGTGTTTGCTTACTTCCGCCAAAAAGGGAATTGGAATGGACGAGTTGAAAATTGCTCTAACTCATAAAACAAATGTTGTAAACGGGCACAGCGGAGTTGGAAAGTCAACGCTCATCAATATTCTTCAACCGGGATTAAATCTGAAAACGATGGAAATTTCAGATTCACATAAAACAGGAAAACACACAACTACCTATTCGCAACTTTTTAAACTCGATTTTGGCGGTTACATTATCGACACTCCGGGGATAAAAGCATTTGGTGTTCTGGAAATGGAGCCCTGGGAGATTTCTCACTATTTTGTCGAAATTTTTAAGATCTCGGGAAAATGCCAGTACAACAATTGTTCGCACACTCACGAACCGGGTTGTGCTGTAAAAGTTGCTGTCGAAAATGGTGAAATTGCAGCTTCGCGTTTTATCAGTTATTTGGGCTTACTGGAAAGTGATGACAAATATCGACCGGCTTTTTAAATTCGATCGATAAAATCTATTCCGACGATTCTATAAATCCTCCCCCCACCAATCTGTCGCCATCATAAAAAACGGCAGTTTGTCCCGGCGAAATCATGGCCTCAGATTCTAGTAATTCGACCTCAGCCCTTGTCTCATTTAAAATATGCAATTTACAGGGGGTTTCCTGAAGCCGGTATCGCACTTTTACAATCCATGTTTTATTAACGGTAAATACTTCTTTATCAATAAAATAGTAGTTTATAATACTGATCTTATTTCGGTACAAATCCTCGTATTTCGACAACACGATTTCATTGTCATCTAGACGAATTTCGGACACAAAAACAGGAAAATTGAGGTTTAAGCCTAATCCACGACGTTGACCGATGGTATAATTTGTAATTCCCTTATGGCGTCCTAAAATCTCACCATTATGATAAATATAATTACCGGGCTCAGATTTAATTCCTTTTTTTTCGAGAAAATTTCGGTAGTTATTTCCTTCAATAAAACATACACCAAGGCTATCTTTTTTTTCCGATAACTGTTCAAATCCATTTTCTTTGGCGAGGCTTCGAATTTCATTTTTTTTGAATTCTCCAAGTGGGAATAATAGACGATCAACTATATTTCTTTTTAATCCCCACAAGAAAAAGGTCTGATCTTTATCCTCATCATCACCTTGAAAAAGGTATTTTTTGCCTTTATACATTCCGGTTTTTACATAATGACCTGTGGCAATGTATTCGCAATTTTCCTTATCTGCCAACTCCATCAGGTACTTAAACTTCATCTCCGGATTACAATAAGCGCAGGGAAAAGGAGTCCTGCCCTTCAGGTATTCATCGATAAAATACCGTACGACTTTCTCCTCAAATTCTTCTCTTAAATCTGCAACAATGTGTTTAATCTGTAGTTTATTTGCGAGTTGTTCGGCATCATCAATAAAATGGTGATTATGATCGTCTGCCTCACTAAAAAGAAAGGTGACTCCAAGCACTTCATAGCCTTGCTTCTGGAGAAGTAAAGCTGCCATCGAACTGTCAACTCCTCCACTCATTCCGAGCAAAACCCTTTGTTTTTTACTCATCCTTATTAAAATGATTGAACACCGTTTTGGCCTTTGCCTTTCCGATTACTTCAGCAAGTTTATCTTCCTGTTGCCCTTTAATATTTTTCACCGATTTAAATTCGCGCAACAACTTTTCCAGGGTTTTTTCTCCTACTCCTTCAATCGATGTCAATTCAGATCTTATAAAATCGCCGGATCGTTTATTCCGATGAAAAGTAATTCCAAAACGATGCGCTTCGTCCCTCAGTTGCTGAATAACTTTTAGCGATTCCGAGTTTTTATTGATATAAATAGGGACAGAATCACCGGGAAAATAAATCTCTTCGAGCCTTTTTGCAATACCAATAATTGTAATTGTTCCCCTCAAATTTAACTTTTGCAAAGCCTTTACGGCTGCGCTCAGTTGTCCTTTTCCGCCATCGATAACAATCAACTGAGGAAGCGGTTTTTCTTCGTCCTTTAACCGTTTATAGCGCCGATAAACCACTTCTTCCATTGATGCAAAATCGTTTGGGCCTTCAACGGTTTTGATATTAAAATGCCGATACTCGCGTTTTAGCGGTTTTGCATTTTTAAATACCACACAGGCTGCTACCGGATTTGATCCTAGCAGGTTACTATTATCGAAACATTCAATCCTGACAGGTAATTCTTTTAACTGGAGATCCTTTTTTATGGTACTTAGAATGCGTTCAGTTCTTTCTTGAGGATTTTTAATAGCGTTTTGCTTCTCTTTTTCCAATTTGAAATACTTGGCATTTCGTTGCGAAAGATCCAGTAATTGCTTCTTTTCACCCCGCTGTGGGACTTTGAAAGTTACGTCTTCAATCACATTTTTAATTCTGAACGACACCAGAATTTCTTTAGCATTACTAAAAATCTTCTGCCTGATATCAACGATACCGGCCAGCAAAAGTTCTTCTTTGGTTTCATCCAATCCTTTCTTGATCTCGAGAGTGAAGGTCTGAATTATCGCCCCTTTAATAATCTTCAGATAATTGATAAAAGCAAACTTTTCATTTTCATCAAACGAATACACATCGACATCTGTAATCACCGGCGACACAACGGTTGACCGGCTCTGATACCGTTTTAAGGAATCGTATTTTTCTTTGATTTTACTGGCCTCTTCAAACTCCATACTCGCAGATTTTTCCGCCATTAAATCCTCTAAATGCTTGATAACACCTGCCACGTTTCCTTTTAAAATATTGGTAATATCGCAGATTCCCTGGTCATACTTTTCTTTGGAGATAAGCCCCTCACAAGGCCCTTCGCAGTTCCCAATATGATATTCCAAACACACCTTAAACCTCCCCTTGTTTATATTTTCATCGGTTAATTTGTAGTTACAATTCCTGAGTTTATATTCTTTTTTAAATATGTCCAAAAGCGTTTGAACCGTATAAAATGAGGTATAAGGCCCAAAATATTTGGATCCATCCTTAATGAGATTTCGTGTTTTGAATACACGCGGGAATGTTTCGTTTTTTATACAAATCCAGGGATAGCTTTTATCATCTTTTAGCCGAATATTGTAACGTGGCTGGTATTTTTTTATGAGGTTGTTCTCCAACAACAAAGCATCCTGCTCACTAGTTACAACCATGTGTTTTATGTCGGCAATATTCCTTACCAACAAGGCGGTTTTTCGATGTTCGTGCTGTTTTGAAAAATAAGAAGAAACCCGTTTTTTTAGATTCTTGGCTTTACCAATATAAATGATGGTATTTGAATCGTCGAAAAACTGATAAATACCGGGCTGGTGAGGCAACACCGCTATCAATGATTTTAAATAATCGAGCTTGCTATTTACGGTCGTATACTTCACCAATTAATTGTATTTCACCAGAACGTGCGGATCGTATGTTTTTATAAGCTGCTTATTCGGTGTATCAATAAATTCGAGGTCGCAAATAAAACTAAAAAACACTTTTTTTGCACCGCATTTTTGAGCCAGCTTTAAGGCAGCAAGAGCGGTTCCACCGGTGGCCAGTAAATCATCATGAATTAACACCACATCATTATCAGAAATAGCATCGGCGTGCATTTCCACCACGTCATTCCCATACTCCAATTCATATTCTTCACGGATAATATTAAAAGGCAATTTTCCCTGCTTTCGTACAGGAACAAATCCGGCTTCGAGATAATTGGCAATTGCACCACCAAAGACAAAACCACGTGCTTCCAACCCAATCACTTTTGTAATTCCTTTTTGTTTGAATTCCTCACCTATGGTTTGCGTTACAAATTTCACCGCATATTTATTCTGAAAAAGCGTAGTGATATCTTTGAAACTGATTCCCTTTTTAGGGTAGTCGGGAATTTCTCTGATTTCTTTTTTTAAGTCCATTTTATTAATTGTTCCACGTGAAACATTAGCGTCCCATCATCACCAAAAGCACATTTATATCAGAAGGCGAAACTCCAGGAATGCGTTTTGCCTGACCAATGGTTTTAGGTTGTATGTTTGTTAGTTTTTGACGAGCTTCTGTCGAGATCGATTTAATCTGTTCATAATTAAATTTATTTTCAATTTTGATCTCGTCATACTTGCCTAACTTTTCTGCCAAACTTTGTTCCCGGTTAATGTAACCTTCGTATTTTATTGCAATTTCTGCTCCTTGTATAATTTCTGTTTTACGTTCTTCGGGCACTTTATCTAGAAAATTTTTGAAAGGAGTAATGACATCTATTAAATCGAAAATAGTAATTTGTGGGCGTAATATTATGTCAATTAGCTTAACGCCTTGTTTGAGTTCTGTTGTTCCCTTTCTAACGAGTAATTCATTGACAAATTTTGGTTTTACAGAGAAATCACGAGTGTAGGAAATGATCTCTTTTATCAGTTCATATTTTTCAGTCAACAGTTTCATGCGTTGTTCAGAAGCCAATCCCAACTTGAAAGATTTTTCAGTTAGTCTGAAATCCGCATTATCCTGGCGTAAGAGAATTCTAAATTCAGCACGGCTCGTAAACATCCGGTAGGGTTCATCCACGCCCTTTGTTACGAGGTCGTCAATAAGAACTCCAATGTAAGCTTCATTGCGTTGAAGTATAAAGCTCTCACCTGATTCTGAAGCCTTTAAGTGCGCATTAATTCCGGCCATAATACCCTGTGCACCAGCCTCTTCATAACCAGTTGTTCCATTAATCTGACCGGCAAAAAATAAGTTTTTAATAAACTTTGTTTCCAGTGTATGGTACAACTGTGTTGGTTCAAAATAGTCGTATTCAATGGCATATCCGGGTCTGAAAATTTTTGCGTTTTCCAGTCCTGATATCTTATGCAAACCTTTTAGTTGAACATCCCACGGCAAAGAAGAGGAGAAACCGTTGAGGTAAAATTCAATGGTATTTTCACCTTCGGGTTCAAGAAACAGCTGGTGTTTCTCTTTCTCTGCAAATGTCACCAGTTTTGATTCAATACTCGGGCAATATCTTGGTCCGGCAGCCTGGATGGTTCCATCGAACATCGGAGAAACATCAAATCCTTTTTCAAGCTCGGAATGAACGTCTTTGCTCGTATGTGTAATCCAGCACGAACGTTTTTTTAATTGTGATTCGGTTCCGGGTAAATAAGAAAACATAGCAGATTCTCCATCGCCTTCCTGTTCAGTTAACTTGCTGAAATCAATGGTTCTGCCATCAATTCTTACAGGAGTACCCGTTTTAAGGCGGCCGGTTTTAAAACCATGATCGAAAAGTTGTTCAGTAATGTTATAAGCGGCTGCCTCACCAATTCGTCCTCCTTTCATTTTGGCAGAACCGATGTGCATCAAGCCGTTTAAAAAAGTACCATTTGTAAGGATAACAGTATTCGATTCGAATTCAATACCAATTTTGGTACGAACACCTTTAACCTTTTTATCTTCTATAATTAAGGAGATAACAGCGTCCTGCCAAAGATCCAGATTATCAGTTTTTTCAAGAATATGCCGCCATTCCTCGGTAAATCTAAAGCGATCGTTCTGTGAACGCGGACTCCACATTGCCGGTCCCTTTGACCGGTTTAACATCCTGAACTGAATAGTGGTCTTATCTGCAATTATACCGGAATATCCGCCTAAAGCATCAATTTCGCGAACGATTTGTCCTTTCGCAATTCCTCCCATGGCCGGGTTACACGACATCTGCCCGTACTTTGTCATATCCATGGTGATCAACAAAGTTTTTGAGCCTAAATTAGCCGCTGCGGCAGCTGCTTCGCAACCTGCGTGTCCGCCTCCTACTACAATAACATCATAAAATGGCATCATGATTCCAATCCCCCAAAATCAACTTCACTTAAATAATAATTTTCCTTCTCTCTCATCACTTTTTGTTCTTCATCCGTTTTATCATTATAGCCAACCAAGTGTAAAGTACCATGAAAAACAACTCTGTAAAGCTCTTTTAAGGTGGAAATACCGAATTTATCGGCATTTTCTTTTACACGGTCCAGACTTATGAATAAATCGCCTGAAATCGCCTCTCCTTCAACATAATCGAAGGTTATTATATCAGTATAATAATCGTGATCAAGGTATTCTTTGTTCATTTCGAGCAAATATTTATCGGAACAAAAAATAACCGTCAAATCGCCAATTTGTTTTAACTCATTTTTAATCAATGAATTAAGATGCAAAAGTAATATTTTTTCGTGAATTTGAACAGCTTGAAGGTCTTCGAAGAAAAATTCGATGGAATTCATGAACAGTTTATTTGAAAATGCAGACTATTGGTTTCCTCGTTAAATTCTATCACATCAGAAATGGATCTAATGATATGAATTCCCCTTCCCGATTCATTTAAAATGTTGTCGCGTTGCGTTGGGTCCGGAATTTTCGAGATGTCAAAACCTTTACCTTCGTCGCTCACCATCACTTCAACCGTTTTTTGCTGACAATTGATATGAACTTCTATTTGTTTATGTGCAACCTTTTTATTGCCATGTATAATGGAATTATTCACCGCTTCTGATACACATAAAAATACCTTGTTGAAACATGAGTCAGGAAGTTGATGATAGACAAATATTTCTTTTAAAAACTGCTCTACTTTATTAATTTCCTTCAGTTCTGATTTTATCATCAATTTATGATTCGGAGCTACTTTCACTGTTTGGTTCGAATATTATTTAAATATTGTTTGTACTTCAGATTGTAGAAATTATTCAGTTTGTGTGCATTTTTATTTAAATACTCTATCGAATAGTTTTCTTTCTCTTTATACTCAAAAAACTCAACAGGGTTACTGTAGAAGTCTTCCGCACTCTCCGATTCACGCTTTTGATCGAACTCGCGTTCCATTTCGGCTTTTTCAGCTTCCAACAAACGTGTAGTAATTAAATGCTGGCGTTTCAGCGTTTCAGCATTGATTTGTTTGCTCATTAACTCCCTCCGGTTCTCCTCCAGCATCTGGTCAATTTGTTGCAAGGCATTTCGAGCATCGCTGCCAACACTTCCGTTGTTCATCATGTCGCGAAGCATTTGTTGCATCATTTCGTGCTGCATCAGGCTTTGTCCGAGTTGCTGACTCATCCCCTGATTATTTCCGTTTTTCATTTGCTCTATCATCTTTTCGAGCTGTTTTTGCAGACTTTCCGACGATTCTTTTAAATCCTGCATACCGGAACTACCCTGCCCTCCAGGATTCTCGCACTGCTGATCGCCTGGTTGCGAATTGGCCTGTTGTTTTTCAAGGTTTTCTAGCGCTTCATTGAGCAATAATGCCAGATTATTAGCCGATGTAATAACAAATTGCTGACTGCTTCTGGCCTGAGGAAACAACGCTTCTTCCATTTGCGATGCCGCTTTATCCATGTTTAATTCCATGCTTACCAATTCGTTATTTATTGTACTTGATATCGCAGGTGTTCGTAAAGCCAGAGCATATAATGAATCTTTTACAATTTGACTCTGATCGACAATACGTTTTTGCTCCTGGTTCAGCTTAACCAACATCGGATCTTTTGAATCAACCCCGCTTAAATTACCCAATATATCTTCTTGCGTAAAACTTATATAGATTAGATTGCTCAGTATCTGGCGAAGATTCTGGATATTCTCCATGTTCTGTTCCGATGAATTCATATCCAGCATTTGCTGCATCGCAAATGCCATATTCTTCATTTTCTCCGAAGTTTCTTTCATGCTACTGCCGGATTTTTTTCGGTTCTTTTTGTCCAGGTTTTCCTTACTCTTCTGTATGCTTTCGTCGGTATCTTTAAACTCTTCGCTGAAGTCGTCGAAATTCATCGGTTTTTCCAGCTCCTTATTCATTTCAAGCGCATCCTCAATTTTATTTTGAAGATCATCAAGTTCCTTTTCGTGCTGTTCAACCTGCTCTTTTGCTTCTTCAAAATTCTTTTCCTCACTCACTTCCTGGGCCATTTTTTCTTCTTCTAAGGCCATTTCATTTACCCTGTCGATAACATCCTGCAACTTTTGCTCTACCTTCATTTTTTTGAGCATTTCAATGTTTCGATCCAGTTGCTTTTGAAGATCATCAAAAGTGAGGTCCATATTCTTCGTCAGTTCGTTCAGTTTTTTACTGTCGAATTCCTCCGCCAGTTTATTAAACTCTTCCATCAGTTTCTTCAACTCATCCGTAAAAACTTCCTCAAGCAACTCTTCAATTTGCTTTTGTTTTTCCAGCATTTCCTGATTTTGCTGATCGAAAGAATTCATGTAATTATTCAATCGCTCGTTGTCCTGTTTTATTTGATCGTACATTTTTTCCAACTGCGATTGTTTCTGAACAATATCATTCACCATCTGCGATTTTTCCCAATCCGAAATATTAGTGTCCATATTCTTGAGTTGCAGGTTTTTCATGTCTTTTTGAATTTCGCCTGCCAGTTCGCGGCTTTGTTGCAATTTATTCTCAAGATTTTTAAATTGCTCATTATCAAATGCTTCTAGTTCTTCTTTGTTGGGGAACTGAAACGTAAAACTTTTCGAGGTAGTTGTTTTATAATGATTGATTACATCGTTATCGCTCACCGAGAAATAGTACGAAATCACTCCTTCGGGTTCGGGCAGATCGCTAAAATCAAAACTGTAATAAAACTCCTGATCATTCATCGATCGAACGACAGGAATGCTAACGGCTGAATCTTCGTTGGCAATGTTAAAATGAAATTTCAGCGAAGAAAAACCATAATCGTCACCAATTAAACCTTTAAAAAAGAAGCGGGTAATTTTTGTTGAATCCTGAACTTCGAGCACCTCAATTTCGGGGTACAGATCCGGAATAACTTCTACAAAATACGACAGTGTCAATTCGGGCTCGGTTACTTTGTTTTGGATGTAAACACTGTATTCACTCGATTTGTAAAAAGTCTTTTCAACCGTATAAATTCCATCTTCATTTACCGCATCTAAACGCACCGAATCCTGCAAAATGAGGTACAGCGAATCTACATCTATTCCTGAAAAAGTCCATTTTACTTTGGTTCCGTTGGGAATTTGTAAATCGCCCAGGTTCTCAAAAACCTGATTTTTCAGCGCAGTGTAAACAGGTGGCGTAATTTCACTTTTAAAACTGTTGATCCCGGGTTTTGGTAACAGTTCAAGTCGGTATGCATCTGATTTGTACTTTAAATCGGTAAAATAAAACTGAACAGAATTGATCACCGAAGCCATTTCAAAGGTGTATGTACCTGGCTGGCTGCTTTTCATCAGGTAATTATTACCGTCGATATTAATGTATACGATTTGAGGTAGTTCCTCTCCTTCTGCCGTAGCTTTTATGGTATACGAATCACCTTTTTTTGCCTGAAGATTTTCATTCTGTAAAAAGAAAGTAAACGGCGCAGGCTTTACAAATTGCTGGTTGTAGTGAATAATGCGATGTGTTGAATCGGTAAATAAATGTTTATTGCTTATAAACAATCCGCCGGTAATGAGTGCACTTAATAGGAGATAAACTGAAATAACACGAACCGTGCGGTAACTGATAGCTTCATTAAAATCAAAAACCTTTAATTCTTCTATTTTCTGATCGATACTGGCCAGCACGATCTCGTTTGAAACATCAGAATTTTTATACTCCGACAGTTCAATAATATTGAGTAATTTGTCCTGAATACCCGAAAAATGATTTTGAATAAGCTGCGTTGACGAACGTAAACTTAAAGGTTTTAAAATATTTGCCAGATGCAATAAAGGAACTCCTATAAATCTGATTAATAATAATATAGAAAATATAATGAATCCAAAAAATGCCAGTTTTCGAACTTCCGAAGAGAAATAAACAAAGTATTCTATTAGAGAAAAGGCCGTGAACAACAACAACAATACAACAGTTGTTAAAACCAAACCTTTTAATAAATGGAAAGAATAGTACTTTAGCTTAAAAGCATTGAGCTTATTAACAAGTATGTCGAAATTTTTTGTCATTCTCTTGTTTTCAGGCTTTTAGAAATTAGTACAATGTTAATATTTTGTGCGTTATCTGCTAAAAAAACAAAAATAAACTTTTCAATTTAAGTTTGGACAATTCACAAATTTCTACATATAATAACACAACTCAAACTAATTTGTTATAAATGTAATTATTTGATGCCGATCTTTTAACAGGATTTACACAGGTTTATATCTCGAAAGGCTTATAAACAAAAGAAATTAACAGTTGTTGGTAACAATTAGTATACAATTATTTTACAATGAAGTAAGGTAGAAATGACCTGTTAAAAACGAAGGTTAAAAAGCGTTAATTTCGACTTAAAAATTGGTAGCAAAATCTAATTCACCGTTTTCAACAGGATATAATAAACAATATTAGTTTTTATATTTGTTTTAAAGAATAATATATAATTATAGAATCAGAAGATTTGGACATCCTTTTAGTAGAAGACAATATTTTAAACCAGAAAGTAGTTTCTTTTAACCTGAAAAAGTACAACTATTCGGTTGTTGCTGTTCGCGATGGAGTTGAAGCACTTGCAGCCATTAAAAACAGGAAGTTTGACCTTGTTTTAATGGATCTGATGCTTCCGGGAATGAATGGCTACGAAATTACACAAGAGATCAGGAAATACGAAAAAGAAACAGGCGTTGAAAATGGAGTTCCCATTGTGGCCATAACAGCCAATACATTAGATAACGACCGCGAAAAATGTTTCGAGGCAGGAATGAACGAATATTTACCAAAACCCTTTACAGCTGAGCAGCTGATTGAAAAAATACGGATTTTTATCGATTAGAGATGGATGACAATTTGGACATAAGAGGAGATTCCTACACCGAAACGGATCGTGAGCTCGACAAAAAGTTGCGGCCACTGGAGTTTAAAGATTTTAGGGGGCAGAAACAAATTGTTGAAAACCTGGAAATATTTGTTCAAGCAGCTAAAATGCGCGGCGAATCACTTGATCATGTACTATTGCATGGTCCACCCGGATTGGGAAAAACAACGCTTTCGAATATTATTGCCAACGAACTTGGAGTGGGCATAAAAATAACTTCAGGACCGGTACTTGATAAGCCCGGCGACCTGGCCGGCTTATTAACCAACCTGGAAGAAAGCGATGTACTGTTTATTGATGAAATTCACCGTCTCTCTCCCATTGTTGAAGAATATTTGTATTCGGCAATGGAAGATTTCAGGATTGATATCATGATCGACAAAGGTCCAAGTGCTCGCTCGGTACAGCTCGAACTTAGTCCGTTTACCTTGATTGGAGCTACCACACGCTCGGGTTTGTTAACCTCTCCGCTTCGTGCCCGTTTTGGCATCAATTCGCACCTTGAATATTACGACGCAGATGTGCTTACCCAAATTGTAAAACGCTCGGCGGGTATTTTAAATGTGCTTATTACCGATGATGCTGCAGGCGAAATAGCGCTCAGAAGCCGTGGAACGCCCCGTATCGTCAATTCTTTGCTTCGTAGGGTTCGTGACTTTGCCCAGGTAAAAGGCGATGGAAATATCGATATTAAAATTACGCGTCACGCGCTTGCGGCATTAAACATCGATAAACATGGTTTGGATGAAATGGATAACCGGATTTTAACCTCAATCATCGATAAATTTAAAGGCGGCCCCGTTGGATTAACCACCATTGCTACTGCAGTTGGCGAAGATGCCGGCACTATTGAAGAAGTGTATGAACCATTTCTGATAAAAGAAGGTTTTATTAAGCGAACGCCGCGTGGACGTGAAGCTACAGAATTGGCATACAAACACTTAGGGCGTGTTAATTTTGGTGGCTCTCCTACCCTTTTTTGAAATAACCTGATTAAATAAGTACTAATTCTTTTCCACAAATTTAACCTCGAATAAACGCGGATAAAGTTTTCCGGTAACAAACATCCGGTCGTTTTGCTTGTCGTAGGCAATGCCGTTAAGGTAATCGATCCGGTCTCCATCTCGGTGATACAGGTTAATAATTCCGGTCAGATCAATTTCTTCCAGCACTTTTCCGGTGGCTGCATCAATTTTTACAATAAGGTTGGTGGTGTAAATATTGGCATAAATAATTCCGTCAACGAATTCCAGTTCATTTAAATTAGCCATCAAATTATTATCATCTGCCACCTGTATTTTCTTAATTACCGAAAAATCAGACGGATCGAGCCAGGTAAGAACATGCGTGCCGTCGCTCATGATCAGGTTGGTACCATCGTTGGTCAATCCCCAGCCTTGTGCCGAATTAAATTGAAAACTGTCTATAACGGCGAAACTTTTAAGGTCGTATACAAATCCTTTTTTAGCGCGGTAAGTAAGCTGGTAAATTTTGTTTTTCAAAATGGTAATTCCTTCTCCAAAATACTTGTCGTCTAAATCAATAGACTGTTCAGGCTTTCCGCTTTGAAGATCAATTTTCATTAATTTTGAATGCCCCTCTTCGCCCGTTCCTTCATACAAATAACCGTTGTAATATTCCAGTCCCTGGGTGTACGATGTTTTAAGGTGAGGAAAATTATTAATCACCTGGTAACTCATTTCCTGAGGCTTAATATCAGAAACTACGGTTATTATTTTTGATCGGGAGTTTTTTAATCCGTCGGTTTTTTCGGCATTAACAACCAGTTTACTGTTACCCAGTTTATTCAATTCAATATCGTTAACGGCAAATTCCAGTTCTTTGGTACTTTTCAGGGTTTTGTTTTCGTACAGTAAATCGATGGATTTTATTTCACCGTCTTTTAATTTTGTTTTTACATCGGCAGAAATTTTTTCGCCAAAAACAAACTGGTTTTTAGATGGTTCGATGCGTATGGAACTTACGGGTTTACGCGGTCTTTTGGTCGATTTGCTTGAACACGAAAAAAAGATGACAAACAAACTTAATACCAGTACTATCGGAAAAAAACTACGCTTCATCAAAATAATTTTAGGATGTTCAAAGATATAACTATAAACGTTTTGATGTAAATAGAATTTTATCTTTGCTAAAAATTATGCCCAATTGAATTCATTTAAGCGATTAGCAAGCGATACCGCAATTTACGGAGCCAGCAGTATTGTTGGCCGGTTTTTAAACTGGTGGTTGGTACCCTACTATTCATTTATGTTTTTGCCCGAAGAATATGGCGTGGTAACCAACATGTATGCCTATGTTGCTTTTTTCCTGGTGTTGTTAACTTATGGGATGGAAACTTCTTATTTTCGATATGCCTCGAAAAGCAAGGAGCCCGAAAAAGTATATTCCACTTCCATTATTTCGCTGTTTTTTACCACCATTTCGTTTGTATTGCTGGCATCTGCCTTTCGACACGAAATTGCTGCGTTGATTCAGTATCCCGATCATCCGGAATATGTGCTGTGGTTTGCCATTATTTTAGGAATCGATGCATTTACAGCTATTCCTTTTGCCCGCTTGCGATTGAATAACAGGCCCGTAAAGTTTGCATTTATCAAATTTGTATTTATTGGATTCAATATCGGTTTTAACCTGTTTTTTATTTCGCTGTGTCCAAAGTTGATGGAAAATAATCCTGAATCAATTGTCCGCCTCGTTTATTCCGAAGATATTGGAGTTGGTTATGTATTTATTTCCAACCTCTTAGCTTCGGTGATTACTTTAATTCTGCTGTTGCCGGAAATTTTAAGAATATCATTTTCTTTTGATAAAGCTTTGCTCAAACAAATGCTCAGTTATGGTTTTCCGATTTTGATAGTTGGATTAACGGGCATGGTCAACCAGAATATCGACAAAGTACTGATTCCTTTCCTGATACCCGAAAATCAGGATCCGATGTTTCAACTTGGAGTGTACGGAGCCAACTACAAACTGGCGGTACTGATGAACATGTTTATTCAGGCGTTTCGTTATGCTTTCGAACCTTTCTTTTTTGCACGAAGCGATAGCAAAAACGATCCGAAAGTTTATGCAACCGTCATGAAATATTTTGTGATTTTTGGTTTGCTCATTTTCCTGGGAATGGTGCTGTACATCGATCTGGTTAAAATAATCATCGATTCCAAGTATCATGTCGGATTAAAGGTTGTTCCTATAATTCTGATGGCCAACCTGTTTTTTGGTATATATTTTACTTTATCGTTGTGGTACAAACTCACCGATAAAACACGCTATGGTGCCTATATGGCACTTATTGGAGCCGCAATTACACTGATATTGAATATTATTTTAATTCCGAAAATCGGTTACATGGGATCGGCTTATGCTGTATTTTCCTGCTTCTTTGTCATGATGATTGTATCGTATGTACTCGGGCAAAAATTCTATCCCGTGCCTTACGATTTAAAACGTATTGCTATCTATTTCTCACTTGCCCTCGTAATTTATTTGGTTTCTGTTTACACCGCTGATCTAAATTCAATTAATAAATACATTTTTAACACTGCCTTGATTGGTGTTTTTCTTTTTGGTGTTCTTCAATTTGAAAAATCAGAAATCAGAAAACTGTTTTCACGAAAAAAACAGAACTAATTGGTTGAAAATTAGTAATGCTTATTTAGTCTGATTTTGACTTAGCTTGAATTTTTTATAAAAATTAAGAATGAATGAGATAAATATGAAAAAGTATTAAATTTGTGATATTATGAAGCAAACAAAACCTAACGTTATTGCTCTTGCAAGTGATCATGCAGGATTCAGTAAAAAGCAAGTCATTATAAAATACCTCGAAGAAAAGAATATACCTTACAAAGATTTGGGCTGTTACACCGATGAGAGCGTGGACTATCCGGTTTATGCACATAAACTTGGCGACGCGATCGAAAAAGGGGAATTCGAACTTGGAATCTCATTTTGCGGCAGCGGTCAGGGAATTAGTATTGCAGCCAATAAACACCAGGGCGTTCGTTCCGGAGTCTGCTGGAATACAGATATTGCTGCTTTGGCCCGGCAACACAACAATGCCAATGTGTGTGCTATACCCGGACGATTTGTAAGCGATGAACAAGCGATTGCCATTGTTGAAGCATTTTTAAATTCTGAATTCGAAGGTGGCAGACACGCTCGCAGAGTAGACCAGATTCCTTTAAAATAGTGAATGGCCGATTTAAAAGACATATTTCTGGATGATTCCAAAATTGCGTTTGACAAAAAGCATCGACAAACTTTAAATTTTAACATTTCGAAGTACGACGAAGCTGTTGCCAAAGGTAAGTTGAGGTACAGAAATATGAATTTGGCCAAAGAAAGGGCTTCATACCTGAAGGGAAAAATTGTGGCCAACCTGGCCGCTTACCTCGAGGAATTTGAAAAAAATGCTCAGAAAAACAATATTGAAGTAATTTGGGCCCGCGATAGTAAAGAAGCTGTTGCTGAAATTATTAAGGTACTCAAAGCGGCTGAAGCCAAGCTCCTGGTAAAAAGCAAATCGATGATCTCGGAAGAAATCGAGCTCAACGAAAATCTGGAGCAATCGGGTTTTGAACCGGTTGAAACCGATTTGGGCGAATTTATCGTTCAGGTTGCAGGCGAGAAGCCCTATCATATTCTCACGCCGGCCATGCATAAATCGAAAGAAGATGTTGCGGGGCTGTTTCATGAAAAATTCAGTACGCCTGAAAATTCAACACCCGAAGAACTTACTGCTTTTGTTCGCCAGGTTTTGCGCAAAAAATTTACTTCGGCCGATATTGGCGTAACCGGCTCCAACTTTCTGGTAGCCGATGTTGGGGGAGTGGCGCTCACCGAAAACGAAGGAAACGGATTGATGTCGATTTCTTTCCCAAAAGTGCATATCGCCATTACCGGGATCGAAAAGATTATTCCTTCAATTCACGATTTGCCCTTGTTTTTTCCTTTGCTTTCGGCACTGGGAACCGGTCAGCAAGTAACGGTTTACAACTCCTTAATTACAAGTCCAAAGCGTAAAAATGAAGCGGGAGGACCCGAGAAAATGGTGGTGGTTTTACTCGATAATAACCGAACTGAAATTGCCCGACAGGAGGAACATTACGAAGCCTTGAAATGCCTGCGATGCGGTGCCTGTTTAAACGCTTGTCCCATTTACAAAAATATTGGTGGTTATACCTACAACACCATTTACAGCGGGCCAATCGGTTCGGTGATCACACCTTTTTTAAAAGGATTTGATGCCTACGATCATTTAAGCTTTGCCAGTACACTTTGTGGTGCCTGCAGCGATGTTTGCCCGGTAAAAATCCCTTTGCATAAATTACTGCTGCTTAATCGGAAAAAAAGTATTGAACAGCATCGTGGATCATTTTCCTGGAACACAGGAATGAAGGTTTATCAGTGGGCATTTAAGAAACGCAAGAACCTCGATTTGGTTAATGGGAATGTAAAAAATGCCCTGTTAAAAACGAACAAAAATATTCTGGGTAAAGAAAAAGAGCTTCCACCGGTAGCTCATCACTCGTTTAGTACAGAATGGAAAATAAATAATAAATAATTGTGTCATGTTATCAAACACTTGTAAGTACGCATTAAGAGCCCTCATTTATCTTGGAAAATTTTCAACTGAAGACAAAAGGATCGGTATCAAAAAGATTTCGGAAGACCTTGGTCTTTCTTCTCCGTTTTTGGGAAAAATCCTGCAAAACATGGTGAAACAGAAATTGCTGGTATCGACTAAAGGACCTAACGGAGGATTTTCGCTGGCAAAAAAATCGGGCGAAATATCGCTTTGGGAAATTGTAACAAAAGTTGATGGTGAGGAATTCTTTACCAACTGCCTGATCAGTCTCGAGCCTTGCAGATCGCACGATCCGTCAAAACCGCTTTGTCCGGTTCATGGTCAGTACGAAATGTTGCGCGGACAAATTAGAACCTTTTACAAGGATACCACGCTCGAATTGATAAGTAAAGACATCGATAAGTACGAGGATCTGGTAAAACTTTAAACGAGTTTTTCCAGTTTTTTACCCGACACAAAATACCTGAAAAATACGGTTGCTGTAAGTAATCCGGCTGTATTGGCCAGTAAGTCGAGAGCATCGGTGTGACGGCTGGCTGAGATTTTGTGCTGAACAGATTCGAGTAGAACAGCCAACACAAAACTTACCAAAGGGGTCCAGAAATAGTAGTTCGGCGTGAGTTGTTTTACCGGCCTGAATGACAGAAGACACAGAATAAAAAACATCGAGAAATGCACCATTTTGTCAAAATGCGGGATCTTTAAGAAGGGTTCGGAAGGCAATTGACTGGCCGGCATAAAAAGCAGGTAGCACATTATCAGCAACCAGGCTGTTATTCTCCAGTAGATCGAAATTTTCATGGCAGGTATTTATATTCATATTCCATTTTGCAGGCAGAAATGCTATTACTGCGATTTTTACAAAACCGTAAATACATCGCTGAAGCAAAAATTTCTTACGCTTTTAAACGAAGAGGCAAAGGTAAGGAAAAACTACCTTGAAAATGAAACGGTGGAAACCATCTATTTTGGTGGTGGAACACCATCGGTGCTTACGACAGAAGAACTTGATAACATTCTTTGGAACATTGACGCGAATTACAGTATTTCACCGGATGCCGAAATTACCTTTGAGGCCAATCCTGATGACCTCACTCCGGAATATTTGAACGGGATTAAATCGACCGGAGTAAACCGACTGAGCATTGGAATTCAGGCGTTTCAGAATGAGCACCTTAAAAAAATGAACCGTCGCCACGATGCGACGCAAGCGGAAGAAGTTGTTCGAAAAGCAGTTGAAACGGGCTTCAATAACATCAGTGTCGATCTGATTTACGGGCTTCCCGGACTTACTGATGAGCAATGGAAAGAAAGCCTGCAGCGCGTTTTTCAACTTCCAGTAGAACATTTATCGGCTTATCATCTCACTTATCACGAAGGAACACCTTTTTTTACCTGGTTGAAAAAAGGAACGCTCAAAGAACTGAGTGAGAACGAAAGCGTAAAGCAGTTCAATATTTTGGTTGAAATGGCAGAACAAGCAGGTTTCGAACAGTACGAAATTTCAAATTTTGCCAGGGATGCTTTGTATTCTCGGCACAATTCTTCGTACTGGCTGGGGAAAAAATACCTTGGCCTTGGACCGTCGGCACATTCCTATAATCTGCTTTCCCGACGATGGAATGTATCGCATGTCGAAAGTTATGTTCGCGGTTTGGAAGCCGGTTCCGATTATTTTGAAGAAGAAATCCTCAGCAATAAAGACCACTACAACGAATATATTCTGACACGTATCCGCACAAAATGGGGCGTCTTGTTATCAGATATCAGGCAAAATTTTGGAACTGAATTTTACGATTACCTGCTGAAACAAGTCGCAAAATACAAGAAAAGCGGTCTGGTCCTTCTTTCTGAAGGGAAGCTTTTATTAACGAAAGAAGGACTTTTTGTATCCGATGAGATCATGGGCGACCTCATGATTATTTGATTGTTAACCAATAAGTTGAATTCGGTTTCAATTTTCTAAATTATTGTTAATGCATTCGCTCAACGGCATTATTTAATTATCTTAGCGGTTCTTTTTTAAAAACAGATTGAATGCAGGTAAAAATTGTAAACAAGTCGAAAAATGATTTGCCGGCCTACAGCACTGTTCATTCGGCCGGAATGGATTTAAGGGCTAACCTTGATGAAGCGGTTGTTCTGAAACCTCTGGAACGGGCTGTGGTACCCACTGGACTTTTTGTAGAGCTGCCTGAAGGTTACGAAGCACAAATTCGACCCAGAAGCGGCCTTGCACTGAAAAAGGGAATTACAGTTTTGAATACTCCGGGTACCATCGATGCCGATTATCGTGGCGAAATAGGAGTAATACTCATCAACCTGTCGCAGGATGAGTTTGTTATAGAACACGGAGAACGCATTTGCCAAATGGTTATCGCTGCTCACGAGAAAGTGGAATGGGATTTGGTAGAAGTGCTGGAAGAAACAGAAAGGGGAGCCGGAGGCTTTGGCCACACCGGGAAAAATTAGATGAAAAAAATTATTACAGGAATAACAACCGCCATGCTTTTTGCTGCGGTGGTTTCATGTTCAGGACCAAAAAAAATTACGGAGCAGGAAGTGGCCAAAGCGGCTGTTGACGCGCCCGTTGACGAACTGGCCGAACAAAAGCAAAAGGAGTTTGAGTATTATTTTGTGGAAGCGCTGAAACAGAAAATGTTTGGCAATCCGCAAACCGCCATTCAGATGTTATCGACATGTCTGGAACTCGATCCGAATTCATCGGCTGCCATGTACGAACTGGCAAATATTCATGCGGTAAATAACGATTTAACGAGTGCATCGTTACTACTCGAAAAGGCCATTAGCATCAATCCCGACAACAAGTGGTACAAATTGTTACTGGCCCAGATCTATCAGAAAGCGCGCAAGTTTTCTGAATCAGCAGATCTGTATGACCAACTGCTTCTGAAAGAACCCGACAACCTGGAATACATTTACATGAAAGCGGCATTGCTGGCTAGCGCCGAACGATACGATGAAGCCATTGATGCCTATAATAAAATGGAAAAAGAAACAGGTGTTCATGAGCAGATTTCAGTGGCGAAACAGCAAATTTATGTAGCTACCGGACAGATTGATAAGGCCTTTGCTGAAATTCAGAAGCTCATCGATTCAGATCCGACAGAAGCTAAATATTATGGTTTGCTGGCCGATTTGTACCAAAGTCAGGGCGACTCGGAGAATGCACTGAAAAACTATAAAAAGATACAGGAACTCGATCCCGGCAATGGTTTTGTACATTTTTCGCTGGCCAATTACTACCTCGAAAATGGCGATCTTGAGAAGTCGTTCGAAGAAACCAAGGAAGGCTTTAAAAGCGAATCGGTAGATATTCAGACAAAGCTGCAACTCTACATGATGCTTACTTCGGCACGAACTTCGTTGAGTGAAGATCAGCAGGAAGAACTGATACAAATCCTGCTTGAACATCACCCCGATGAAGCTCTGGTGTACACCATTTATGCCGAAAATCTGCTCAAGAAAAATGAACTGGCAAAAGCACGTGTACAGCTGTTAAAAGCGCTTGATATTGAGCGAAACGATTATGTCGTATGGGAACGCCTGATGTTTATCGATAACGATTTACAGGATTGGGAAGGTTTGTACAAACACACCAGCGACATCATCGATCTTTTTCCCAATCAGCCGCAGGGTTATTTTTTCAAAGCCATTGCCTGTGTGCAACTCGAAAAGTTCGAAGAAACTGTAGATTTGGTTGATGAGGGTCTGATATATGTGGTTCAAAATCCGCAACTCAAAGCCAACTTCCTGATGTTAAAAGGCGAGGCACTTTACAAACAAAAGAGCAAAGAAGAAGCTTTTAAGCTATTCGATAAAGCCGTTGAAATCGATCCTGAAAATTACCTCACTTTAAATAACTATGCTTACTACCTTTCGGTCGACGGAAGAAACCTCGATAAAGCCGAACGCATGAGTGGAAAAGTCGTGGAACGTTTTCCCGATAATTCTACTTACCTCGATACTCACGCCTGGGTTTTGTTCAAAAAAGGCGATTATAAACTGGCCAAATTCTACATGGAATCGGCCATTAAAAACGGGGGAGATGAAAACCCGACCCTGCTTGAGCATTATGGCGATATTTTGTTTAAGCTCGAAAAACACGATGAGGCTATAAGCTATTGGGAACGAGCCAAAACAAGCGGGGGAGACTCCGAAGTATTGCTACGTAAAATTCAGGAAGGAAAATATATAGAAGATCCAAATGAATAGGCGTTTTGTTGTTCGTTTTCCTCTGCTGGCCGGGATTTTATTGCTGATTATAGCCACTTCTTGCAGAGGACCAAAAGAGTTGGCTGTTGGCGAAGCAAAACCAATGGGCACCAACAAATTGCTCAAACGTATCGAGCAAAATGCCTTTGATTATGAATACCTTACCATCCGAAAAATCAACTGTCAGTTTTCGAGCAACCAGTCAAAAGCTTCATTTCGCATTCGGTTAAAAGCTAAAAGAGACGAGAAAATACTGGTGTCCATCAGCAAAATTAATATTCCGGTTGGCCGGGTATTGCTCACACCCGACAGCGTGATCTATGTCAATTACATCGATCACAATTATTTCTACGACGACTACAGTTTTATCAGCGACTTTTTGAACATGGACGTGGATTTTAAAACCGTTCAATCCATCATTTCAAACAATGCTTTCTCGTACAGGAACGATCCGCGCGACGATTATAAAACCTTCGATTCGTATGTCGAAAACGGGCAGTACGTGTTGCAGTCGGAAAAGAACCGCAAGATCTACAAACTGGATGACGGAAAGCCCCAAAAAATTGAACGCCGGCTTCGACGTTTGGATGATGAAGCCCTGATTTTACAACGAATGTTTTTCGAACCCCGAAATTTTTCGCTTACGCGACTCAATATTCAGGATAAAACCAACAACCGAAATATTCTCATGAATTTTAACGATTTTACTAAAGTAGAAGGAAAAGAGTATCCGGGTGAGATCGATATGGAATTTCTATCGAATGTGGAACAGATAGAAATGAAGATCCGCATGAGTGGTTTTTCAACCGACGAAATCAGTTCATTCTCCATTAAAATTCCTGAAAAATACGAAGAGATTCAGGTAAAATAAATTTGAATTCTCTTACTTTCGTGGAAATCGAAAACGTATGCGTGTTTATTTCACAGCGGTTTTATTATTCTGTCTTCCGTTTATCGGTCTGTCGCAATCCATTTCCGACCTGCAACAACAAAAGCAGGAAACACAAAAGGAAATTGAATACGTGACCCGTTTGCTCGAGGAGAACCTGAAAAGCGAAAAATCGTCGCTGAATAAACTACGTTTGCTCAACAGTCAAATCAGTCAGAGAAGCCGTCTTATCTCAACTATAAATAACGAAATCGAGATTTACGACCAATGTATCCAAAACAGCGAATTGTCCATAGAAATGCTTCAAAACGATCTTGAGGAACTTCGAGAAGAATATGCCGAAATGATCAGACAGGCCTACAAAAATAAAAGCAATTTCAACGAGCTGTTGTTTTTAATGTCGTCAGAAAGTTTTAACCAGGCTTACCGGCGTATGCTTTATTTCAGGCATTACACCAAGTATCGACAAAAACAGGGTGAGATTATCGAAGCGGTAAGTGGAGTTTTAGCCGACAACATTAAAAAACTGGAGGAACGCCAGCACGAGAAAGAAGCGTTAGTCGATCAGGCCAGGCAGGAATACCGCAGACTGACAGGAGAAAAAGGACTGCAAAATGCTGAACTGCAAAAACTGACGGACCAGAAACAAACACTGCGACAAACTTTACGGCAACAAAGAAGGATTGAACAGCAGCTCGAGCAGGAAATTCAGCGCTTGATAGAAGAAGAAGCCCGGAAAAACAGGGCTAAAGGCGAACCGGGCTATGCACTAACTCCCGAGCAAAAACTGATCGGCGACAATTTTGAACAGAATAAACACCGTCTTCCATGGCCCGTTGAGCGAGGAATTATTGTGGAGCGTTTTGGCGTTCATCAGCATCCGGTGTTGAGCAACGTGCAGGTCAGAAACAACGGTGTAAACATTGCCACTGAAATTGGAGCAAAAGTTCAGGCGGTGTTTAAAGGCGAGGTCAGCCGGGTGTTCGGAATTTCGGGCGGAAATACCGCGGTAATCATTCGCCACGGCGCATTTCTGAGTGTTTATTCGAACCTGCGCGAAGTGGTCGTAAAAAAGGGTGATACAGTGGAAACCAAACAAAAAATAGGAACCGTTTATACCGAGCACGACGACGACAGTAAATCCATTCTTAAATTTCAGATCTGGCACGAAAGTCAGAAAATGGATCCCGAAGATTGGATTGTTCGGTAAGCATATTAAATTGTAATTGTGATATGTGTTGCACCGTCCTTTAGGGCGGTGGTTAGGATGTAACGACGGCGATCTGAATTTTAAAGATTTTCAGAAATCACCGCACTAAAGTACGGTGCAAAAAATAATTCTAAATCGAAATTTAACTGACGCGTTTAATTTTGTTGATCGAGCTTGCCTTTTATATCCTTAATACTCTGAAGAATTTCCATGGTAACCGGGTTTTCTGAAGCTGCATTCCGCATTTCTTCACGCCGCAGACCCAGCTTGGTATCCAGCCGGCCCAAAACCAGCGAGAACAACAGAAAAACCACCATCATCACCGGATAGGTGATCAGCTTGTTTTCATCGAGGAAATGCCGGATCGTTTCATCCTTAAAATCATTGAGGAACATAAAAGCGATCATTACAAAACTAATGTAGCCAATGTACATGCGTGCGCGGTCGATATAAATTTTCCAGCGGATAAATGTGCGCCGGTTCATTTGTATTCCAAAGAGTTTCATTCTCTTCATGTTTATAATTTTAAAGTCATTTTATGTTGAGTAAGAAAATGTTTCAAACCAATCTTTTTCAAAAAATATTGAGTGTACTGTTCCGGATCGTCAATGTTATTAACGTTGATTTCGGTGGAAACGATATCTGCAAAATGCCTAAAAAGGCTGCTGCCGATGTTTTGTTTTCGGTATTCTGGTGCCACAGCAAACTGCAATATACGCGCCCTTTGCGGAATGGTGCTTAAATAACCCACCGGTTTATTCGCCACAAAAGCGACAAAAGTTTTGCAGGAAGACAGCTTTTTAATGGTTTCTGATGCGTTTTGCCAGGTGGGTTTCCAATCCCAAAACGATTTAAAAAGGTGATGATCGAACTGATCGAATTCGTGAATTACCAGTTTATCATTTTTAGTTGCAGGCTTCGGAATGCCGCTAAAACAATCGAGGTCGGCGATTTTTTGAAAACCGACTTGCTTATACGATTTAATCGCTGCGGTGTTTTTATCGATCACTTCCAATTCTATTTCATCAACTCCTTTTTCCTTTAAAACAGGGATGAGCTGCCCGTACATTTTTACGGTTACATGCTGTCCCCGGTACTCTTTTATAACTCCTGTTCCACCATTGTAAGCCACATTTTTGCCATTTATTTCACGCAGACCGTGCAACATAAATGCCACCGGTGTATTGTTGTTGAACATCCCCATTGAAAGATCACTACGAATGTCTTCCGATTCAATTTTATCCCAGAGCAATTCAGGGGTGAATTCAACTTTTACAAAATAGTCGGCAAAAGCGTCATTAAAAAGCTGCGCTATTTCAGGAATAGTAATATTTTCGATGGTTTTGAAGTACATTATAAAAGGTTATTCCGAATTTTTGGTACAAAAAAACCGGCTATGTAGCCGGTTTTCGGTCTTTATTTATTTCGTTATAAATTGGCCACTCTCGTAAGGGTGGGAATGTCCAAAAATTTAATTTTTCGTCCCTGCAATTCAATCAACTTGTCGTTTTTAAATTCCGAAAGCAGTCGGATCACCGATTCGGTAGCTGTTCCTACCATGTTGGCCAATTCTTCGCGTGTCAGCGAAATTTGTAGGGTGTTCTGGTTATCCAGATCGAAATTTTCCTTGAGTAGAAGCAGTACTTCAGCCAGGCGTTCACGAACGGTTTTCTGTGCAATATCGGTAATGTAATCGTTGGCTTCGCGCAGCTCGCGGCAAACAATTTGCAACATGTGGTGCGAAAACTGCCAGTTACTTTGGATGAGGTAAAGCAGCGTTTGATAGGGGATGTGACACAGCGCAGCTTCATCGATCACTTTGGCTGTGGTACAGGCCAGTTCCTGGCTTAGCAGCGAACGGTAGGCAATGATTTCGCCTTTTTTTGCAAAACGGATAATTTGTTCCTTCCCGTCGATACCGGTCTTAAAAATCTTAACAATACCTTTGGTTACACAGAAAAATCCGGTCAGGCGGCTTCCCTCACGGTAAATAATCGTGCCCTTCTTATAGATCGAGCAAGTCTTTTCGTAGTTCAAACGTGTAAACTCATCTTCAGTAAGTTTTTTGAACAACTGGAATCCACTCAAATCTGTCTCTGTTTCTGTTGGCCTCTTAATTGCACTTCTCATATTCAGGCTTCAATTAGAAAATTAGAAAATCATTCTTTCTTAAGGTTAAAGCTACAAAAATACAATTATCCGCATTATTCAGAAAACTATTTATATAGATAGTTAGATGTTGTATATTTGCAATGCAAAATAATTGAAAACTATTTAAAATTAGGATGTTATGAAACATGTAGTAGATATGGCCTGGACCGATAAGGTAGCTTTCGAAGCCGATATGGATGGGCACAAAGTAATTGTTGATGCCACAGAAGAATCGGGTGGCAGCGATTTAGGACCACGCCCCAAAAAATTGATGCTAACAGCGCTGGCTGGCTGCACCGGTGTGGATGTGATTATGATCTTGAAAAAGATGAAAGTGGAGCCTGAGGCTTTTAATGTGATCGTGGAAGCCGATGTAACCGAAGAACATCCTAAACATTATAATAAAATGAAGGTGGTCTATCAGTTTAAAGGAAAAGATCTGCCTTACGCCAAATTGGAAAAAGCGGTTAAACTTTCCGAGGAAAAATACTGTGGTGTGACTGCCGTATACCAAAAAGCCATGGAAATGGAAACCGAGATCCGCATTATTAAATAAATTGATGCTTGCTGATTCTAGCCTGCCAATTTGTACTTGAAAAGCGGTACGAATTGGCAGGATGAACCGGAAATAGCTGGCCTTTGCTTCCTGAGATTTCAAAAACCGGTAATTCTTATTATTATTATCAAGCCCAAAGACTTGAATCTCATTTTCATCGATATTTCCATATTATTTATTACCTGTTTTTCACCTTTTATCAATCATGATAATCAGGATTTTGGTGGTTCGGTAAATTATGATTTCAACCATAAAAGCCGTAACTTTTATTGTACAATTTTTCAATCATTAAATCTTCAAAATCATTCAAACCATGATTTTGAATAATAATTTTTTAACCCAAAATTTATTTATCATGAGTACATTAGTTAGTACATGGGTAGATGTACCCATCAATTTGGACGATTCCATCAACGATCCTTTATGGGCAGATGCTGGTGTTTTGAGCATTGCCAAAGGGAAAATGATGGTAAAAAACAACAGCGAGTTTCTGTATGTGGCATTGGATGTAACCGCCGATCAGGGAAATGATCCCGGCACGGGAGATTATTTTTGGTTTACATTCGACCGTAACAGAAACGCAGCAATCACCCCTAACTACGATGTTAATTATGGTCTTTACCCGGGAAACCCGGATAAAATGGGCCGGCAATATTATCTTGGACCCGGCAGATGGACGGGATTAATCAACGAAACAAGTCCTTCGAAATGCAGAATAGAATTTGGCCCTTCGCCGAATTCGGAGACACCACACCGCATTTGGAAAATGCAGTTTCTTTTATCCGATCTTAATGTCTCGCTCGGATATTGGTTTCCGTACACCCGATTTGGATTTCGGATCGCTTCCAGCAATCCCGCTTTTCATCACAACGAACCCGGTGATTTTTATACCAATTTTGCGGCTTTGCATTATTTATTCCTATCTAAAAAACGTGTTTTCCCTTCCGGATCAATGGGAACTGTTTTTGGTGGTGTCGGTTTAATACCATTCGACAAAATTGTTTCGGGAAGAGCAACTACAGCTTCCGGTTATCATCCGTATGTTCAGAATGCGGCATTTGGAGGCAAACTAAATATCATTGGAAACCGAACAACCCTGGCATCGCTGGCCGGAAAAAAATACAGGGTGTTGCACCGCGAAGGAACGTCGGGAGCCTTTTCTCCTTTGCTAAGTTCGTGGAAAAATTACAAATGGGATAATGCAACTCATCAGTATATTTTGCAGCACTTTGGCCCCGATACCGATGATAAATATGTTATTCCGAGTCCGGCTGTCGATTATTCCATCGACGATTTATTGATTCAGTTTAGTACGATTGGAATGGGAACCGGTTTACATCAATTCCGAATAGACGTAGATGCTTATTCAGCCGATACTGAAATACTGACGTTGTATATTGATAACAATCTGCCGGAATTAAACATTAACAGTATTACACATAATGGTGCGCAACAACAGGCGTGTTCCATTGTAAAACTTACCAGCGATACTGATGGATTAAAGTTTAACATTACCGCACACGATCCCGAGGGAAATTTGCGATTGTTTCGGCTAACAGCTCATTACGGCAGCAATCAAAGTACGCTCATCGATTCACAAAACTATCCCGGATCGGGAAACTGGGCAGGCGTGCTTAATCTGCAAATACCCGCAAGTGGTGTTTGGGTTCCACCGGTTACCTGTGCCTATCAATTTCGTTTAACCGGTTGGGCCAGAACAACTAACGGCTATGGTTATATTGGTAGTGCAGAATATTCAGAGCACTTAACGATTCTGAAACCCGGATACGATAAAATCAGGTTTAAAGTTCCGGTAACTGACTTTATATTAGGAATGACAGACGGCAAATTATAACTGTTAACTTAGTTTGGATTTTGAAAAGGAGCTTCCCGGTAAAGAAGCTCCTTTTTTTGCAAATTTAACCCTGATTTTAAATGAAGACCAATCCAAAAGCGTATTAACCGGAACATATTTTTTGTAAATTCGATTTTTATTCAAATCAACAGATATAGATGATGCAATCGATCAATCCAGCAACCGGTGAGCGAATTAAGAATTACAAAACGCATACGCCCGACGGAATAGAAAAAATCATCAATTCGGTAGATAAAACCTGGCACCACTGGCGAAGTACTTCGTTTATGTACCGCAGCCAGTTGATGCAAAACCTTTCGAGCGTACTGAAATCGAAGAAAAATGAACTTGCTTTTCTTATGGCGCAGGAAATGGGGAAAGTGAAACGCGAAGGCATTGCCGAAATTGAAAAGTGTGCCTGGGTTTGTGATTATTATGCTTCGAATGCCGAAAGTTTTCTGGAAAACGAACCGATAGTAACGGAAGCTACAAAATCGTATGTTTCGTATCAGCCCCTCGGAACTATTCTGGCGATTATGCCCTGGAATTTTCCATTTTGGCAGGTGTTTCGTTTTGCTGCACCAACGCTTATGGCCGGGAATACTGCGGTGTTGAAACATGCGAGTAATGTGCCCGGCTGCTCCTTGGCCATCGAAGAATTATTCCGCGAAGCCGGCTTTCCCGAAAATGTTTTTCGCAGCTTATTGGTTGGAAGCAAACAAGTGGCCAAAATCATTCAGCATAAAGCAATAAAAACGGTTAGTTTAACCGGATCAACTCCGGCCGGGAAAAGCGTGGCTGCCCTTGCAGGCGCCGAGCTAAAAAAATGTGTGTTGGAACTGGGTGGCAGCGATCCGTATTTGATTCTTCAGGATGCCAACATTGAAAAAGCGGCCAAAAAATGTGCTGCCGGACGTCTCCTGAATGCCGGGCAAAGCTGTATTGGTGCAAAGCGTTTTATTGTTGAAGAAGAGGTTTATGCACATTTTCTGGAAGAATTTACCCATGAAATGGCTGCTGCAGGTTTTGGCGATCCTACCGATGAAGATTCAGCAATAGGGCCACTGGCACGTACCGATCTTCGCGACGAATTACACCAACAGGTAGTTGACTCGGTGAAAAAAGGGGCTGAAGTTATTATAGGTGGAGAAGTTCCACATCGCAACGGAGCTTATTATCCGCCCACAATTTTGGAAAATGTACAGCCCGGAATGCCGGCCTACGATGAAGAATTGTTTGGACCGGTAGCTTCGGTAATAAAAGTGAAAGACGCGAAAGAAGCCATTGCCGTAGCCAACGATACTGATTTTGGATTGGGTGCAGCCGTGTTCACCCGCGATCTGAAAAAAGGAGAACATATTGCTGAAATGGAACTGGAAGCCGGTGCCTGTTTTGTAAACGACTTCGTAAAATCAGATCCTCGCTTACCTTTTGGCGGGATAAAAACCAGTGGCTTTGGACGCGAATTGGCTGCCCAGGGAATTAAAGAGTTTATGAATGTGAAAACTGTGGTAGTGAAATAAAATAACTACTCTTTCTTTTTCCGAAAAGGATATTTAGCATAGATCTTGCGCCCGACATATTGCCCCAGGAAAAAGCTGCCCAATAAAAATGGAGCCAAAGTCCAGGTGAGTTTAAGGTCGTGGAATTTGCGGATCAGGATGATCAATGGAACCGGTGCGTGAATAAATACGAACCACCAGAATGATAATTTCCGAAAACTGCCGCGCATGTATCCAAAAGGGAGATTTACCAGGAATGTTGCAATACAGGTGACCGTCACCCTCCACCACAATTCGTTGCTTGTCACACCTTCAAGTAACTCTATTTTATCCAACAATATCATTTCGTCATTTCTTCTTCCGAAATGATCCCGGCCAGCGCATCTACCCAATGATCTTCTGCATTCAAGCTGTCAACCATTTGCAGTTTTTCGCCTCCTTCAGCTCTAAAATCATCGCCATATTCCACGCCAATTTCAAGGATTGTTTCCAGACAATCGGTAACAAACGAAGGCGCAAGCACGATCACCTTCTTTTTGCCTGCTTCAACCAATTTCATCAGCGTTTTATCGGTAAACGGAGTGAGCCAGTTTTTCGACAGACGCGATTGGAATGAAACCGTATAATCCGTTGGTTTTAGTTGTAAACGATCGGCCAGTAAACGCGAGGTTTCGTAGCAGGTGGCACGGTAACAATATTTTCCATGCTCGGGAAGACTCTTTTCGCACGAACAGGTATCAACCGTAATTCCCGGGTGGCATTTTTCAACCTGCCGGTTGGGCAAACCGTGGTATGAAAATATTACATGATCGAATTTCGAGAGGTCGTATTTTTGAGCTTGTTTAACAAAGGAATCCACAAATTTGGGGTGGTCGTAGAACTGCTCTGTTTTTAAAACTTTTGCCTGAAGGCCCAGTTTTTTTATTTCCTTTTCTGCTGCAACGATTGCTGTTTCAGTTGTAGACATGGCATGCTGCGGGAACAATGGTACCAGTACCAGTTCATCATACCCTTTTTGCTTAATTTCTGCCAACGCTTTTTTGTAACTTGGATTTCCATAGCGCATGCCCATATAAATATCGGCTTTTCCGGCCATTTTTTCTTGCAGTTTTTCCTGAAGATCGCGCGTAAGATAGATCAGCGGAGAACCTTTTTTGGTCCAAAGCTGCAGGTACAGTTTGGTCGAATTTTTTACCCGAAACGGAATGATGATGAGGTTTACCAGGAATTTCCGAAGCAGCCAGGGCAAATCGATAACATGCTTATCATTCAGAAACTGCGTCAGGTAACGACGTACTGCAGGTACTGTTGGTGCATCGGGGCTGCCAACGTTGATCAATAGTACAGCTCTCTTCATAATCCGTTAATTTGTTTTAAATCCGATCCAATTTATATCTTTTTTCAATAGCTCCTGTGTTTTTTCTTCCTGCGATCCCGGCTCCGGACTGAAGTTGTATTCCCACGACGCATTGGCGGGCATGCTCACTAAAATAGATTCGGTGTTTCCGTTTGATTCCAATCCGAATTTGGTTCCACGGTCGTTCACCAGGTTAAATTCAACATACCTTCCCCGGCGAATTGATTGCCACCTTTTTTCACGTTCTGTATAAGGCTTTTCACTATTCTTCATAAACTCAGAATAAATCAACGGGTAAGATTTGGCCTGAGCTACCACAAATCCGAAAAGCTGCTCGAAATCAACATCTTCATCCGGCTTTAAGCGATCGAAGAAAATACCGCCAACACCACGAGTTTCGTTACGATGAGGCAAGAAGTAATAATCATCGGCCCATTTTTTAAACCTGGAATAATAATCGGGGTGAGAACGATCGCAAATTTCATTTAGCTGCTCGTGAAACCACCTGGCTTCTTCGGGAACAATGATGGAAGGAGTAAGGTCGATTCCGCCTCCAAACCACGATACACCATTGTCGAGGGCAAAATACCGAACATTCATGTGTATGGTCGGAACCCAGGGATTTTTGGCATGCAGGATGGACGAAATTCCCGTTGCAGCGTAATTATCGGCTTTTTCTCCCAGAACCGCTTCCATACGTTCGCTTAATTTTCCTTCAACAAAAGAAAAATTTACCGCTCCTTTTTCAATCACGTTTCCGTCTTGAATAACCCGTGTTATTCCGCCACCAATTTCTTTTTTCCATTTATCGCTTCCAAAATGTGCTTTGCCGTCGGCAAGCTCCAGATTGTGGCAAATTTCTGCCTGCAGTTCTGAAAAAACGGATGCAATATTTTTAATGTTCTCCAATGCGATACGATTAAATTTCTTCGGCCAGTTTATCGGCTGTAAGTCTTCCCTGACGAATCCGGTCGGCCATGCCAATTCCGTCGCGGATATTGCCGGCAAGTACCAGGCCAGGAAATTCGTTTTGGAGTTCAACAATCGCAGCCAGTTTCTGTTCACTCTCAAAACTGTATTGTGGGATAGCATGCTCGTAACGGAAGATCCTGCAAACATCCGGATCAAATGTTTCCAGCTGCATCATGTCCTTCACTTCGCGTTCAACAATTTTAAGCAGTTCATCATCGTTCAGTTCGAACAATTCCGGACGTCGCACTCCACCCAGAAAGACCGAGAGCAAAGCACCGCCTTTTGGTGCGCGTTGTTTCAGAAACGAAGAGAGAAATAATATACCGAGCACATCGCGTTTTTCTGCTGATGGAACCAGGCCGCCAAACGATTTAATCGGGATGCCTTTCCATTGTTTGAAACCCAAAGTTACCTGTGTTACTTTGGCGTATTTCATTTTATCGATCTGTTGTGCTTTCTGTTTTGGCAAAAAGGGAAATACATTTTGAATGGCATATGCGCCAACGGTGGAGATAACGTGCGTGTATGATTCGTCTTCAAATTTATAGCTATTCGAATTCTTGTCTTTTTCAAAAACGGGATTGCAGCCCAAGGTGATGTTCTCTTCCCCAATGTGTTTAGCCAGTGCTTTTATGAGGTTTTCCAATCCGCCTTCGGCAGAAAATACGTCTTTCGTGGCTTTTTTATCCCGCTCGGTTTTTGGCTCTTTAGCCTTTTTAATCCCGCCTTTTATAAAGCTTCCGTACTCTTGTTCGAGTGCATAAAGTTTAGGCAGTGCAAAACGTGTGACCAGTTTTTCAGGATCGCCCGAGTACACACCCGAAATAAACGGATCGACTGCATTTCGCAAAAAGGTTTTTCCCATGCGCCGACGTACCAGTTCGGCAATGGTTTCGTCGGGATTGCTTCCCCGTTTCCGGAAAGGTTCGCCCAGCAAGCGCAATTTGTCTGAAAAGCTAAAAAGGGGAGTAGTAATTCCCCCGAGTAGTCCGGAAGGAATAACACACCATTTTCCGTTCAGCCAAATCCAGCGTGCTTTGGCTGATTCATCGGCGGTTTCAAGGATGCAATCGTCGCCCAAATCTTCAAAAAGTTCTGCGGCTTCAACCCGCGACATCGAGCCGGTATTTGGCCCCGATTCAAAAACAAAACCTTCTTCGTGTGTGGTTTTTATCACACCTCCGGCACGATCCGCTTTTTCGTAAACATGAACGCGGAAACCATGTTTTTTGAGGTAAAATGCGGTGGTGAGCCCGGAAAGTCCTGCGCCCACAACGGCAATATTCGCATCTTGTTTATTCATAACTAAAGTGCCTTTGAGAATTTTTGTGTGGCATTTTTCATGCCCGGATCAAAGCTTGCTGCAATGTTTCTGACAAAGTATTTTCCCTGGTCGAGCACTACAATTTCTTGTTCGTTGAATGTCAGCAATCCTTCATCAGCAAACTGCTTGAGAATGGATGTTTCGTAATTGACCGTATTCCTGATTTCTGCCTCGGATGCATTCAGTCTCAATTCGGCATCTTTCCACGAAAGGTAATAGTTGCACATAATTTCGTTGATGACGTGCCGAATAATTTTTTGTGCCGGACTCAGCTCGTATCCTTTTTCAACTGTAAAACGGCCCTCGTTGATCGATTTCACATAGGTATTTGTGTCTTTCGCATTCTGAGCATAGGCATTTTCCAGCTGACTGATTCCGGTTGATCCGAATGCATATACCTGCCCGGTGGTTTCGCGGGTAGAGTACCCCTGGAAATTCCGGTGCAGTTTTTTCTCACGGAAAGCAATGCTCAGTTCATCGTCGGGCCGGGCAAAATGGTCGAGACCGATAGCATCGTAACCATTTTCAGTGAGTAAACGAAAACCCGTTGTAAACATGCCCAGTTTTTCTTCGGCCGAAGGAAGTCCTTTTGTTTCGAGAATTTTTTGTGCCTTTTTCACCCACGGAACATGCGCGTACGAGAAGGTAACCAGGCGATCGGGTGAAATGCCAATGGCTTTGTTAATAGTGGCTGCAAACGACTTTTCATCCTGATATGGAAGTCCGTAAATAAAGTCGAGGTTGACACTGGTATTTTTGTGGCTCCTGATCATGTCAACCAGCCTTTGAACCGGAATAATTGAAGGATCGCGGTTGACATTTTCCAGTACTTTGTCATCAAAATCCTGGATACCCAGGCTAAATCGATTGAATTTCAGCGCTACCAGTTTTTCAATAAAATTCTCGTCGAGCATGGCAGGGTGGCATTCCATGGCAATTTCGGGTTTCTCAATAAAATCGAAATTAGCATGAATCAGTTCCATGATCTCTTCAATCATTTCAATGGGCAGCGAATTTGGCGTTCCGCCCCCCCAGTGTACCTGCGAAACTTTACGGTCGGTATCTAGGTACTTGCGCACCATCAAAATTTCCTTTTTCAGTGCATCTACATACAAGCGCATTTTGTTCACATCTCTTGTCAGGTGAGTGTTACAACCACAGTAATAACATATTTTCGGGCAAAAGGGAATGTGGATGTAAATGGAAATGTTCTTTGGCTCCTCACTGTTTGAACGCTCCAATGCCCGAATGTAGGCGTCGGAATCAAATTCGGTGGTGAAAAAGTTAGCCGGCGGATAACTGGTGTATCGCGGCACGGGGGTATTGTATTTATCGATCAGTTGTTGCGAAATCTTCATATTAAAAAGTTTTATCTGGAAGAGCTCTACACCTTCTGTAACCGGACAGTGTTGCTCTTTGTTGTAAAAATCGTGTTTAAAAATGAAAGGAACAAGAAGTTTGATCAGGAGCATCTTCTTTTTGCCCTTTAAATTCGTTGATGGAAATTCTTTTGTTCTGCAAATACTCAGATTGGCAGGTACACAATGTAGAAAAAGCGGCATAAAATTTTTTCATGTCGAAATTAAAAATTTGGAAATCACCTTTTTAAAAGGTTTGGTTTTAGATTTTGGTTGTGTTTTCGGAATTATGCCAACTCCGGTGGAGGTCGGCAAAAAAGACATTCGGCGACGTGTTCCTGAAGATGAAAGGATTGCTGGTGTCGCCACTTTAATTTATGATGCGCCCATTCATAATTCAGGAAAGCCATTTCCTGTTTTTTATGAAAGATGGAACGCTGAAAATCGAACGTGGAAACATATTCCGAATGATGCTTATTTGAATGATATTCAATTTGTTGGGAGCGATCAGACAGCAGAATCTTTCCATTGTTAGCTTCTTCCATGCCAAAGATCAGAAACCAGGCATAGAAAACCACAAAAACAATGTAGGGAATATGTGTTGTAAATATACCAACCGAAAACATCTGCTTCTGCTTTTCGTGAGCGGTCAAAGTTAATAATATCTTGAATTACAAAACTATTGACGATATGTTTTAGAAAACAGAATGCTTAATATATATTTGTTTTTAATAGTGTTGAGCAAACCTTTATCTGGATAAAATTATTTAGACGAAGAACGAGTATTAAATTTAACCTGTCAGATTTCAAAAACGAGAGGTTAGCACCTAGTGCTTGTTACATGATTTACAACTAAAACAAACAATTTTTTACTTATGAAATTTAATCCGGCAATTGCCCTAATATTGTTGTTTACTATGATGTCGTGTTCGCAAAAACAGGTTGATCTGATTATTAAAAATGCCAGCGTTTATACGGTTGATGATGCCTTTGCAAAAGTAGAGGCGCTGGCCGTTAGCGAAGGCAAAATTGTTGCTACCGGTACTTCGCAACATATTCTTGATAAGTACAAAAGCACCAAAGTGGTAGATGCCGAAGGTAAATTTGTTTACCCGGGTTTTAATGATGCTCATTGCCATTTCTACGGATATGCTACCGACTTAATGCAGTATGCCGATTTGCGCGATACCAGAAGTCCGGAAGAAATTTACCTGATTTTGAAGGAACATCACGAAAAATTTGGGGGCGAATGGATACTGGGGCGCAGCTGGGACCAGAATGACTGGGAAGTTCAGGAATTTCCAACAAAAGAGAAGCTCGATGAATTGTTTCCTGATATTCCCGTTTACCTGGTTCGGGTCGACGGACACGCCGGTTGGTGCAACTCTAAAGTGCTTGAAATTGCCGGAATTACTGCCGAATCGAAAGTGAATGGGGGAGAAGTGGTGGTAAAAAACGGGGAGCCCACCGGAATTCTGATTGATAATGCCATGAGCCTTGTTCGAAAATTCATACCCGAAATGACTCGCGAGCAGCAGGAAATCGGTTTGCTAGAAGCGCAAAAGAATTGTTTTGCTGCCGGCTTAACTTCAGTAACCGATTGCGGACTGAGTAAGAATACCATTTTGATGATGGATGAACTGCAAAAAACAGGTGAGCTGAACATGCGTATCAATGCGATGTTAGACCCTACGGAAGAGAATTTCGAACACTTTGTACGATCGGGAATTTACAAAACCGATCACTTGCTGGTAAATACCATAAAAGTTTATGCCGACGGGGCTTTGGGATCAAGAGGTGCATTAATGTTGGAAGATTATTCCGACGATCCCGGAAACCGCGGACTGCAAATCGAAACTCAGGAGTTTTACGATAAAATCTGCCAGCTGGCTTACGAGAATAATTACGCAGTAGCAACTCATGCTATCGGCGACGGTGGTAACCGCTTGGTTTTGGATACTTACGCTCAATTCCTGAAAGGCAAAAACGACCGTCGTTGGAGGATTGAACATTCGCAGATCATTAATCCCGATGATTTTGACAAATTTGGAAAGTATTCGATTGTGCCTTCAGTTCAACCCACACATTGCACCAGCGACATGCCCTGGGCCGAAGACCGGGTTGGAGCTGAACGGATTAAAGGTGCTTATGCTTACCAGACTTTGCTGGAACAAAACAGTTGGATTCCCGCAGGAACCGACTTTCCGGTAGAAAATATTTACCCGCTCTATTCTTTTTACTCGGCGGTATTTCGTGCCGATCACACCGGCTGGCCCGAAGGTGGCTGGCATATGAATGAAGGCTGGTCGCGAGAACAAACCTTGCGGGCCATGACTACCTGGGCAGCTAAATCGTCGTTCGAAGAAAATGAAAAAGGACAGTTGGTTCCCGGAATGCTGGCCGATTTTGTGATCCTGGATACTGACCTGATGACCGCTTCGCCACAGGAAGTTTTGGATGCCAAAGTTGAAAGTACCTGGAGTGCCGGAGAAAAGGTTTTTGGTTTGTAGAAAGCTACACTTATTCTGAAGGTATTTCCATTTATAATTACTAAACTGCTGTTGATGAGGTACTTTTTTGTGGTTTTAGTTTTTGTCCTGTTGTACGGACTTCAATCGTGTAACCAGGCCGGCAAGCCTGAAAAATTAGTGCCGGTTATAATTAAAACCGACAGTTGTCAGCAGGACCCGAAACACACGTACGAGGTATTTGTCCCTCAGCGAAAAAACACGGTAGAAAAACTACCGGTTGTGATTCTTTTAGATGCTCACGGAGGTGGGAAATTGGCTCTCAATAGATTTAAAGCCGGTGCCGAGCAATACCCGGTAATTCTTGCGGCCTCGAATCTTGTTAAAAATGCATACGCAAATTATCCGACGGCGATTCAAACACTACTTGAAGAAGTGCGCCAAAAATACCCGACAGACCAAACGGTTTTTATCAGCGGTTTTTCAGGTGCCGCGCGGATGGCGCTGGGGTATGCCTCATCACATCCGGTAAACGGATTGATTATGTGTGGTGCTTTGTCAGGTGCCGATCAGATCAGGGCACTCAGTTGCCCGGTTATTTCCATTTCGGGAATGGATGATTTTAATTTTGTGGAAACTGCTCAGTACCTCTTTCAGGAGCAAACAATTCCCGGAAACCTGAAAATAGAATTGACCAATGCTTCGCATTCCTGGCCCGATAGTTCGATGCTGGCTGATGCCCTGGGTTTTCTTTATTTGTCCGAAAATCCGTCGGCAGATAAGTCTTTGATAAAGGCTTATTGCAATAATCAACATGAGCGGATTGATAAACTGAAACAACAGGGCGATTTTCTAAAAGCTACACTGCTTGCCTGGAATATGTCATCAACTGCTCCCTTCAATACTGATAAAGATTTTGCGGCTGAATTCTTCAACTTGAAAACCGGCGACGATTACAAAAGTCAGGTGAAGAAGCTAGAAAAGTGCCTGAAATTTGAAATGAGTGTGCGTCAGCCCTACCTGGAAGCATTGACAACAAAAGACAGTTTGTGGTGGCAGAACGAGATAAATTCAATCAACAAAAAATTGAGTACGGAACAGGATTCTTTTAATGTTGACATGTATCGGAGAATTAAAGCGTTCTGGGGAATTGCCTGTTATTCCCTCGGCAATCAGGCCATTGCAAAGAAGGAATCAGCAAAGCTTGAAAATATTTTAGCTGCCTATAAAATACTGGAACCCGAAAATCCGGAAACGCTCTTTTTTTCTGCGTTTCTGTTATACTGGAAAGGCGATCAGGAAGAAACCATTTCCACACTCAAAAAAGCACGTGAAGCAGGTTTTTCGGAAACGGATCGTTTAAAGAGTGCTTTTCCCAAGAATATTATTTCTCAATTGGATTTATAAACTGTTATTTGTGAACCCCAAAATGGTGCTGTGTTAGCCTGCTTTTATATACCGGATCTAAAAACTCTGTTTTATCTCCCTGTATTTCAATAATTTTCTTGTTTGCGAATGCTTGTTTTATTCGGCTCACATTTGCCGAAGTTCCTTATTTTCTATTAAAATCAACTAACTAGATTGTAACTAACCGATCAGTTAGCTAATGATTTTTAGAAATATCTTCGTGTTTTCTGGCGGTATTTCAGGTATTCTTCACTGTAATTATCAGCCATAAAACGTTCTTCTTTCAAAATAAAAAAGTGAATGCTGACTACTGTAGTTGCTGCAAAAACCAGAAAGAAGATACTTGGCAAAACCATTGCAGTCCCGATGAAATAAATATCGAGCGAAAGAAAAAACGGGTTGCGAGAAATCGAAAAAATTCCGATGGTTATTAACTTTCCCCTGGTGTTTTTGTCGAGGCCAAATCGAAGCGAGGTGTTGAAATGTGTGAGAGTTATTACCCACATAATCAAAGAAATTAGAATAAAAATACTACCGGTAATTTTCAATATAATACATTCAGAAAGCCAGTTTGAAAGAGGTTCAGGAAGAAAATGTAAAGAAATTTGAAAAGCCGGTCTTACGATTTCAAATAACCAAAGTAGAAATATCAGTACAAAAACCGGAAGTAAAAGTTTAGAAACCTTATTATTATTCGCGGCCTTTGAACTAAGCTGAATACCCTGTTTGTGCAGAGTTATTATGCGGGAAAACAAAATTAACGCAAGAAGTAGAAATCCTACTAAAGGTACGATATCCAAGATCATCTGATAAAATGTGATTTCACCCTAAGTTAATCAGACTACGCGAAATAAAAAATCCCCGGCTATACACCGGGGATAATCTTGAATATTATTCTTGTTTGGCTTTAAATATTCGGGAATGATATACCTATCATCAACGGATAAATCTCAGGACCCTTGTTGTCTTTAAACAGCGAAGTCATGCTGTAATTAGCAAACACACAAAAATCGCCAAAACCAATACGTCCGGTTACCTCATATTTCCATTGGTTGATATGATAACCACCTTTTGATTTATTTTTTTCACCTCCGTGATATTTATATTTTGTATGTGAACCCAAATACAGGCTGCCAATAACACCACCGGCCAGATATAAACGCGAGCTACCCATTCGAAGCGGAGTTTTTACTTCGAGCATTAATGGCGCAGTTATGTAATTAACATGTAACTTCGATTTTCGAACAGATTCGTTATCCTTACGGATATCGACCGGCACAATCATTCCATAACCATCCTGTTTTTCTATGGTTACAGGATCATTAAACGCATAATCAGTAAAACTGAATCCGAGACCGGTTACCACGCCAAAAGTTTTACGTTCGTTTTTAAAAGCAAATTCCATGATGTTTAGGTTCCAGGTCAGCGATTTTCCCGGATTGAAATCAAGAAATTCACCATACTGTTCATATTCCGTTCCTTGATAAAATGAATAATCAGCCTTGCCAATCATGTTTGGTCCAACTTCAAGACCGGCCCAGTGAGGATTAAAACGACCCGACCATTTTGGACGGTTTTTGTCTTTTTCCACTTTTACGTAGGTTCCGTTGTGTCCTTCAATAACTTTAAAGGTGCGTCGTCCAATACGAATGTGTGTGGTATCGCCCCAATCATCGGTAATTACTTCCATGCCATCGCCAACGGCTACTTCCACGCGATCGTCGTCTTCAACAATGGTAACCACATTCTTTTTCATCACTTTAACCTCGGTCGTATCGTTTTGCGCCAGGCTGCCGGTGGCCACTAATCCGCAAATAATAAAGATCAATAATTGTTTCATTTCTTTTCCAGTTTTAATGTTCTGATGCTGTGACGGACGGTGCGGGTGAAAAGTTACAGGCAATAAAAAAAGAGTTGTCCGTAAACAACTCTTTTTCTGAAATTATGTGATTAAATATTATTCCGTTTCTGAAGGAGATGAAGGAATGGAGAATGCCAGCAGTCGTGATTCGTAGTTGTATTCCGTTACTTTTCCTTTGTCGTTGGTTTCGTAGGTAAACCGTTCGTTCGAAATGCTGGTTACCAGATTTAATCCTGCTTTGGTAATCTTTTTCAGGCTGAATTTTTTTTTCAGGTTGTCGGCCAGCAAATGTTCTTCATCCGGTTCATTTACTTCGTAGATCAATGTCATAGTAGCGAGTACCGGCTGCGGTTCCTTAATATCGATTGATGCAATCAGCGAATTCATTTCTGGCATGTTCTCGACGGGTACACGGAACTGTGTCAATTTCTTTTCTTCTAAACTTAGGTTTGTTGCGTTCCGAATACTATTTGTTGTTTTTGCCTGAAGAAGCTCTTCTTTTGGTGTTGTTTCTGCAAGCTGATTTTCAACGGCTTCGGGAATTGTTTCTTCTGTTTTAACCGTGTTTGCCGGTTCTGTATTTTCAGTTTTTTCTTCTACCTGAGCCACCTGGTTTTCTGGAGCCAGGGTTTTATCGTTAGTATTCATCAAACTAAAAATGGCGAATGCCAAAATTAGCACGGCAGCTACTCTGCCTGCCCAGAATAATACAATTGTTCGCCCGGATTTTTTATACAGCTTTTTTTTGTGTTCGTAGTGAATGTTTTCGTCGGCTTTGAGGATGGTTTGAGAGAAAAGCTCTACGTCTCTCTGCTTGTCAAGATGATCAGACAGGTAGTTTTCAAATTCACGTTTTTCTTTTCCCGAAATTTCTCCTTCAAGGTTATCGATAGCGGTTTTGTTAAATGCTTTCTCCTCGTCGTATTTTACTTTGTATAACTTGTCTTTTTTCGAAAATGAAGTTGATTTGGGAACAACCTCAATACCTTCAAAAAGATTTAATTCTTCTCTCAGATCGGGATTTTTCTGTAAAAACTCAATAAAGGTGTCCACCAGTTTTTCTTCGAGCTTACCTTCGAGGTAATCGACAAAATATGCTTCGTAATTTTTCCTTGTAATTTCCATCTCGCTCTCCTCTCCTTTTACGCAACAGCTTCAATGCTCCCGATATACTTTTTCAAAAATACCCGCGCCCTGTAAATGTATACTTTCACCTGTGCTTCGCTCAACTTTGTCAGTTCACCGATTTCTTTATAATTATACCCTTCGTAATCGCGCAAGAGCAAAACCATTCGCTGAATTTCGGGTAGCCGATCCACAGCTTCTTTCAATATTTCGCCCAGATCCGAATAACTGTTTTCACGCCCTTGTTCCGGGATGCTGGTATCTTCCGCAAGCACCGATTTTTTTTCCTTGCGAATGCGGTCGATCATCGTGTGGTAAGCTGTCGTGAAAAGATATGATTTTACTTTTACAGCATTAACATTCTCAACATTCTTCCACAGCTTCTCATAACTATCCTGCACAATATCTTCAGCCTTATGCACGTCCTTAATGCTTTTCAGCACAAAGCGGAACAATCGGTCCGAGTATTCATCAACAGCCTGGTTGTATTCGTCTCTTGTCATTAGTTTTCTGAGGCATTTACATCCTATACGACGGATAACTTGTCGGTATGTTACAGGTAAATTTTATCTTTAACAAAAAACTCATTAAAAATAACCGATGAAACACCTATTCTTCGCAACCGCCATTCTTTTACTGATTTCATTTGCAGCGCATTCTCAATCTTCGGTTTGGAAAGTTGAGGGAAACGATACCCAGTTCTATATCGGAGGCAGTATTCATATTCTGAGAAACCAGGATTATCCTTTGCCGGAAGAGTTTTATGAGGCTTATGATCATTCTGATATCCTGACTACAGAAATGGATATGAATGAAATGAATAATCCCTCGAATGCCATGAAGATGCAGCAGAAACTGATGTTTCAGGATGAAAGCACATTGAGTGGCGTGTTGAGTGAAGATGTTTACAGTAAATTGGATTCGGTATGTAAAGGTCTGGAATTGAATATAAAAGTTATGGACAAGTTTAAGCCCTCTATGGTCATTATTACGCTCACGTTTCAGTCGCTACAAAAGCTTGGCGTTACTACCGAAGGTGTTGATGTACACTTTACAGCAAAAGCTAACCGGGATGAGAAATCGCTGCTTTTTTTAGAGACATTTGATGAGCAACTTAGTTTCATCGAAAGCATGGGAGAAGGTAATGAAAATGAATTTGTACTGTATTCGCTGGAAGATATTGAGACCAACGAAAAAGAATTTATTGATTTAATTGAGGATTGGAAAACAGGACAGCAGGAACTACTACAGCAACAGATGCAGGATTTTAATTTGAATTATCCCGATATCTACCAAACGCTGGTTGTGAAAAGAAACAACAACTGGATGTCTCACCTGGAGAGCTACCTGAAAACACCGGAAGTAGAATTTGTAATTATGGGTGCTGCACATTTGGTAGGTTCCGACGGAGTTCTGAATAAACTCAGGCAGAAAGGGTACACGGTGAGCCAGCTGTAACAAAAAAACCGCTCTTCATACGAAGAACGGTTCCTGGTTTATGCTGCGTATTTTATTCTACAACTTCTACCCAACCGTATGTATCGGGTTCGTCGCCATACTGGATGGCACGCAGTTTATTGTAAAGTTTGGTCGACCATTCGCCGGCTTCTTCCTGATTGCCGTATTTAAACCATTTGTCGTTATCGGCATCGTAAACGCCTTTAATTGGAGATATAACAGCAGCGGTTCCGCAGGCTCCCACTTCTTCAAACTCCGCCAGTTCTTCATACGGAACTTTCCGGCGTTCAACCTTCAGTCCCATTTCTTCAGCCAAAACGATTAGACTTTTGTTGGTGATCGACGGTAAAATTGAATCCGATTCCGGAGTAATGTAAGTATTGTTTTTAATCCCGAAGAAATTGGCAGGACCGCATTCGTCGAGGTATTTTTTCTCTTTACTATCGAGGTAAAGCACAGCAGAAAATCCTTCCTGTTTGGCCTTTTTACCTTCGTACATGCTGGCTGCGTAGTTTCCGCCAACTTTGTATTTACCTGTTCCCTGTGGCGCCGCGCGGTCGTATTCGCGGTAAATTACCAGGTTGGTGGGTTTAAATCCTTCGGGGAAATACGGGCCAACCGGCATAACAAATACCATGAACAGGTATTCGTCGGCAGGTTTTACACCAATTTGCGGACCGGAACCAATCAACAACGGACGAATGTAAAGAGCAGCTCCGCTATCGTAAGGAGGAACAAAACGTTCGTTTTTCTTAACGGCCAGTCTTACGGCTTCAGTAAATTTTTCAACCGGTAATTTTGCCATCAGAATTCCATCCGATGAACTCTGCATGCGTTTCGCATTTTCGTCCATGCGGAAAATGCGGATACTTCCGTCTTTTCCCTTAAAAGCTTTTAGTCCTTCAAAAGCTTCCTGTCCGTAATGCAGTGCCGTTGCCGACATATGTATGTTGATTGTGTTGGATGTGCTGACTTCCAGTTCGCCCCATTCACCATTGCGGTAGTAGCAGCGTACGTTGAAATCGGCGTCGCGGTATCCAAAACCCAGGTTTTTCCAATCGAGATTTTCCATTTTTGCTTTTACGTCTTGCTTGTTGCTGATAATAAATGCAACTTTTGTTGCATGAGCAAAGTAAGGAAAATTTCTGTTATGAAAACAGTATTTTAGTCATGAAACCCGTTTGTTATAAATGTTTTATAACGTACGGAAATATGATCAGACTTTTAATTCATAAAGACAACGGGCGTGATTTCGGGAAATTTTACAGCGGAACAGGATTTTTCTTCAGAAATGTAAAACAGGACTGTAAACCCGGGAACAGCTTATTTAAGTTTGTCATTATTCCGGTGCCGGTCTTTGTCGCGCGATGTTTTTTTAGCCATGTTTTTTAGAAATGCTTCGTTTAAATCCACATCGGTTTGGTTGGCCAAACATATAAGTACCCAAAGCACATCGGCCATTTCATCTGCCAGCTTGTATTCTTCGTCCGACTTTTTAAACGACTGATCGCCGTATTTACGGGCTATGATCCGCGCCAGTTCGCCCACTTCTTCCGTAAGTATCGCCATGTTGGTAAGTTCACTGAAATAACGCACGCCGATAGTATTGATCCATTCGTCAACTTGTTGCTGGGCTTCGTTTATCGTTAATGTTTTCATTTAAAAATCTTTTTGTTTCGAATCGATGATAATAGTAACAGGGCCATCATTAATGAGTGCCACATCCATCATGGCTCCAAATTTCCCGGTACCTACTTTTTTCCCAAGAGCAGTCGTAGTTGCCGCCACAAATTTTTCGTACATGGGAATCGAAAGCTCAGGCCGGGCAGCGCGAATATAAGACGGGCGGTTGCCTTTTTTGGTGCTGGCCTGAAGCGTAAACTGGCTCACTACAATCACATCGCCATCAACATCAGCAACCGACAGGTTCATCACTCCGTTTTCATCGTCGAATACCCGTAATTGAACGATCTTTTTTACAAGGTAGGCAATGTCGTCATCGGTATCTTCGCTTTCGATACCGACCAAAACGAGCAGCCCCTTTCCGATCGATGAGATCATTTCACCTTCAACCGTAACTGAAGCTTCTTTTACTTTTTGAATAACAACTCGCATTATTTTCTGCTTTAATTCAACTAAGGTAAAAAAACGAAGGATTCTCTCAACTTTTATTTATTATTGTTGTTTAATTTTGCGACAATTAGTTTAGACAGAAAATACATGAAAACCATAAAAATCATCTTCATCTTTATTATTGTTCCATTCTGGGCCATGGCGCAAAAGGCTTCGTTGAGCGGGAAAGTGCTCGATGCCACCAGCAACGAACCACTGCCTTTTGTTAACGTATTAGTTTCCGGTACTACAATTGGAACGATCACTGACGAAGACGGACGTTTTGTTTTTAATGATCTCGATCCGGGATTTATTCGGGTTGAAGCTTCGTTTGTTGGATACAAAACAGCGATTTCAAGTGAAATAGAAGTCAACCGGAGCGGCGCTGCTTCATTGGAAATTAAGCTCGAAAAGAGTACATCAGAAATTGAAGAAGTAACTGTTACGGCATCGCCTTTCCGAAAAACGCCTGAAAGCCCGGTTTCGCTCCGAACCATCGGGATTGGCGAAATTGAAAAAAGTCCCGGCGCAAACCGCGATATTTCAAAGATTATTCAGTCATTCCCGGGAGTGCAATCAACCCCGGCATTCCGAAATGACGTAATTATTCGTGGTGGAGGTCCTTCGGAAAGTACGTTTTACCTCGATGATGTTGAGGTTCCGTTCATCAATCATTTTGCAACTCAGGGAGCATCGGGTGGTCCGGTTGGTATCTTAAATGCCGACTTTATCCGCGAAGTGAATTATTTTTCAGGAGCATTTCCGGCCAACAGGAGTGAAGCACTTAGTGGTGTTCTTGAGTTCAAGCAGATTGATGGAAATGATGAAAAGCTTAAGTTTCACGGAACCCTTGGAGCCTCCGAAATTGCAGCTACTCTTGACGGCCCGATCGGTGAAAAAACAAATTACGTGTTCTCGGTGCGTAGGTCTTACCTCCAGTTTTTATTCAGTGTTTTAGAACTGCCATTTTTGCCCAATTTTACCGACACGCAGTTTAAAGTGCGTACCCGTTTCAACCGTAAAAACGAGCTTACGGTTATTGGTTTGGGCGCCTACGACATTAACAGGCTGAACCTCGATATTGAAGATCCGGATGAACAGCAGGAATACATTTTGAGCCAGCTGCCCGAAAACCGGCAATGGAGTTATACCCTGGGGGCGGTGTATAAGCATTACCGCGACAACAGTTACCAAACATTTGTAGTTAGCCGAAGTCATCTGAACAACCAGGCTGATAAATACCTCGAAAATGACGATTCCTCGGAAGCCAATAAAATAATCGATTACGAATCGCAGGAGGTAGAAAACAAGTTTCGTTTCGAAAACACCTCGCGCATCGACGGCTATAAACTTAATTTTGGTGCCAACCTTGATTTGGTGAACTACCAGAACACGACTTTTTCGGGTAGGTTCTATAACGGCGAATTAATTCCGGTGAACTACGACACCAACCTCGATCTGGTAAAATACGGCTTGTTTGCGCAGCTAAGCAAAAGTGTTTTCCACGAACGGCTGGCGCTTTCACTCGGCGTTCGTACCGATGCCAATAATTATTCTTCGAGCATGAATAATGTGCTCGATCAGTTTTCTCCGCGTTTTTCGGCTTCGTACAGCTTAACGCCACAATGGAGTGTGAACTTCAATACCGGGCGATACTACCAGTTGCCTTCGTACACTGCGCTTGGTTTTAAGGAGAACGATGTTCTAGTGAATAAGGAAAACAAACTGAAATACATTTCGGTGGATCATTTGATTGGCGGGCTCGAATTCCGACCAAAATCAACGGTGCAGTTATCAGCTGAGGCATTTTGGAAAGGCTACAGCGATTATCCTATGTCGGTAAACGATGGAATTAGTCTGGCCAATAAAGGTGCTGATTTTGGTGTGATCGGCGATGAGGAAGTGGTTTCTACATCCGAAGGCCGTGCTTATGGAGCTGAATTTCAGGCACGAATCAATTCCACCGACGGCTTCAATTTTAACCTGTCATATACTTTGGTGCGCAGCGAATTTACCGATGCAAGCGGGAGTTACATTCCTTCGAGCTGGGACTCGAAACATTTGCTTGTTTTGACTAGCACAAAAGATTTGAAGAACGATTGGCGTATTGGTGCCCGCTGGCGTTTTGTAGGTGGTTTGCCCTACACGCCATGGGATTTGGAAAAATCGTCGCTGGTGGAAGCCTGGAACCTAACCGGCGGACCGTACCCCGACTATTCAAAACTGAATACCTTACGCTTCGATCCGTTTCATCAGCTCGATCTGCGTGTGGATAAATCGTTTTACTGGGAAAAATGGACAGCCAAATTTTATATCGACATTCAGAACCTGTACAATTTTCAGGCAGATCAGCAGCCGATCGTGGTACGCGAAACCGATGCCAACGGGAACTTTCTGCTGACCGACAATGGTACTCGTTATGTGTTAAACGAAATAGCCAACACAACCGGTACAGTACTGCCCACGATTGGGATTATTATTGCGTTTTAGTGGATTGAAATAGATGAGCTGACCGGAGTGGCAGTAGTTATTGTTTGCAAAACCACGCAATATCTTTCAGTAAGTTTTAAGAGTGTGGCTTGCGTTTCGGAGTTGGCATTACAGTCCAGCACAAAAGAAAGTCGGATATTTCGAAAACCCACCGGTGCTTCCCTTGAAACAGCAAGTGTCCCTCTGAAGTCGAGATCGCCTTCTGCTTTTACCATACCGCTTTTCAGGTTAATGCCAATTGCTGTTGCAACCGATTTTAGGGTAACTCCTGCACAGGCCACCAATGCTTCAAGCAACAAATCGCCCGAGCAGGCCAGTGTTCCGTCGCCTCCGGTGGCCGGGTGCAAACCAGCCTGCGCCAGCCGCTGTCCGGTTTCAACCTTACAGGATATTCCATCTCCAATATTTCCTTCGGCTGTTAATGTAACCACAGCAGATTCTGGATTGCTTTTATATTCCTCCTTCAGGGGTGCCTGCATTTTCCGTAGTTCTTCAGAATTCATGACTTTTAATTTTAGATGGTGCAAAAATACGGCCTGAACCTGCAGATGAAGGTTAATCATTGAGTTTGACATGCTAAAATCAAAAACAATTGAAATCTTCAGAAGTTTTGTGCTTGAAACATTGAAAAGGGGGTGCTAAAATTTATGTTCAGAATGCAGCCAACTCAGCAATCCAGCGCTCCTTTTCATGTTCACTAAGAAAACTGGCTTTGAAAGAATTGGCAGCAAGCTGAATAATTTCATCTTTCGAAAGATTAAGGGCTTCGGCAGTTTTCAAATAATTCTGAACCAGGTAACCTCCAAAGTAAGCCGGATCATCAGAGTTTATGGTCGCCATAACACCTTTATCAAGTAGTTTTTTCAGAGGGTGGTCTTTCAGGTCGTCTACCACTTTTAGTTTCAGGTTCGAGAGGGGACACACCGTGAGCGGCATGTGCAAGCGAGCCAGTTCCTTCAACAGTTCTTCATCTTCAATGGAGCGCACACCGTGGTCGATGCGTGAAACGCCAAGCAGATTTATGCTGTCCCAAACATTTTGAGCCGGACCTTCTTCTCCCGCGTGTGCAACAGCACGGAAACCTTCTTCGCGGATCATTTTATAAAGTCGTTCGAACTTAGCCGGCGGGTGTCCCACTTCCGAAGAATCGAGACCAAAACCTGTAAAATATTCCCTGAAAGTGAGCAGTTCCTTAAAAGAGTTAATCGCATCTTCTTCGCTTAAATGCCGCAGAAAATTGGGAATTAGCCTGCTGGTAATTCCCCAGTTCTGTTTCGCCTGATTCAATGCCAGTTGTATGCCATTTACCACAGTTTTTAATGGCACTCCACGATGGGTGTGCGTTTGCGGATCGAAGAATATTTCGGTGTGTACAATGTTCTCTTCACGGCATTTTTTCAAATAAGCCATGGTGAGCTCGTAAAAATCCTCTTCCTGTAAAAGTACCCCGGCACCTTGGTAGTAAATATCAAGAAATTCCTGCAGGTTACTGAAACTATAGGCCGCGTGAACTTCCTCAACCGAAGTATGGTTTAGCTTGATATTGTTGCATCCGGCCAACCTGAATATAAGATCAGGTTCGAGTGTTCCTTCAATATGCACATGAAGTTCGGCTTTGGGAATGTCGCGAATCAGTGTTTGCAAGTCGTTTGAATTCATTGCTTGTTGTTTATTCAAATATAAGAAACCTGATTGAGAGGAAAATGTTGAAAAATCAGCTTAAAAAATGCGTTTTAATAACGGAAGTTGTTTGATCAGCCAGGCAAAAAGAAAGGCTACCAACATTGCTATTGGAGCCACGATCACGAATTTCAGCAATTGCGGTACACTAAATCCAACAAGAAGCGCACTAATTCCTACAATAATAGGCGCATGAAAAACAAATACGCCATAAGCACTGTCAGAAAGGGCCTTTGCCAGTTTTCCCTGTCTGTTTGCATATTTTTTTGCCAGTCCCAGCAGGCCAATGATCAACGCAAATCCTGTTACCTGTTCCCAGATGGCCCAGGCAAAATTTTGCCAGGTCATTCCACCCAGAAATGGATCCATTCCATTTTCCTTACCTCCAAAATAAAGAAAAGTTGGCAGAACGATCATTATCATTATTTGCGCAAAAATAAACCAGCGTTTCCCCAGTTTGAAATCAATAGAATCGAGCCAGTTATTTTGATAGGCAATAATACCAACAACAAAAAGCACAATGTACTGGATGAAAAAAGGTAGCTGCAGATTGGTGTGTGGAATGCTCCAACCCACATGAAAGCGTAATCTTATAAGAAATTGAATCAATCCAACGATTAAAGCAGAGAGGATAATCAACCTGGTTCCGGGAAAACTGATGCGGATGTTCAGTAAGGACCTGCGGAAAATTAAAAGAAGAAAGGTAAAGATCAACAGAGCCTCAACAAACCAAAGCGGGCCAAAACCCCAAACCCGGTATTTCCATATAAAATTCCAAAGGCTGGCGTCGTCGTTTCGGATGAAATGATAATTGATCCAGACGGTGAGCGCTTGCAGTATAAAATAAAAGATTGCCAAAGGAATTCCCAAACGAATGAGCCGGTCTGTGACAAATTTTCCAGTGGATTTTCGTTGAATTGATCCGGCAGTAAAATAGGCCGAAATCATAAAAAACATCCCCATAAAAAAGGCCTGGTTGGTTATATTGAACATGGCCTGAAAAAGTAGTGCCGGCATTTCAGCACTCGATTCGTTATAGTACCAGTCACCCGGGGCACCGTAGGTAATATTCAAATGAAGTAAAACCACTAAACTTATCAGGAAAATACGGAGATTGTCGATGTAATACAGGCGTGCCTTAGTCATGGCAAAGCTTTAAGAATGAGTGTTAAAGGTAGCAAAAAAGGTCAATTGATATATCACAACTTACTTATACTCTAACTTAGTTTGAGTTAATCTTTTCAAGTTCATTGTTAATCTGTTGCAACAAGGGGATCAGGCGATCATTTACACGGTTCATTCTTCGGTTAAGCGAGTAAGCATAAGTCAACTCCTGGTTGGCAAGACTCAGAAATTCGTCTGAATTTATTTTTTGAAGGGCGCGTTCATAGTCTTTTTTATCGGGTTGATAATACTCTTGTGGATTATAGGGGATCAATGAATTTACAAAAGTAGCGTATTCGCTTCTGAGGTTATTCATGTATGTAATCGAAGTACTGATCGAGGTGTAATACTGTATGATGTGCAGTTGCAAGTCTTTATTTCGGATGAGTTTAAGATTTCCCGTGCTGATGATGTCCTGGTAGGTACTCGATTCTTCAAAAACGGCTGCGCGACTCAACTTTCCGCCTTTTCCTATATCGACAAAAAAAGCTGCAGTGTCCTGTATTTCTTTGCCATACTTGATGTATTCTCTTGCCAGTTCCAGACCGGCAACTTTATCCGGGTAATCGCGTGTCCAGTAGACATTAAGAAACACAGAATCGCGTTTCATTTCTTCCAGAAAATTTTCGAGGTATTCCCGCTCTTTATTTTGATCGATACGGTTGGAGTTCCAATTGTTGATTTGCAGCGCAATCAGTATCCCGATCACCACCAACAGAATTTCGCCAACGGCATAGCGCAGGTACTTCGCCACCCGGTTTTCGGCAGCCAGTTTGTAGCGCATTTTTGAGAAGAAACGAAGCATATTCTACCTGTTTCGGTAATGCTCGAACCAACTTAAAATGGAAGCCACTTTATACGCCATACCACTTGGTTTGCTGGTAATACCATGCGAAGCGCCCGGAATACGAACCATAGCCGTTTCCACTTCCTGCAGCTTCAGGGCCATATAATATTGCTCCGATTCGGGCATCGGTGTACGGTGATCTTCTTCGCCGGTAAGCACCATGGTTGGCGTTTTTACGTTTCCCACCAGCGACAGCGGCGAAAGTCGGAAATACTCATCGGGAATTTCCCAGGGTTTGCCGCCGAAAACATACTTGGTCGCCCAAATGGCCAGGTCGGCATACAAAGCTTCACTTGCCCAATTGATAACGGGTTTGGCCGAAACCGCAGCCCTAAAACGATCGGTTTTACCAACAATCCAGGCGGTAAGAACTCCACCGCCGCTACCTCCGGTTACAAAGAGGTTATCGGTATCGATGTAACCACGGTTAATCACGGTATCAACTCCCGACATCAAATCGTCGTAATCGTTGCCCGGATAATTGTGATGAATGGCATTGCCAAACGCTTCACCATACCCGGTGCTTCCGCGCGGATTGGAATATAGCACTACATAACCGTCGGCAGCGAACAATTGTATTTCGGCAGTAAAAGAGCTGCCATACATCGCCCATGGGCCACCGTGAATTTCGAGAATCAGCGGGTATTTTTTATTTGGATCGAAATCGGGAGGGGTTACAATCCAGCCCTGAATTTTCTGACCATCGAACGACGATTCCCACCAGATCTCTTCCACGTTGCCAATTTCGCGGAAGGCAAAAAGGTCGTCATTCAAACGGGTTAAGCGCTGTGTCTTCCCGTTTGCATAAACACCCAGATCAGCTGGATGATTTACCGAACCGATTGTGTACGCAAAACTTCCGTTGTTTGAAACGCTGAAATTACCAGCATTATAAGGGCGTCCCAGCGAAAGTCCGCCGATGCCCTCCACGAATGTTTCAACTTTACCGGAAAGACTTACAGACGACATCTTGTTATCGCCCTGATCGCCATAAAGAAAATACAAACCTTTGCTATCGCTTTTCCAGATCACATTGCTGACGTCGCGATCGAGATAGGCAGTAAGGAGTTTTGGATCCGAACCATCTGTATTCATTACATAAAGTGCCCGAACCTGGTAGCCTTGGAAACGATCATCAAATCCGGTGTAAGCAATTTTTTCCCCATCGGGAGAAACGGCCGATAAATCATCGGGCCCAAAACGATCGGTGAGTGCAGTAATTTCGCCGGTTTCGAGGCTAAGGCTGTATACTTCTGAATTGTATGGAACCAACTCGTGATCGTCGTGAAGGTTGGCTGTAAAATACAATTTTTTCCCGTCGGCCGCCCAAGCCGGAGAGCTATGATCGTGTGCCGAAGTTGTCCACTGGCGCGGAGTACCACCGTCCATTCCAATGGTGAAAATCTGGCGGTTGCCGGGTTTCAAAAAACCGCGGCCATCGGCTTTGTAATTCATTTCGTCGATGTACACCGGTGGCTCGGCCCATTTGGCGCCTTCAGGCTTAGCCGGAAGATCGAGCAAGGATTTCTTTTTCGAAGGCACAAACATGGTAAATGCCAGTTGACTATCGTCGTGCGACCACTCAAATTGCCCCGGTGTTTGACTGGTGTTGGTGAGTGCCACCATTTGTCGCGTATCGAGGTACATTACATACAGTTTCATTTTATCGTCTTGCCGGTTGGAGAGGAAAGCTACTTTGCTTCCATCGTGCGACCACTGCGGACTGACATCATTTTGGTTTCCCTGTGTTAGAGGGCGCGGATTACTACCGTCGGAATTCACGATCCAAAGGTTGGCGTATTTCCTGTCGGTCATAATGTCCATAAACACACGTTGGTAAATGATCTTGCTACCGTCGGGTGAAATTTGCGCGTCGGCAACCATTTCCATATCGAAAATGTCGTTGATCTGCAGCGGGCTTTTCAAGTTGTTTTGTGCTTGTGCTGCGGTGAATACAGCAACAAAAAGCAGGGCAAAAACAAAAAACAATGTAGATTTTTTCATGTGGTGATATTTTATAAATTTTGTTCTGAATAACTATTCTTTTATTTCTAAGTAAAGATCGATGGAGTAAATCAACTGAGATGATTCTTCAAACATCGCTTCTGCCCAGTTTGTTTTCGGTGGCCAGTTTGTAGCGCATTTTTGAGAAGAATTCGGAACATAGGCTATGGTAATATTTCGTTTGTATTTTCAGTTATTCATTGATGTAATTTTCCAATGATTTTTTCATTTTCTCTGACTCGTTTATTATAAATTCAATACGATATCGAGCACTTTTGTAGGTATTTGAGTACAACTTAATGCCATTAAGAAAGTCTTGATTATGAAAGGGATCTTTGATTTCTACCCATTTAATAATCGACGCTTCTCCGTTTGGATTCACCTCAACACCGGTAAGCCAAAATTTATCCAGAAGTTTTTTAGCTTCATTACTTGGTTGCTTGTATTCACTTTCAATCATCAGATTTATTCTCGGATACAGAAAATCATATAATCGTGCAAGACCTTCGCGAACAGAATCATCTGTTATCTTATCCAGTCCTACAGATTTTAAGGACTCGTACACACCGGAATCATAGCCAAATCTTATTCCCATAGAAAGGTAGGGCAGGTATTTCTGAAGCGAATCCGCAGAACTCTCATTTTTGCCCATTAAACGATGCAGGTTTGAAACTCCGAATTCCATCGAATCAAGGCGACCTAATAACATGTGATATATTCCCAGGTCGTTATCGATGGTACGTACCAGATCAGTTAATATTTTTTGTTCATAAACCTGAATTTTTCGTCTTTCATTCCAATTGTTTATTTGCAAAGCAATCAGAATTCCGATTACCACCAGCAAAATTTCACCAATAGCATAACGAAGATATTTTCCCACCCGGTTTTCGGCAGCTAGTTTGTAACGCATTTTTGAGAAAAAACGGAGCATAATATGGAGTTAAGTTTCATTAGTAACCTATGCAAGCACTTTATTGTTCAGTAATGATCTAAATACCAGCGAGTAGAATAAATATCCCAACAAATGTTTCAACCATACAGGTTTTATATTGTGTTTTAATTCCTCTATTCTTCAAGTAACAAAAATCCGTTTCTTACAGGGAAATAGACCTTTTCGCAATTGTCTCCCAATTGAACATATTCCTTGTCATCGATAGAGATTATCCTTCGAGATTCAGGATTTAGGCCTATTCTTAAATTCTCATTATTCTCTCTGTTGATTTTATGCAATATTACTTCTCTGGACGATGGGTTATAAACAATAAATATGTTCCTGAAACCGATGAAATCAGGATCAACCTGATTTACTATATCACAATTATATTCCTTAAACGGGATCAATCCTCTGTCTATAAGAAAGGTACCAAAATCAACTTTGCTTTTCCCTTTTTGCTTTAGGTTCCATAATAGCACAAGAGATACATTTCTGATCGTTGAAGCACCATAGAAATTTTCATTCAACTGAAAGTTTAAATAGTGAATGACCTTATTTCTGAAAATTTGATTGTTTTGAATATAGTCTTCTCTTTTTGCATTTGAGATGCTATCGGAATCATAAAACCAGGGTAATTCATCCGAAAATTCTTTAAATCGTTGAAGACTCAGCTCTGTAGCTTTTGTCTCCCACGCCTGTCTCTGTACAATGTTCCTTTTTAGGTTTTTAGCAATAATAAGAGTGGATTTATCTTCTGGCAGTAGTCTCTTTTCTAGAGCTATAAACGCGTTTAAGTTCTCTGTCTGCAGATCTTGTACATAGGTGTCAAAAATTCCAAAATTACCATAGAAAGAACCAAAACCGTACTTTAGATCTCTCAATGTCTTTTGGGTTTCAAGTTCATTCAATACATCGCTTAATTCATAGCCTACATTTAATAAATAATTGGTTGATGAGATATTGTTTTCCAGCTCCAGTTCCAGTGCTCTCTTGGTGTCAGTAATGTCTTGTTGTATTTTCCTTCGTTCATTCCAGTTATTTACCTGCAACGCTATCAAAATTCCAAATACCACCAGCAAAATTTCGCCAATGGCATAACGCATGTATTTGACAACTTTGTTTTTGGCGGCCAGTTTGTAGCGCATTTTTGAGAAGAAACGTAGCATAAATTATTTTTTAATCGTGAATGAAAATTCAGGCAATGAGCATTAATAAAAACTGATTACACATATTTGGTTTCAATTTCCTCCATATCTTTTTTGTGCTTTTCAAAATTCATAAAACGCATCGTAACCAAAACAACAGCCATAAATAACAGATAGGTCATAAAAACAATTTGCCAGCTGAAATAGGTTTTTAATAGCCCCATTATGTAAGGACCAACTGAAAGACCGACATTGGCAATGGCCATGTAAAGCGTAAACTGGGTGGCTGCAATTCTTTTCCAGCTTAATTGCATAGCTATGGCGAATATGGAAATGGTTATAAACACGTCGAGGACATAAAAGGCGACAAAAAATCCGATCACAAAATAATTGTTGGTCCAGAATTGAGAAAGAAACGTCATCCCCAACAATAATGCGATTAGTGACGCGGCATAAATGGTCATCATACGTATTTTCCCAAATATGTCGATCATTGCCCCGCCAACAAACATACCCAGTACTCCTGCTACAAGCGCCGAAGAAGCAAAAACCCGGGAATAAAATGCATCCGTCCATCCCAGTTCCTGCACGGTAAACACCGGCAATATGGCATCAATAAGACCTCTTCCGACTGCCTGGCTAAATGCAGCAACTCCCATAATCAGGCTCATTGGTAATATAAAAGCCCTGAACAGGCTTTTAAAAATCACTCTCCAGCTGTGAAGTTGCATTTCCTGTGTTTTCGGAGAAGCTTTTCCCTGCGACCAGGGAAGACGTTTTTCACCCGGCCGTTCTTTCAGTAGTAACGGTAAGAGCATAATAGCCATCACAATTACGGCAAAGGCCATCATAGACAGGAGGTATCCGTAATGATTAATCAACCAGCTGGTAATGGCAACCGTTGCTGATGTTCCCAAAACTTTAGATCCCCACATTAAACCATTGGCCCGGGCTTGTTGGTCGACAGGAAGAATATCGATGGCCAGGCTGTCAACAGAAATGTCCTGAAAGATACTGGCAAGACTACTCATAAAACCCAAAAACATAAGGATGGAAAGGTGGCTCAATGGATCTTTGACGATGGCAAGTGTAATAAAATTGACCACCAGTCCTAACTGACCAAACAATATCCAGGGTTTACGCCGTCCCATGGGCAAAAAGGTAAACCGATCCATAAACGGTGCAACAACGATTTTGAAACTCCATGGAATAGCTATTATCGCCACAAAACTTCCAATCTCTGCAGGTGTTTTACCGTTCATGGCCATCCATGCCGGTAAGGCATACCACAATAATCCGTTTGGAATTCCCTGGGCAAAATACAGCGCTGAGAAAGTGAGGTAACGCAACAATGCATTTTCTGAAAGTGCCGGTACCTTCTCTTTTTTTGTTATTTCCATTCCCACGAAATTCATAGGCAAAAATTGTAGTTGTTATTTTGCTTCAGATTTTACGGTGATTTTCCCAATTCCTTATCGATCAACCGGAGGCAGTTTTCCATGCTTACCATAACTTCCTGAATCCGGTATTGTGCACCGCCAACATAAGTTGCTGTCTGAATCAGAAGTGGTTCATATTCCTCTCTGAGCCAGAACTCCTTATATTTTTCGGTTTTGTTTATTTTGATGTTATCCCCTTCTTTATGCGCTATCGGTGTAAAAAGCAGATTAAAATATTCCCGCTGTTTATCCCAGGTTTTATTGGGAATTTCCAAGGCAGAAGTAGTCCAGGGAAGATAAAAATCATAAAGCTGTACCAAAGCATTGCGTATTGAATCATTCGAGATCTTATCCATACCTGACGATTTTATGGCTTCATAAGGGCCGGAATTATAGTAGAATAAATACCCCCGGTCAAGGATGTTCATTTTACTGATTAAAGAATCGGGAACCGGTAAATTTTTCAGGTGTAAATCAAGTAAGACCGTGTTGAGCGAATCTGTTCTTGCTAATCGCTCGTTCACCAGGTAATCAAAAAAGTCCAGATCGTGAATCAATGCATTTCTGCTTTCGCTTAGCATTTTAATTTCGTACCGGTGTGCTTTCTGGTTTTCGTTCCAGTTGTTAATTTGCAGTGCTATTACTATTCCAATCACCACCAGTAAAATTTCGCCAATGGCGTAACGCAGATATTTTGCTGCCCGGTTTTCGGCAGCTAATTTGTAACGCATTTTTGAGAAGAATCGGAGCATAATATTTGAATTATTCAATTAAAAGATAACCGTCAATAACTGTTTGGTAGAATTGAGAATCCTGATTTTCATAAACCACTTCAACCAAATCTCCGCCGTTTGTTATGGGGGTATAAAAATCTCCCGGGTTCAATGTCCTGGGGTAATTCCGCCTAAAATCAATAATTCTGAAAACCGTTATAGTTTGATTTGTTGCATTATAGATTAGACTTCCGGTTCTGAACTGAACCTGCTGATCTGTCGTGAATCCGGTAGTATCACTTATATGATTGTAAGGTTTTAATCTTAACTGGTCAAATAAAGCATTTATGTCGGATTCCTTTTCACTTTTTTCAATTTGTTCCAGTTTTGCTAAAATACCTGCCGAAAGGCTTCGAAGAATAGTGACATTCCAAATGGTGTTGTTCAAATAATTATTCCTGAAAAAGGATAATTTATTCAAATAAACAGGGTCATTCAATAGATAATCAATATTGCTTTCAACGGCCAGAGAATCATTCCTGCTATACCAGGAAAAACGATCTGTTAACCAATCATTATAATTTATAACCGTTTCAAAGGATATACTGTAAGAATCTTGCCATCGGTCAAATTGGGCGCTCAAAAGTTTTAACTGAGGAACAATCGACATATATCTATTTGGAATGTGATTCTCGAAACTTAGTGCTGCCGACAGGTTGTCCTGAACCGGGTAAAAATAACGAGAATTGATAGCATTCCTGAAATCCGGGTTTTCCCGGTACATATCGCGCGTTATCTTGTTATTCAACGCCATCGTTATAATTGAATCTTTGTTGTACGCATCAATAATATCCGAATTGGCGAGATATATATTATAATTGAGGTCTTGTCTCAGGGCTTCCAGTGTCCTTTTAAATGCAACATGTTGTTTGCGCTCCTCGTTCCAGTTGTTTACCTGCAGCGCAATCAAAATCCCGATTACCACCAGCAAAATTTCACCAATGGCATAACTAAGGTACTTACCTACTCTATTTTCGGCAGCGAATTTGTAACGCATTTTTGAGAAGAAACGGAGCATAATTAATAATGGATTTTTAATCAGAATTCATTTGCATCAATTCGTGCAAGTGTTTTTGTTTTAGCGGTTCGCGGTATTTTTGAGCAAAAAGTGTATGGTAGCTGTGATTTTGCAGAAATTTTATCTGGAGACTGTTCCATTCAGTTCGTGTATTTAGCTTTCCGAGTGCTTTGAGTTCTTCAAACAGTCGTTCTCCCACCGGATAAAATTTATCTGTTCCCAGGTAATCAAGGTCAGAATCGGCAATAATGTTTTCGAGTTCATTAAGCGGGCGCTGAGGTATTTTGGTAGCCCGGATTATTGCCGAAATCCTGTCAATTTCCTGTGCTGTGTAATTCCATTTAGGCAGGATATTTTTTGCAAACTTTATGCTTCGTTCTTCGTGCTCTTCGTAGCCAAACATAAACCCGGTATCGTGTAAAAGCGCAGCGGTTCGCAACAGATAAGCATCGTAAGGAGTTATTTTCAGTCGTCGAATGTATTTATTGCAATTGTCTAAAACAGCGAGTGTATGCTGAACATTGTGGTAGCTGAGGTCGTCAGACAACTGCGAGCCGAGTTCTGAGACAATAAATTTCTTTAGTTTGGCTATGTTCATTTCGTCTTTTTTAAACGGTATCTTTGTGGTGTTTTAAATAACTTCCTTTTACTTCCTTTATACTCTGAACGAAGAAGAAAGCATGCGGATCCAATTTTGAGATACGCTGCTTAATTCGGTGAATTTCGAGCCTGGTTACTACGGTAACAACAATGTCGCAATCGTACTTAATATCAAAGGTTCCGGGAAGAAATCCCCGCTCTCCCTTGTAAACAGTTATTGCTTTGCCAAAATCATTTACAATGATCGATTTTACCTCCTGGTCGAGTTTTGATATTATGGTCAACGAGGTAAATTCTTCAATTCCGTCAACCACATAATCCGAGGTCTTCATGGCTATGTAGTATACCAGGATGGAGTACATGGCTGCCTCGCGGCCAAATTCGATAGCAGCCCCTAAAATCACCAGCGAGTTGAACAGCATGATGATCTCGCTGGTAGTGAACCCGACTTTCTTTTTGGTATAGTGGGCAATAATTTCAAGGCCGTCAACTACTCCGCCACCACGTATTACCAGGCCAACACCGAGCCCCATCAGGAATCCTCCAAATGACGCCATCAACAACTTATCCTCGGTAATAACTGGTACGCGAACAATCAACATCAGCCCGGCAGTAATCAGGATGGCAATCATCGATTGCACAGCGAAGGTCTTTCCAACAAGGCGGTAACCAATGTAAACAAAGGGAATATTGATTACGATCAGCCAGATACTGATATGAATGAGAAAAGCTTTTTCGAAGATTATGGATACGGCGGTTACACCTCCGTCAACAAATCCGTTAGGGATCAAAAAACCATCAAGAGCGATAACCGAGATGAGACTACCGAGTAAGGTGTATAAAATATATTGGAATGAAAAGATGGATCTCCAGTTGATTCGTTTTGAATTTTTCATATTGCGCTTCCTTCTTTTAGCAAATTCTATTCAATTACTTCATAGGTTATCATTGGCTTGGACTTGTTTTTCAGAAAGATCTCGCCGATTTTCCGGCACTTAAAAAACTCGTTGATTTTATTGTACGAAGTTTCGCTGATAACCACCTGCCCGGGCTCGGCGGCAGCTTGCAGGCGCTGAGCGGTGTTTACCACATCGCCGATAACGGTATAATCGAGACGACGCAAACTCGACGAACCGATGTTTCCCGATATCATTTCGCCACTGTTAATTCCGATGGACACATGAGGTTTGAAGGTGATTCTTTCGGATACTTCGGGCAATTCTGCAATTTTGGTTCGCGCTGCCAAACAGGCATCAATGGCCCTGTCGAGATGGTATTCGCCTTTAAAAACGGCCAGTATAGCATCGCCAATAAATTTATCGATCAATCCGCCCTGCTCGATAATGGCAGGCACCATCACATCGAAGTAGTTGTTCAGCAATTCTACCACGGTATCAGGTTTCTCGTTTTCGCTGATGGCCGTAAATCCGCAAATATCGATAAATGCTACCGTGGCCTCCACGGTTTCATTGGCAGTGAGGGAAACTTCAAACTCTCGCGAATCCATAAAATTCAGCACTGTTTCATCGACATACATTTTCAGGATGTTGTTTTCTTTTACTGCCCGAATGGTATCCCGCATCTGATTGACGTGCTTAATTGTTTTTTCGAGGGTGAGTTCCAGGTCTTTAAAATCGACGGGTTTGGTAATAAAATCGTAAGCTCCGCGGTTCATAGCAGTGCGTATGTTTTCCATGTCGCCGTAAGCCGAAATGATCACCGATTTCAGGATAGAATGTTGTTCGGTGAGTTTGGAAAGTAAAGTTAGGCCATCCATTTCTGGCATGTTAATATCACTCAATACCACATCAACATCGGTGTGTTCCTGCAGCCGTTCGAGGGCCTGAATCCCGTTTATGGCAAAAACAAACTCGTATTCCTGTGCCCTGATTTTCTTTCTGAATTTTTGTTTGACGAGAATCTCCAGGTCTGCTTCATCGTCAACTACCAGTATCTTAGTCATATTCGAGTGTTTTAATTTTTTCTTTAAGCTCCGTGAAATTGACGGGTTTGGTTAAGAAATCGTCGGCTCCGAGTTCCAGTGCCCGGTTGTAGTTTTCTTTGTCGCCATAAGCAGTAATCATCATAACAACCGGTGGTGGATTATGGTTTTTTTCTTTGATCTGTTCCAGCAGTTCCAGCCCGCTCATTCCGGGCATATTTATATCAGAGAGAATGAGTACCGCTCCGTGCATATATTTCTTCATGTATTCCAGTGCTTCTTCTCCTGAATAGGCGAATTCAAAGTCAATTTCACCTTTTTTTATCTCCCTTCTGAAACGTTGTTCGAACAAGGGGCGAATGTCTTTTTCGTCGTCAACTACTAAAATCTTCATGATGTTATGGGTATTTCAATTATAAATGTCGTTCCGTGGCCTTCTTTCGACTCCACTTTTAATGTGCCGTTGTGGCCTTTTGTAATAATATCATAGCTCATGCTCAATCCCAGCCCGGTACCCTGACCCGTGGGCTTGGTCGTAAAAAATGGCTGAAAAATCTTTTCTTTTATTTTGATGGGTATGCCACTTCCGTTGTCCTTTACCCTGATTTCTACCTCGTTTTTGATCTTTTTGGTACTAACACTTACCAGCGGCTTGAAATCTTTCGGCTGTTGTTTTTGTTGGTCAAGCACCGCATAAAAAGCATTGTTGATGAGGTTGAGCAATACCCGCCCGATGTCCTGTGGAACGACTTTTACATTCGGGAGCGACTCCTCTTTATCGAGTATGAAATCGGCATTAAACGATTTGTCCTTTGCACGGAATCCGTGATACGACAACCGCAAATATTCATCGGCCAGTGCGTTGATGTCGGTCGCTTCTTTCTGTCCGCTGTTTCCGCGGCTATGCAGCAGCATTCCTTTTACAATTGAATCGGCGCGTTTGCCGTGGTAGTTTATTTTACTTTCGTTCATGGCAATGTCGGCGGTCAGTTCGTTTATTTCCTCGGTATTGCCGTTTTTTATTTCCTCTTTTAATTCTTCAATCAGTTCACTATTCACTTCCGAGAAGTTATTGATGAAGTTTAGCGGATTCTGTATTTCATGTGCAATACCTGCGGTAAGCTCACCTAAACTTGCCATTTTTTCGGACTGGATAAGTTGTTTTTGCGTAGACTTTAATTGCTCAAGTGTAGATTGAATCTCGTTCTTTTGTTTACTTAATAATTTGTTTGCTTTTTGTTTATTTTTATTGTTGCGGTACAATACCAATGCTAGAAACAGAACGGAGAGGAGAGCGCCGGTAATACTGAAAATCCATAAGCGTTGGACTTTCGTCTGTTGTTCTTTTAAAGTACGCTCCTGTTCCAGTTGATCAATTTCTTGCTGGGTTTTATCAAGCGCTGAACTCATTAACGTTTCAAATACCCCCTGGCTCGATTCATTACTTTCCTCTTTATCAATCACCTCCTGGTATTTCTTCAGGTAATTATAGGCTGAGGTCATGTCTCCAATGGCTTCGTAAATTTTGGAGGTCGTAAGATTTATTTCCTTTCTGTAGTTATTATCCAAATTTACAAATTCTGAATAGGACATCGATTTTATTGCAAAACTTAGTGCCGTTTTATATTCACCCAAGTTATAATAACAAAGCGCCAGTTTCTGGTTAACCCATAACATTCCCCAGGTATTGTTGTAAGGGACATAAATGCTTAATGCCTTTTTGAATTTTGGGATGGCTCCCTCATAATTTTGTAAATCCATTGCGATGTTTGCCTCAAGCTCGTTTTTTTGGGCGAGCCGAACGAGGTAGGTGATACCGGTTGAATCCTGCAAAGCACTGTTAATATAACTAAGTGCTTTATCGTACTGTTTCACTGAATGTAAAGCCCAGATTGTACTCGCTTTTGCATCAATTGCTTCATCAAATCTTTTTAGCCGGGTTAATAAATCAATCAGTTTATCATTGTTTTCTACTTGTTTGGCATACAACTCCATGTTGCTGTATAAATTCCCCATTTCCCAATAAACATTTACCATCATATTCGAATCTTTAATTGACTCAAAATAGTTTAAGGAACTGAGGTAATGTTTTAGTGCCAGTTCATACTGTCCATTCACTCGGTAAGAATTTGCCATTTGAAAATTTAGGGGACCGATAGCACTTGTATTTTTAATACTGCTGATATAGTCCAACATATCATGGAGTATATTCGATTTCTCATTGTCATCGATAACGAGAAAGTTCAAAAAGTTATAATGTAAAATTACAAGGTAGGGATCACCCAGCTTTTTAAACAAAATCACACATTTGTTAAGCGGTTCTATGGCTTCGGCCATTCTTCCTGTTGCATAGTAACTATAAGCAAGCATGGCTGTGATACTTGCAAATATTTCTTTCTCTCCTGTGTCTTTGTATTTACTGCTAAGCGCTAAAAGTTTATTTGTAAGTACAGTATCCCAACGTGATATATATTCCTGGGGGGGTACTGGTTCTTCGTATGATTTATTGTTTCCAGGCGATGACATTAATTGTTTCGCTTTTTCGATATGATAGTTATACATATCACCGTTTCTGAAAAATGCTGCCAGGGTATAATGATAAAGAATTTCGCCTCCCTTAAAATTGAGTTGTCGGGCCAGATCGCGAGCTTCAATAGTTGCGTTAAAGCCTTCCGAGTAGTTCTGGTTGTAAAAATTAAGTCGGGCATATTCGTTTAGCCACCTAACTTTTTCCTCACTGTTATCGCTTTGGTCGATAAGTGTTCGAAGACTGTCAATTTTAGATGCTTCAATAAGCAGTGCTGCACCGGTCAGCTTATAACGATTAGCTATAACTTGTTCAGGGAGATAGCTCAGTGCCGATTTTTCAATGGTTGCAGCATCCAGAATTCCTTCATAAATATTAAAGGCATCTATCGCGCCCAGCCATGTTTGATCGGCACGATAACCACTTTTGGCCAGGTAGGCAACCTGTTCTCCAATATTTTCCAGACGATTCACCGGATACTGTTCATTGGTTTGTAAACCGACAAGCATTCCGTCTACGTAAAACCGGAGTTCTTTATCATTAAAAGTTGTTACAAGATAGTGGGGTAGTCCGTCGTTTAGAGGATTACAATTAACCGTGGTTTCAGTGTTCCAGGCAAAGGTGTCGTTTTTGCATGAGATAGCTGATCTTGACCTGGGATTTGCGCCATTTTGAACAGATTGAAAAATGTAATCACTCCCGAGTATTTCCTGTTCATTTCCAAAATAAGACACCATGGTGTTTTCACCATTATCCTTTCCGGCGACAATAAAAGCCTCCAAAGTTAGAGAATTGTAGCTGCTTAATTGGATTAATCCGGCCGGCAATTTTATGAACTGACCTTCTTCTGTGGTAACAAACTTTCCGTCTTCAATCTTCCCCCCTGTTATTATCCCATCAGCATTGCCAACAAGGTCTTTAGCTGTACCATCTTCAAAGGTGTACGAGTGTGTTAAAACCGGCAGTTGCGCTTGTAAATAGTTTGTTGTGAAGCAACAAAGTAATAGGGTAAAAACAAGAGTTCTGATGCGGAAGTCGGTAATCATAATTATTCTTTGTTAAGTGTTATAATGAAAGTTGTTCCGGTGGCCGGATCTGAAATTAATTTCAGTTCACCTCCGTGCGCTTTCACAATATCATAACTCAAACTCAATCCGAGTCCGGTTCCCTGTCCGGTTGGCTTTGTAGTATAAAAAGGTTGAAAAATCTTCTCTCTGACACTGTCGGGAATTCCGGGGCCGTTGTCGTTAACCCTGATTTCAATTCCATTTAAGGTCTTCGCTGTTTGTACAACAACTAAAGGTTTATAAGAGTTTTCGCTATGCTTAACTTTTTCATTCACAGCGAAAAATGCATTGTTTATCAGGTTAAGCAGAACTCGTCCGATATCCTGTGGCACAACTTCTATTTTCGGAAGATTTTCATCAGCTTCGAGTTTGAAATCGGCATTAAACGATTTGTCTTTTGCCCGGAATCCGTGGTACGACAAGCGTAAATATTCATCAGCAAGTGCGTTTATGTTGGTAAGTTCCTTTTGGCCTGTACTGCCACGGCTGTGAAGTAACATCCCTTTTACGATTGATTCGGCGCGTTTGCCGTGATGATTGATCTTCTCCAGGTTTTGCTTGATGTCGTTTGAAATTGTTTTTGCTTCTTCCACATCACCTTTGTCCAGTTCTTCGTTCATTTCATCAACAAGCTCATTGCTCACTTCCGAAAAATTATTTACAAAATTGAGCGGGTTCTGAATTTCGTGGGCGATTCCGGCTGTGAGTTCACCCAGTGAGGCCATTTTTTCGGATTGGATGAGTTGTTTCTGGGTGGCTTTCAGGTTTTTGTGGACAATTTCAAGGTTTTCGTACGCCGATTTCAGTTCGGCGGCCTTTTTTAATTCTACTTCTTTCCGGGCATTTTCTACTTTAAGTTCGCCTTCTCGTTTTTCCTGCTCGATGGCTTTGTCTGATAATTTCTGAACCTCAACTATCCGGTTCTCAAGATCGACTTTTGTTTTTGCCCTTTCACGAGCCAGATATATTAACATGGTTACTGGCAGACTAAAAATACCTGAAAAGATAATAATGATGCCAAAGAATTCTGAAATACTGGTGGAGAATATTGCTGTATAAGCAAATAGCATTATTGCTGAAGAGAAAATGGCTACACCGGTGCCGATAACCAAGGCATTTCGTTTTTTTTGAACGATCGCCCTTATAATCACTCTGAAACCTTCTATTATGAGAAGTAAAATAAAAGGAACAAGTAAATAGGCAAAATTAAATTTCGATCGCAATGGTGTTATACTAATTAAAGAAATTAATGTGCCAACAACTACAATTAGCCAATATTGCCGGGGCATTTTTTTGTAAAAAACCGTGTAAAGGAAAAAAACATAGCTTGCCATTAAAAGTGGGACAATCATAATAACAACAAGCTGCATCAAATAGGAAATAGTTGAAATTTGATGGCTAATGTTACCGTAAGCAAGAAATCCGAATATCAGTGTGGCTGAACCGGTATACAAGGCAAAGTAAAAATTCTCTTTCCCTTTAGAATAAAAGAAAAACATAAGCAGGTTTAGCAAGGTGAATGCCAAAAAGAAAACAGTGAAAGCTGTAAACAAAGACGTGTTTGAAATATTTTCTTCAATAGATGAATTAATAAGCTTATCCGTTTTACCAACCCTTAAGGTGAATCCGATAAATTTTGCAGCGTTGCCATATCTTTTGTAATCCTGCAGCGCTTTTTGATTGGAATAGCGAATGGCAATAACCTGGATGGATGAAGTGTCAAATTCAGCAATAAAAGGATTGCCATTTGGATTATAGAGTTTTTCATTTATTGAATCGGAACCGATTTGTCCAAAGCTTTGGATGAGTTTGCCATTCAGGTAAATTTGCGAAGCGGCTGTTTGCCTTATTGCTATAGCCACGGCTTTGTTATAAAGCGTAGAATCGATTCGAATTTTTTTGCGGAACCAACCGATTCCCTCCCATGATTTTCCGTTTATATTATCTACATTAAAATTGCTATTCACAAATGTCCAGGAGCTGTCATCGAAGTCTTTTGTCCTGCGATCCACGTCATCACCCGAATGATATTTCCAATCGTTAACCAACACAACTCCTAAATTCAGAGTGTCAAGTCTTGTTTGATTAAACCAACTATGTATTGAAATCAGGTCAGTTAACTGATTGCGAACAGCTATAACCTTTGCAGGAAGATAAGCTTGCGCTGATTTTTCAATGTTTGCTGCATCCAGTATTCCTTCATAAATATTAAAGGCATCGATAGCTCCAAGCCAGGTTTGATCGTTTTTATAACCGCTTTTGGCCAGGTAAGCCACCTGGTCTCCAATATTTGCCAGGAGGTTGTCTGGAAATTCCTCATTTGTTTGTGAGTCGACCAGAAGCCCATCCACATAAAGATTCAGCACTTTGTTGTCAAACGTTGTCACAATATGGTGTGGAAGTCCGTCATCTAATGGGTTGCATCTGGTGGAAGTTAATGTAGTCCAGGGTGTCGAAGGATTTTTACAGGAAATATCCGACCGGGTAAATCCTGTATTTATTGCGGATTGAAAAATATAATCAGTACCAAAACGTCCTTTCACGTTTCCAAAATAGGACAACACCGTGTTGTAAGCATTGCCCTTTCCTGCCTCGATATAGGCTTCCAACGAAAGGGAGGTGTATGAATTAATTTTTATCAGTTTGGCCGGAAGCTCAATGTATTGGCTGTCTTTTGTCGTGATATATTTGCCTTCCTCTATCTTTCCTCCTTTCAAAACTCCATCAGCATTCCCGACGACATCGTCAGGCGTGTTATCATCGAACGTGTAGGAATGTTTTAATACGGCTTTTTGGGCAAAGGTTGCCGGAGGAAGAATGCTACAAAGTAAAACAAAAAACAACAGGGTTTTAAAGTGTGAATAGGTGTGCATGATCATGTTGTTTTAAGAGTTATTATAAAATTGGTTCCGCTGTTTTCATTCGATTCAACGGATATGGTTCCTCCGTGTGCTTTCACAATATCATAGCTCAAACTCAATCCCAGCCCGGTACCTTGCCCTGTTGGTTTTGTGGTGAAAAAGGGCTGGAATATTTTTTCCTTTATATCTTCAGGGATACCGGGACCATTATCGGTCACTCGTATTTCTATCTTGTCTACTAATTTTTTTGTACTTATTGTAACCTCCGGCTTATAGTCTTTACTTCCCGCGTCGGGCTTCCTGTTTCGAGCTTCTGAAACCGCCTGAAATGCATTGTTGATCAGGTTAAGTAATACCCGGCCAATATCCTGAGGAACCACTTCAATTTTTGGAAGCGACTCATCAAGTTCCAGCTTATAATCGGAATTAAAAGATTTGTCTTTGGCCCGATAACCATGAAACGACAATCGTAAATACTCATCGGCCAACGCGTTAATATCCGTGATCTCTTTTTCGCCGCTACTTCCACGGCTGTGTTGAAGCATACTTTTTACAATCCCTTCGGCCCGTTTCCCGTGATGCAGGATCTTTTCGAGGTTCTGAATGACATCACCAATAATCTCATTTATTTCCTCGTTGTTGCCGTTTTCAATTTCCTCTTTCAATTCATCGAGCAATTCGGTACTTACTTCCGAAAAGTTGTTAACGAAGTTGAGCGGATTTTGAATCTCGTGGGCGATTCCGGCGGTCAACTCTCCGAGCGATGCCATTTTTTCGGACTGGACCAATTGCGATTGTGCTGCCTTTAATTCGCTTAAAGTGTTCTCGATTTTGTTTTTGGCTTCTTCCAGGTATTTAAAATCTTCGTATCTGGCAAAGGCAATGGAGAATACTTGAGCAAGCGTTTTAACCAGTTCAATATTATCATCGGATAGAGGAGAACCATCACCTACGTATAACATGCCCTGTTTGAAAGGAACAAAATGGAGATTTAAAGATTCAGGTGCATCCGAAGCGCCCTGGTATCTTTCGGCACTTTGTACCTGCCCGATATCCATCATCGATTTTGTCCATTCGATGAAGGCCTGACGGTTCCAGTGGGTATGAAAAATTCGTTTTTTTCGCCAGTGCTCAAGGGTGTTTTGGGTGAGCTCGTTGGCATCAAACGAAAGGTTTAAGGCAGCGAGAGCCTTGCCTTCAGGTGTCGATAAATACACTTTTACTTTCTGATCTTTCTCGTCGACAATAAAAACGCCACAACGGATAAACGGAACTTCAAGTGCCTGCAGTTCGCGCCAGATTACCGGGGTAATGCGGTTCAGGTCTTCAGAGGTACGCATACTTGCAATTTCACCACGAACACGATCCAATGATGCTTGTTTCTTCGATTCACGAGCCTGTAATTCTGCTTTTTGTAAATCAAGAAAACGGGTGTAAGCTTGTTCGAATACTTTTGCAACCCGAATTAAAATATCATTTTCTTCGTGACTTAATTTTTGACCATAATAGTTGTTGGTTGAAATGCTGGAATACTTATTTATAGCTGACGAACGATAATAATTTGGCCCATCAAGAATATATTTTTTTCGCTTTTCAGGGATGTCTTGCAAATCGGAATATTTAAAAGCATGTTTAAAATAGCTGTGCTTTTCTTCAAAAGTGAAGGAATCTGAAATGAAGGGAATCCCTTTCTCATACGCTTTCAATATTGAATCATTTACCGGATGTTGAAAATATGGAATGTGTATTAACCGGGTGTACGATTCATTTGCAATCCACAGTGAAACGACTTTTTTGTTTTTGATGTCAGTATGAATGTAGGTCGTGTCAGCATTTATATTCAGCAATTTTAACTGTTGGAATACCAGGCTCACTACTTTTGTCAGTTCATCGCTTTTGTGCATGGCCATACTTCGAGCTCTTACTCTTTCCAGCGCAGCTTCAATTTGTGCTTCGCGGGCTTGTTTTTCTGCTTTTTGCAAATCCTGGTACCTTCGGAAAGTGAGGGAAAATACTTTGGTAAAGCGAAGAAAAATATTCAGTTCTTCTTCCGTTAAAGGTTCTACAGAATAAGCAAACAACAGGCCTTCGTTAAAATTGAAGGTATTGAGAATCGAACAGTCGGGGTAGTTCTCTACCAAGGGAAAACGATAATCCGGAGCTTTTTTCAGAACTTCATAATATTTGGGCACTTCATCGCCTTTTAAAGCATAGGAATAATAATCCTTCTTGTTCTTCCAGCTTTCGAGTGCTCCTGCTAACATGGGATGAATTTCAAAATTCAGTTTCCCGCTGAGCACTTCTATTACCTGTTTGTTTTCGGGTGATAGAGGTGTTGACCATAATTCTCCTTCCGGAGGATTGTTAAAAATACAAATGCCGCATCTTTCCATAAGAATACCAAGCCGCGCAAGTTCATTAAATACAATAGCAACAGCATCTGAAATATCCTGGCTGCTTCGCATAGCCATGGCTTTGGCACGAATACGTTCCAGCGACATTTCGATTTCAGCTTCGCGGGCCTGTTTTTCGGCTTTTACAATATCGACATAGCGCCGGTAGGTATGAGAGAAAACATTTGTAAAGCGATAAAATATTTCCTTTTCTTCTTTAGTCAAATGTTTTTTTGTGAAAACGAAGATCTGACCTTCCTTGAAAAGAAAACCGTTAGCAACCTGAAAATCCGGATATTTCTCGATCGTGGGGAAACGGTAGTCCTTTTGTTTCTTTAGTAATTCATAGTATTTCTGCACCTCATTGCCGACCAATTCATAGTAAAAATATTCTTTCCCTGATTTCCACTGATCATATACTCCCTGCAATAAGGGATGGATTCTTGAATCTAATAATCCGGCAACGATCTGAACATCTTCCTGATCCTGCGCATCCAACGGAGTAGACCAGACTTCCATCAGAGGAGTTTCCTCGGAAATGAGCACAATTCCGTTTCTTTCCATTTCAATTCCCAATCGGCTTAGTTCCTTAAACACAATAGCAACCGCACCCGGAATATCGCTACTGTTCCGCATAGCCATGGCTTTGGCACGTACCCTTTCCAAAGACATTTCAATTTCTGCTTCGCGGGCTTGTTTTTCTGCTTTCTTCAGGTCCTGGAAACGAGTGTATGCCTGACCAAAAATTTTGGCAAACCTTCTTAGCAATGCATCTTCCTCATCAGTAAACGGAGTGCTAATGTTTTTGATAATTGATACCCATGAATCTTTTAAAAACACTGCCGACCAGGCATGACCCGGTTTGTCCAGCAAATACTTTTTCATTTCCTGTGGCGAGTCGACAAATTTGGGTTGCGTATAAGAATATTCTATCCAAGCATCCTTTTCTTTTTTTGTGAATATTTCCTTGTTAAGATTGGAACCTCCGTTTTTGTAGATATCAATTGCTGCTTCTATGCGATGAAAAAAAGGATGGTCAGTATGCGGAAAAGTAACTGAATCTAAAAAAGAATCTCCATCGAGATTCATATAAAACCACAAGTTCCAATCATCTCCCGGCTGCGGTAACCCATCACTGAAATTGGCAATTTCCAGGGGAATCCCAAGTTTTACCAACTGATCTGCCAATAATTTGAGGACGCCAAGCAAATCATCGTATTTTTGCATGGTAATTGTCCGGGCGCGAACTCGTTCGAGCGCTGCTTCTATTTCTGCTTCTCTTGCCTGTTCTTCTGCTTTTTGGAGATCGAGGATACGGGTGTAAGCCTGTTCAAATACTTTTGAGAAGCGCTTGAGGATATCGATTTCCTGATCGCTTAGTGTTTTGGCATGATGTATATGAATGCCTATCATCGAGTTTTTTTGAATGGCAAAAGCTTGGGTCAGATGAGTTTGTGCCAGTATCCATTCTTTGCGGTCCTGCGGAACGATTTTCAAATTAGTGTGTTTAAAGGCGTATTCGAACCAAATGTTTTTTTCTTTCCCGTATATATTTGAAACGAAATCCTTTTTATTATCCCAGGCATCATAGAAATCGTTGATTGACGGAGCGTCATAGTAAGGTAATCTGAATCGCGCTGGCTGTGTTGTTTTATCTTCCATCCAGAAGTCAAAACCCTTGAATTCTTTTATCCTTGTTGCAATAAAAGCAGCTCCGTCCATAGCAAAATCAAGTGCCTGTAATTGTTCGAATACAACGGAAACAACTTCATTTAACTCTTCACTTTTGCGCATGGCCATACTTCTCGACCGCACTCTTTCCCTGGCAGCTTCTATCTGCGCTTCGCGTGCTTGCGCTTCAGCCTTGCGCAGATCGAGGAAGCGGGTATAGGATTGCTCAAAAACTTTTCCGAATCGCCTTAAAATATCATTTTCTTCTTCTGAGAACTTTCTTCCATGATGGTTAATGATAAATATTGTGGTGTGATTTGAAACAATAGAGGATCGGGTGTAACCTCCCTGCCTCGATAGAATTTCCTTTTTGCGTTCAGGAGGAGCCTCAGTATAAGGTGGATGTTTGAAAAGGTGTTCGAAAAATTTCATCTTCTCTTCATACGGGAATTCCTCTGTAAAAAATCCCGGGCCCTTTTTTATTCCTTCTATAAGCCCTGAATAAATGGGCGGGGCATAAAAAGGGATGTGAACACGTTCAACATACTCTGCTGTGCCACCGGCTCCCCAGCAGTTAAGATCTGCTTTATTTTCTTTGTTGATGGCAATAAATGCGCCCCCGGTGATGGCAATATTCAAGCTTTTTAATTGCTGATGAACCGTATTAATCACGTCCTGCAATTCGGAAGTATGGTGCATGGCTAATGAGCGACTTCTAACCTTTTCCAGGGCGGCCTCAATTTCCAGTTCACGGTTTTGTTGTTCAATAGCATTTCTCTTTTTCTCCAGTTCTTCGATGGTTTCTTCAAGCAAAATGGCGGTGGTCCGTTTTACTTTTTCTGTTCGGTCAAGCTTAAACGAAGTGATTTCAAATTCTTTTTCAGCTGCTTTAACTGATTTTAAAAGAACATTCTTTTGGTCCTCCGATAAGCGATTATCCTGCTGAATTATTTCACGAATATTTTCAAGGTTATGGTTCATCTATTTTTCTTTTAACACTACACAGCACGCTGTTAAATTGTGCAAATCATTATTGCCATCGGTGGCCCTGGCAATTTCACCATTGCTAAAGAATCCGGCCATTGGAGCGTTCCAGACCTCGTAGATTCCTTTTATTTCATCATCTATCATGGGGCCAAGTGACATCTGACGCCCCGCGCAACTAAAAACGATCACAGCATCCGCCTCCGGGATTTCATTCTCCTTTAGTTCTTTCAGTCCGTCAACTACTTTTTCTATAACATCAAAATCCGGAGGAAGTGAGAACCTTACCTGAGAACCTTGTGGTACTTTTCCCCCACAATAGAAAGAGCCATCTTGCCAGTCGATTCTTAACCCTGGTCGCATTACCGGAGCGCCTTTTTCGCGCTGAAGCTGAAGTGGGAAATTTGCCGCAATAGCTGCCAACTCCTCTACTGAACCGGCACTACCAACTTTTAATTCGTCTAAACCGCCATATTTTCTTGTCAGGTCGAGTACCGGAATATCATCAACCATATAAACATGGTTTCCCTCGCTCTTTGTTACCGTTTTTGGTGTACCGACAGCTTTCCAGCCATGAGTTGCACGTCCTTTTATTTGAATTTTGTTCTCGTCGAGAACAAGAGTAAGTATCCCGTTATTGCTTGATCGCTTATTTGTGAAAACAAATTGATCGGTAAAGGAATAATTATCGCCTGCCATGCCGCCAAAAATGTTTGCCTCTTTACCTAACACATTTTCAAGTCCCGAAATAATTTCTTCGGCGTCGGTATTAAAATTACTTCCGGCTACCAGGAATGCCGGATTTTGAAACTTTTCGAGTGATTTATTTGCTATTGACTCCGCGACTTCACTATAATTTCCATGTTGAAATTCATCAAAAAACAGGGTAAAATATTGCGGATTGATATCCAACAAAATAATTGCAGTTGAGTCAGCGTCTCGCTCATCGTTTATAAACTCGCCATTTGTTGTTGCTCCAAATATTGAAATTCCATTAGCGTCCAGTAGTTCACAAATACTTTCCCTGTCCTGACTGATCGATGGGAAAACAATTGCCAGAGTTGGCTGAAAGTCATCTTTCGTACAATTCAGTAGTTCAACTTTAATCTCTTCCGATGATTTTCCTTTTATCGCTTTAGCTTTCATGATATTATATCTTTAAAAGACCAGTTCCATTTTGAAGGAAATAGTTATCATAATTTATTGGATTGTATTTTTCGGTCAACTACTATTTCTGTTAGTACTGTTGTCAGGTTTCATTTGCGTTTCAGCAATTTGTAATAAGTTAAGAAAAAAAGATATGTAAATCCGAATAATTAGCTGGCAGACACCAATCTCATCGGCATTTTCACTTTGGAGAAATCACGTAAAACTTAGTCAGGTATGTTCGCTGATTAGAATAACATACTAGTTGTCAAATAGTTTACCGGATGTGCGCATTTGTTTGAAATGGGGTACTCCTGTTCCATATTAATTTCGCAAGGTAAAATTTGGCGATAAAGACGAATGAATTTTTACCGGTTTTTAAAGTAGGATCTCGGTTCTACTTAATTTTTATGGTTAAATTTCAGGTAATGTTCTTTAAGGATATCCTCTCCAAAATCATTTCCTTTTTCCCTCCAGATAGAATGGATGTGGTTACCAACACCCTGAAATCCGATGTTATCGTACTCGATTAAAAACACCGGGCTGTTAATGACATAGTAGTGTGGTTTTTGGGCTACATAACTTCCTATCCATGCAAAGTAGATACTGTCTAAACTTGTATCATAAAATTTGTCGAGGTATTCATGTGCTTTTTTGTGCTCCAGGTTATGTACATACTCTTCGATAATGTATTTCAAGAACGTCTGCTGTTCAAGGTTCAGTTCACTGGCTTTTATTCCTTCGTAGGAGCTTAATCGTTGTGAACTGTTTGGGTTTGTAATGATGTCTCCGGGTACTTCCTTACTTAAAGTGGCAATCTCCTGTTGATGTTTTGTCAAGGAATTGATCAACAGGAAACCGTAATCTTCTTCTTTGCTAAGAACACGTAGCCCGGCATATTTGGTGGTGTGTACTTCGGCAGGGTCAGTACCGAGAAAAAATGGAGTAAGTGAAAAATTATCGCCAACCGCGGATAAATTAATGGAAATATGATGGCCTGCAAATTTAAATCCCCAGGGTTCTGTGTCAGCCGGATCGCCCCAAACAGCGATGTAATAATTGCCATAACCCCAGTTCAAGGCCCTGAGTTCATCAATCAGGTCATCACTTATTTCTTTCTTCTCATATGCAGTTTCGTACACCTCATTTAGGATATCATCCAGTTTCATGATGCTGGTTGTTTTTAAATAGCCCTGCGAGCTAAATAGCGTCGTTAGTAGCTGATGAAACTGAACCATACTTTCTTCCGAAAGATCACCGTACCGTATTCCCGGGCGTTTGGCCATACCGACCGGAAGGTTTGTCCATTTTGTTCGTAGCGAATCATCAAAACTGTAATTCACCTGTTTTTGCTGATTCGGACTTAAGGAGGCCATAAACGTTGTTACCTGTTCCGAAATTTTTGTGGCTGTTTGGCTCATTCCTTCCTGAACGACAAGCAGGAGAATCATCAAAAATAGTATTCTCATTTTTTCACAGTTATGTATTTTGTTCACTGCCCATATCCGGCATGTTTGGTTATAGCGGTATAGTATCAAATCAAGCAGGTCAATATAAAAAAGACCATATTATCTTCTTTATAACCTGATTGACACGATAAATGTTTAATAGGCTGAATTATAATCGGTTTCGGTGATGGGGAATCCGGGATATTTCTGAAATCAGAAATCCATTCAAATAAACCAATGGCTTAGTCTGTAACAACCATTTTTCCTCGAAATGTTTGTCCGTTGTTTGCTTGAAGTTTTAAAAAGTAAATACCGGATTTTAACTGGTCGCGATAAAAGAAGAAGGAATTATCACCGGCAGGGAAGAAGCCTTTAGGTTGTTTGGTCAATTGTTTCCCGCTAACGTCAAACACCGACAGTTCAAATTCCGAACTTTTGTTGCTGAAAAAATTTATTCGGGTGGAAAAAGAGACCGGATTAGGATAAATATCCAGCTGTTCATTTTGCAGAAAATGGCTTTCGGCAAGTGAATTCAGGGGCGAAAGGATAAGTTGAACCGTGGAGAGCGATTGTGGCGGTATATGAAAACTGGTGTCGTTCAGAAAAGCCGTAGTGCTAAAACTTTCTTCTTCCGAGGTAGTAAAAACATGGCTTTCATACACTGTTGTACCGGGCAACGAGAGTTGTACTTCCATTGATTCTGTCTCTGAACGGTTTATTAGTATAACCGTTGCTGAATCTTTAGCCGGACTTATGAATGCAGTGGATTTTAAAAAATAGCCGGTTCCGGAAGTCCCTATCCTTGTCCAGCCCGGATGAATATATGCTGAATAGTGTTTAAATACATAAAAATCTTTGTTTCGGTTGTAGCCTTTATCGTTCGTCCATTGCGACGGATCCCAGGGGAAATGCAGGTTAACAAGCCCGCTGCCGCTCCAGATCAGATCCCAGTACAGGAAGGCACTCACGCTTTCGGTGGCCAGCGACTGGAATATCATGCCCGCCAGCGGAAACCAGTCGGCACGAGAATATTCGGTTTGGAAATGAGGCACTTCAGGATGGAATTTCCCAAGCTTGGTGTAGGCGTCGGATGTAAACGGATCGTCAGCGACATTTCCGCCTTCGGCCCCGTGATACAGGTGGTGTGAAATGGCATGCAGTTTCGATAAGTCGAGAGCATTAATGTAGTTTTCTACCGCATTGTAACCAATACCGATACACTCGGGGCCAATAAATTTTGGTGCATTTTCGCGCACAGAAACACTGTCGTAAAACGCATCGAGCGCTTTATTGTAACCGGCAATTTTCTGGCTGTTGTTTTGCGTGGGTTGCAACAGGCAGCTTTCCCATGTTGCAGAAAAGTCGGGTTCGTTTTGAATACTGATGTAGCTGGGGAAAATACCTTTTGCATTGTAATCATCCAGCGATTTGTTCCACCAGCTGGCAAATCCTTCATAATCGAAACTAATACTGCTGCCGCTTCCGGTGTATTTCAGGGTTCCACCGTTGCTTCTGTCGTTATTACTTTTCAGGTAGGCAGGTGGTCCCCACGAGGTAACCAGCAGTTGAATGGGGTGCCCCAGCGAAACGTTTGCGGCATCAACAAATTCTTTTACCCGATCCACCATTCCGGCATCGTAGTCGTAGGCATTGCGCACCCTGAGAATATCGAGGCTCAATTCCTTAAAAATAACATCGTAAATTTCGGCTTTGTTGGGATGAGCTGTCAACCAGTTTTCGTAAAAAGAAAGCGAGGCTCCAAAACCGGTGATCTGCTGGTATTCCTCATCCGTATTTAATTGAATAAGCTGGCTATTGCTTTGTGCTTTCGATTGATAAACTGTGGCGAGTAAAACAAACAGGTTCAATAAAATGCTTTTGTAACGGTTCCTTTGGCTCATGGTCTGTTCTTATGGTTGATCCTTTAACTTTTGGTTTTCCTTTTATCGGAGTTATTTTCTTTTCAATTCAACAGTGTAGGTAATACTTCCATCGTCGCTGAACGGCAATCCTTTCATCACCAGTATTTGTTCCGAAAGTTCAATCTGAACATCTACCAGCGTTGGTTCATCTTTCCCGGGAACATCAAACTCGAGGTATAAAATGGTTTCAGCATCATTCAGGCTCCATTTTCCGGTTTCGTTAATTGGGGAGCAGCCTGTTGGTGTAAGAATCACTTCTCCATTTACAATCTCGATGTCGTAGGTAGCTTCGTAGGAAGTTATGGTAAAATTGCCGCGTGCAGTATAAGAAGCTTCCATTGAAACACAATCCATTTCTTCAGAAAGATCGGAATGTGCTGTTCCATCCATGTTTTCGTCAACCGGTTCGGAGGTAATAAAACTCAATGCTTCCCAATCACCCACCAACAGAGTTTCAGATTCCTCTTTCGAGCAGGATACTAAAATCACCAGCGTGGAGAAGAGCAACAGACGTAAAACTTTTTTCAGAATTGAAACATCCATAGTTTGTATTTGAAAGCTATAAATGTATAGAAATTCTATTTTATGGCAATGTTTATGGTGTTGCGGTTGCCAGTACATTAGAGATAATATTATTAGCCGTGCAAACGTTAAAATAACAGAATCTGCCTGACAGAAGACAGAGTTATAAAGTTTTGATTTTTCTGTTGTAAATTACACCATCTAAAAAACCTGAATAGAATGAAAACAAGAAATGTGAATTCGCTCAAAAAAATTACGCTACTTCTGGTTCTCTTTCTTATACTTGGTTTCGGAAGATCTTTGGCTCAGAAAGTGTATCCTATCACAAGCGGTGAAATGATCTTTTCGAATGGTACTGTGGAGTTTAGCGACGAATACCTGCAACAATTTCCCGGAGCAGAGGTTTCCGGAGTTCCTTTACGTTTTACCATGGCTGTTCATATTTCGCAGTACTGGCACGTTGATTTTAATGAAAACGTGGGTTTTTACACGGGATTGGGAGTGAAGAACGTGGGTTTGATTTCCGATGAGGTACTCCACAACGGGGCCATCAATGACTATCAAAACTATAAAATCATACGCCGTGTTTACACCGGAGGTATTCCGCTTGCCCTTAAACTGGGTGCTTTCGATAAAAACCTCTATATTTTTGGAGGTGGCGAAGTGGAATTTCCCATTCATTTTAAAGAGAAATACTGGGGCAGTCACGACCGCGAAGGTTCGAAAACCAAAACCAATAAATGGTTTGGCAGTCAAACGGAATCGATAATGCCTTCGGTGATTGCCGGAGTCCAGTTTCCCCGAGGAATCAATTTGAAATTTAAATATTACCTCAACGACTTTTTAAATCACGATTATTCCGACAACAATTTTGTTTCTGATTTACGTCGTTACAAATCTTCGCAGGTTTGGTACTTGTCGCTTTCGTGGCAGTTTAATACAGCCTATATTTTTAAGGGAGAAAATGCTGAAGTGTATTAATTACTCCGATTAAAAACGAATAAATATTGATTAGTCCTTTAAACGGGCCAGTTCAAAACTAGCCACGTAAAAATCCTTGTCTACCTCCACGCTGGTGATCTTTTTGTCCAGTTCAAGTTCTTTCCAGCGGCGCGAAGGCTCCAACCAGTGTATTTCGTTGTTGATGTGCACTTTTGTTTTCATTTTGAAATCGGGCACCACATTTCCCCAGCGGTAACGCATCTTACTATCAATCAGTGCGTATTCAAAAATCGGTATCCGGACATCGTACAGGTATTGCCTGAAAAAGCCATCCAAAGGGAGACCGGTGTGTTCGATCAGGTATTCCTCGATCTCTTTGGTTTTTACGGTTTGATGGTAGAAATCCCTGTTTAATCCACGAAGGATCGAACGCCATTTTTCATCGTCATCGACCATTTGCCGGAGGGTGTGCAGCATATTGGCTCCTTTGGGGTACATATCACCCGATCCGGAATAATTTACGCCATGGACGCCAACAATTGGTCGATCGTTGTTAATACTCAGCCGACTTCCGCGAATGTATTCACCACCGGCTTTTTTACCCCAGAAATACTCGACAAAGAGATTCTCGGAGTAATTGGTAAAGCTTTCGTGTATCCACATATCGGCCCCATCGAAGTAAGTGATGTTATTGGCGAACCACTCGTGCCCGGATTCGTGAATGATGATAAAATCGAATTTTTCACCCCATCCCGAATTGCTGATATCGCGACCGGTAAATCCGTTGCGGAAACCGTTGCCGTAAGTCACCGAGCTTTGGTGTTCCATTCCCGGATAAGGCACTTCCACCAGTTTGTAACCGTCTTCGTAGAAAGGATAAGGACCAAACCAGTATTCAAAAGCTTCCAGCATCATGGTTGCTTGTTTAAAATGTTCTTTGGCTTTTTCGAGGTTGTAGTCAATCACCCAGAAGTCGCAATCGAGGTCGCCTTTTTCTCCTTTAAAGGTTTCGTGCCAGTGTGCGTATTTCCCAATGTTAAAGTTCACTCCGTAATTATTGATCGGATTGGCCACAAACCAGTTGACAGTTTTAGTTCCATCGTTGTTTTTTTCTATGCTGCGCAGCCGGCCGTTGGAAACATCCATCAGATCATCGGGAAAAGTAACGCTGATAAGCATGCTGTCGGGTTCGTCGTATGGATGATCTTTGCAGGGCCACCATAAACTTGCGCCGGCGCCCTGGTTGGCATTCGCGATAAAAGGATTTCCTTTTGCATCTGTTTTCCAGGCAACACCCCCATCCCATGGCGGACGACGACTTACCTTGGGCTGCCCCGAAAATTCGACCAGTAGTTCGTTGGTATCACCTGGGTTTTGTTCTTGTTTCAGGGAGAGGTACCAAACATTACCATCGCGCCTGAAGTCGATCTCCTCACCGTTTTGGGTAACCTTACTAATTTTCATGGGAGTTTGAAGATCGATCTGCATCAATTGCTTTGGCGTGAGCACCTCGTAGCGGATGAGGTTGGTTCCCGAAACACTGCTGTCTTGCGGATCCACCTTCACGCTTAAATGATAATAGCTCAGGTCCCACCATTCCCGTTCGGGAGTAATGCTACCCCGCAAAGTATCCTGGCGTGTAAATGATGTTCTTTGAGCGATTGCACCTAATGCGAACAGCGTTAATAATAAAATTATCAGTTGGCTTTTTATCCGGACAGTTTTATACATAATATTACAGACGTATGGTAAGTCAACAAATTTAGCTTTTTTCTTTTAGGAAGGAATTGGTTTTAGAGGTTTTCAGACGATAGGCACAAATCTTAAAAACAAAATTGTTTAGAATCCGTTTAAATAATCCAATGGCTTTTCACTGAAGGAAACCATCTCTAATAATTTATTTATGCAAGCAGCCACAACCGAATCAGTTTCGGTACCCGATAAAAATCAATTTGAGCATATCCCGTTTTCTCAATTTGCAGACAACCTGAAAGAAAAGATGAAACAGGTTTTTCATGTACGGGCAGATATCGATCAACTCAGTTTAAAGCGGGGATTACCACCCTTTGTACTGCGTGAGATCATGTCGGTAAATCCGCTATCGGTAGGTATTCCAAAAGAATATGGTGGCCGCGGTGGCGTAATGAAAGAGAATATTGGACTGTTGGCAACGGCATCGTATGAATCGCTTGCACTTTCTTTAACCTTTGGCATTAATTCAGCACTGTTCTTGCAGCCCTTTGGCAAGTTTGGTCAGGACGAGGTAAAAGCCGGGGTTTTCAATCGTTTTTTAAACGAAAAAGCCATGGGCGGACTGATGATCACCGAACCGGATTATGGCAGCGATGCGCTGAACATGCAAACTTATTATACCGAAAAGGGATCGAAAATTCATTTACAAGGTAAAAAGCATTGGGCCGGATTAACTGGTTGGGCCGACTTTTGGTTACTTTCGGGAAGGCAAAAATCCAACTCGGATAAATTGATGCGCGATATCGATTTTTTTCTGTGCGATGTAAATGCACCCGGGCAAAATATTGTGGTAGAAGAGTTTTTTGAAAACCTCGGACTGTACGCTATTCCTTATGGCAGAAACCGAATTGATGTACAATTGCCTTTGGCTCATAAGTTGGTACCCCATACAACCGGCGTTAAAATGATGCTCGATTTGCTTCATCGCAGCCGGATGCAATTCCCGGGAATGGGTATGGGATTTATTCAGCGCATGCTGGATGAAGCATTGAACCACAGTAAAGAAAGAATGGTTGGAGGTAAAAGTCTTTTTCATTACGACCAGGTACAACACCGTTTGACGGATCTGCAGGCCTCGTACACAATATGCTCGGCCATGTGTGCCAACAGCAGCGAAAAAGCCGGCCTCGATGTGGATCTGTCTTCGGAAGGAATGGAGGCCAACGCAGTAAAAAGTGTCGTTACCGATTTAATGCAGGAAGCTGCACAATCGGCGGTTCAGTTGGTAGGCGCAAAAGCTTATAAACTCAACCACATTGCAGGGCGCGGTATAGCCGACAGCCGACCGTTTCAGATTTTTGAAGGATCAAACGACATCCTCTATGCACAAATTTCGGAGGCGCTCGTAAAGATGATGAAACGTGCCAAAGAACGTAACCTTTTTCAGTTTCTGAAAAGCTTTGACCTGACTGACAAGGCTGTTCACTTTGTAAAGAAACAGGTCGATTTTAACCTCGATCTTCAAATCCCGCAACGGAAACTTGTTGATATGGGTAAGATCATCGGTCGAGTAATTTCATTGAACCAGGTGCTTGATTTGGGAGACAAAGGATTTAAGAAAGAACTTATCGATGGCAGCGTCACATTTCTCCAGCAGGAGATTACGAAGCTAATGTCGTCCTTTACGTTTAAAAACAGTGAGAAGGTGGTTGATGATTATGAAGAGAACACTTCGTGGATGAATTTTGTTGCGGGGTAAAATCATAACAGATTATTACGTTTTTTAAATGTTTCATCCCTCCGGGACTAACATGTAATTTCTGATTTAAGATAATTAATCCCAAACAGGCAGCGCTATATTGCAATCCGTGCAACAATTCTGTAAACATTTTTACATTTGCGGCCTTTATATAACTTATGCGAATTTTTAAAGATTTAAGTCCACAGGAAAGCCTGACCTTAAAACTGCATTTGTTTTACAGCGGTATTGAAGGGATTGCTGCCGGAGCCCTGGTGCTCACGGAGTTTATTTTTATTAAGTCGCTAAAAGGAAGCAATGTACAGCTAGCCTTTCTGTTTCAGTTTAACATGGTAGTGTTTTTATTTGCGATGGTGGCCAACGAAATCCTGCGCCGCTATACCAACCGCAAAGTTTTGTTGCGCAGCATTGCCGTAGTTTCCAAACTGCCACTTGTAGGCCTGGCCTTTTTCCCCGATGTGAGCCACAATAAAGGACTTCCGCCTATTTACCACACATTTTTCCTGGGCATATTCCTGCTTTATTTTATGTCGAGGATTGTGGCTATTCCCTCGGTTAATCAATATTTAAAAGGAAATTACAGGCACGAAAATTTTGGAAGACTGTTTGGTTATTCGGTGACCCTGCAAAAAGTAACCATGTTGCTGTCCACTTTCATAGCTGGGTTATTGCTCGACTGGAATCCCAATTCTTACAAGATATTTTATCCCATTGTTGGGATTCTGGCCATTCTTTCCATTTTTCAGCTCACCAAAATAAAATTTGTTCAGAAAGAAGAAGTCATCGACACGCCATTGTGGAAAGCCCTGCAGCAGTCATTCCTTCGGATTTTCAACATTCTTAAACACAACAGGGCCTTCCGGCACCTCGAAATGGGTTTTATGCTGTATGGTTTTGCCTGGATGAGCACACACGCTGTGATCACCATTTTTTACGAGCGCGCTCTGCACCTGAATTATTCGAGTTTGGCCTTTTATAAAAATGCTTTTAATCTGGTTGCCATTGCCTTTTTGCCATTCTTCGGGCGCTTTATTGGCCAGCGCGATCCGCGTCGCTTTGCCATCATTACTTTTGGTTCGCTGATGCTGTTTATCCTGTTTACAGCATTAACCGAATACTACAATGGCTACACCGAAGTGTATGGTATAAAAATTTATCACATGCTGATGGTGGCCGTTTTCTTTAACGGTTTGTTTATGGGAAGTATGCCCATTTTGTGGGGCATTGGCAGCAGTTACTTTTGCCAGCCCGATGAAGCCGCCGATTACCAGAGTGTGCACCTGTTTTTAACCGGCTTGCGTGCCTTGATGGCTCCGGTTATTGGGATTAAGTTGTACGAATGGTCGGGTTTTAGCATCACCTATTCTACCGGAATCGTACTGTTGCTGTTTGCCATTTCGCTGATGATCTATTCCGAACGAAGGTTTCCGAAACCGACATAAGGTTATATGAACAATTTTGCCGAAATTCAGAAGTCCAGGGAGTTGAAGGATTAGTAAGCTTGCAACCTGATTTTCTTTCTGACCGATTAGTAGTAACTTTAAAGCAAACAAGCGACCCAATGAATAAATCATCTTTAAAATATAATCGAACGGTAAGCAGCATCGTTTTTTTGCTGGCAATAGTGGTTTCAGCATTTTGGGTATTTGGACGTTACTACGATTTTTACATGAGCGATTTTACAGGGGCGATTTTCGAATTGCTTTGGCTTCCCATGCTTGGCATGGTGTTTTTTATTCCCATATTTTCTGCCTTTTTTTGGGTGAAAGCAAAGTTCAGTTTAAAATCGCTTTACTTTTATACTTTGCTGCTTTGTCTTGCAACTATTGTATATATGTTTATGAGCGACCAGTCGGGCAATGCGATGTAAGCGGGAAGATCCGGAATCGCAGCTTATCATCTACTCAAAATTATCCTGATAAATTTTTGTGCATCTGTATTTTAAAAAACATGACATTTATGTTTTGAATATTCATTGTTCAGCTGTATGTTTATGTGCTGTTCTAATTATTAAATCTCGAAATTAAGTTGCGATGAAGAATCAAAAATCTGCCTTATCGGTCATTGTTGTCATTATGACCCTCGTTACCTCTGTTCAAACGTCAGCCCAGCAATGGATAAAAAGTATGCCCGGATATGAGCAATACCAGGAAAAAGCTCCACAAATCCGAAATTCGGTAGTCCCCGGTCGCATTTCTGCCGATTGGGCCGAGGATGGAAAATCCTTCACCTATAACCAGGATGGAAAACAATACCAATTCGATTTAAAAAAGAAAGTAGCAGAGGAGCTTGGCGATGCTCCGGAAGAAGAATCGATGATGGCACGTTACCGAAGGATGTATGCCGGTCGTCCGCAGCGGGGCCGTCAATATGCCGAAGAAACTTCGCCCGACAAATCATTAAAAGCCGTTTACCGAAGCGGGAATGTTTACATCAGCAAGGCCGACGGAAGCGACGAATACGCCGTTACCAAAGAAGGACCGATTGAGAAGCGTTTTACTTTTGGTACGGCTACCTGGGTTTACGGCGAGGAGCTCGATCAACTGCACGCCATGTGGTGGTCGCCCGACAACAGCAAGCTGGCTTTTTATCATTTCGACATGAGCAAGGTGCGCAATTATTACTTGCAGTACGAACAAACCGAGCTTTACGACTCGATGAATATTGAAGCCTATACCAAAGTTGGGGCGGTTAATCCGGTGGTCGATCTGATGATCTATGATCTCGCGACAAAGAAAACAATAACTGTTGATGTACGCGACGGACAGCCATTTGAAGATAATGTAGTTGGTCATTATGTGTATGGGATCGAGTGGGCCCCCGATGGAACCGAGCTTTTATTCCACCGCACCAACCGGAAGCAGGATATTATGGAATGGACAGCTGCTGATGCCGAAACCGGTAAATGCCGCGTGGTGGTTCGTGAAGAATGGCCGGCAAGTTTTACTGAGAATCACCCGTACATGCAGTACCTCGAAGATCAGCGGCGCTTTATCTGGGAAAGCGAACGAAACGGATTCAAGAACTATTATTTATACGATCTGAAAGCAGGTTTGGTCAATCCCATTACTTCACATGAGTTTGAAGTGGCCGGCGTGATTAAAATCGATGAGGCAAATAATCAGCTTTATTACTTGGCGCGCAGTGGCGATAACCATATGAAACTTCAGTTACATCGTGTTAAACTGGATGGTAAAGGTGATGTTCGCCTGACTGATCCGGCGTTTACACACAGTGTTTCGGTATCGCCCGATGGAAAGTACATTGTCGATATAGCGGAAACACACAACACACCGCCGTTTACTCAGTTGCTGAATGCTAAAGGCAAAGTTTTGGCTCAGCTGGCCGACAGCGACATAAGCAAATTTGAAGAGCTTAGCCTGAAAAAAACGGAGATCTACACCTTTACTTCTGCCGATGGCGAAACTGAACTGCACGGCATGATCCATTTCCCAAGCAATTTCGATCCGAATAAAAAATATCCGGTTATTCTGTCGAATTATGGCGGTCCGGCCACCAATGCTGTACGTGAGAATTTTGCTACTCCCAATTCACTTTGCGAATACGGTTTCCTGGTGGTGAATATCGACGGACGTAATGCCGGTTGGAAAGGCAAAAGAATGCTCGATAAACTGTATGGTCATTTAAGCATTGTTGAACAGGATGATTTTGCTGAAGGAATTAAAGCCCTTTACGATCGTCCCTATGTGAATAAGGATCGGGTAGGCGTGTTTGGCACTTCGTACGGAGGAACCACTGCAGCGGCCTGTATTTTGCGTCACCCTGAAGTTTTCCATGCAGCAGTGGCCAATTCAGGAGTTATGGATTGGCGTAACTACGATAACATTTACACCGAACGTTACATGAATTTGCTGGAGAATAATACGGAGGGTTACGAGGCGGCCAACCTCCGTAATTATGCCGAGAACCTTGAAGGCTTCCTGATGATCTACTACGGAACTACCGATAACAATGTGCATCCGTCGAACTCGCTGCAGCTGATACAGGCGCTGCAGAAAGCCGGTAAAAGCTTCGAGGTGCAGGTAGGTCCCGATCGTGGTCACACGGCTGTTAATCGCGACCGAATGATGGAGTTCTTTATTCAACATTTGGTGTTGGAGTAGCCATTACTCCGTTTTTAGGATTGGGTAAAAGTTAGTTTATTTGTTCTCACCAATAAAGACCTTCGGGGTATCTGAAACCTCGAAGGTCTGATACATAATTTTAAATAAGCATTAAGATGAGAAGCACATTCAAACTATTTCGGATTTCCCTCATATTGATCTTGTTTGCATTTAGTGCCTGTAATATCTTTTCTGACAAGGAAAGTACCACTTGCGACGACACAAAAATGGATGCGGAAGAACCAACGATATATTTAAAAGCCATTATCCCATTTACTCCTGCACTTTTGCAGAATTCTCCCGAAAAAGTTGTTATAACAGGTGATATCAGCAAAATTTTCTGCAGCGGTCAAGGAGGTGATGAGTACTCATATGATCCATATTTTATGGTCGACAGCACATCATTCGATCAAAACAAGGGAACTTTTGTTTTGCCACAGCCTTATCAGTTCGAATTTGAAAATACGCGCGACAGGCTTGTGATTAAGTTTCAGGCGGAGCTATATCTTGAAAATGGTGCACTTTATGAATCGGAAGAATTTACCGCTTACTATTTCTATGAAGATCTTATGTACAATGAAGACGACCAGCAATATTACCTGATCATTGAACCTAATTCGTTGAAGTGGTTCGAGGTAAACTGATCCTGGGTTTAAAAGTTAACCTTAAAACCTAAACTGATCGGTAGCGAATATTTTTATTACACTTTATCGTTTGTCTTTGCTCTGAATAACATTGATTCGAACACTGTTTTCATAATTCAGATCCCGTTTATTTCTTCTGCACGAATTCCGTATCAAATTGTTCATTCAGATATACCGGCTTTTCTCTTTTGCGGGCGCATTATCTTTCATAAGGGTTTAAAATTTTGTAACTTGATTAGTACTTATTACCCGGTTAAGCTGCATTTAGCCAGTTTATTGTTTCACCAAAAATTATTACCATGAAGAAATTTTCCTTACTACTCGTATTGTGCCTGGTAGTGGGTGCATTTTATGTAAATAACTTACAAGCGCAGGAAGCAGAAGATCCCGGTCTCATTTTTTTGATGGAAGAGTTTGTGGCTCCGGCCGATTTGGCTCAGTTCTGGGAAGTACAGCAGGAAGCCATTGATCTTTTTAATGAATTGGATCTTAATATGACGGTATGGGCTTATCAAACCAGCGAGAATTCGTTTTACTGGGCCATGCCAATTAAGAACTTTGCAGGCATCGACGAACTTTATGCCTCCATGATGAATGTGAGTCAGAAGATGAAAGAAAACGGATTCGACGGGGATGCCAAATTCCGCGATCTCTCTAACATCAGCCAGTCAGTAGTGATGTGGAACAAGGAATTGTCGTTCCATCCCGATGGCGACGGGCAGGATGAGGAAGGAAAAGGTTTCCACGAATGGAGCTTTATTTACCTTAAATCGGGACATGAAAAAGAAGCTGCTGAAGCCGCTAAAAAATACATCGAGTTTTACAAAAGCATTGGCACCGATTATTCCTGGGACATTTACCAGGTGGTTTTTGGCGAGCATACTCCTTGCTGGATACTCGAAGTTCAGGACGTTAGCGAGGCCGCTTTACGAGAGACGGAAGATGCAATGATGAAAGAATACCGGGATGATTTCAGAAAGCTGTGGCAGAATATGGTACAACATGTCCGAACCATCGAAACCAAAAAAGGCTGGTTCCTTCCGGGCTGGTCGATGCAAGCCGAATAGCTAACTTTCACGATCTATCAGCTGAAGGATTGTCTTTTCTTCGAGGAGTTTTAATTAATAGAGACATTAAGTCTTCACATCGGCCTTGGGAACTTTTTTTGGGGCGCGTTGTTGTTTTTGTATTGGTCAGATTGTCAGTGATATTGCTGCATGAATATCTGTCCGAACTTTCAGCAACGCCGAAACTAAAGCTAAGCTTATGCCTATTTACATGGATCGCCACGATGTTTCTGCCGAGGTAACTGCCGAAAATGTGGCGGAATTACATCAGCAGGATTTAAAAGTTCAACACAAATTTAATTGCCGGGGACTTACTTATTGGTTCGACGATGAACGAAAAACGGCGTTTTGTTTGATCGAAGCACCCAATGAGGAGAAGTTAAAGGAGATGCACGATCATGCGCATGGCGAAATTCCCCACCGGATCATCGAAGTGGACCCATCGATTGTTGAATCGTTTCTGGGCAGAATAGAGGATCCGGTAACAGCAAAAAATACCCGTTTGAATATCATCAACGATCCTGCATTCCGGATCATTATGGCCGTAGAGCCGGCTATACATTCATATAACGAATACAATAAACAGTCGCTTCAACAACACAACAATAACTACAAAAAGACTGTAAATAATATGGTTCAGCACTTTGGTGGAAGGGTGGTAAGCAACAGGGAGAATCGGTTCCTGGTATCGTTTACCTCAGTTACAAAGGCCGTGAAGTGTGCCAATCAGCTTCAGTCGGAAGTTGATGAAAAAGCAACGGGCGAACTGCCCGGGCTAAAAATCGGATTAAGTGCCGGAGTTCCTGTAACCGAAAAAAACTCGTTGTTTGAGGATACTGTAAAGCTGGCGGAAAGGATGTGTTTTCTGAGTTCCGGGATCAGCATCTCGGAAGAAGTGAACGATCTGTACCGAAGCGAGAATGTGCATCATACTTCTTTTGGCAACCGGATTTTTGTATTGTCCGAGGCTGATCAGCAGTTTTTAAGCCGCCTGGTGGAATTTACTGAAAACGCTTGGACGGATTCTGGCCTGAACGTTGAAGGTTTTGAGAGGCATTTGGCGTTAAGCAAATCAAAATTGTACCGGAAAATGACAGCGCTTATCGGGACTTCCCCAAATGGCTTTCTGATGCGCTATCGTATAAAACGTATCAGACAACAACTGCACAAGAAAAACAGTAACATTGCCGAAGTAGCCTATAACGGAGGATTTAACAGCCCTTCTTATTTTGCTAAATGTTTTAGTAAAGTCTATGGACTGACTCCTTCAGCCTATAAAAGTTTAATGGTGTAAAAGCACCTTTGATCCGGTTTGAACCAAATGTGGTATCCTTTGAACCAAAAGTGGGACTTGTTTCAAATGGAGTGCCGTAATTTTGAATAAAGCGCTGGTTTTATTGGTTTTGTCTTCATCGAATAAAAGGCCAAGATACCTGCATCAAACTGATATTCTTCAAATTAAAATACTGTAAAATGGAAACAACAAAAGAAGTTGAAAAAGCCACATTATTTGAACGTCTGGGCGGAACCATTGGAATAACTACCATTGTCGATGACGTTGTTCAAACGCACATGGAAAATCCTGCTATCAATGCACGTTTTATTCCTTATGGCGATGAACCTGAACGCCTGGCTGTGATCAAAAAACATACCGTTGATTTTTTTAGTGCCGGCAGCGGAGGAAATGTAGAGTACACAGGCAGGTCGATGGAAGAGACTCACACAGGGATGAACATCAGCCGCGAGGAGTACACGCATGTGGTCGACGATATTCTGCTGGTGCTCGATAAGCACGGAATGACCGAGGAAACCAAAAAGGATGTGCTGTTCATCCTTTGGTCGCTGCGAGATATGATCATTGCGAGGTAAGGACTTCCTGCTACAGCAAAAATTTTACTTTAATCCCGGAACTATTATAGACCTTCAAGGTTTCCAAAACCTTGAAGGTCTATCTCCAATTTTAAGGATTAAATCCTCAGTATATATGATCTAACCACCCGTGTCTACGGCCAAACCCTCCTTCCCGAGGAAGGAAACTTCGAGCTGCGATATTTCCTGTGTTGCGTAATATGGATTTATTAGCTAATTTTAATCGTATGAATGAGGTGGTTACAGTTCAGCGGGAAATATTTCAGGAAATAAAATCGAAATTACCGCCCAATGTATCCCTGGTATTCGAGATCACAGAAGTTCTTGGCCTTAGTCAGGATAGTGCCTATCGAAGAATACGGGGAGAAAAACCTTTATCCCTGGAGGAACTGTTCAAACTAAAAGATCATTTTAATATCTCCCTCGACCAGTTTGGTGTAGAAAATTCGGGTAGCGTAAATTTTAATTGTTCGGCTATCGGAGCCCAAACATTTAAGGTAGCCAACTGGCTGGAAAAAGTTTATGCCGATCTTGTTCTTATCAATACAATGGGGAAGAGTGAGATTTTATATGCCGCAAAAGATCCTCCCTTATTTCATTATTTTCAGTTGCCCGAAATCGCTGCTTTTAAAGTTTTTTTCTGGGAGAAAACACTGTTTCAGTTTCCTGAATACGAGGAAAAAATGTTCTCGTTTAATGAGATCTCTGATGACACCTTTCAAAAGGGCAGGAAGACACTTGCCATGGCGGCAAAAATACCTACCATCGAAATCTGGAATGAACAGACCTTTAAAATATTGCTGAGCCAGATCGAGTTTTACTGGGTGTCGGGCTTTTTTTCAAATAAGGATGATTTCTACAATTTACTGGATAAAACAGAAAAATGGATTCATCACATTCAAAAAGAAACCGAGTACGGTTTTAAGTACTTATACGGCACTGCGCCCGAGGGCGTAGAAAACAACTTTATATTGTATGTGAACGAGGTGGTGCTAAACGACAACACCATTCTTGTTCGAACCGACCGGGGATACAGTGCTTACCTCACTTTTAACGTACTCAGTTTGCTGCATACTACCAACCAGACTTTTTGCATGGAACTCGACAAGTATTTTAAAGGGATCCTGCGAAAATCGAACCGGATAAGTGTATCGGGGGCCAAAGAGCGTAACCGCTTTTTTAGCGAACAACTGCATGCCGTGCAAAAACTGCAACGACAGGTGGTTTGAATGCCGTATTTCACTTTACTTCAATAATTATTTTTATTGTTTTTGCACCGTACTTTAGTGCGGTGGCTTAAATCATTAACTATTCAATGATTTTCCGGAAATTTTGTATCCTACAAATTACAAGATTTCCGGAAAATCAAAATTCATAAGGATTATTCATTCATTGCCGCACTTAAGTACGGCGCAAAAACATTTCAATTTAGTAATTGTGTTCTTTAGTATAGCCGGACTCCTTTAGCTGGCCATGGTTGTGGCCACATTCAAGGCGCGAACAGGTGTTTCTTCGTTCGACAGGTATTCAATTTTATTCAATTGAGACAGCGATTCAAGAGCTATTCCTTTTACAAAACGGATTCCCATTTCAATAACGGTTTTGGTTTGTTCAATGTGAAACAAATGATCGGCTTTTTTAACAGTAGTAAAAATGGCTTTTTTGAAATAACCAGCCACCTCACGGCAATATTCAGGTTTTGTAAAATGGTCGTATTCACCGGTATAAACAAGGGTAGGTACACCTGCAGCTTTTTTCAGATCCAGTGCACCGTGGTGCAAGATCCGGCGGGTGTTTTCAGCCATATTTTTGGTGTCCGATTTTGAGATCCTTGACAGCGAGCATTCCATTACTCTTTTCACAAGCGATGATCTTTTTACATTTTTACATTCGTCGCAATTCAACAGCAGTTTTGTTGTTTCGCGGGCAAAAGCTTTCAGATCTCCTTTTTGTTCGTATTGATAAATCCGCTCCACATCTTTTACACGCTCTTCGGGCATTTCTTTCATTACACCGCCCATAATTAAGTGAGCCACCTTTTCGGGATATTTTGCGGCAAAATTAAATGCCGTTGGCGTGCCATAAGAAGCTGCAATAATATTGGCTTTTTGAATGCCAAGATGATTGAACATGTTGTTAATAGCTTCCACCAGGAAGTCGCCTCCAAACTGATAGGGAAGGAAATCTGATTTTCCACTACCCGGAAGATCGATCAGAACCACTGAAAAATCTTTCGACAATACTTTGGTAAAATTTTTCCACGAATCCATATTTTGGAAGGCGCCGCTCAGCAAAACCATCGGATCGTACTGCGAACCAGGATTTTCAATATATCTGCAGAAGTACTTAAATCCTTTTAATCTGAGTTTGATGTCTGAATTTTTCATGATTTCTAATTTTTATTTGTTACAGGTTTCATTGAATTTTCATTACAAAGTTAGGCCGTAAACAAGTCTCAAGACAACCAGTCTTTGCAAACCAAAGGCCTGTAATTATGGATATTGGCAAGGATATTATTCGATGATTTCGGGAATTATTGATTTCTGCAAAAAACGAGGATGTGTGTTCCTCCTGAAGTATTTTTTACTAATTATTCATTTTGGAATTGTACTGATTGGTGGGTTTTATCTACAAAAAAACTTTGAGGTTTTAACAAGCTCGAAATTCTCTTCTTTATTACAGAATCAGGGGGAAGTGGTTGATTTCCTTAATAACTCTTGTTGAGGAAGGATAAGTCTTTGATATTATAAAAAACCTTCGAGGCTAATATTAGCCTCGAAGGTTTCTTTCATTTTTATGCTACCATTTGTTTGTAGCGGAGCGTAATAAGAATATTCGTTAATATTTTTCAGGGGTAAACTTTTCTGATCCGGTATTCCAGAGTGCAAAGCTGAGAATATCTGCCAGTTCCTCAAAATTCCGGCTTTTGGTGTTATCAATACCGTGCCCGGCTTCATAATTCACCCTGAATATAACCGGATTATTGTCCTGGTTGATCTTTTGTAAACGCGCGGCAAATTTCGCCGGATTCCATACCGAAACCCGTGGATCGTTCATGCCGGCCGTAATTAAAGTTGGCGGGTAGTTCACACCTTCCTCCAAATGATGGTAAGCATCCATTTCAAGTAAGGCAAAAAACTCAGCAGAATCTTTCACGGTACCAAATTCAGGAATATTGGCAGGGCCACCTGGTTCCAGTTCAGTTCGTACAGCATTCATAACGCCAACTGCCGGAATTGCAGCAGCAAACAAGTCAGGGCGCTCCGTCATTGCACGGCCAATTAGTATACCTCCGGCACTACCTCCGTAAATTGCAATTTTTCCCGGAGTAGTGTATCCATTGTCGGCCATGTATTCGGCACAGGCTATAAAATCTTTCCAGGTGTTTGGCTTTGTGGCTTTAAAACCGGCTTTGTGCCATTTTTCGCCCAGTTCGCCACCACCACGAACGTGGGCCACCGCATAAATACCACCTTCGAGGCACCATAAATATCGGTTGGCACTAAAATATGGATTCATTGAAATGCCATAAGCACCATATCCAAACAATAGTAAACGGTTGCTTCCATCTTTCTTTATCCCTTCCTTGTAGACAATGGATAAAGGCACCTCCACGCCATCGTGCGATTTCACCATTACTTCTTCGACAACCAGGTCGTCGTATTCCGGAAATTCCGGTATATCAGATAAGGTTTCAAAAACAAACTCATCACCGGCCAGATCGTATTTGAATCGTTGACTGTTTCGGGACCATCCGGAAAGCGTTACCCAAACATCGCTGAATTCAACGCCTTTACTTGAGAGGCCAATAGTTCCTGCCACGAAGGGCAGCTTAAGTTCGCGACTTTGCCCCTTAAAAGATTTGAAGTACAACTTCTCCTGTACCCCGTTAAGTTTCTTTGTATAGTAAACACCGTCTTTTGTTAAGGTAAAACCCGATAAGGTCTGCTCCGGATCTTCCGGAATAAATGTTTCAGCCTTATCAATTTGCAGATCATTGAGCGGCATCCTCAACAGCTTGAAGTTTGGAGCACCTTTGGGTGTATACAGGTAAACATCGGTTTTGTTGGCAGCAAAGTTATACACTTCATCTTCGCGGTTGAGCAAGGGTTTCCAGTCGATCTTACCGGCAGTCACCTGTTTGCCGGGTGCATAGAACAGTTTCATCCGGTTGTCGACATTGGCCGCTACGGCATAAAGGAGCTTGCAATCCCGGTCGAAAGCGGCAATCGGAATATCCATCTGGCCAAGGCCTAAGTCCGGGTACAGTTCTTTCGAAAAGAAATCTTTATCTGTTGAAGCGTCGGTGTTCAGTTTGTGCTTACAGGTTTTTGCTTTTAGGTAGAAATTAAAATCCTGAACGTTTTCCGAACCTGTGCGAATGTACAGGAATTCCTGTTTCCCGGGCAGCCACGAGGTAAAGCCCAGCACCTGTTCCACACGGTCGGGTAAAATCTCTTTGTTTTGGATTTTCATGATCAACAAAGTGGCCATTTCTTTCCCGTTGGGTGTAATACCAAAAGCGAGGTATTCGCCGTCGAAAGTCGGGCTGATGTTGTTGATCACATATTTTACTGTAGAGTCGTTGCCAAAGGTTTCCGGATCGAAAAGCAAGGTCTCTTCGCCCTTTAAACCGTCGCGGAAAAACAGCTTGCCTGTATCGTCTTCAGGAGTTGTTTTTAGGTAAAAATACTTGTTATTGTCGGTAATTCTGAGACCGCCTACACTTACCGATCTTCTGCTGTCGAAATCATACATTTTGTCCAGCAACTCCTGCCGGGCATCGATACTACCCAGCACTGTTTTGGCATAGTCGCTTTGTGCTTTTAACCAATTCAGAACCGTGGAATCTTTCGTGTTCTCCATATACCGGTAGTCATCGGTCACCTGGGTGCCAAAGTAGGTATCGCTTACCGGTTTTTCAGGTGCCAGCGGTGGTTTTTCCACCGTTTGTTGTGGGGTGCATTGAAGAAGTAGTGCGGAGATTACCGCCAGGATTAAAAGTCGTGTCTTCATACTGTGAAATTTAGTTTGTTTTTAGTAAGGATATTCAATTTACGGAAAACGCCGGTCAAAGACAAGTTGCTTATTCCCGCAGTATTCTCGTTGCCAGGATCTTCTGTTTTTCACAAGGATTAACAGATCCTCAAGGTTTCATAAACCTCGAAGGTCTCTGTTTAAAAGGATATACGGGAATTCCAGACTTTCTCAATCACTGCCACCCAAAATTTATTCCTTAAATTTGAAGAATCAACAAAGGAGGCAATCCATGGAAGAAGAGAAAAAGAAGCCGGCAGAAAAGGAAAACACACCCAAAAAGAAGAAACAGGGCGACTGGCTCGATAAGGCTGAAGCAAAGATCGACGAAACCGCCGACAAGATTCACAAAAGCGAAGCCTACCGCAAAGCCGATAAAAAACTGGAGGAGGCCACCAAAAAGCTCTTCCGTAAAGCCGGGCGCTGGTGGGGTAAATTGTAATGAGGAAAACGCTACACTAGTGCATAAGCCTAAATAAGATTGCTTCGTCGTACCTCCTCGCAGTGACATCGCCATTTAAATTTATCCCGCCGAGGACCATAAGCAATTATGCCCGGATTGTCTTTGTCGTGGTCCGCGGCTAAACTTAACCAATATTCCTGGTCATTGCGAGTGTAGCGAAGCAATCCATTCTTAACCACGCGACGCATTCGCGCGGTAGCCAAGTCAGATGACGGAAGGTAAAGCAATCTTACCTTTTCTTTTCAGCATGTATATCAAACGAATTACTGCGAAGTTCTTAATGCCTCAATTTTTTGCATAACGACTTCTGCTTCGGCATATTTCTGATCCGACAGACGACGGTTGGTACGTGACAATACAAAAGCTTCTTCTGTCAATTTATCGTGCTTTTTGAGTAGCTTCTTTAGCGGGTCTTTTTTAAATAATCCAAACATATCTTAATTGTTTATATGGTTTTCTGTTCATGCTACCTTCCAGCTTTGGCTTTCCGGCAGGTAGTTATCAATTACGATCCCATCAGCTTTTAACATGTGCATCAGGTTGTAGAGGCCGAAAAAGGTCCGGTTCATATAAATAAAATGGCGCGATCCGCGGTTTCCATTCATATTCCGCAGTTCGGTATTTTTGCTGTAGGCCGTTCCCAGTTCACTGAGGCGCTTAAAAAATCCGGCATCGGAGAAATCAAAAGTTTCCGACTGAAAAGGACGGGTAAACAGATCGAGCAGGCGCTTAAACATATTGGTAAAAAACACCAGTTCCTCTTTACTGTCTTCGTTTCGAAGAATTTCCAGCTCGTAAAGTTTCGCAGTGAATATCTCCGGGTTATTCCGGTTTTCGGGAACTGCCAGTTCAAAATAAGGAGTGTAAAACGAATCGGGGATACTTTTTACACAGCCAAAGTCAAGTGCCACCAGTTCGTTGTTTTCCGACACCAGGAAATTTCCGGGGTGCGGATCGGCGTGGAATTTCCTTAACCTGTGGATCTGGAACATATAAAAGTCCCACAGCGCCTGCCCCAGTTTATTGGCCAGTGCTTTATCGGAATTCTGTGCAGCAAACTCCGAGAGGTGTTGCCCGTCGATCCAGTCCATGGTAATAAAGCGTTCCGACGACAGGTGCGGGTAATAATTCGGGAAACGTAAATTAGGAATATGACTGCATTGCCTTATGGTTTCAAGGCTTTGCTCCACCTCAAGCAGGTAGTTCGTTTCGTCGAGCAGCTTCTCTTCCACCTCTTTAAAATACACCTCCGAGCCTTTTCCGCGAATGTTAAACAGTTTCATCGCCATGGGTTTTACCATAGCCAGATCGCTGCTGATACTTTCCGAAACACCGGGGTACTGGATTTTAACCGCCAGGTCTTTCCCGTCTTTTCGGGCTTTGTGCACCTGCCCTATACTGGCACCATGCACGGCATTGGGATTAAAATCATCAAAAAGTTCGCCGGGCGTTTTGCCAAAATATTTTCGGAATGTTTTTACCACTAACGCAGCCGAAAGCGGCGGTACCGAGAACTGCGACAAAGAAAACTTTTCGATGTAGGCCTCGGGCATAATGTTTTTTTCCATGCTCAGCATCTGAGCTACTTTTAGTGCACTCCCCTTAAGATCTTTCAGTCCGTCGTATATATCCGAGGCATTCGACTGGTTGAGTTTCTCGCGTGCCGTTTCTTCGGTCGAACTCAGTTTATCGCCGTAATACTTCAGGTAGTTCATCCCCACTTTGGCGCCCGTTTGCACAATTTTCGTGGCCCGTTCAATTTTCGTAGTCGGTATATGATCGATGGTCTTCATCAGTTGCTCATTATTTTTTCGTGATACAGAAATTTACCCAAATCGAATACTGAGTTAAGCGTTGTTGCATCAAGCAGGGCAAAAGCCGTATTCACCGATTTCTCGATAAACACATCGGTTTTCTCCAGGTCGGGCGAAGTGTCTTCTATCCAAAACCGGAGCGTAAAAAGCAGTTGTGCCCAGGCCGATTCCTTCAGGCTGCGCGCTTTGAATTTTTCAATTTTTTCGTGCGGCAACTTTGGTGTTTCAATCTCCAGCCCGTCGATGTAGGCTGTAAAGGCCTTTTTAAGTTCCGACAACGAAGCCAACACTTTTAGCTTGTCTTTTTGGTCGTTAAGCGCCAAAAGCACATAGCTGCGGTTGGCTTTCAGCACCTCGAAAAAGGTATAGTAAAATGCAATTACCTTGTTCTTAGCGTCAAAGTCGTGGTACGCTTTGTTTTTGTCCAGCAGCTGCATGCTCTGGTCGAAGAAGGCTTTAAATACCGCTTTCTCCAGTGCTTCAAACGAGCCGAAATGCTTGTAGAATTCGGCCTCTTCCATTTCCAGTTCTTTAGCAAAGGCATAAACACTTGCCGGTCGCGATCCTGCTTTCAGCAAATGGTTCATGTATGCCGAAAGAATTTCTTCTGATGTTTTTTTGTTTTCCATACTGAAAAAACAACTTTTTTGTCTTTTTGTTTAACTATTGTCTGGTTATTCCTAAACAAAAGGACGCAATCCCTCATTGATCCATGCGAGGGGATTAGCACGGTAGCGTCGTTTGATGTGGCATTCAAAATAAAATTCAAACAATTATCCATCCTGACAGTTGGAATTAATAGAAACCAAAATTTTATTTATGAACTATTCAGTTAAAATCAAAGATGTTAAAACAACTAATGAACTGGAAGGAGTCTGGAGCAACGAAGATTTTAAAGAGTTGCTGGCACGATTTGAATACCCCGATGCAGCGCAGTTAAAAACCGCGGAATTGAAAGAATATCTTTTTCTGGCCATTTCCGACTTTGAACCCCATGAGGCAGCTGCCATTCTTCTCGATTACAAATGCTCCGACAAGTTAGCCGACGGACAGATCGATAATCTTTCGCACGAAATGCTGCGGACAAAAGTCTTTGAAAATTATTCCGAAATCGATCTTCACCACGATTTTTTCAACATTAACCAGTTGCTTTACAGTGCCTACAACGGAAAGTTTCCACAGGGTATGGTAAACCTTGTAGAACTGGAAATAAAGGGTGAAAACAACGCGGAGGAGATGACCAAAGAAACTGCACTGAAAGCACTGAGTTAAGGGCTTTCTGAAAACAATTTGATCAACCGCCTGCTTAGCGATCAAATTGAAGGACGCAAAGCTTTTCCCGAAGCTGAAGGAATAGTGTGGGAGTTACAGCACAAAGGAAACGATGTTTGTTCGTTAGCGATCTCAGAAAAATGGCTCACCAAAAACGAGTTTGAAAAACCGGAATACGAATGCACGATTCAGGTGTATCAAGAGCAGGAGGAAGGAGAGTAAAAACGTATTCCCTCTCTTATTGACGATAACACCTCTTATTGCGATCCGTCAACTTACGGAGAAGCAAGCTATTTCCCACCGTCGGAACCTCCCGAAATCAATGAGGAGGCGCAAGCACAGAACAACAGATTGCTTCGGTCGCACACTCCCTCGCAATGACAAAGTCACATAAGAACATAACGCCGCGGACCTAAAACACTTATGCCCGGATGGACTTTTTGCTGGTCCGCGGCTGAACCTGCCCAATACTTCAGGTCATTGCGAGTGTAACGAAGCAATCTAAAACCCATTACAATTAATCGGAAGCTGGAACATGAAATCCAAAATTCAATCGAAATAAAAACAAACCTTTTAACGTTCTCCACGTTCCAATATAAAAGAGCTTAAAACATTAATAATATGGAATTTACTGAAAAGATAAAGACAGAATTAGAAGGAAAAATTAAAAATCTGGAAAACCTTATTGCTGAAAAAGGAGTCGGTTCGAAACAGCTTAAAAAAGCAAGAAGAACGCAACGTAATATAAATTTGGCCATTGTTGTTGGAAGTTTAATTACCATTGCAGGAATTACCGCCTGGGCCGTGAGCAGCAGCTACCACGAAGATTAAGGATAAACTCTTGCTTCCCTTCCGCTGCCGCGCGAATCCCTTCGCGTGATTTTCTCGAAGTTGTGATGCCTGCAAATGCATGATTTAGAATGACCAGAATAACATTGTTTAGTACATCTTAGCTCCAATACTTAAACCTTCCTGGATTTAATTCGTTAAAAGGGTAACTATTAAATCATTCTAAAACAACATTTTGTGAACACCAAACTGACTATAAAAATGGTTCTGTTGTTTCTGTTCATTACGCTCAGCAGCAACAGTATTCTCTCGCAGGAGATGGGTACCGAATCGCAGGCAGCTATTCAGGTAAGCGAAAATGTTTCCATCGCATTTATGATTAGTGTGCTGGTGATGAAAATTACGGCTTTTATAATCGGGTACCTGGTTGTAAAACTGGGGCACGACACGCTTGTTAAAGGAATCACCGGGGAATTCGATTTTGGATTCGAAGGATCCGGAATTTCTACCAAACTTAAATCGGCCAGCCCCGGAACCTTTTTTGTGTTAATGGGAACTGCCATTATTATCTGGAGTATGGTGGCAGAAAAGCCTTTACGAATTAATACTACCCCGGCAACCGTGCAGGAAATTACCCAAACCGATACAACCACGGTAGAGGAGGTAAAGGATGATATTCCGGATTAAACATGAATGAACCAACCTAAAAAATACAGAAATGAAGTCGATATTAATCCTAACAATTCTGCTGCTTACACTAGGCAGTATGGCCCAAACAAGCGACCAGGAAAAAGCAGAAGAGCTGTACGCGCAGTATAAAACCATTTACCGAAACGACAATTCCACAAAATCGGAAATAAAGGAGGCTTTGCCCCTGTTGATCTCAGCGACCGAACTGATGCCCGGTATCTATAAATATTCCTATGCGCTGGCAGCCGGCTACAAGTATATAGGCGATTACACAAATGCCAGGGACTGGTATGCAAAGTCGAAAAGCAAAACCACCGATGCCGGACAAATAAAGCAACTCGACAATATGATCAGTTACTGCGATACAAAGATCAACGAGCAGAAATTGCAGGAAAGAATCAGACAGGGTGCCGGAATAAACATTGCGATGATTCTAAAAGAAGGCACCAACGAACTGGATGAAGAACTGGTCAATAACCTTCCGAAAGTACTTCCCCAGGTCAATATAAATAACCCGGCTGACGAATTAAGCACCTATATTTCAGGAAAAATCTCGGTGGAAGATTTCTACTCAGACGAAGAATTTTTAGTGGTTAGTTTAAGTACGCAACGGGGGGCCGAAGAACACTATCAAAAAGGAGTTAAACCCTTTGCCGGCTACTTTAAAAACAAATTCAACTTTGCCAAGCCACAACAATACCTTACTATTCTGTTAACCGAAAATCCGTTTGATTTAATTGAAGCTACCAACTCGCTTTACCCAACGGCGCATTTAAAAGCCTACGCTCCGTTTCTGGGGTATTACAACGAAAAAGACAACCTGATTGCGGCTACCGGCGGCAGACAGGGTTATGGTACGGTCCTGCACGAACTGATTCATGCCTACCTGCATTCCGATTATCCCGATTGCCCCATTTGGCTGAACGAAGGTCTGGCAACCCTGTACGAACGAACAGAGTGGAGAAACCATGAATTGAAAAGCATTCCCAACTGGCGTTTCGACCGTATGGACGCCGAAGATTTTGTGACCTTGAATCAACTGGTATCCGACATTAACGAACACAGGTATCATCTGGCACAAATCAGGATGCTTTTGCTGTATTTCGACAACCGGTCGGATATAAGTGAGTTCTACAGCTTTGCAAAATCATCGGGCGGATTTTTTACCTACGACGATCTGCTTGCCCGTTTTGATATTTCGGAAGAAAAATGGCAGGAGTTTATCAAAACTACCATCGATGAATACAAAACCGAATTGTATGCTGCCCGGGGAACACTCGGAAACCCATCGGAAGTTAAATACATTCAACAGGCGCTGAATGCATTGCTTCAGTCGGGCCTCGAGGTGGATGGGATCTGGGGACCGGGTTCTTCAGATGCACTGGTCGAATTTCAAAAAAAATACGGACTTGATCCCGATGGTGTTTATGGTCCCGGTACAAAAAAGGCGCTCGAAAAAGAATACGCGAAACTGAGTATGAATTAGTCCTTTGCCTTCCGGAAATTACAACCCTGTCCGCGTCCGTCAACTGACTGATTAGTAATCTAAATCTAAATAAATTCTAACTACAAAAGAGGAATGACAAGATTGCTTCGGTCGAAAACTTCCTCGCAATGACATTGCCATTTGAATTTAGCCCGTCGCGGACCGTAAACAGTTTATGACCGGATCGACTTTGTTATGGTCCGCGGCTAAACTTTACCAATAGCGGGTCATTGCGAGCGAAGTAAAGCAATCTATTTTCCACCGTCCGAACTTCTCGAGATTTATGAGGAGGCGCAAGCACAGAACAACAGATTGATTCGGTCTCCGTCAACTGACGGAGAAGCAATCCTTTCTTGACCCACACGAAGGGATTCCCGCGTTAGTGCGGGCGTAGTGAAGCAACCTCCGCCAACCCGGGAATAATATCCATCCGGCCGGCAAAGTTGCAAAATACGGTTCGTCGGGTAATTATATCAGTTCAAACTTAAAATGGTATCATTCAACGAATTTCATGTAACACGACTGAAAAACTTGTGTCAGTTTTAATACAGTGTAAGCGGGAAAAGGTCGATTAGCCACCGGCCCTTCCCGGAATGAAAACAGAAAACAATATTAACAGGAAGCAAAATGCGTCAGTGTTAGCTTCAAAAAACAAAAGTCATGAAAGCAAAATCAATTACCATGCTGTTATTAGCGCTTGTAATTACAGCCGGTGTTTATGCCACCGAAGTGTCAAAAATGAACGTGGTGGTGCTTAAACAAGCAACAATTTATGTCACAGCAGAAACCAGTGCACAAAGTCCCACAGAGATCACCTTGCGCGACACGCGGGGTGAAACCGTTTACTTCAGCAAAACGAAAGCTGCTCCTCAGTTCCGGTCGGTATTAAATTTACAGGACCTGGAAGACGGAACATATACCATCAGCTTACGAAGCGGAAAGGTAGTTACGAAACGCGAAATTACCGTTGCCAACGGTGCGGTAACGGTTAAACAACCGGTGGACGGTTTGGCGCCGTATTTTTCGTACAAAAACGACAAGGTGATTTTATCGTACCTGAATTCGAATCTTAGCGATGTTGCCTTACTGATCTACAACGGCAACAAACTGGTGTTTGATTCAAAACTGGGCAGCGATCTTACTATTCAGCGTAGTTTCGATCTGTCGAAATTAGTAAAGAACGATTTCGAATTTGTGCTTTACGCAGACAACCAGCGCTATAATTACCGGTGTTCACGGTAAATAAGCAATACGGTAACAACAGGCCTCTGCAGTTATGCAGGGGCTTTTTTGTTTATGACTTTCCTCTCGTTTCCTACGCTTAGTAATTATTAGGATTGCTTCGGTCGCACACTCCCTCGCAATGACAAACTCACATAGGAACATTATGCCGCGGACCGTAAACACTTTCGCCTGTATGGACTTTTTAGTGGTCCGCGGCTAATCCTCGTCTAATAGTCCGGGTCATTGCGATCCGGCAGTTGCCGTAGAAGCAATCTATTTCGCACCGTCGCGAACTTAACGACATCAATGAGGAGGCGCAAGCTCAAAACAACAGATTGTTTCGGTCGCACACTCCCTCGCAATGACTCAGCCACGTAATACGTTCAGCCGCGGACGACCGACTTATTCATCCCGGCATGATTCACTCCCGTCCGCGGCACTTTATTCATGAAAATACCTGTCATTGCGAGTGTAGCGAAGCAATCTCTGCCATGCATTTACACTAATACCTGCCATTACGATCCGTCAACTGACGGAAGGAGGAAGCAATCTCTCCCTGCTCCACAACATCTTGACTGCTGGTTCTATTTTCCATAATTTGCAAGGAATTAATAACCAAAAACACCGATTAGCCCATAAAGAACCTCATTCCAATTCAAGTTTAATAAAGACCCTAATTGCTCACATGTGCCCCCGGTGCATGTACACGCCTACCGAAACCTTTGGCGTGCATACAAAAAAAGGCCGCCCGCGCCGTAGGAAGCATAGCAGGCGACCCGTCAACAATCAAACTTTCATTTAACCATTAACATGTTAAAGTTATGAGTTTAACCGAATCTAAAAAAAGAGATTTTGTTTCTCAGTTAATTGTGATTTTAGAGCAAAACAGCCAGTTGCTCACCGACAAGGGATTCGATCCTGCTGCAAAGATCACACAGTTACAAACCGAACTCGAAGCAGCCGACGATGCCGAGGGTAAACAACTCGAGGCGATGGCCGCTGCCAAAGACGCGACTCAACTGGCCAACGACACGCTCGACACCGCGTACACCGATGGGTCGGCCACGGTCGACCTGATCGCCGGTTTGCTGGGAAAGAAGGACAACCTGGTTCTCGAGATTAAAAAGCTTCGGAAAACCGGGAAATCAAAATCGAGCCCTTCACCGGAAGAGCCGTAGCACAAAAAGATCCGCTTCAGCAACGAGGCGGATTTTTTTATTAGTGAGAATCAGCTTTCAACAGGTTGCGCATTGAAAGGTGTAAATCGAACTAATCCCGATCGTGTACGCATCGGGATGAATGAGTTTAATACATCCCGATACTTAAAAAGGTGCTGTTTGTTATTCGACACTTTGATAGCTGCCTGCAACTTACCTCACTTCCATTTCCGGCCTGTATCATTTTCCTGATCCGACGAATTGTGTATATTTTCTCTGGAACCGTTCTTATTCTTCCCGGAATTATCGTGCAGCAGCGTGGAATCATAGATATTCCAAAAGGAAGCAAAGTCATTCCATCGAGAATATCTATTATTCCAAAGGGAATCATCCTTCAGCAACGTGGAATTATCTTGCGGCAACGCAGAATCATAGAGATTCTCTTTGGAAGCAACATAATTCCATAGAGAATTACTATGATTCCTTAAGGAATTTCCTCTCGGCACGATGGAATTACGTCTATTCCCGGAGTTTGAAAAGTGCTGAAATCCTCTTGGGGTGGGGGATTGGAGATAAACTAAACTGAAAATCCAAATTTTGAACGATGTTCCCGAAGGTGTTTTTCCGATGGATGAAATTTACTGTTAGACGGGAGAAAGACATCTTTGTTTTCAAATTGTTTAATCCCTGTTTCCGGATTAAAGTCTTTTAATTTAGGATGAACTAAAATTTTGTACTTATCGGAAATGGCAATTAGACCACGGTCGAATGCGCGGTGAAATGTGGGCGAGAGGGCTAAACCATTTCTTATTGAATCGTTATAACTTTCGGCAAAAGGTGTAATGTGACAGGCATCCACAAGTGAACGGTTTTGGGCATCGGCTACCTTTAATCCTGTAACAGCACATTGATTATCGTATACCTCCAGAATGGCTTTTCGAAATACAGAACTTCTCATTACAACAAATTCATCCCGAATATCTTTGGGTTGATCATCAATAGTTTGTTTAACTGTTCGTGTGTAGTTTTGTTCGGGATCGTAAAGAATCTGTTTCTTAATTTTTGCAGAATAAGCTTCTTGTGTTGGGTATTGTGCTTGCAAACTAATGCCAAAATACATCTTAAGTATAGCAGCTTTTAACTCCTCTCTTTGTATCGGATCGGACAAGGCTATGTATAATTCACTTGAAAGCGTAGCTGCACATACTGTTTCAGTTAATGCCCTGTAACTTTTTATTGAATTACTATTTGTCGTTGGAATTTCTCTCCCGGGATAAGTAATTAGCTTCCAAAACTGACCTTTTTCGTTTTTAAGGTGAAAAAAAGGTAGTGCAAAAGTGGCCACATGAGGTGTTTTCACCAGCGCATCCCAATTGTCGAGAAAGTGCTGAACTAAATCGTCAGTAATCTCAATCCAATTTTCAAAAATCTCTCCTTCCTCGAACGAATCGATCACCGCCAATAAAAGAATTGGTTTATGGGGCGCTTTACCGTATGGTGTAACACCTTGCTTTAAGGTTAGGATATGTTGGAGATTGTCACTCATAAAACCTTAATTCCAATAGATTTCAGATACTCAAAAGTATCATTGTAAAACTCAGGAAGTCGAGTATGATCTTCTTCATCGCCTTCAGGTACAACAATTACCATTCCTTGACGAGCTCGTGTAAGTAATACCCGATAAGCATTTTTTAAATATAACTTCCGATCAGCTTTATTTATATTTTGCCACTTACTTCCTTTAAAGGATTTAAAATCCCAACCCTCCTCTGTATATCGAAAATCTCCATCCCACGCTACACAGGCCCAATCAAGTTCAAGCCCTTGCACATGGAACTCGGTTGCAACATCTTCTAAATAATAGGAAGACCTTATATCATCCTTCTCATCCAAAAACCAATGCACCGGATCAATCGGCGATTTTACATCTATACAATATGGTTTTAAACGTTGGGCTTGAGACGAAACTACAATTCCGTAGCGCTCTGAACCTCGCGCTTTATCTTTTAGCCATTGTTTCGCCTTTTTAAAGTTTCGTGTTAAAACAATTGGGTATTTTTTGTTTACCTCAGATAAGGTAGCTTGCGCCGCTCTTCTATCCAAATCCAAAATTTGCTTAACTAATAACGAAACATTCTCGGCGCGAAACGACCGCATAGAAACGGCTAGATGCAACGAATCAGAATGTGTTACGTTTGTTCGATGCTTAATCTGCTGAAGGATTTGTTCTGCGTTGTACTCACTGTCCGTCAATTTAGTTGACATGTAGATTTTCCAATCAGGGAATGAACGCTCTAAAGCTTCTATCCACTCAGAAATACCAGCTTCGCCTGTATTTATTTCTTGTCCGCCACCAACTAAACATACCACAACTCCCCAATCCGGATGTCGGTCGAGGCACGAGATAAGAAACTCGGGCTCAGATTTATTAAAATCTGGAACACCTTTCTTTTGTCTCATAAAGTTGGTGGTTTGCTCCAAAGTCCATGCACGCTGTGCTTCGTCGAACAAGGTAACGTGTTCAATTGGAGGATTACTGTCGCGTAATCCGTCATCTCTAAAATGATGTACATTTTGAATAAATGCTTGCACTTCGCTGTGAGCAACTTTTTTGGTCAGCTTCTCACCATTTGCTTTTGCTCTTTTTACTTTATCACGCGCTAAGGCTTCTTGAAGAATTTTAACCAGCGGTCCATTACCAGAAAGAAAAACACTATACAATTCGCTGTCTTTATCGAAATGAGTTGTTGCAATATTGAGCCCGACCAAAGTTTTTCCTGCACCGGGCACTCCGGTAACAAAACAAATTGCCTTTTCTGAATTGTCCCTCGACTTTTTTATAATCGCAGCAACTTCATCCGAAGTTTGACTCAAATTAATTGCACTGGCATCACTCCTTGAAATATCTTCAACTGAATGATTTGCGTATAGCGAAGTTGCAGCCTCAATAATTGTTGGCGTTGGTTGATAACGCCCTTGCTCCCAATCCTCAGTATTAAATTGTGCGTGCCCATCTAAAAACTGCAAAGCATGAGCGATGATACTGCCCAAACTTTCAGTATTTGACTTAACTGGATCAAAAAGATTATCATCTTGTTTTGATGTTGTCAAAACAAAATCAGAGTGCTTGGCTTTAGTTGCCAACAAAACTGGAATTATAACTTTATCATGACTTGTCTCGTGGAAGTTTTTCAAATCCAAAGCATAATCCCAAACTTGATCAATGGCGTGTAACGGATATTCTTTTTCACCAACTTTAAATTCTACAACAAATAGAATCGACTTGATAATCAGAAGGACATCAATACGTTTACCCATCCTTGGTATGGCATACTCAAAATAAATTGAGCCTGATTGCCCAACTAATAATTCTTGCAAATAGTCGAGTTGAAATTTCCATGCCTCCTTTTGGGGTTGTTCCGTAGCGAATTCATTATTATCTGCTAACTCACCCAATATCTGAGTATAGGATTTCTGCAAAAACGCTGTTATAGAATCTGAATAATATGCTCGGTTCATTAGATTATGTTGAAATCTCAACCATAAAGCTAATAGAAATGAACATAAAAATTAGCATTTGTAATGCAAAACTTTTTCTAAACAACATTTCAATTTTACGCCTTTCCCCTTAATGCGGCCAATATGCGTTGGGGTGTCATGGGTAAGGTATGCACCCGGGCGCCAAGCGCATCGAAAATGGCATTGGCCAGCGCAGCCCCCACGGTTGTTATGGCCGGCTCTCCGCAACCCTGGGGCGGGAGTTCAGGATTGTCGATTAGCACCGTTTCAATTTTTGGCACATCCGAAAACCGGGTGATCCGGTAAGCATCAAAGTTTTGGGTATGTATCGCTCCACCATTGAATTCGATCTCTTCCGACAGCGCAGCGCTGAGTCCCATCGTAATGCCACCTTCAATCTGTAATTTTGCCCCCTGCGGATTAATAATTTCACCCATGTCCTGCGCACACACCACACGTTGAACTTTTACCTTTCCGGTGGATTTATCTACCGCTACCTGTGCCATGGTGGCCACGTACGAATTCAGGTAATTGGTGCACGCTATTCCGTATCCCCTGCCGCTGGGACCCTTCTTAAATTCATGTCCGAATTTATCGCGTGCCGCCCGGAGCACACGAATCATACGCTGGTCGCTGAGGTTATTCAAACGAAAGTTCAGCGGATCGGTTCCTGCAGCCACTGCAAGCATATCGGTGAACGACTCCATGGCAAAAACGTTGGTGTTGCTTCCCGGCCCGCGCCATGCACCCGTTGCAAAGGGATGCACTCCGCCCGCACTGGCCGTTTTAACCCGGTAATGCGGGATGTTGTATATGGGTTCCGAACTTCGCGATCCGGTAAACAGGATATCGCATTCCCAAAAGGTAATACGGCCTTTGGCATTTAAACCCGATTTTAGCTGAACCACCGCCGCCGGACGAAAAGCATCGTAAAAAAACTCTTCTTTTCTGGTCCATGCCAGCTGTACGGGATGCCCCGAGATCTTCGATAATTTTACTGCCTCGGTGATTTGCCGGCCCGATTTTTTGCCGCCAAAACCACCGCCCACAAAAGGTGTGATCACCCGAACCTTCTCTTCCGGAATATCTATAGCTGCTGCTGCTGTTTGCCGCACACGAAAAGGTGCCTGTGTCGATGCCCAAACCGTAGTCAGCTCATCCTGAACATGCGCAAGCACGGTATAGGGTTCCATGGGTGCATGGGCAACATAGTGGTTATAAAATTCCGATTCGAGCTGCTGTTTTGCTGCCGACCTCCCATCGGAGAGCTTTCCGTCTTCCACATAAATGCGGCCATCGGGAGCTGCATTTTTCAAGGTATCGAAAATGGACCGGTTATCGACTTTTGGCTCGGGAAGTTCCCACTTCGCATCTACCAGGGCAATTGCTTTTTCTGCCAGCTCCGGATCGTTATGCAAAACAGCGATCAGTTCTTCTTCCTGGATCACCATTGCCCCGGCAATATCCTCGGCTTTGGAAACATCGGCAGAAACCAGTGTTGCATCGTGTACGGGTGGTCGAAGGACTTTTGCGTAGAGCATGTCGGGAAGTACAATGTCGCCGGCAAATTTTGCTTCACCTTTTACTTTGGGCCGGGCATCCATGCGCATCATCGGCTGACCGGAAACGGTATGCTCAGCGATGGGTTTTATGGGTACGTCGGGAATGAGCCGGTCGATCTGCTTTCCTTTTACCAGCCCGGCATAAGTGACTTTACGGGCCGGATTGGTTTTATCGCTTATGGTACCGTTCTTCACAACAAGACGGTCGGGAGAAAGATCGAACTTTTCTGCAGCCATTTGCAGCAATATGGCTCTTGCTTCGGCGCCTGCCCTCCGAAGGGGAGGACCATAATTTTTTGTACTGCGCGAACCGGTGGTACCACTGTCCCAGGGACAAAACAGGGTATCTCCCATCACCATGTCGATAGAATCCAATGCAACATCAAGCTCTTCGGCCAGCATTTGCGCCATAGAGGTAATGATCCCTTGTCCCATTTCAATTTTACTGCAATACACAGCCACCCGTCCGTTATCACCAATCTTCAGATAGGCATTAAAGTCAGAGGGGTAAGCTCTGCCGCGTTGCGGTACGGCTGTCATGGCCATTGCTCCTGTGGTATAGAACACAAAAAGGCCACTACCTGAGATCTTCAGAAAGTCGCGCCGCGAAAATTGCGTTCGCTGCGAAAGATTATCATCATCATCGATTCCGTGTAAGAATTGTTCTTTGCTCATAACTCAATCCCGGTTAGTTAGATAGCATTAAAGATACAAATATTTTGAGCTTGCTATTTTCACTTTATGGCCGATCGATTTGCAGAATCGGGGTGTTTTATTGTTTAAATCAGCATTGGAGGAAAGGGAAAGGTTTCAAGGCAAAAGTAAAAAGTTAAAAGGCAAAAGTTGGAGACTGTCATTGGTTATTTGTAAAAGGGGAGCCAAGGAGCAGGATTCAGTTTAAAGTCGAAAGTCGAAAGTTTAAAGTGTCAAGGCTGCGTCTGCTTCGCACAAAAAACTACGGATCGACTGCTAAAATCTTTTCAACTCACCCGACGCTGCCGGTCGTGCTCAGACAACAAAGATTTTTTACGCTGTCTTCTCTTGTTTTATGGCTCACCAGCCGAGGCCAGTCGGGCGCTCGTTCTCTCGCCCCTTCGTTGTTAATTTACCTTTAATCGGTTGGCATGCAACTAACACTGTCGCTTCTGCGTAAGTCTATGTGTTTAACCAAAAACTACTTACCATGAGAAAAAATATTTTGTTTATTGGTGTATGTATCCTTTTTACAGGATTGGTTGCCCTTACCGCAGGGGCACAGGAAGAACCCGCAATGCCCGAAAATTTCGTGGTGTTCGAAGAAATGGTTAGCCCGGCCGATATGCCGGCTTTCTATGAGGCCCAGGCAAAAGTAGTTGAACTCTGGAAAAAGCATGGAATGGATATTCCGGTGTACTGTTATTACACCGACGAAAGTGCCTACTACTGGGTGGTACCAATTAAAAACTTTGCCGCCATCGATGAACTCTTTAAGAAGTCGGGCGAGGTTTCGGCAAAGATGAAGGAGGATGGCTTTGACGGCACCAAGGCTTTTCGTGACCTGTCTACCGTGAATACGTCGGTTATTAATTGGAAGAAAGACCTTTCGTATCATCCCGAGGGACAAACCGGTGAGCAGACATTTAAGGGTTATGATGAATGGACCTTTATGTACCTGAGGCAAGGGCATGAGGAAGAACTTACCGAAGCGTTTAAAAAAATGATCGACTTCTACGACAGCATACCCGAAAGCCATGATTGGGATGTATATTCTATGACTTTTGGCTACGATACTCCCTGCTGGATTATTATGAGACAAGGCGAAAGCAGAGCCGCCATGCGCAAATTTGACGAAGAGTTAAACAAAAAATACCGCGAAAAATTAAATGAGATCTGGGCTGAAATTGGACCACACCTGAGGAAAATGAAAAAGATAAATGGCTGGTACTGGCGGGGTTGGTCTCAGCCCTGGGAAGCAGGGGAATAGAGTAGTAGCTGAAAAAGTCATTGGTCATTGGTCATTGGTCATCGGGGGATCTCGGTTTCACTTTGGTGTGTGGTATTCCCATGAAGCAATAATATCCTTTGAATGTTTGACAAGCTTGAAGCTTGCGGCTCGCAGCTTTCTCTGGTTTAAAGTTTAAAGTGTCAAGGAATAGTGCTTTGCTGAAAAAAATGGAGTACAAAACAAATCCCAACTTCCCGGCAGGCTAGTGGCTATCAGCTCGCGGCTCGCTGCTATAAAGCACCGGCATTTTCCCTTTCCATTGCTTCCAGGTGCTGTTATCGCAAATGAGCTCGGCCATAAAACGGGCAACGTTTATGCGGCTTACTTTTCCGGGATTAAAGAGTGCACTTCGGATGGGCGAAGGATGAATCTCGTAAGGGCTTACGCTGTCCTCATTGATGAGGCTGTCGGGGCGTACTGCTGTCCATTCAATAAGCGGGTTATTTTGCCCGATTTTGGTTCGAAGGAATTCGGCCGCAGCGATATTATCGGTATAGGGTGGCAGCAGCACACTTAAGAGTGCAACCACTATTTTTTCACCCGGGGCTATGCGTTCATTAAGATCGCGGTTCCTCATACCCGAGGTATTCATCAGCACATATTTCACGGGCTTTTTGGGCTGGTTGGTTTCAATGGCTGTACAAAGTCGGCGGGCAGCATCGGCTACCAGGCGGCGTGGTTTCCCGAACATGCCTTTGAAGGTCATGTTATGACCCAGGCACGAAGCCACGGCATCGCAGCCCTGAACGAGTTCGGCCATCTGTTTATCACTAAGGTCGAGCAAAGCTGCCTGAACTACCGTCAGGTTTTTATTATTGAGCAATTCACTGAGCTTTTCTGTCGATCGCACAACCACTGTTACTTTTTCTCCCCGATCGAGGAGGTCTTTTACCAGCAGCCGTCCCGTTGCGCCGGTGGCTCCCACAACTAAAATTTTCATGTATTTCTTGTTTAGCTGAAAAGATAAGACATTTTGGTGCTTGTGTGCAAATAAAAGTGGGCGTGAGAAGAAGATTGCTTCGTCGTTCCTCTTCGCAATGACAATCAATAATTCATGTAAGGCAGCGGACAATGATCATGTTCATCCCGCGTGGTTGTCTATTGTCCGCTGCCCCTCCTACTATACGATGTATGTCATTGCGAGCGTAGCGAAGCAATCTAATGGTAGCAGACATTGCTCGTTTCAAAACAGATTGCTTCAGTCATTCCATTCCTTCGCAATGACAATCGTTAATTAAAAGAATGCAGCGGACAAGCAGCATACTCATCCCTGCGTGATTTGCATCTGTCCGCTGACGGAGAAGCAATCTATTTTTTAATCATTAAATCTATCCATTCAGGATTTTGTCTATTTATAAGATCAATTTTTTTCTGACGAGAACCGGCCTTTAACTGTTTTTCACGCGCTATGGCATCATTGATATCCTGAAATAATTCGTAATAAACCAATTTGCTTACTTTATTTCGAAGTAAATGCATTTTTAAATACTCCATTTTTATGTTGTTGGATTCGCTCGGTGAGGTCACTCGTGACACCGATATAAAGAACAGTGTTTCCGGTGTTTGTCAAAATGTATATATAAGCTTCTCTTTTCATGATCGGGGAATTTCCGTTAAAGATATAAGAAGATTGCTTCGGTCGCAAACTCCCTCGCAATGACAGAATAAGAGGTAGTCGAATGGCAGCGGACAACAACAAAGTTAGTCCCCGCATGATTCATTCCTGTCCGCTGCCCGGTACACCCCAATGCCGCAGTCATTGCGAGCGTAGCGAAGCAATCTAATGGTAGCAGACATTGCTCGTTTCAAAACAGATTGCTTCAGTCATTCCATTCCTTCGCAATGACAATCATTAATTAAAAGAATGCAGCGGACAACAACAAAGTTAGTCCCCGCATGATTCATTCCTGTCCGCTGCCCGGTACACCCCAATGCCGCAGTCATTGCGAGCGTAGCGAAGCAATCTAATGGTAGCAGACATTGCTCGTTTCAAAACAGATTGCTTCAGTCATTCCATTCCTTCGCAATGACAATCATTAATTAAAAGAATGCAGCGGACAAGCAGCATACTCATTTGGCATGATTTACATCTGTCCGCTGCCCTTGATATCTATATAGTGTGTCATTGCGATCCGTCAACTGACGGGGAAGCAATCTCGGCATTACTTGTTCATCAACTACCCCACATTAATATTCTGCCGGCTCAGTCGTTTCCTTTTTAATAAATAAGCCAGGTTCATGACCATTGACAGGCCAAAGAGAATTCCAGTAATGAAAGCTACTGTAGCATTTACTCCAAGGGAAAAGTAATTGTATAAAAAACCGGCAAAAGCCAGTGCTAATGTTAGCTGTCCCGTTATTAAAATCTGGTTCTTATTCATTTTATGCTTCTTTTTCGGATGATCAGAAAGAGTATAATAACATTGACCAGACAGATTACAAGAAAGGCGTAACCCACATAATTTTTCCAGGTTCCTATATCTTCCGGTCGTATAAAGACGGTATTGAATAAACCTACTACAAGCGTAGTAGCAACAATGATAATCTGATTCGACAGGCGGTTCTTTTTCATCGCTTTAGTTGTTTGTAAATAGGTATGAAATATGTGATTTCATTACGAGGCGGGGGAGAAAGTTTTTAAAAGCTTGCTACGACTGCTTCCTGTAATGCCATAATATTCCGCGGTCGAAAGGTGTCCAAAGACATGCTAAGAGTCCGGCGCTTTTTAAACAGCTGTTGGTCCAGGTATTGCATGTATAAAACAGGTGGTAGTTTCCCCGCGCCTCGTAAAAGCGATCTGTAGGATTGTAATGCAGGTCATCGACCGGGATGAGGTGGTTCAGGCTGTCGCGCTGAAAAGCCGCATCGACAAAATCGACCATCTCAAGGTATTGCTCGCGGCTGATCAGCAGCTGTTTGCACAGCCGGCCTTCCGGTACTGAGGCATAAAAATCGATATGCATCAACGATGGACTTTTTAGCATCAGCGCCTTAAATGTGGTGGCAAATGTCAGATCCGACCATTCGGGCGTATGGTAATAAAAGTTTTTATCACCCCAGCCAAAACTGATGTATCGTACCCTGCCGGCGATGCGCTTGTCGATAGTGATCTCTTCCGACCAGTCTTTAATGGGATTTTCTACGGGCAGAACTACCTGGAGGTGCACTCCGTTGGAGCGGATATAAATTTCAATCCCCTCGCTGACTTGCGGCTTCTGGTTCACGGGAATAAGTGAAAGCATTACGGCAACAACCAGGTAAGTCATTACCGCTGACAAAAGTAATACCAGTGCCCGGATCAGAAAACGTAAAACTGCTTTCATTTTGCCTGCTTTTTTGGTGCATACGGGGATTTTGGGGAAAAGATTGGTGGAGAGTTGATTGGTTTTGGTTTGTGAATCCACCACCCCACGGCTCAAGCCGGACCCCTCCACGGGATGGAGGGGAAACTTTGTGCTGGGATTTTATCTTTTACGTCATAAAGTATATTGAAAAAAGAATTTCTCCTCCTGATCAGGAGTACGCTGATGCAGCTGTGCGGAATCGGTGGGAGGTGGTTGAAATTATTTATTATCCGTACAGCGAAGCTAAGCTATCCTTGAAACCCTATGACACTTGTTTCAGTAAAAAATAAAACAGTATTTACCCCGTCTCCAGGCACCTGATTAACCATCCCTGGCACAGAAAGAAGTTTTAAAAACAAAAAAGATCAGCCATGGAACTACTAAAAAACAACGTAAAAAAACGAATAGATTTCCTGGGAGAGGAGATCTCGGTACTGCTTAAAGACCATCCGGATTGCAGCATTGGCGAAATAAAACTCAAACAGGTACTTGGCGGTATGCGGGGACTGACAGCCCTGGTTTGCAACACCTCGTTTGTTGATCCTTACCAGGGACTGTTCATCAGCAATTATGCCATTCCGGAATTTGAGGACAAGTTGCCCGAAGAGATATTTTACCTGCTTTGTGCGGGTAAGTTCCCTGATGAATATGAACTTACAGAATTGAGGGAGGAACTTAGTGAACGTGCGGAATTGCCGGAATACATGTGGGCCTTTATCCGCAACCTGCCTTCCGGAATGCATCCCATGACCATGTTCAGCATGTGCATACTGGCCATGGAAGGGCTTTCGGTATTTAAACAGAAGTACGCAGCAGGAGAACTGGCAAAATCGGAATTCTGGGAATATATGCTTGAAGACGCGCTTAACCTGCTGGCCAAACTGCCAACAATAGCTGCGGCAATTTATCGCATTCATCTTCTGCATGAGGAGGCCATTGATTATAATCCCTCACTCGACCTTGGCGGTAACCTGGCGAATATGCTGGGTGTGAATCCCCGGATTTCGTGTGCCGAACTCATGCGCTTGTACCTGGTGCTGCACTGCGACCATGAAGGCGGAAATGTAAGTGCTTTTACTTCGAGGGTGGTGAATTCGGCGCTGTCGAACCTATACTATGCCACTTCGGCCGGACTGAATGGATTGGCGGGCCCCCTCCACGGACTGGCCAACCAGGTGTGTCTGAAGTTTATCCGTCGTATTCATGAATATTTTGGGGAGTCGCCTTCCACCAGTCAACTCAAGGAATTTGTTGAAGAGGAGCTAAGTGCCGGGCGTGTAATTCCGGGTTATGGGCATGCGGTGCTGCGTGTTACCGATCCGCGATTTACGGCTTTTATGGAATTTGGCAACAGGTATTGTCCGAATTCGCCCTACCTGCAAACCGTAAAAAAACTTTACTATGTAGTGCCTGACATTCTGAAAAGCTATAAAGGCGGAAAGGTTGCTAATCCTTATCCCAATGTGGATGCCATTTCGGGAACGCTGCTTTACCAGTACGGGCTTACGCATTTTGATTTCTATACGGTGATGTTTGGGATCTCGCGCACTTTCGGGTTCAGTGCACAAAGCATCATTGCGATGGGATTGAATCAACCCATAATCCGTCCCAAAAGCGTAACCAATAAGTGGTTGAAGGATCTTTTGGAAAAAGCGGATTCGTAATAAGAGGATTGCTTCGTTCCCGAGAAGTCGGGAAGGGCTGTTCCTTCTCGCAATTACGAGCGCAGCGAAGTAATCTAATTGGTTAACCACTGCTCGTTACGCAAATTAAGGAGAGAAGTGCGTCCTTACATAATTTGTTTTACTCCGGGGAACTGTTTTATCAGCCAGGCGTTAAAAAAACAAATAAATAAGACCAATGGAGCAAGTGCAAGGAATTTAGTCAATCCGGGAGCGTGCCAGTTCAAAAATATAAAGCTGATAAAGACTAGTAAAGGAGGATGTATGACGTAAACACCATAGGCAGCAGCGGATACTTTTTTTGCCAGGGATCCCTGTTTGTTAAGGTAAGTTTTAAAGATTCCGAGCAAAGCATAAATCATCGAAACAGCAACCAGCTGTTCCCAAATACAATAGGCGAAATTCTGCCAGTAAAATCCACCTAAAAACCTGGCTTCACCCATTTTAATTCCACCGCCGGCGATATACAACAAAGGAAAGCCAATGAGTATCAAAACCTGTGCAAAAGCAAACCACCGCCAGCTTATTTTGATTTTAATGTTTTCGAACCAATGATTTTGGTAAGCGATCATGCCAATTATAAACAGTGCGATGTACTGGATAAAAAAGGTGATGCGAAAATTAGTATAGGGTATGGTCCATCGCGCCGGAAGCCATATTCGCATGATAAACTGTAATAGCGCAATGATAAGCGCAAAAAGAAGAATTTTGCCTGTTCCGGGAAATTTTAGCTTTACGTTTATAATCAACTTTCGAACAAGAAAAAATAAAAAAGTAAAGATCAACAACGCTTCAACAAACCACATGGGGCCAAAATACCAGATCTCAGGGTTATAAGTATAGGCTAGCAGACGGGCATCCATTCCATAAATATATTTGTCACGTATAAAGCAAGTTAGAGGTCCCAGTAAAAAGTAAAAAGCGATAAGAGGAATTCCCAAACGAAGCAATCGTTGTTGAATGAAAAGCTTTGTGCCCTTTCTTGATAATGATGGAAGCAAGAAAAACGATGAGACCATAAAGAACATTCCCATAAAAAAAGTTTGGTTAGTGGCAATAAATATTGACATCGGAATAATTACAAAGGACTCTGGTGCAGATTCAACATAGTACCATTTCCCGGGAGCTCCATAGGTAGAAATAAGATGAAAAAGCACCACCAGGGCGGTAAGAAATACACGGATGTTATCGATATAATATATGCGGGCGGAGGGCATATTTAGGTTTTTCGTTGATGTACGTAAAGAGGGAATAAAAGTTTGATATGCTTGTTTCGAAGGGAGGTGTGATTTACTTCAGTTCGCTGCTTTTGATGTCCACTGCGCTTGTCAATTGCGATCCGTCAGCTGATGGAGAAGCAAACTGTTCGTTATTAGCTACTATGAATATAGAAAAGGTTAATTAACTCTTCCTCTAATCTTTTTTAATAATGCGTTTTGTAATTACCTGTTGATCTCCAATGTTTACTTTCATCAGGTAAACTCCCGGATTCATGGATGAGGGCAGATCGATGTGGGTATGATTTTTACCGCTGAACAGTACGCCGGCATCGACCTGGTGAACGGTTTGCCCCAGGTTGTTACATATCGTAAGTGATACTTCCTCACTGCTGCTGAGTGTAAGATCCACGTTCAAAAAGCTGGTGGCCGGGTTGGGATACATCAACAGCTTGGTTTCGTTATGAATGTCTTCTACCACCACATACACCGAAACTTTGGCCATTTCACCGTCGATCCAGTCCCAGCGTTGTTCGAGGTATTCTTTCATGCTGTTGACCTGCTTGTCGTACGTGTCGAGTAGTTCGTAACCGGGCAGCTCGCGCCAGATCCATTTCCCCAGGTTGGGCCATTTCTGAAAATTCCGGTTTACCGCTTCACTAAGGTTCGCAGCTATCGAATCGATGTAATGAAACATATTTTCGGTGCTCCACTCGTTTTGGCGCAGAGACTCCCAGCGTTTTTTCATCTGGTACTGAAAATAGGGCTCATGTATCATCATTTGATAAAAAGGAGGATCGGGATACTGGTCATAATCAATAATCCATCCCCACCAGCGTTCGCCGTCGCGGTAGGTAGAATTATGCATCGACTGGTCGAAATCCCAAACAGGACCGGCTTTTAGCACATCGTTTTTGTCTTTGTGGAAATAGCAGCTCCAGCCATAGCCATCGGGATTGCGTGCAGCTTCGACTACCAGCATATAATCCACAAAACTTTGTACATCGATCCATTTGCTGTACAATTCTCCGGGGTTATCGGTCGTAAATTGTTGCATGGCAGCACGAAAATCATCGTCGTATTTTTTGATGTAGGCCAGTTGTTCGGGCATGACATCGTCCATATCGGGATAACGCAGACGGCGTGCCAGCCCAAAATCATTATGTTGTCCGGCAATTTCATAAATGTATCCCCCGGTTAGTTCTTCTCCCGAAATGTCCTCGGGTTTTAACTTGGCAATATCGAGCCGGTTTTTAGTACGTTTGATTTTTTCAAGCAGAATATAAATGCCCTGGTATTCGCCATTCAGCACCACTTCTACATGTTTGGTGCCGCTTGACCAGTTGCCCGCCAGACGCGACATTTTGAGCGCCACCGGATCGCGCAAAAAGGTATGGTCGATGTACGAAGCACGCAGGATCCAGTCGTTCTCTTCGGGGAAACCAAGCAGTGCGACATCGTTGTTATCGCCGTTTTCTAGGCGTGTTTCAAATGTATAGGGCTTTTTCGGATACCCCATCGTTGAATTTCCTCTCAATTCGATACCAATGGTTCCGTAGTAGTGGTTAAAGAGATCGGTCGTGTAATTTCTCTTTCCCGGGCCATTATAGATGACGCCCAGTTGTACATTTCTTTTGGGTTCGTCGACAATGGTCTGCCCTTTGGTATCAATCACAAAAATGGGCAGGTTTGAACTGTAAAAAGGTATGGCTGTTTTCTGTTGGTCGGAAGATGAATTCCGAATCGATCCGGATGATTTGGTCGAATCATTAGTTTCCGGGATGATCTGATCGTTTCCTGTATAGCCATCGGGTAATGCCATGACAGGTGATACTATCAGAAAGCCCAGAAAGAGCAGCAGGCTATATCCTTGATTAAATCTCATTGGTCCGTTTTATACGGTGCAAATCTACTACTTTTCCGGAATTGTGCGAATCAAGATCTTTTTGAAATGATCAGAAGCTATTCCTCCATCAAAAAGGCCTTCAGGGCTTTCGTAGGTTTTCCATCGTCGCCCCAGGCGCTAAGCGGATAACGGCTCCAGCTGCGGGCGCCTTCCGGTTCCCAGTAAAAGACTCCTTTCCCCATTTCGTCCGGTACTTCTCTGACCTTTTTTTGAACGGCTACCAGCATGTTGTAAGTCTTTTGTACCATGCTATCGAATCCACCAACTTCAACGACCATTACTTCCTTTCCGTAACGCGATGCCATGTCTATGAGGTTGGCCCCCAAATCGTCGATGGATTCGGTGTAGTCGGGGCGTCCTTCGAGCCAGAAGGGATAATACGAAAGTCCGATCATATCATATTTTGCCCCGTTGGCTTTGGCAGCATCGAACCACCAGCGAAAGCGTTCGTTGTTGTTCCCCTGGTCGACGTGCAATATTACTTTCGACTCCGGACTCACCGCTTTTATGGCTTCGTAGCCTTTGTTGATGAGCTGTGCCAGTTGCGGCCAGTTGTCAGTGCTTCCTTCGGGATAGATCATTCCCCCGGGGATCTCATTGCCCACCTGCACCCATTCGGGGCTTACTCCGGCTTTCTTCAGTGCCGACATCACATCGTAAGTGTAATCGTAAAGATCAGTCAGCAGGGTAGGGAAATCGTGTCCAACCCAGGCTTTGGGTTTACGTTGTTTCCCGGGATCGGCCCAGCTGTCGCTGTAATGAAAATCAATCATCACGCTCATTCCCCATTTTTGAGCGCGGAGGGCCATAGCCACAGTTTCGTCTTTGCTGCAGTGTCCGCTGAACGGATTATCAGAAGGATCGACAAAGGTCCGCAGGCGAATGGCATTAATTCCGTGATCTTTCAGGATCTGAAAACAGTCTTCCTCTTCGCTATTCTCGTTATAGAAAATGTAGCCACCGGCTTCCATTTGCGGCAGCCAGCTGATATCGGCTCCCTTTGCAAAAGTAGTTTCATTATCGGAGGAAGCGTCTGGCTTACATCCTGCAAAAAGTAAGATTACTATCGAGATAAATAGCAGTGTGATTTTATTCATGGTTTTTAGTTTTTCAGACGACTTTAAAGATATAAAAAGATAGCTAGTTAAAGTACCAGCCCCTTGTTTTGATATAGCGACAAAATGCCGTAACTTTTAAATACCATTAAATCAAAAAATACTTCCAATGAAAAATCAGATTGAACAACACCTGTTCTTTTCACGTAATGATGTGGAAATAACTGAAACAGAGCTTGGATTGCAAATCAAGCTCCGAAGCTGCAAATCGTTAAACAAACCCGGAATGCCCGATTTTCCGGGAAAGATCATCAGGGTAGCTCTGCCTGAGAAAACAGAAGCCATTGCTGTTCACGAAGAAGTTCAACGCACCTCGAAAATAACGCAGGAATTCCAGGTGATGAGCAGTGTACAGGAAAAACATTTTGTGTATCTCGATGAAAACAACGAACCTGTTACAAGCGATAACAAATACAACATTCCCGACCGGGAATCGTATATTGAATTTCTTGAAAACGAACAACCAGTTGTGGAATTGGTATCCACCGAATGGATTGATGAGGTTCCTATGGCGGTGCTTCGTGTGGTGCCGGTTCGTTATGTAAAAAACGGCACTATGGACCTGATCGAGATCGTTAAAGTAAACATTGAGGTGAAGGCTGTAAAACATCCCAACCCGGTGCCGCTCAAGATCAGGAAAAAGCGTTTTCAGAATTTTAATAAAGTGCACCGGATGATCGCCAATCCTGACAAAATAGAAGGAGCAAAAGTAGAGTATGTAGCCGGCGACTTCCCTGAAGTGGAGCTGAAGTCAGGTGCCATTTCCGTTCCTGACGACGTGGATTACCTGATTGTAACCGACAATAAAAAGTGGAACGAAAACATTACCCCGGGAGCAGCTACCGGCGATATGGTAGCCGAGTTTCAGCGCGTGGCGACCTGGAAACAACAACGGGGACTGCGCACACATATTGCACTTATTCAGGATATCGTTGACGGGAAATACGGTAATTTCTCAGGCGGAGCACGTGATTTGCAGGAAGTGATCAGAAACTTTCTGAAATCTTTTTGTGCCGCCAAAGGTGTTGAGTGGTTGCTTATTGGTGGTGATGTGGGAGTGGTTCCGGTGCGCATTGCCTGCGGATCGGCACATGGTCGCATTTACAAAGGGAAAGCCGAAGATACCGAATCCGGCTCAACCGACGATGGTGTACTAAGTGGCGATAATACCATTGCCTGGAAAGGAAGCTTTTTGGGTATGCGGGTAAAACTCGATGACGGAGGTGTACCTGTTTACGGAAGAAACGGGCATATCCTTACCAATTTTGAAACCGGTCTGAAGATTCCTTTTGATTCAACCGGTGCATCGAGTTCGGGCTCCCTGGGATGGTACTTTACCACCGACGATAGCTTTGCCACCCACACGGCCACTAAAACCCAATGGATTCGTGTTAATGGTCCAAACAGCCAGATCAACAATACTATGGTTTGGTATACCCCCGACAATATGATCCCGACCGATCTCTACTACTCGAGCCTTTACAGCTCGCATTATGTATCGGGGAAAAAAGACTGGGATCACCTGAACAACGGCTTGTATGCCCAGCACAGTTACGACAAACCAAACATGGACGGTACTGATTTTGTGGCCGACATTGGACTCGGTCGAGCTCCGGTGCAAACGCAGGATGAAGCCCGAATATTTGTTGACAAGGTGATCGAATACGAACAATGGGATCTGCAACCGGATGTCAACTCCATCGATCGCTTTAAAAAGATGTTGTATGTTTCGGCCAACTGGGGGAAATACACGCGGATAAAACCGAATGCCGCGAATGCCAATCCACCGGCAAACTACGAATATTACTCCAATCCGGCCGGTGGTTATTCGTTGTTGAATGTCGTAAAAACACCACCCGATGTAGGATCAAAACTTATTTGTCACTACAACGATTCCTCCAGAATCGTGCTGAGTTTAAGTATTGATGCGGATGCATCTCACCCGGGATGGTATTATGCCAAATCCGATACCGATCTGTCGCCCAGTTTTACACAGATTCTCTGGATAAAAATCCCGGTCCCGACAACCTGGATCGTTGTTTACGGGGCAAATAATGCACAACTGACACCCATGTATTACGCGCTGGATAAAGCCGGACAAGACTCGTCGATGACCGAGCAGGAAACACTACGAAAATGGATGGAAAGCCATTTTTATCGCATTGATCAGATCCAGCGCTTGTATACCGATGAAACGGATCTTACACCGGCTGATTATGTAGCTGCATCGATACGTCATTTAACTTCTGAAAATCTGGAGACAGCGTTGAACATGGGACCACATTTTGTGAGCCTGTCGGGTCATGGAAACCGGGACTGGGTGGCTTATTTGAATACGGCGCTTATCAATTCAACGACGAACGGAAATAAGACTTCAATTATGATCGCGGATTCGTGTCTTACCAATAAATACGATTATGAGGATTCGGTGGGAGAGAATGCCTTAAAACACGAGAACGGCGGGGCAGTGGCTTATATTGGTAATTCCAGATACAGCTGGGTCGGATTGGGTGATGAATTCAGACTGGAGTTTTTTAAAACGATGCAAATGTCGCGACACCTGGCCGATTTGAATGATTCGAGGTGCAACTTTGCCAACCACAATGATATTTATAAACTCTGGGTGATCCTGGCACAAAACATGAACGGTGATCCGGAGATGCCGGTGTTCAGGGATTATGCCGATGCCATCCCTCGATATGTAGGAAATACCCGAACGCTGGAACTGCACCGAAAAACCTGTCAGTGGGTGGAAAAAATGGCCTATTCGAACATGGTGTATTTCGACAGTGTTGAAAACGGCTTGAGTGCAGGTCACGAGGGTTGTTATTATTGTTTACGCGAACATCACATCAGGTAAAAAGATGTCTTTTTTAATAGTTAGTTTGAGCAGAGAGTCTGAGGTATTTTGTACGCGGCTCTCTGCTTTTTTATAAGATTTTGATTTGTTAACGATGAGAACGAATTGGATTTATAAGTTCTATTTTGTAGGGTCACTCAATGAATAAATATCTCTTCGTCTGGCCAGTTTGAGTTGGTAAAATTAAGGAAAGTAGATTTAGTACAACCCCTTCAGCGAATTCTGGTTTGGTGTTTTAGGATAATATAATGGGCGCTGCCACCCCACCTCAGCGAGAAGGGGAATTGTTCGTAGTACTGTTTTATTCTTTATTCAAAAATATGTTGTGGAAAAAGAATTTTCTCCTCCTTGTCAACAGGAGCACGCCCCGAGTCTTCGGGGTGGGAGGTGGTGGCTCCGATAAATTACTCAGTTTTCTTTAACAATAATTTCTTCTATTTTCCCGGCAACGTCGAGGGTGGTGTTGAGGCCGGTGTCGTTAAAAAGAATGCTGCCGCTGCGTTTATCGCCTCGGGTGATGGCCAGTTCCGAAGTCATACTTTCGCTGATCCGTTAGAGGTCGCAGTCTCTTGTCGTGCACTTTTCAATTTAGCAGTTCAGCAATTTAGCGTTTTTTAGTTTTCAGTAACTCAGGTTGATCCGTAAGCCGGCCAGGAAGTGTTCGGAATCTTCGCCCTGCCAGGTTTTTATCCACTGCAAATGGGGCGAGATAAACACCCATTTATTAAGTTGGGTATTAAAATAAAATTCAACAAGTTGTTCGGGATGTTCATACGCGGTGCCTTGTGTTTCGGCGTAGGCCACTCCGACATTTAACTCGCGTTTAAATATGGTTTGCCGGAATCCAATACCCCCACTCCAGGCGTCTTTTATCCCCAGCCACTGTTTAAGTTCCTCGTCGTTAGCTCCGTAACGCCCGAAAATGGTAAAATGGTTGGCAATGAGTTGATCGAAGGAAATACCAAAACCCTGTCCGTTGCTGGCCAGTGGTTGTTCGAAGCCATAAATTCTGAGATTGGCTTCCCAACCCGTTTCGGGGAAAAGCCGGAGCCCGGTTTCAAGCAGCTTGAGGTGGTTTTTCATCAGGTTCTCTTCCTGCAGATCGGCCATAAACAGTCCGTACTGAATATAAAAACGCTTTACAAAAGTGGTTCGGAAACGGATACCCGGACTGTTGACTCCCACCGGTAAAACGGGGTTGTTGACAAAAACCCCACTGATAAACTGCGAAGTTTCGTCGTTGGCATGCAGGTTATTGTCGAAATAGTTGGTGGGATCCATTTTCCCAAAGGTAACAGTGAAGATATCCTGGAGTATTTTAAATTCCGTCCAGGCTTCCAGTACGGTAAGGTTTTTACCTTCACCATCGCCGCCACCTGCATCAGCATTTAAAACCGAAATGTTAGGGATCAGTGCATCGGGGCCTTTACCGCCTCCTGCTTCGAGGTCGAAAAACAGGAGGGTGGACTTTCCAAAACTCACAAAGGCAAAAATATCAAAGGACCCCACGCCTTTCCATATCGGATCGTTTTCGAGTGGAGCCTGCAGAGATGCTGTGGCTACTCCGCTGAACTGCAGTTTGCCGGGTTCTTCCAAAATGGCTTTTAGCAAATCATCCACCTGCTGGCGCCGTGAGCGTTTGGTTTCTGGGATCTGATCGAGTTCGCTTTCCTGGAAAAGCCCCAAAAAGTGGTCGACCAGGGTCGTATCTGAATCCGTGGTATCGCGCTGGAAGGTCGTTCCGGCGATTATTGTCGTCGATGCGAAAAATAGCAGAATAAAAAACAGCACGAAGAAATACGGGCGCATAGGCGGAATATTTTCTGATCAATAATTTAAGAAAATATTGCCGCAGTGCAAAACGAGAATATTTTCCCGTAAACGTTCGGTTTATAATTTTTGTATTATTTGATTACAAGCTAATAGTTTTGGTTATCAGATGATAAAGGAGGAGTTCGTTTTCAAATGCACTTAGCGAAACTGTTTCAGGAATCGAATGGTGTTGCCGATAAAAAAGCGTTGTACGATTTCTTCAGGAGTGATCTTACGATTTTCGGGAAGGACAAGCACCCGGTTATTCTTCAGGTAATTTCCGGCGATTTGCAGCAGGGGCTTTTGGAGTAAGGGGTAATATTCGGCTGTCCAGATACCGGGTAACGGATCGATCGTGCCATCGTAATCGCTCCCAATGGCGGCAATGTTCCACGCTGGCAGCTCATTTCTGTCAAGGAGTTCAGCCATGTGTTGTATTTGATGCCAGATGAGTTGCGCTGAGCGTTCAACATCGGTCGTTTTATTCAGCGAACGTAACTTTTTCTTCACCAGTTTTTTTTGAGCTATGCGGCGTGTATCGAACTGTATAGCAAACAATCCTCCTGAACGAGCAATATCCAAAACTTCTTCGTCAAAAAAGTTAATGTCGGAAGAATAATATGTCTTGGGGAATCGTGCTGTTTTGTCGCCTTTGAAATTCATTCCATTCAGGGCTCCATGACTAACCAGCGTGGGTATTTCACGCTTTTGATAGTCAGATTTTAACAGGTTGAAATATTCTTTTCGGCTTTTAATACTCATGTGTTTGATATCGATGTATACCGGTTTACCGTTTTGATCGGATAGCAAATGATCAAGCACTTTCTTGCCAAGCGAAGTAAATCCCTGGTTCAATCCGTTTTGTTGGTCAACAAATGCTTTTATGGGTTCAAGGCTACTGGCATGTCCACAAAGTTCATTGTTAAAATTGTGTGCAAATGTGATAAATACCGGAGGGTATTTCCATTGTTTTACCGTTTTAATATTTTGAACAATCTCTTCTGCATTAGCTGTTATTCCATATTCTTCAAGACCGGAATTAAAAACGTGAGCACCTTCAATACTTAAAAGAACGGCAGTTTTATTCTTTTCCTCGATTATTTTTTCAGTTGTAGCCCAATCGGATGCCAGTTGCCAGGTGTGTTGTTTTTCCCCAAAGGTATGTTCTTGCTGACTTTGAGTAAAGAAAGCATATTCCTTTTCGAGGTCTTCAAAATAATTGGTATGCTTTTGTAAATGTCGGATCCGTTGGTAGCCAATATCTGTAATAAGGTTCGAAAGAAATGCAGAGATAGATCCTTTGCCCGCACCGTTTATAAAGAATCCTTTTTCAAAAGGATAAAGTGATGCAAATACAATCCCGGCACCCCCTTTCCTGAGCGTTGTGAAATCGGCCTGAGAAAAGCGGGTGATCCCGGCCACAATGTTTAATAATTTGGTGAATGTCCCCGGTGGATTGTAGTACCACACATTGCATTTTTTATTTGGCTCGCACGAATCGTACGAATGACCGTAAGTTTTAAGATTGGGGTGACAATGAATATCGGCAAATAGTAGGTTGTTTTTCATGGTTCCATTTCAATTTCTTCGATAACATTTACCGTGTTATTCTGAATCAGCCGGTAGTGTTTAACAAGTGCTTCCTTTAATTGTAATGAGCGATAAGGGAGCTTATGGTCTCGCGCGAAGTTTTTGATAACCTCGGTAACTTCCGGAGCATAAACACTACTGATTCCCGGGAAAAGATGATGACAGACATGAAAATTAAAATTTCCCATCACCTGCCGGGTCAACCAGTTGTTCAAGCTTATATCGTTGGTACTTAAAAACTGATGACGAAACCAGCTGTTTTCCATGGTTCCTGACGAACCGGGAGTTGCAAATTCATTGTCGATATTAATATGCGGGGTGAGTAGTATGATCATCCCCAGTAAGCTTCCGCAAACGGTAAGCCAGAGAAAAGAGACCAATGCAAACGCAAAACTTACTCGTCCTATAAATACGGGGAGTCCGATCATTATTGTAAGGTAAAGAACTTTAAAAATGATCATTTTGGGGTATTCGATCAGCGGGATCTTCAACAGCTTTCTTACCACTCTTTTTTTGAAAAAGAAATCGCGGAAATCACGTACAAAGATCCAGTTTAGCAAAAACAAGGGATAAAGTAAAAAGACGTAATATTTCTGGTAACGTTGATATTTTTGGATCTTCTGGTGAGGGAAAACATTCACCGGCCCACTCTGTTCTACATCAGCATCCCAATCCATAATATTAGGATATTTGTGGTGAAAGAGCAGGTGTCTTTTTTGCCAGATGTAACTGTTGGCTCCAAGCAGATCGAAAATGTGATACACCAACCGGTTATGCTTCTTCCGGGTAAATAAATTGCCATGTGCGGCTTCATGAATTACATTCGAGAACAATAACACGGCAGTGATCCCCATAATTCCATACAACAAGAAAAATAATAGAGCTGAAGCTGAGAAAAATACAGCTATTATGTATAGGGATAAATAAAAGCCAAGGAGGATAAAGAGCTTTATTTTTAGCTGATTTATTCTGTTGTTGGGTAAGGACTGAAGTTTTGTGTTAACAAGCCGGTATAATTCCATCATGAGGAGTGTATCCTCTTTTTTCAATGCATAGTTTGGTGCTGACATATTGAAGTTCTAAAAATTGATAACCACAATAGTCATGGCGTGCATAAATATACTTGATTTTGTTTAATTTGGTTTCAGTTGGTCTTTCCGTTCAGCTTTAACTGCATAAATCCGGGCATATGAAAACAGCCACCTTTAACACACCGGAAGTTATCCCGGAGTAGGCAAAAGGTGGCCGTTACAGATCTATTCAGGATCAGCTTTAATCGTCGTCATCGTCGTCATCGTCATCGCCGTGTTTTTTCTTATTGTACCAATTCTTGTACCAGTCGTCCCAGTGTTTGTATTCAGCGCGACAGTCGCGTTTCAGGTTGCCAAAGATGGTGTAGTAAACCGAGCGGTTCACTTCCGATGAGATCAGGATCACACCGTCGGTAAGTTGGGCATTGTCGAGATCTTCCGAATCGACATCCAGCATCAATTCATCGAGGTAAAGCTGTATCTCCGAAACCACATCAACACCTTCTTCGGTAATTTCCACATCTTCTTTTTCGGTTTTAAAGCTCAGATCGTCCCAGACTTCAACTGCAATGGGCCAGTTCCCGGTGCCATTGCTGTAGGTTCCGGCCAGGTAAAATACGGGCTGATCGTGGGCATCATCTTTATCGCCGCTAACTTTTAGCTCAATCTCGTCGTAAATCCCGGGCGCAAGTACAAAGTTGCCAAGCGTGAGGTTGGTATCGAGCAAGTTCACCACTTCGGGACCGTACCATTTGTACTCCACTTCAATGGAATCACGACCGGTGGTCAGGCTTTTTAACTTGGCTTCGAATTTAATGCTCGACACGATCATTTGTGTCGTGTCCCACGTAATGGAGTCCATTGAAACTGCTGCCGATTTGGTTTTGCTCACCGGTAGTGTAAAGCTGGTGTTCAGTGCCTGAAGTTTTACCCCCAGTTCGGAGCTTTCATTGTTCTTGTCGTTTAAATCATCTTTCTGACAGGCCGTAAAAACGACAGCCAACGCTACAATAGCTAATGTCAGTAATTTTTTTCTTTTCATCATTCTCTCTATTTAATGGTTGTTAAAAAAATCTTCAACACGTTTCACGCAAAATTCTTTTTCGCGCTTAGAGAGATGCGTAAATGGCCTAATGTATAACAACATTAGATGAGGTGGCTTTGAAATTGAGGTTTTAAAGTATGCGGGTTACTTCGTAATAAACGTTAGTACAAAGATATTATTTTCTTTTGTTTAAGATTTGATCCAGCGAGAATTTCCCGCTTCCCGTGATCAGTAATACTACATATAGAACCAAGTACAGCAGTGCCATTTCTTTACGTCCGAAAGGATCGCCGCCGTGAGCAATAAAGGCAGCTACCGACATGGTAACAATAAGCGGAATTGCTGCCAGGCGGGTGCCGAGCCCCAATACAATTAAAATGGCACAAACAAATTCGGCAAATACAGCTAGCACCAGCGAAACTTCAGGACCAAGTCCCAGTGGATCGCCAAAACGCATTTCGCCCGAAAGTAAACGCTGCAGTTTTGGATAGCCGTGGGTGAGCATGAATCCACCCGCACTTAATCGAAGCAGCAGCAATCCGAAATGTGTTCCTGAAACAGGAATTTTTGTTTGAAATAATTTTCTCAAGGCAGACCAAATATACTTTTCATAATAACACAGAACTTTTCAATTTGTTAGTTTCTGTGAATTAAAAATGTACTCGCTAAAGGGAGTGAACAAATTATGTTTGCTACATAGTAGCTTCAACTAAAATTCATTTCCATTTAAAAATTATTAGTCCCGGCTCAACCGTTTGTCTCTGTGATTGTTGTATGTGTATATGAGTAAATAGTATTTTTCATTATTGGTATTTCCATGTGAAAGATAACAAACAAAAAATTTCAAAACCTAAAATGTATTAATATGAAAAAGAATATGGGAATAGCAGATCGCGCAGCAAGGATCGTAGTTGCTGTGGTTTTGGCCATACTTTATTTCACAGGTACGGTTAGCGGCACTTTGGGAATTGTTTTACTGGTTGTGGCAGCTGTATTTCTGCTGACCAGTATCTTCAGTTTTTGCCCGCTTTATCTTCCCCTGGGCTTAAAAACCACAGGCAAAAAATGATGGATTGATCAACTCCATTTAACCGCTTTTCTCATTCAGGTTGAACAGGTAAGCGCTGGGAACGTGTACTCTAAAATTTAAAATTATGAAGACAATTTTTACTTTTAAACGTGTTATTTTAATTGCGATCATGCTTTGGGCATTGAACGGTGTCAGGGAGGTACAGTCGCAAACAAAACACGTCGTCAATGTTTCCAACGATGTTTTTACGCCTCACGAACTAACGATTGAAGCCGGCGATATTGTGGAGTGGCAAAACACCCAGGGCTGGCACAATGTGAATGGGAATCAGCACACCTACCCGAATAATCCTGAATCGTTTGGTAATGAGCCGGGGAGTGGATGGACTTATTCCTTTGTTTTTAATACTGAAGGAACTTACAAATACCAGTGCGATCCGCATGTATCTCTAGGGATGGTCGGGCAGATTGTTGTTAATTCTGCAAATGGGAATACTCAACACGATCTTACGATCAGTTTCACAAATATGGAACCTCATAACGGACAAACACTTCGTTTATGGGTGAACGATCAATCCACCGGAAGCACATTGTTCAACACCGAAGTTACAGTTTCTCCTGAATTCGAGATAGTTGCCACAGAGCTTGAAGACGGAAAATCTTACAATATCGATTTTTATGCCGATCATAATTCAAACGGTATTTATGATCCACCGCCTGCCGATCATGCCTGGCGGCTGGAATTGAACAATGTAGTGAGTGATACGGTGCTTAATTTCGGGCACAATGTTGTTTTCACCGATATATTTGATGCCACAGATGTCGGAGCGATCAACGAACAGCAATTTTCGATCTATCCCAATCCGGCAACCACAAGTGTAAATTTGTTTTATCCCGGATTCTCCCGTGATGTTTCCATTCGCATATACGATCTTGCAGGGAAATTGCGCCAGGTGCGTTCAAAAACACGTAACGGAAGAATTGAACTCGATGTGTCAGAACTACCTCGGGGAATGTATTTTATTCAATTACAGGATGGTGAGGATGTGCAAACGCGCAAATTACTAAAAAGATAGTACGAAATGAAGAAAGCAATTTTGCTGATATTTTTTATGATGCTGTTTTCAGGAATACTGAAAGCACAGGAGGAAACAATAGAGAATGCCTTCCAGGGAACCAGGGTGGTGAACGGTCTGTCGACCAATCTGGCCAAAGATGGAGAATTGCATTTGTTAATTCAACACCGGTTTGGTGACATCAGTGGCGGTTTTTATGATCTATTCGGTCTCGATCTGGCTTCTATGCGTCTTGGATTTGAATACGGTTGGGGTAATAATTTTAATGTGGGAATTGGCCGCAGTACCTGGTTAAAAACTTACGATGCCTTTGCCAAATACAGTATTGTTCAGCAAAAAACCGATTTTCCTTTTTCGGCCGTATTTAGTGCCGGAGGATCACTGCCCATCATTCGCGACTATTTCCCCGAAGGCAATGATAAGTTTTCCGATAAATTTTCGTGGAATGCTCAACTTCACCTCTCTAAAACCATCGGAGTATTTGCACTGCATCTTTCACCAGGCTACCTGAAAACCGGTTACCTGAAAGATGTAGACGAGAACCTGTCGGTAGTTACTTTGGCATCGGCTGCCGCAGTTCGCATTTCAAAGAAAGTATCGGCCAACATCGAGTACCTGGTGCCTTTTAATGCTGACATTCCCGGCAATAATGCACTTTCGCTCGGCGTGGATATCGATACCGGGGGACACCTGTTTCAACTGGTATTGTCGAACAACAACCGCATGTTCGATCAGGCGGTGTACACCAACACCACCGGCAGCTGGGGCGATGGGCACCTGTATTTTGGCTTTAATCTGATTCGTAAATTTAAACTCAAATATGATCCATTATGGACCGAATAGATTTTTTAAGAAAACTTGCCGTAGGAGGTAGCTTTCTGCTGGCAGGACCGACTTTCATGGCTTCTTGTTCAAAAGACGGTGATACTACCGATCCTGATCCCGGGAATGGAAATGACATTACCATCGACCTCACCGATTCTTCATTCGATGACCTTGACACAGTAGGCGGTTATGTGTACTATGGCAGTATGATCATTTTCCGAACAGGTAACGATAGTTACAGGGCCTTGTCGAAAAAGTGTACACATCAGGGCTGCGATGTTACTTACGATCACTCCAGTGGAGATGTACCCTGTCCCTGTCATGGTTCGGTTTATAGCACATCTGGTGTTGTTACCAATGGCCCGGCAATGAGTAATCTGACAAGTTACTCGGTGGTAAAAAGTGGAAATACACTAACCATCAAATAGCGGGTATTTTTTGAAAATCAGAACGGGTAGTAAGCTACTTATTCATGCCAATGAGCATTCCACCAATGTAGGGAATTAGCCAGATCAGCCAAACCATCAGGCTGTATCGGTGAAATTTTTTACGGAGTTGCACTTTGTTTCGGCGTACAACATGGGTGGCCCAAATAGCATGTGCCAGCATCAACCAGAGTGCCAACTGGCCGGAGAGGGTATGCGAATCGAGCAGGCTAAAAGGATGTTTCGAAATAAAATGCATGGCAAGCGTACCGGTCACATCAAAAGTAAAACCGATCCAGAAGGTGAGGACGTGCCACGATTTCAGGTACGATGAAAGTCGTTCGGCCCAAACACCAAGCGTATAAAATACCAATGCGAGGGTGATGGTTACGGTTGAAAAAAGTAGCATTCCGGACATGATAAATTCATTTACGATCTGAAAATAATTACAACTTTTACAAAAATCAATTGTTGGAAATACTTAAACGCCGCAAAAATCCGATATCTGCAATATTTAAGCAGATTTCATTTCTTTGCGCAAAATTAAAACGATGCAGGAATTTACTAAGAACGATAAAATGGTGCATCTGGTACAGGCCAACCATAACCTGTTGCCGGTGATTCACCGCTTTGGTATACGACTGGGATTTGGGAATAGAACCGTTGAAGAACTTTGTTTGGCGTACGAAGTAAATTCCGATTTTTTTCTGGCCATTGTGAATACGTTTAACAACAAGAACTTTTTCCCAAAAGACCGTTTGCTTTCGTTTTCGCCCCTGCTTTTGGTGGATTACCTGAAAAAAACGCACCAGTATTACATCGATTATTCGTTGCCGAGAATAGAAAAACTCATCCACCGGCTTTTGTTAAGTACACCGAAACAGAACAGCGAAATGCAGATGATTGAGAAGTTCTATCTGTCGTATAAAAAGAAATTGATCGAGCATTTCGACGAAGAAGAGCAAGATGTTTTTCCGGTGGTTGAGAAACTGGTTCTGCATCCTGAAGAAGTAAAAAATACTAGCTTCGATTCCAATTTTGAAGAAGAGCATGAGCACGTTGATTTTGAGTTGGACGACCTTAAAAACATAATCCTGAAATATCTGGTTCCGGAATACGACGAATTGGTTTGCAACAAATTGATGGAAGAGATTTGCCACTTCGAGCGGGATATTCACGACCATTCCAGAATGGAAGATGCGATATTGATTCCGCAGGTAAAACAGCTCTTAAATGCCGTTGAATAATGGCTAAAGCTGTTGTAATAATTCATCCGTCGGAGATCGTTCGAAAAGGATTAGCGGCGATACTGGAAGATTTCCAGGGTATTCGCATTGCCTGTTTTTCGGATTTCTCGAAGCTGAATTTACAGGATTTTAAGGCCGTGAAGCAACTTATACTGTTTGTTCCTGCAAGTTGTAAATATGCACATGAGTTGCTTGGTGTCCGAACGACGGTAGGCAATCATGTACTGGTTGGAATTCTTGCCAACGAGAAAGTACAATACATTAAAAACACTTTCGATCATTTGGTTCCGCTTGATGTTCCTGCCCGGCAAATTCTTAAAATTGCGGAAGATCTTTTTGAAGGCGGAGAAAGTACGGACATTGAAGAACTCACGGTTCGCGAAAAAGAAGTGCTTCGCCTGATCGCGCTTGGAAATACCAACAAAGCCATTGCCGATGTGCTTTACATCAGTACGCACACTGTTATTTCTCATCGCAAGAACATCACCGAAAAGCTGGGCATTAAATCCATCCCGGGCCTTACAGTTTATGCCATTATTCAGAAAATCGTGGCCACTTCCGATATATCTCCCGATCAACTTTCCTGATTTTCTTTTCACAGTCGTTTTAAATATCCCAACATGTTGGGATAAATCTCATCTGTTTACAAAATAGCTTTGTCCCCTGAATTAATTACTGAAATCACTCAAAATGAAAAGATCAATTTTAATGTTGGTACTGTTATTTCTAAGTGCCCAAATATTTTCCCAAAATCAGCAAGATGAAACCGGCTCGATGAATGCCGCCGAAACATTGCTGAATTCTGATTCAAAATTATCGATAGGTGGCTATGCACAAATCGATTTTAACCAGCCAGTTGTCGATGGTCAGCGGCAAAATGCCAATCTCGATGTTCATCGACTGGTGTTACTTTTCGCCTATCGGTTTAGCGAGAAGACGAATTTTGTAACCGAAATCGAGCTGGAACATGTAAAGGAAGTTTATGTGGAGCAGGCATTTCTGAATCACGAATTTCTTCCGTGGCTAAATTTTCGCGGCGGTTTAATGCTGGTGCCCATGGGAATTATAAACGAATATCACGAGCCACCAACATTCAACGGTGTGGAGCGCCCCAACCTCGATAGTAAAATCGTTCCAACAACATGGCGCGAGATTGGTCTGGGATTTTCCGGGAGGTTTGACAAAGCTTCGCTTAAATACCAGGTTTATGTAATGAATGGTTTTAATGGCTACAATGGCGGAGGCACGTTTCGTGGGAGTGATGGTTTTAGAAAAGGCCGCCAGAAAGGAGCCGAGTCGTTTATGAGTTCACCAACACTGGCCACGAAATTCGACTATTACGGTATCCCGGGATTAAAATTGGGATTAAGCACTTATAACGGAAAATCGCAATCGAGCTTTTACGATGGATTGGAAGACAGCGATGATGCCGGTTTGGCGATTGCCGATTCATCGGTGGTAGGAATTTCAATGCTGGGGTTGGATGCCCGCTACCGTAACGGTGGATTTGAAGCCCGCGGACAGTTAAACTGGGCCGGAATTTCGAATACAGAAGAATATAATGGGCTAAGCGGCAGCGATTTGGGGAGTCAAATGCTGGGCTGGTACCTCGAAGCCGGATATAATGTGCTTCACGGTTCGCAAACTTCACAGCGGCTGGTACCATTTGTACGTTACGAGCAGTACAATACACATGCAAAAACATCAGGAAATCTCGCTGTAAACGATGCATACAACAGAACCGACGTAACTGTGGGGGCAGGTTGGTGGCTGGCAACCGGCGCCGTGCTGAAAGCCGACTATCAGTTCTTTTCGAATGCCGCCGACAACAACAGCGGACAATTTAACCTGGGAATAGGTATTTGGTTTTAAAGATCGATTATGGCAAGGATACTACTTTTAATCACATTGCTGTCAGTTTCGGAATTCACGCATTCTGTTCCGGATTTTTATGCTGAAAACAAAGCACTAAAGTTCCTCGAGAAAACGCTAAAAGTAAAGGAACTGGAACTCGGCGAACGTATTGATTTTACCGATCAACTGGATGAAGGACGAAAGGTAGTGGCTTATCCCTTTTCGTATCCCGGAAAGCCCGAAAAATATTTTGCGGTGTTTACCGAATCGAAAGGCCGATATGATATGTTTGATTACCTGCTGATCACTGATAAGGAAGGCGAGATTCAACAGGTTAAAGTATTGAGATATCGCTCGGAACATGGCGGGGAGATCGCTTCCAAAAAGTGGTTGTCGCAGTTTGAACACTACAAAGGCGGCGATCTGTATTACGAAGAAGAAATTTCGGCCATCTCAGGAGCAACTATTTCAGCCATGTCCATCACGCGTGATATTCCAAAGGTGGTCTATATAATTCAGGCTTATGCCGAAAATTAGAATTATTAGTTTTTACGGACGGTTGTAAAGTCCGACATAACGTTTTAGCATATACCGAAAAACCATGCCCGATATTGGAGCATGGTTTTTCTTTTTTAGGAGATGCATATTATGCTTTTCATAGTTTGATGAACTTTTTTGAGTCGGATATTCGATAAATTTTGTCCGACCGCTCCACAATTTTTGTGCACAATTTCCACATAAATCTGTGGAAATAAATTCCACTCAAAAAAATACGAGTGTCGTAGTATGCAGGAAAAGAGTGTGTTATGAATTTTTGTTGCCCGAAAACTCTTATGGCATATTATTCGAGTATTACATGATAAAACGTCGGATATTATGAAAGCACATGATTTAAAAGCGGAGATTAACAAGAGATTGAATGTGATTAACGGTAAAATTATCCGTTTGAAGAAACAGCTTGAGAATGAAGAGCAAAATACAGATCTGGAAGAAACAGTTGCCGATCTGGAAGTCATTCGCGACGATATCATTCATCAGTACAATGTGATCAACACACTGAAATTGAGTGCCGATGAGAAGCTGAAGGAGATGGAGAAAAAGATCTTTGCTTCCATTCAGTCGTTTGATAAAGCATTTAATGAAGCTGGTGGTTTGTTCAAATCCTCACGCCTGAAAGAACGACATCATTCAATCGATTTTAATAATCCGGGAAGAACGGAATGAGTGATGTAAGGTACCCTGGCACACATTTTTTAATTTTAAAACAGAGGAAACAGATATGAAACGGAGTTTGAATGAATTAATTGGCTATTCGATAAAAGCCAAAAACGGAGAAAAAGGGAAAGTTAAGAACTTTTTATTTGACGATAGAAGCTGGTCGGTTCGCTACCTGGAAGCTGAACTCGGAAACATCTTTTTTGGAAGAAGGGTGTTGATCCCACGTATTTTTCTGGGAGAACCCGATTGGGATAACAAGCATTTTCAGATACAACTTACGGTAGAGTCGATTAAAGAATCGCCGGACCTAAGTTTTGATTTACCTGTATCGAAAGAGTACGAAAAGCGCCTGGTCGACCACTACGAAATTCATCCTTATTGGATGGTGAACGCGGCGGCCTATGCCGGACAGGACTCAGTATTTTATCCCGGTCCTTTATTTCGTGCACCAAAAAAAGTAATCAAAGAAGAAGATATTGATACCAACCTGCGCAGCTTAACTGAGGTGCTGGGTTATAAAATCGATGCAGTCGACGATACCTTTGGTCAGGTTAGCGACTTAATTATTGATGATGAAGACTGGCAGATACTTCACGTGGTGATCGACACCAAAAACTGGGTGCCGTGGAGCCGAAAAGTAATGCTGCCCATTGAAATGATCGATGAAATTAGTTTTGTTGATCGGAAGGTAACCGTTGAGTTACCAAAAGAATCGATTAAAGATTCGCCGGAATTCGATGATGAAGAACCGGTGAATGCTGAATTCGAACATGTGCTGTACGACTATTACGGAAGAAAACAATAGACTTTGACCAATCGTTACAACAAAAAACGGAGCTAAATGCTCCGTTTTTTTTAGCTTATTTTTCCGTGGATTTGTTCACATTCCTGTTTAGTAAACTCTACTCCTGCGGAATAAGCTATTTTTCTTTTTTATGGCGTATTATTATCCAACAATCAGTCGCCCTTTCATACCGGCCTGATAGTGTGCCCTGAACGTACAGATATATTCGTAGGTTCCTTTCGTTTCCGGAACCGTTATGACAATGGAATCGGTTTCGCCGCCTCCCAACATATCGGTGTGTGCAATTATCTTACTTTCCAGGCTCGGATCGATATAATCGTTTTTGGCATGTTGCAAGCCTTTGGTCACAAAATTCAGGGCATCGGTACCTTGTTTCAGCAATACCCAGTTGTGTGCCATTTGACTCTTATCCATGTTACTCACCGTTTTTAAAGTGATCTTCAATTTTTCGCCCGGCGAAGCTTTAATGGTTTCAACTGTAAACCGAAGATTATCGTGACCTTCGATTTTAATTTCGCGTTGTGCCCATATGCTGATAGAAACCAGCATAAAAAGGAGGGTTAATCCAAATGCTTTAAATCGTTTCATGAGGTAATATTTTTAAGAAGTTTTACCAAAACCGGCAGATGGTTTTATGCCACCGTGATTTTGCTGATTACATCTTTCACACCTTTGGTGTGCAGTGCCTGTTCTTCAATCTCTTTTCGGATGGGATCGTTGGCAACACAGCCCGATAGGTAAACGTTTCCTTTGTCTACTTCGGCATCAATTTTTTGTGCATCAATCAGCGGGCTTTTTTCAAAAGCCGCCAGCAGTTCCTGCTCAATCGATTCATCCTTTGTTTCCAGCTCGGACCTTACCTGCAAGCGGTTGTCTACTTCGGTTACTCCTTTAGCCGAGCTTACTATTTTCTCGGCAGCAATACTTTCGCTCAGGTTCGAAACATGCCCCGACAGAATAACCTCTCCGTTATTTACATTTACCTGCACATTTAACGGATTGATGCTCTTTTGCCATTTGAAATACTGTTGAATATTTTCATTGATTTCCTGATCGGAAACAACAGGTTGATTGGGCTGAAAGTGTACCTGAAGTTCGTTAATAACAGTAAAATCCCTGGCAGTTTCTGTGGCATCGCGAAATGCTTCCACTTTTCCGCTGTAGGTCTGCACATGCCCCTGAAGCAGTACTTCATTTCCTTCTACATGTACATGAATGTTATTGATATTTACGGCATCGTTATTCGCAAGCCGGTCAATGATATTTTTCTTTACAATTTCTTCTGGTAATGGTTTCATAACTTTTCTATTTTTTGATTTAGTATTAACTGCTGCCATATTCATACCAAGCCCATTCATCTGAATGATAAATTTGGAGGCTTTTTCAAGTAATAGTAAATCAGTGTGTTATAAGGATAGGCTAATCGGACAAGTAGATAATTAGTTCAAAAATGTAGAAAGCATTCCGGTGAGTGTGGCATGTTTCTACACCGGTAGATTTGTACCCCGGATTTTACATGTTCCGGACATCGAGGAAGGAACCGCTATCGTAATTTTTTGCCTTTTCAATAGCCCGGACATTGGTTTCCGCCGCTTCATCGATGCCAGGCATTTTTCCCGATGCGCGTACTTCCTTTAATCGTGCTATGGTCGGATAATCTTTTTCTTTGGGCAGCGCCGCAACATATTCCTGCATGGCCGAATTGATCAATCCTGGAGCAAGCGCACAAAAATGCGTATTGGATTGCTCGTTTGCATACAGTTTAATCAACATGTTCAAAGTGGCTTTCGAGAGCGAGTAGGCGTTCCAGCCCTGCGATCCGCTAATGGAAGCTCCTGACGAAATAGCAACTACCTGCCCGATGTGCCGCAGTTCGGAGAAAAGTATGTCGATGATGATCTTATTCGACCATACATTTACATCCATTACTTTTTTTATCTCGTCGATTCCGGTGTCTTTCATTTCTTTTATTTCGTTCAGCATTCCGGCATTCAAAATCACCAGATCAATTGTTCCGACTTCCGAAAGAAATGCCGGCAGGTTTTTTCCAAGACTATTAAAATCAGAAATATCCTGTTGAAGAAATGAAAACCCGGCATTACGATTCAATTCATCGTTCGAACGTCGACTCAGGCCATATACATTATGGCCTTCTTTTAAATAATACTTTGCCAGACCATAACCAAGGCCTGAACTGGTACCTGTAATAAAAATGTTCATGTTTTTCTGTTTTGTGAAGCTGCAATTTAATTTTTTCGTTTCTAATTCGGAAAATATACCAGTGCCGGACTATGAATGGTTTTCAGGAACATGATTGTATCTGTTACTGCTTTTTTACTGTCGTTGTTATCGTTCACCATTATTAAAAGATCATGATTATTACGGTGAAAGTAGTTGTTAACTGTTGTAATAAAATCTTTGCCTTCGAGAATATTTGTTTTTACTGTAGAGTGTGGCAACACATATTCTTTGGCAACATCGCGCCAGGCAATGGCTTTTAGCTCCAACTCGGTATAATCATTCTGCGAAGCTACGCCTACAGCGTTAACCGTCATTCTAAAATGATCGAACAAGAACCTCAGTTTCTTCATGGAAATGTAATTGTTCCTGTCAATATTTAACGGCATCAGTGCATTTCCGATATCTGTAAACTTTTCACCGGGCGGCACAACAATTACAGGAACGCCGGCTTTTTTGATCAGACGCACAATTTCGGACGTATTCTCAAACATGTCTTCATCGGCTTCGGCATTAACAACCACCAAACAATCGGGATTAAGAGCGAAGCGATGTTCCAGTTCTTCTTCGAGACTGTTCTCTACGATCAACCGGTTAATTTTTAGTGGATAATTCAGGCGCGATCCTTCACTGCTAAGCAGCTTATCCATTTCGTTACTTACGCGATGCTTCTCGAGCTTTATGGTTTCGGCCTGTGTCAAAGTTTCTCCAGGGCTGATACTCTGAGAATCAGATACCGAGCTGTAAGTTCCCTGGTGGGTTCGAGGATCGATTACATGCAGTACATCTGCTTCCGATTCCAGTGCTACAGCTAATCTTAATCCGTAAGGAATAATGGTTTCTTTTGAATTGCTAATGTCGCTTAAAATTATTGTTTTCATGATGATTTGTTTTAACGTATTTGATAATAATCTAAAAGTATGGGGCAAGAGTTGTTCCATCATCACGAGTTGTACTTTAAAAAAGACTTGAATCATCTGTAATACTTAACTGACGCTGTTTCCAACGATTCTGAAAGAACGATTATTCCTTTTAATCGTGTAGAAATGGCAGGAAAAATTGAGAAAAGAATTCCACAAAAACAGTGCTTAATTCAAGAAATGATATTACATATCGAAGTAGGAGCAGGCTGATATTTAAAAAGGAATTTACTACGACTGATGGTAATTGTCGGTTTCAAGTGTGGAAATACAAATACTTTGTGAAGATATTCTACATTAATAGGTTTTAATCCTCAGGTATAAAATATTGTACTCGAATTAGTTGTGTTTTAATTTATTTCTGTCACTTAATTTTGATCTTATCAAATACATGCGAATAATTCCTGGTCTTCAAAAGAAGACATAAAGGTCTGAATATAAGATGAAGACAAGGATATTTATTTAACCGTAAAGGTTTTTATAAGGTGATCTTAAATCAACCACTTCTTGTGAGTTAATTCATTGATAATCCGTCAGTTCATTGTAAGAAAAATGATGCTGGCACGGTATTTTCATAGTATTTGGTACGAATTATTTTTGAATTTAGAACATAGAAAAGGAGAAGAAAATTATTATGAGATTTATTAGAAACAAAAATTTATTTAAATCATTTTTAATCACTTGTGCCCTTGTATTATCGGGAGCAGTATTTACTGTAAGTGCCCAGGACGAGACGTACATAAAAACGGGTAACGATATCGATAATATGATGGAACAGCATATGGATTACTATGAACAAATAAACGACATCATAGAGACATATCCTGCCTTTACCTACAATTATGGTATTAAGGATGGAAAAGTCACCGATGTTATTGTGAATGGTATTGATAACGAAATTGACCGAAAGCGACTTGAAGTTGTGTTGTTTGATTTGAACAGTAAACATAATATGCTAGATGCCAAATCCGATCGTATCGGAGTATTTTACTCGGTCGATGATTATCCTGAATATGCTGAAGGTGAACAAGCACTTGAGCAAGAGATATTAAGTCACCTTGAGTATCCGGAAGATGCTAAAAACTGGGGCGTTGAAGGAACGATTTATGTAAAAATTATTGTAAATGACGAAGGTAAAATTCCATTTGTAACCACTTCAACCAACATTGAAACTTCTGTTGACAGGTATTTGGATGACCTGAGGGAACAAGCCGTTTCGGCTGTGAAAGAAACTTCGGGCAACTGGGAACCTGCCGAAGTTGAAGGTGTTGAAGTAGCCTCACTGGCCGTTATTCCGGTTACTTTTGAACTTGAGACATACCCATATATCAACTAATGTGATAAATAGGATAAAATGATAATGAAACACCTGCTAAATATTTAGCAGGTGTTTTTTATGTTATTTGGTGATGGTGTTGCACATGGCTGACAGCCCGATGTAATTATTTTATAATGTTTATATCGTACTGCTTAATTTTATTGTACAGGGTTTTGCGATCGATATTTAAAAGTTTTGCTGCCTTCGATTTGTTGTAATTCGCTTCAATCAAGGCGTTAGAGATTACTTCTTTCTCCGTTCTCACTGTAGCTGCTTTCAGTTCAGTAGGATTTTCCTCTTCAAAGGCGTCATTACTTTCGTGGTCGATCGTGTTTGAGCGAACTATTTCCGGAAGACTTTCCCGTTCAATAAATTCAGATTTGCTTAATAACACCGCCCGGTTGATCACGTTCTGTAATTCGCGAATATTACCGGGCCAGCTGTATTTATTAATAAGTGTTTTTGCCCTTTCATCGAATCCTTTTACTTTTTTGTTGAAAGCCAGGTTGGCCCTTCGGATAAAAAAGTCGGCAAATTCCAACAGGTCTTCACCGCGCTCGCGAAGTGGTGGAAGGATGATCTTAAATCCGTTAAGCCGGTGATAAAGATCTTCGCGAAACTCATTTGCTTCCACTTGCTTAATCAAAGCTTCGTTTGATGCAGTTATGATGCGAACATCCACTTTTATCTTTTTATTATCGCCCACTTTCTGAATGTATCGCTCCTGTATGGCCCGTAACAGTTTCACCTGGTTGCTGTGCGAGAGGTTACCTACCTCGTCGAGAAAGAGTGTACCGCCGTTGGCCTGTACAAAATATCCGTCTTTGTCTTTTATCGCACCGGTAAAAGCCCCTTTTATATGGCCAAACAGTTCGCTGTTGGCCAGGTCTTTTGGTATGGCTCCGCAATCGACGGCTACAAAAGGTTTTTTGGCACGTTCGCTTGCAAAATGCAGTGCTTTGGCAATGTATTCCTTGCCGGTACCGGTTTCTCCTTCAATAAGAACAGTAACATTTGTGGGAGCCACTACGCTTACATAATTCATAACCTCTTCAATCGCCTCACATTTCCCGGTAACAAAATTTTTACGAAACGACTCTACATCTTCAGTACCACTTCTTGGAGTAAGCGCCCGTTTAATCGCTCCAACCAGTTCTTCCATGTGTACCGGTTTGGCAATGTAATCGGATGCACCCGATTTGATCATTTTTACTGCCTGCCGCACTTCGGCATATGCCGTAATGATTATGACGGGCATAAGTGGTTTTATCGATTTTATTTTTTGCAGAAATTCCAGCCCGTTGGTTCCTGGAATACGATATGTGGTAACGATAAGATCGAAACGTTCTGTTTCGATCAATTTGAGTCCTGATTTACCGGAGTTGGTTCCCTGCGCATCAAAATCAAAACTTTTCAGTTTTTCAACAATCTTTTCGCAGGTAAATGTATCAGGGTCTATCACAAGTATTTTTTTCATATACGGCCTTGGTTATTTTTTTAAAAGCAGCTTTAATAAAGCTTTTGCTGTCGTTCTATAAATTTACTACTATTTATATAAACAACAGCTCTTGTTTTAGTTCATTTATTTTATGTTGGAGAATAACTTCGGTCCGACAACAAATAAGTATATGATATCTAATAAAATGATATCCTGGTTATTAGAGATTTTGTTAACCACAATTGCGACTTTAATCCAATCAAACTTCGGATAAAGTGTTAGGACTGAATTTCCTATAGTAAATTGGCTTTTTAACGGAATAAAGAATTATATGCTTTCATCATTTTCATTCTACTCAAAACATGGGGTATTTAAATAAAACAAAGGCACATCGATTATGCCGTAATCGCTAATACTTGTGATAACATTCTAAAAACGAACTGTTTTTGATAAAAAAGTCTTAGGTAAATCTTCTGATCTTAATATACAGTCAACTCATCCTTCCCGGGCAATTCAGGAAATGTCGAATGCGGCTCAGCCTGGTACCAGAACACAACCGATGAAAGGTCTTCTCCCTGTAAAGGCAAGTACCTGCCATCTTCGCGCCAGCCCAGTGCCTGTATCGTGACTTTAAGGTTCTTTTCAAAACGGATCGGATCGGTAACATGCCATCGATAGAGCCCAAAACGCATTTGCGAATTCCACAGCTTGTCGGGAGTCAATGCATAAAAACCGGTGTAGGGTGTCGAAAAGTCCGTGTATTCATTGTCTTCCACAAAGCAGTACGCGCCACAAAAATAATCTTCGGTACCGGTGCCACAGATGGTTGGGAATTGCTCATCGTCGTCGATAAAGAATTTAATCTCGCCTTCACCCCACCAGCCGCTGTTGTTGGTGCCCCAATTCAGGTATGCTCCGACATACTGACCACGACCGTTAATGTTATCGATCATCACAAAATCTTCTTTGTAGGGGTGAGGATTGCTCCTGCGGAACTGAGAGTGAAAATAAGCTGCATCATCTTCTACATCCGTCAGGCAGTAGTCTATTTGAAAGAACAAGGTTACATCTTTTGGGCTTAGGTTCTCAACCGTTACTTTATAGCCTTTTCTGAAGGGCATTGTCCAATAAGAGTTAAAGCCGTTGTGCGGATTTACACAAACTGCCAGCGATGAGATCTGTTTCGATTTTCCCCAGCCTGAACAGAAGAAATCGCCCAGTGGAACTTCCACTGAAGGCTCATCTTCACCGTCCCAATACATACGAAGGATAAGGTTGCGCCAGTTTCCGGTTGGTGTCATCCAAATGTGCTGAATGGCTCCCTGACCTTGCACATCGGCAAGGGTAAAAGTCGATTCAGCTTTAATGCTTATTGCCGGACTTACTTTCCAGCCTTGCCCCAGATCGCGTGCCGCAGACTGATGTGTTCCTTCGGTGGCCATCCCGCCTTTTCCTTTTTCACCCGTAAAATTCTCGGCACTTATCGAGCGCGTTTTAGCTTTCGACATGCGATAAAGATTATTCATATTATTGCCGATACCGTCGTGCGATTGAGCCTGAGTTAACAGGGAAAAGCAAGCCAGAAGAATAACTGCAAAGACAGCGGTAAGATTTTTTTTCATCGTATTAGGTTTTATCGTTTATTGAATTATATCTTTTACACAGCGGAAACCGACCGTGGCATTTCGTTCAAAACCTTGTGAAACCCGCAATAACTTTTGCCGGTAAGTTAATAGTTGCGGTCCTCCCTGGACATACCACCAGCTGTCTTTGGCTTTAAAATAACTTCCGCCTTTCAGCATAATAAAAGTGTAGCTGCCGTTATCATAAACATCGTTGGTGAGTTGCCAAACCGATCCAACAAGATCCTGCAATCCCCAAGGATTGACTCCTTTCGGGTACTGGCCAACAGCTTCGTATTTTCCATTTCCCGGATTGCAGAATATGCTGTCCAATCCCTGCAGGTTTTCCACCGTGAGCGTGTTGGTTACAAATACCGATTCTTTCTGAATGGCGGTATCCTGTCCCCATGGCCATTCGCGGTCGGGATCAGCAGCCTGTGCAGCATACTGCCATTCCGTTTCTGTAGGTAGACGTTTTCCTGCCCAACGGGTGTAGGCCTGTGCATCTTCGTAGCTTATATAAATCACTGGTTTGTTTTCATCACCTTCCTTTATGTTTCCGTTTTTCCAGTGTTTCAGGAAATTCTCTGTATCGGCTGGTTTATAATTTGTTTCATCTAAAAAGGTTTTGAACTGAACGTTAGTCACCGGATAGATGTCCATCAAAAATGCATTTACCTGAAACGAATCATGATGCAATTTTTCAGGATATGGTATAAATGAATCACCGAGTTTTTCTTTCACGATGAAATTACCGGCCGGTATTTTTACCATGCCTTGAGGAATTGATCCCGTCTTTTCGGTTGGTTGAACAGCGCTGATCATTCGTGCAGAGGCTGCTGGAAACTCGATCACATTTTCATCGATCAGTTGGTCGTCATTGTCGAATAGCTGAATTACAAATTTCCCTTCCGAACGGCCAAATTCGTTTAATAAGCGAATGGTTTGTTGTTGTGTTGAATATTCTTTGAAAGTTCCCTGATATGAAGGTATGCCAGCCCAAATGCGAATAAATTTACCGGAGCCGGCACTAAAACGGAGTTCATCGGCAGGCAGGTTGAATGAAGTTTCCAGTTGCTTTTTAAAGCGGGCGACAACACCTACGGTTCCCTCATTGTTGGTTCCCAGCCATTTCTTTGAAAAGGCATCGAGGTCGGCTTTGATATAGTTTTTGCCCTCTACTTCCGTCAGAACGGCCTCTTGATGGTTCCAGAGATCTACAAAGTGAAAATCATCTTCCTGATTGACTTCAAAAAGCGGTTCGAAAACTCCTTCCGGTCGCAGATTATAAATTGTATAAATGGTTTTATCGTTGTGTGGCCATTTATTCACATAAACATTATCGGCTAAAGTTGACACCAATGGTGTGTAGTCAAATTCAGTAAAATTGAAAGCATTTTCTCTTTGGATCATCAGGATTCGGGCAAGGTATTCCCATTGTTCCTCCAACCAGTATGGACGACCCGGAGAATAAAGGTTGTTTTCGGTTCCGTATCCGTTAAACAGCGAAAGATTGTATTCCCGTTTTATGCGTTCTTTCCCAACTTCCACCACGCGAAATATGGCAAAATCGGGTTTGATCAGTTTATTCAGGTTGAGCATCGGGCAGTAATAAAGCGCATTATGTACACGCCCGCTGACTATGCCCTGCATATCTTTCGGAACGGCCATGCCTTCGCTATACATCACTACACCTTTTTTCCCCTTGTCGGCAGCATTTCGCAGTTGTTCGCTCGAGGCTCCTGAGCAATCCAGTACAACACCATCGGCATCAATTTCCTTTACCATCTGACTCATGCCTTCGTAAGGATCTTCATTTCGTGTTGAAGTATCCCACGGATTAAACGCGATGAAAAAATGTGAGTTGTTTTGGTGAGTTAGTGTGGCCAGACTCTTGAGTTTTTCGATTCCTCCTGGCATGGTGCGAAAAAGGTCCCACTGATTTCGCTGATCAAGACCCAGAGTTGGCCAGGTGGGCCACAGTCCAAAAATTTCAGCACCACCCAGTATTGTGTTATTCATCTCGATAAAATCAGGTAGCGTGTATTTTTCGGCTTCGGAATCGTAAAAATTATGATCCCAGGCCATCATCGCCTGATTGAGGTACGAATGTCTTATCCAGGCCAGGTCATTGCGTTCAAAAAGTGTGTTGTTAAAAGTTCCCGGTTCAACATCGTAAAGCATTCTGTCCTGAAACATCAGCCGAAGACCTTCCTGCCAGTCTCCTTCATACAGATCGGCATAAAAACTATAATCGACGCTGCCGTTCGGAAACAGAACGGTTTCAAACCTTCGCCTGCTGCCTTTCTCAATGCTTTCCCGGTCTCTTCGTGATAGGGCACATATTTTTCTGCCATCCTCCAGTACTCTTTCATTGTAGCCCAGTTCCCATGCATTGTCGGGGATGATCACATTTACCGGTTCATAGCCGGGTCGGAACAAATATGTTCGCGAAAGTCCGTGGTCGCCCTTTCCTGTAATGAACACCGACTTTTCATTCGGCCCAAACGGCAGAACATTGGTCAGCCACAGAGTGTCCTTACTGGTGTTTTGAAAAGTGATCGTTCCTATTACCCCGTACTCGTAATCAAGAAAATCTATTTGTGCAGCTACAGGAGAATCATCGGTTTGATTGTCTGCAAAATACAGATGTTTTTGGTCGAGTTGCCCCGGAAAACAGACTTCGTATGAAAAAATTGAGGTAGCTTCCTTTAAATAGATCGTGTTTCCATTCGAATCCGTAACTTGAATTAGTTGTTCGTTTTTATCGGTTTCAAAATTCAGTTTTTGCAGTTGCTGAGCATGTGTGAAATAGGGACTAAAAAGAATGAAAAATACAATTAGTGCAGAAATGAATTTGCTCACCTTGTTTAGTTTAAGTCAGTTTATATCAAAATCCGGAAAGAATCAGTTTTCACGATTCTTTATACTGTTAGCTGATAATATTTCTTAAAGCTAATTCTTCCTCTTTGTATTTTAAAATTATTTGACGGAATTATTGTTTCGAATGATCTTTTCTTCGGCTTGTTTTCTCAGTTTGCTAAAATCATGTTTTACAATCTTCTGACGAAAGTTTTGGGGAATGGCCAAGTTCCACTAAATTTATTGGATTCGAAGTCGTTCAAACAAAATCAACAGCCTGATAACCGTTATGAAATCAAAAATCTGTTTGCTACTTGCATTTATTATTTCCGGACTTGCTTCACCGGCCAAAGATTATAAAGCATCATTTTTTGGCATTGAATCCAACGGGACAACGCTGAATACGCGATCCATTCAAAAGGCCATTGACTACATTCACGATAACGGTGGGGGCCGGCTTGTCTTTTATGTCGGCAGGTACCTTACCGGAACCATTTATCTGAAATCGGATGTTACAATCCAACTGGAAGAAGGGGCCATTCTTGTCGGATCAACCAATCCATTTGATTACGATCGGCATGGCTACTGGACTTCACTGATCTTTGCTTTTGATGAACAAAATATTGGAATTACCGGAAAAGGAGTTATCGACGGGCAAGGATACAAAGTGGCCAACAAGATTCTGTCGATGGTACACCGCGGTGTTATCAAAGATCCCAACGATTTATTGTATGATCGTCCGAGAGAAGGAATACGCCCGCAGAACATCTATTTCAAAGGTTGCCGGAATGTGACGATCAGTGGGATTTTATTAAAAGATCCGGCCAGTTGGAACCAGCAGTACGATCAGTGTAAAAACGTTTTGATTGAAAACATTACAGTCGACAGCAAATCGTACTGGAACAACGACGGTGTTGATATCGTGGATTGCGACAGTGTTATTGTCCGAAATTCTTATTTCGATGCTGCCGATGACGGTATCTGCCTGAAGTCGCACAGTGCCGATCATGTTTGCCAAAATGTTTTTATTCACAATAATACTGTCAGGACTAGTGCCAACGGGATTAAGTTTGGCACCGCATCGAATGGCGGATTTAAAAATATCCGCATCATTAACAACACCGTTTTCGACACCTATCGTTCGGCAATTACTTTTGCAGCTGTCGACGGTGGTTTTGTTGAAAATATTGAAGTTGACAGTCTGAAATCGCTGCATACCGGAAATGTGATCTTTCTGCGCATTGGCGAACGAAAACCGGGGAAAAAGGGAAGGATGGAGAACATTAGTATTAAAAATGTATACGCCGAAGTTCCGGCCACCAAACCCGATGCAGGTTACAATTACGAAGGGCCGGTTGAAGACCTTCCCAGAAATATATCGCCGGCTGCGATCGTTGGAATGCCTGATGACGCGATCAAAAATGTACGACTGGAAAACATAGAAATTCATTATCCGGGCGGAGGAAATCCTTTGTATGCGAAAGTGGGCCTGGATGAACTGGATCAGGTTCCTGAACTGCCCGAAAAATATCCGGAGTTTTCGATGTTTAAAGAGTTACCGGCCTGGGGATTTTATATCCGACATGCAGAAGATATTAAATTCAAAAACGTTAAACTGATCTGCGAAAAAGAAGATTACAGAACTGCGATTGTGCTGGATGATGTGCAGGGTGCATTTTTTAAATCGCTGGATGTTGAGGAGCCGGGTACTGGAAAGCAAAAAGTCTTTTCATACAAATCGGGAAATGTTGTATTGGATGAGTAAGGATACTTAGTTACGGAATGGGCAATATGCTGTTAATCAGTTGAAATATTCCTGTTTTCAGACGGTATGTTATCTAAAAAGCAACATCGATAATAATTACTTGTTTTTATCTAATGCTGATTTTTCAATCCAGTGAGCCTGGTTCATTAAAGGATGGCGTAGTTCGATAGCTCCTTCTGCCGGGCATACCACCACGCAATTGCCACAGTACCAGCACTCGCCGGGATACAATACAAATGGTGCTTTTTTATCCTTTTCCATGCTGGGGATAAAAACGTCCACCTGGCAAATTTCAACGCATTTGTTACAGCCAATGCATTTTTCTTCATTAAAAATTATGGGCTTCGATGAAGGCATCCCGGGCAATATATTCAACTTATTATCGGCCATAACTTTATGATTTAATGTATTCTGAGTTTAATTTTTCGTAGTTCGCTTTTAAATCGCCGTAAAAATCAACAGGCAGTTCGCGGGTAACAATTTTGTTATCCTGCTGTTTCAAAACAATAAGTTTCCTGTCGGTTTCGGTTTCATTCTGATCACTGTCTCCGCGTTGAAAGCAGAACGGTTTAGAATTGGTTTTCCGGGCCAGGGAAGCCTGTAAAATTAAGCGGGCATTGGTTAAAATATCAAACACCTCAAGCAGCCGAACCAACTCATGCGGATTATAGGCAAAGGTTTGAGGTACTACTTTCTCTTCATATTCCTGGAGTCTTAACAAACCTGTTTTCAGTAAGTCGTCGTATTTTACTTCGCCGCAGTAATTCTGCATGGTTTTGGCAATTCCTTCATTCAGTTCTTTCCAGCCAATGGCAGTTTCAGGATCGTTGTGGATAGGAGCATACACCCGCTTTTTTTCGCCCTCAATCTGATTGCTATCAATTTCAACAAAAACATTATCCGAGGCAAAATCAGCTGCATGGCGGCCGGCATAAGAACCGGTGGCTGCAGCATGTCCGTAACAATTTGAAGCATAAAGTGCATCGCCGGCAACATACAAACCTTTGAGATTAGTCGATAGTTTCCAGTCGTTTAAAAATCCACCGGGCAAACCGAATAATTGCCTTTCCTGGGACAGAAAACTGGCAGAGGTCCAGCCAGTGCCGTAGCATTGCAGCACATGTTTTTCCGGATCGAACCCTGCTTTTTTATAGTTTTCGTAGATCGGGACTTTTGTCTTTCCTTCTTCGCCAACCATCATTCCCCAGATTACTTTTCGTTCCATTTCAGGCAGGTTCGACAAGTCGGCATAAAATGGTAGTTTATAACCTTCTTTTAAGAGCTGTGAAAAGGGGATGGTTTCCGGTCCGTCGATTTCATATTTCGGATAGTCGACCGAACCGCCTTTCAGGAAAAACTGCTGATTTTTTGCCGGAAGAAAACGTTCATCCACTGTTTTCAGCACTTCGCCATCGCGGTTGACATAGGGCACTTCTTTTCCGGTTGAATCGATCAGTGAAGCCCCATACCAGGTGTTGTGGTTATTACCTGCCCCGTACGGCGGATAACTCCGGCCAGCTGCAGAAAACTCGGCACCCACCGATTTTTCCATCATGGTAAATTCGGCTCCGGCGCGCCAACCCATGGCATGTCCGTCGCCAATACATTGTGTAGGGCGGAACTCGCATAAACCCGTATGCGCCGATGAAAAAAGCCAGATTCGTGCCGGCCGCGACATGCACATGATGCTTGCCTTTCCCTGAAAAATGTAAAACTTTCCGGTGCGCGTATGAATGCCTGTTGCGCCAATACACCGGCCTCCCTGTTTTCCGTTTTCTGTAAGTAAAGAAGTAACCATAACCCGGTCGATGATCTTCACACCAAGTTTTTTCAATTCGCGGTACATGGCAGGTTTAAAAGTAGTTCCCCAAACGCGCAGGGTAATTTTACTGCGGTAATCGTAGGCAAACATCAGCTTGGTTTCCTCGTCGCGAAAAGCAGCTCCCTTAAATTCATCATGGGTATCGCGGATTTTGCCCCCCATCTTTTCGATGTCGAGCAAGCGGTCGTAACCTTCCCTGCATTCGATATAATGCGAAATTCCGTTGTTGTAGCCTTCGTTGTCGTCGAGCATGGCCTGTGTAAGTTGCTCGGGTGTTACCTTTGAACATGGATTTGTAGCCGCAGATTCCCAATGGTCGCAACCCGATCCGCCGGCTCCGCTCATTTTTGTGGCCCCTTTTTCAACCAGCACCACTTTTTGTCCTTTTCGGGCAGCAGCAATGGCAGCCATGCAACCGGCAATTCCTCCGCCAAGAACCAGTACGTCAGCCCTTACAGTTTCTTCCTGATCGTATGCCAGAGGATATGGCCAAGTGAAATTTTGCATCGTTAATTATGTTTATCGGTTTTGCTCACTAAAATTAAAACAATTAGTGACGCTGAATATGCGAAAAATAATCCAAGGTCGGCATTCACCCAGTTCTGAAACGGCCCCGGAATTCCTGCAAGGAAGGAACCAACTCCGATAATGCCGCCGGTAAACATTGCAGCCACAGCACCTTTCCTTGTTGCGCCCTTCCAAAGAACTCCCGCAAGCAAAGGAATGAGGAGGCTGCCCATGTACGGATAGTTAAAAATGATAATGGCATCGAGAATATCGGTCACTTTAAACGAAAGTAGAACCCCGACAATTACACTTAATCCCACAGCCGCGCGTGAAATAATTTTTGATTTTGGCAGGTCGTCGAGGTTTTTATCGGGATGAAGAAAACGGTTGTACAAATCGCGCGAGAAAGTTGCGCCCATCGCCACCAGTAATCCCGAAGCACTCGACATGGCAGCACCCAGCATCGCGGCAATTACAACTCCTGCAAAAACCGGATTTAGTGATTTTATTACCATGACGGAGAAAACGCCTTCACCTGCCTCGGGTGCAAGGTAATGCCCGATTGCTCCTACTGACGAAGCCAAAGTTCCGATAATAATTACCACAATCCCGGCAATTATGCACCCCCATTTTGCGGTATGCGCGTCTTTTGCCGACTGGTAACGGATATACGCATCGTATGAAACAGAAATGGCGATTAAAAAAGGGACGACGAGATAAATAAATTTCTTTAATAATCCGGCAGGAATAAAAGGAGTTCCGTAAACAGTTTCAATGGAGATGCCCTGATTTTTTAACAGCAACGCTGAAGCAACAGCTAATACTGGAATACTGACAATGATCACAAAAGTATGAATGGAATCGGTGATGGCAACGCCCCACATTCCACCCAGGGTGCTGTAGATAAGAATTACTGCAGCGCAAATGATCACCCCGGTGTAAAAAGGTATTCCGAAACCTGAGAGGATACTTCCGCATGCCAGTAACTGCGCAATAAAAATTCCGAGCAGGCTTGGAACATTGCTTGCCCATGCCCAAATTCGAACCCATCGGTTAGGGCCATACCTCAGTTCATAAAAATCGAGGGGAACATAGCTGTCTTTTTTGCGGAGTTTGGCTGCAATAAACAGTCCGGCAATGATCAAACCACCACCACAACCCAGGGCGTACCACATACCCGGCCAGATTCCCATCGACTCACCGTTGGCTGAACCACCGAGAATAACGCCCGCTCCAATCTGAACTGCCGATAAAGTAGCTACCGTGAACAGAAGGTTGAGTTTCCGTCCGGCCACCAGAAAATCTGAGGCTTTTTTATTTTTTACGGAAGAATAGATTCCGACAGCTATCAGCACAAGGAAATAAATGCAGCAGATTATAATTACGGTTGTTGATTTATCCATGAGTGATAACTCTATTCAGAATCAGATGGATTTTATTGCTGAATTGTTAATGGTTGTACCCGACAGTTTTATCTGATAAGGCCACTGTTCCTCGGGTGATTTTTCTGCATCGCGTCTCCTGCGGAAAACAATCGGCCAGTGTTCGGTTGGTGCACCACTTACAACGAGCCACAGATATTCGGTATTTTCAGGTACTTTAAAAGAAGCCGTTCCTTCGGCATTATGGTAAACATCGCCATAAACGCGGCTGCCATCGTTTAAAGAAGCCAGAAATCCATACCTCCATCCGGCATTATCGGTTTTTACGGCACTGTAACCGTCTGATCCTGCAATTCCTTTAAAATTTAAAACAAGCTCAGTTCCCGGGGCAGGCACATTTAATCTTATACCGTTGTAGCCATAATTCTGCGGGCACTTTGTCGAATCAATCTGATACCAACCATCATTGGCAGCAACCATGGTTGTGGTGTGTTGGTTCGCGTATTGATGTGCTTCCTTTTCAACACGTTTTAAATCCCAGGTGATGAACCTCCGTGCCGCATCGAATATTTCATCGTTAAACTGTTCCTGACTTAGTGAATTAAGTCGTTTGTAGGTTGCAACCGGGTCTTCACCTTCCTGAGTAGAGCGGCTCAATTCTCCAAAGAATGTCTTCCCGTGTTTTTCCGACCAGTATTCCAGCACATAGGGTGAATGGTACATGTTTACAGGATGTAAAAACGCATAATGTGTCTGTTTCAAATAGTCAACGAGGTGGTAATTTTCGAAGGTCATCCACTCGGGATAAACCTGCCAAAGCATGTATTGTGCCGACATTTCCATAATGGGTCCCCTTGGGCCGACTCCACAATCGTTACGGCTCACGTACTGAAAACTGTGGGCCATCTCATGGGCCAGCGCACCGTAAGGTTGCTTATTAATCCTGACTGCCGGAGTCCACAGAATGCCAACTTTTTCTTCTGCGCCGCCACCAAATGCTGTGGCATTGTCGCCGCCAAAAACAAATATAAGCATCTTAAAACTGTCGATTAATGAGTTCCCTTTCTGCACCAGTTTTAATTCATCAACATAGTAATCATAAAAACGTTCGCATTCGATTAAAGCTGTTTCAGGGTCGAAACGCCGTGTTGTATCAGGATTAGCCATGGGATCATCGCCATATTCTTTGTGCCAGAATAAAGCCATATTATCCGATTGAATCATCCTCTGAAAACAAAACTCGCTTTCCGGATTATTGTAATCGTTGCTATCGGGTACCATTGACACCTCAGCAGGGAGGTACAGTTCCTTTTCTTTCAGATCTGCATTCTTTTTGCTAGTGCAGGACAAAAATAAAACAGAAATCAATAATACCGAGAATACAATCTTGTACTGTTTTTTCATAAAGACTTTTGGTTTTAGTATTTGTTTAAGCTACAGAATTTTTGGCTCATACAAATATGCCTGAAAAAAATGAAGAAGGAAATTAAATTTCGAGTAATATAGTTATGCCAACTAAATTATTGTATTTCCAAACTGTGTTCAATGGTTTGAATTTGTTGATGAGGTTTAGGCAGAATAGCGGTAGTAATAAAACTAAAATAATCAACAAATATCGGCTTGTTCTTCAAGTACACTTGAATTTTTCACTAATTAGATATTTCAGCGTTCGTATTTTGCCACACGGCACACTTTTTCGAACGACTTTTTGCTGTTTGTCACATTTTTTCGAAGGACTTTTGGTGCTGGTGAAAATAAAAAACCTGATACTCTTATCGAATATCAGGCTTTTGTTGTACCCGGGGCGGGAATCGAACCCGCACTCTGTTGCCAGAACTGGATTTTGAATCCAGCGCGTCTACCAATTCCGCCACCCGGGCAAAAACTAAAGGTTTTACGCGTCTACTCCCGAGTACTCGGGACCACCTCGCGCTTTTCCCTTTGCGAAAAATTGGTGTGCAAAACTAATTATTTAGCCCGAATCAGCAAAATATTATATCGAAATTTGTTTTTTACTGTCGATGTGTTTTACCACTTTACCATAAATAATAAGAGAAATGGCTGATACGGAGGCAATTCCTACAAAGTAGAACCAGATATAATGTGCATTTACCGAAGCAGCTTCCCATTCCGCACGCGTGTCGAACAAAATCGGATCGGGACAATATTTGGTAAGCAGCCAACCCGATAAGCCAAATCCAAGGATAGAGGAAAGAAAAGAGTGCAAATGGCTAAATCCGAGGTACAAGCCTTCTTCGCCTTGTGGTGCCTGTAATGAAAAGTACTCTAGGTAACGCGGAGAAATAAATGTTTCGGCCAATCCCTGGAAAACGATACCCACAATCATCATAAACGCTACAGGATGCAGTCCTAAAATAGGTTCGTTGCCCATTAAATGCCCCGAAGCCATACATAATGCTGAAACGGGCATAATAAACATACCAACGGTCATGGATAACAGCGATGTTTTATTGCGCATAAGTCTTGTTACAAAACCAACAGTAAGAAAAACCACCAGCGGATTTACATTGGCAAACCACGAAATGGCACTACCTTCGCCCGCAAGCCGCAAAACATATTTTGGCATAGTGGCGTACAATTGGTGCTGAACCATCCAAAAGCCGGTAATGATGATGATAAGAATAATTAAACGCGCATTGGATAAAACCTTGATGAGTGCATCAAATATCTGCGAGAAACTTTTTGATTCTTCCTGTGAACGACTTGCTTTATAAAATAAGGCCACTAAAATAACGGCCAAAAATGTAATTCCTGCGGCAAAATAGTTAAGCGTTACAAGCCCCTCGTTGCCCATCGCATCACGAAGCGGCTTTACTATTGTTTTCCCTGAGAAAGCACCAATGTTTACCATCATATAGAAAATGGAATAACCCTGGGCACGTGTTGCTTTTGTGGTTTCGCGGGCCACGGTCCCGGTAATACACGACTTGATAAACGATCCGCCAATCATAATCACAATCATAATCGGAACGATGATCCACTTCAGGTTGCTTTCGCGAAGCCCGCTAAACTGGGTTGTTTTGGTGTATTCCACCAGGCCTGACGATTCAAGCATCGTAGGCAACACACCCATCGACAGGTAGCCAATTGAAAGCAAAGAAAAAGCAATTAGCAAGGATTTTTTAAACCCAATTTTATCGGCAACTGCTCCGGCAAATGTTGGCAGAAAATATAGCCCTGCAGAAAACGATCCAGCCAGGATTGCTGCCTGAAAATCGTTAAATCCTAAAATACGCGACAAATACAGGGTGATTACAATAAATACTCCGTAATAAGCAGCGCGTTCCAACAATTCCACAGCATTGGCTACCCAAAATGCCTTTGGAAATTTTATTTTTTCTTTCTTGCTCATGGTTGATGAATGATATTAAAGAGCGCAAAAATAGCATCTTATGCATTTCCACAAAATGACTTTACAACACCAAACTTTTACATCGAAATTCTTTTTCCTAAATTAGTCATCGAGGAATGAACCGGTAGGAATGAACCAATTATCCGAAAAAGAACTTTTCAACCAATTTAAGAATGGAGACAATAATGCTTTTGAGCAACTGTTTCGTTATTACTACGAACCGCTTTGTATTTATGCCTCAAGGATACTTCAGGATAATGTGACTGCAGAAGAAGTGGTTCAGGACTTTTTTGTGAAATTTTGGGAACGACGTAATTCGCTTGTTGTAGAATCGTCGTTAAAAAACTACTTGTTTCGTTCGGTAAAAAACCGTTGTTTGAATCGTATCGAACATGAAAAAATAAAGATGCAGCATGCAAAGTATGTTATTGCCGAAGCCGAAACTCACGATTACAACGATCAGTTTTTGGAGGTCGATTTGAAAAAGGACATTGAAGAAAGCATTGCTTCTTTGCCCGAAAAACGCCGCGAGATTTTTCGACTGAGCCGCGAAGAAGGATTAAAATACCGCGAAATTGCAGAAAAATTAAATCTTTCGATAAAAACCGTTGAGGCTCAAATGGGGCTGGCAATCAAAACATTACGAGATAAATTAAAAAAATATAATTCCTTTCTTTTCTTTTTATTCTGCTTTCGTGTAAAAAAGCATTAGGGGTAAATTTTTTGTGCATTGTCATATTAACAGATGGGTAAAATGGAGAACATAGAGAATTCGAAGTGGGAATTGGTGGCCAAATCGCTGGCCGGCGAAACCAATGACCTCGAAAACAGCGATCTTAAAGTCTGGTTGGCTGAATCGGATGAAAATCAAAAAGCATTTGAGGAAAGCAAAAATACGCTGAATAAAACAGATGCTTATTACCGTTCGAAACAATTCAGTACCAATAAGGCCTGGGAAAAAGTACATGCACAAACAGCCCCGTCGCAAGACAAAATCGTTCAGTTTAAAAAGAAAAGAAAGGAGGCAATTTCACAGTTTTACAAATATGCTGCGATTATTGTTCTGGCAATTTTACTGGGGTCTGTTGGTTATTATATCGGTTTTATCAACCGGGGAACGGCAATTTACAGCGAGATTATTTCAGCAGAAAAGCAGGTGGTGCAGGAATATGTTCTGCCCGATGGTTCGGTGGTTGCACTTAACAGCAACTCAAAGCTTACATTTCCTAAAAAATTCAGGGGCGATGTACGCGAAGTGAGCATCGAGGGAGAAGCATTTTTTGATGTAGTACCCAATGCTGAAAAGCCATTTGTAATTAATGCCGGCGATGCACAGGTAAAAGTTTTAGGTACCTCTTTTAGCGTAAGTGCATATCCCGAAAACGAAACCGTTGAAGTAATTGTGAAAACCGGAAAAGTGCAGGTTGTCAGCAAAATCACGAATGAGAAAGCAAACAACAGGGAGGTATTTTTAACTCCCGGGGAAAAAGGAACATTGTTTACTGCAAATCAAATCCTTGAGAAGTCGGTGAACACGGATCCGAATTTCCTATCGTGGAAGACCCATGACCTCGTTTTTGACAAAGTCCCGCTTGGGGACGTGGTCCGGTGCCTCGAGAAAACGTATCACATCGAGATCCAATTGTCAGAACCAGAGCTAAGTGATCTACTTTACGATGGTCATTTCGACCAGAAACCCGCAGCCTTTGTATTGGATGTTATACGGCTTACATTCGATCTTGATCTGACGGGCGATAATGAACATTTTGTATTGGCGAGCCGTAAAAAACAGACAGTAAAACAATAAAGTTATGAAGACAACATGGATTAAAATAAAAAGCCTTGCCTGGCTCATGATTCTGGTACTTTTTCTTATCCCGGGAATGACCAGGGCACAGGACGAGAAGAGCCAGTCGCTCGATCAGAATATCAGTATTTATGCTGAAGATGAACCACTTTCGAGTGTTATTGAAAAGATTTGTAAATACCTCGATATCAATTACGAATACAATTCGCAGGAGCTTGCTGAAAAGAAAATCAGTTTGAATGTTTCGAACAAGCCCATTAAATATGTGCTTGATAAACTGATGAAAGATTTCTACCTGCTTTTCGAGATTGAAGATAACCTGCTTGTGGTGCGTGATTATGTGCCGCTCGATAAAAGTATGGAGCTCGACAGGAACACACAACAATTCTACTCGAACAACCGTGGTTTTATGTTCGACGATCCGCGCGATAAGCGACTCACCATCAAATTTAAGTCGGCGAGTAATCTGATCATTATCCCGGTGAACATTAATGATTCCGATACTTTGAATTTTATTCTTGATACCGGAGTGAGGTTCCCGATCATTACCGAGCTGCCTTTTGTTAACAAGCTGAATTTGAATTACATGATGCCCATAAAAGTAAAAGGGCTCGACGAGGGAGAAGGACTTACTGCCTACCGGTCGGGAAATAATATCTTGCATATTGATGGCATTACAGCCCGTAACCAGGAAGTGCAGATGATCATTGATGAAGATTTTCAAATCTCGCACATGCTTGGTATTCCGGTTCACGGCCTCATCGGGTTTAATCTTTTCAAGGATTACGTGGTTGAAATTGATTACGGCAGCGAAAAACTGACATTGTACAAACCTGAATATTACAAGTACCGCGATCGTAAAAACGACATTATAATGCCGCTGCATTTCGATGGCACAAAACCTTTTGTTCGCACATCAATTGTTACCGATTCGTTGCAGGAAGTACATGTAAAACTATTGGTTGATACCGGTGCCAGCGATCCGTTGTGGTTGTCTGAGAATTCGGATGAAAACATAAAAATTCCTGAAAAGCATGTTGAGACATTTCTGGGAAGAGGACTTAGCGGCGATTTGTACGGTGCCAAAGCACGAATTGATGCCATTTATGTAGGACCACTGTTGCTTACCCGGCCCATCGTGTCGTTTCCCGAATCGGAGTTGATCGACAGCCTGATTCGGTCGCACGACCGTAACGGTACAATCGGGGCAGAAATTTTACGCAGGTTTCATGTTACAGTCGATTACAGAAACAGCCGTTTGACTTTAAGGCCTACCCACCGTATAAAAGAAGATTTTAATTACAACATGAGTGGAATGGAAGTGATAAATCCGGTCCCAGGCCTGCCGGTGTTTACTATTACTGATATTACAAAAGATTCGCCCGCTTATTATGCCGGACTTCAGAAAGACGATCAGATACTATCAATCAACTGGAACAGCCATAAAAGTCTGGAATTGAATGATATCAACTTACTGCTTCAAAGCAAAGAAAACAAGAAAATCAGATTAAAAGTGTTGCGCGACGGCGAAGAAATAAAAACATCATTCGAGCTGAAAAAGATGTTTTAATGCATCGATATAAATTGTTCATATCAGTAACCATCCTGTTGTTATCTTTCATTGCGAAAGGCCAGCAACAGGATGGTTCTGTTTTTGAACGACGTGTAACCATCAAACAACACGACCAGGTATTGGAGTATATCCTGGAACAGATCAGCTGGCAGGCCGAAGTGTATTTTTCCTACGATGCCAAAGCGGTAAATACCGCCCGGAAAGTGTCAGTTGATGTGGTTAATAAGTCGCTTTACCACGTGCTTAACGAGCTTTTCGATGCGAAGGATTATATGCTTCGTGAGCGCGAAAATCAGATCATTATTCTGAAAAAACAGGATCGGAATGTTGTGCCTGTTGTTGTGAATGATACCGTTCCGGTAAAATATTTTTTCCTGAAAGGGAAGCTAATCGAAGGCCGGCGAGAACGACCAGTTCCCTACGCATCGGTGTCGTTATTTAATAAGCCCGTTGGCACCATATCGAATACCGATGGCGAATTTTTGCTTAAACTACATCCCGACAATATCCGCGACACAGTGGTGATTTCCTGCATGGGTTATGCACAAATTCTTGTTCCGGCTTATAAATTACTTGACGAGGATATTTTCGTTCTCGAACCCATCTCCATCCGCATAAAAGAAGTTCGCGTTACATCTATCACTCCCGATGATTTGCTAAAGAAGGTACGCCAAAACTTTGAAACAAATTACAGTGCCCAAAGCAAGTTAATGAAAGCATTTTACCGGGAGACTGTTCAGCAGGATGGTGCGTATATCAGTGTATCAGAGGCTGTGATTGACGTACTGAAATCGCCTTACTCCAATACCCTTCGCAACGATTTAGTGCGTCTGGTAAAAGGAAGGAAAAGCCCCGATGTACAACCTTTTCGCTGGTTGAATTTTAAAATGCAGGGCGGGCCTTTCACCATCGTAAAACTCGATGTGGTGAAAACCAATGAAAGCTTTATAAAAGAAAGTTTTCAAAACCAATACAAATACAGTATTGTAAGAGTTATCTGGTACAATGAGGAGCCTGTTTATGTGGTGCATTTCGAACCCATTTCTTCGCAGGTGTTTCCCGGTTTTATTGGTGAAATGTATGTGCATCGCGAAACTTTTGCCATTGTGCATGCCAATTTCCGTTTTAACCGGAGCAGCCTGAATGAAGCCACCAGCATCATGATTAAGAAAAAACCACGAGGCGTAAAAGCCCGGCCCACTTATGTTGAGTACACCGTAAATTATCAGCAATACCAGGGAAAGTGGCATTTGTCGACGGCCCAGGCAGCGGTAAGTTTTAAAGTAAGGAGCAAACGCGATAAACTGAATTCCGATTTCTACAGCGTTTCCGATCTGCTGATCACCGATATTCAACCAACAGCACTTAAACGCTTCCCCAACGAAGAACGCTTTAATCAGAATGATGTTTTTGTAGAACGAATTGGCAACTTCGACGAAAAGTTCTGGGAAAACTACAACATTATTAAACCTGATGAAGACCTGAGTAAAGCCTTCAAAAAATAATATCCTGAGTTTATTGGATTTATTTAAAATCAGGATGCCCTGAAAATTGCTTCTCAGAAAAAGAGTTGCTAATTTTAGCTTCTATTCTAAATCAACTAAAAATTCTAATATGAACAGGAAACTTCGAATGGGCATGGTAGGTGGTGGAACCGATGCATTTATTGGTGCTATACATCGACTGGCTGCCTTAATGGATAATCAGATTGAACTTGTTTGTGGATGTTTCAGCGTAAATCCTAAAATTTCAAAAGAATCAGGAAAACTTTATTTCCTTCCTGAGGAGCGGGTTTATGCTACGTACCAGGAAATGTTTGAAAAAGAGGCACAGCTTCCGGAAGGTGAGCGGATGGATTTTGTTTCCATTGTTACGCCAAACTTTGTACACTTCGATCCGGCGGTTATGGCTCTGGATCATGGATTTAATGTGGTCCTTGACAAACCCATCACTTTCACGCTTGATGAAGCGCTGAAGTTGAAAGAGAAGATCGACGAAACAGGATTAACATTTGCTCTGACGCATACCTATTCGGGATACCCGGCTGTAAAACAAGCGAAGCAAATGATCGCCGAAGGCCGTTTTGGAAAAATCAGAAAAATATTTGTGGAATATCCGCAGGGTTGGCTTTCTTCCAAACTCGAAGATACGGGGAATCCACAGGCGAGTTGGCGAACCGATCCCAAAAAATCGGGGAAAGCCGGATGCATGGGCGACATTGGTACACATGCGCATCATTTGACAGAATACATGACCGGATTAAAAGTAACAGAGATCTGTGCCACTCTGAATATTTTCGTACCAAATCGCTTACTTGACGATGATGGTGCTGCATTTATGCGTTTTGATAATGGTGCACAGGGTGTACTTATGGCTACTCAAATTGCGGCAGGAGAAGAAAATGCCATTCGTATTCGTGTTTACGGTGATAAAGGTGGCCTCGGCTGGGAACAGATGGAGCCTAATTCTTTAAAAATCAAATGGACCGACAAGCCCATGCAAGTTATGCGTGTGGGCACAAGTATGGACACAGCTATTGCGGCACACAATACACGCACTCCGGGTGGTCATCCCGAAGGTTATCTGGAAGCCTTTGCCAATATTTACCGGAATTTTTCACTTACCGTTCGGGCTAAAGCAAACGGCGAAGTACCTACTGATGAAATGCTCGATTTTCCCGGAGTAGAAGACGGAATACGCGGGATGCAGTTTATTGATACCGTTGTTAGTGCCGGATATAACGATGAGGTTAAATGGGTGAAATTCGGTGAAATTATCTAAACCAATAAAATTACTACTATGGCAAGACCAGTAACACTTTTTACCGGGCAGTGGGCCGATTTGCCGATCGAAACCATGTGCCAAAAAGCCAAAGAATTTGGTTACGAAGGGTTGGAACTCTGCACCTGGGGCGATCATATGGAAGTGACAAAAGCCGATCAGGACTATTGCGACAACCGAAAAGCTTTGCTAGATAAATACGGATTACAACTGCACACCATTTCCACACATTTAGACGGACAATGTGTTTGCGATCCCATCGATAAACGGCATAAAAGCATTGCCAGCCCACATGTTTGGGGCGACGGCGATCCTGAAGGTGTACGACTGCGCGCTGCCGAAGAAATGGTAAAAACGGCTGAAGTGGCCAAGCGACTGGGAGTAAATACCGTGGCCGGATTTACCGGAAGTCCGATCTGGCACCTCTTGTATTCATTCCCGCCGATAAGTGCCGAAATGATTGAAGAAGGCTATGCTGAATTTGCCCGTAGTTGGAAGCCAATTCTCGATGAATATCAGAGCCTGGGAATAAAGTTTGCCCTGGAGGCGCATCCAACTGAAATCGCTTTTGATATTCATACTGCGCACCTGGCTTTAAAAGCACTCGATCATCATCCGGCTTTTGGATTTAATTACGATCCCAGTCACTTTGGTTACCAGCATGTTGATTATGTGCGATTTATATACGAGTTTGCCGACCGGATTTTTCATGTGCACATGAAAGATGCTTACTGGAGTGATGTCCCGACCAGTGTTGGGGTATTTGGTGGTCATATGGAATTTGGTGATAACCGCCGATATTGGAATTTCAGAAGCCTTGGGCGCGGAAACATTAATTTTGAAAATATCATCCGTGCACTGAACGACATTGGTTACGGAGGTCCGCTTTCGGTGGAATGGGAAGACAGTGGAATGGATCGTGAACATGGAGCTACAGAAGCTTGTGCCTTTGTAAAAAAAGTCGATTTCGCACCTTCTGATTTTGCGTTCGACGATGCGATGCAGAAAGAGTAAATAAAATATAAACGTTTAGCGATCATAACCGATCGTCAACTCAATTAAAATGACAGATAGAAGAGAATTTATTAAAACAACAGCTATGGCCACTGCCGGAGTAACTATGGCTGCCGGAATGCCCATGGCCATGAATTCGTGCGCAGGCGCAAACGAAAAACTGGTGTGTGGTGTAATAGGCGTAAACGGAATGGGATTTGCCGATCTGAAAGCATTTTTAGGTCGGAAGAATACCGAATGTGCCGCACTGTGCGACGTGGATGAAAATGTATTAAACAAACGCATTGCCGACGTCGAGAAAATTCAGGGAACAAAACCTAAAGGCTTTAAGGATTTCAGGAAAATGCTGGAAGAGCCCGGAATTGATGTGATCATTATTGGAACACCCGATCACTGGCACACCATTCCTTTTGTTTATGCAGCACAAGAAGGCAAACACATTTATTGCGAGAAGCCGCTGGGTAACACCATCGAAGAAATAAATATTATGGAGCGCGCACAGCAGCGTTATGGAAATATTGTACAGGTAGGTCAGTGGCAACGCAGCGACAAACACTGGCTCGATGCAGTGGATTTTGTGTATTCGGGCAAACTCGGTCAAATACGTGCCGTTCGTACCTGGTCGTACCAGGGTTGGATGAAGTCGATTCCTGTAAAACCTGATGGACCTGTTCCCGAAGGAGTGGATTACGATTTTTGGTTGGGGCCGGCAAAAGCCAGACCTTTTAATCCCAATCGTTTTCACTTTAATTTTCGCTGGTTTTGGGATTATGCCGGCGGCCTGATGACCGACTGGGGCGTGCACATCATCGATTTTGGATTGTTTGGGATGAAGGCCAAAGCGCCTAAATCAGTGATGTCGATGGGTGGGAAATACGGTTACCCTGACGATGCTGCGGAAACGCCGGATACCATGCAGGCTTTGTTTGAATTTGATAATTATACAATGCTCTGGGACCACGCCACCGGAATTGACGGAGGATACTATGGCAGAAGTCACGGTGTTGGCTTTGTGGGCAATAACGGAACCTTGGTTGTGGATAGAGCTGGCTGGGAGGTCATTCCTGAAGGTGGTAACAATCCTAAAATGGATCGGGTTGAATTAAAGACCGGCGACGGACAGGGACTTAACAACCACATGGAAAACTTTGTGGATTGTATAAGGGACGGAAATACAAATACCAACTGCCATATTGGTATTGCTGCCAATACAGCCCGTGTGGCTCATCTTGGAAACATTGCGGTTAAAACCGGCGAACGTTTGTACTGGGATTCCGATAACAGTCGATTTATCGATAATGATAAAGCAAATGCTTTGCTTGTTCCAAGCTACCGTGCACCCTGGGAATTACCCAAAGTGTAGTTCACTTAAGGTTCAAAATATTGAAAGCAAGTTCGATCAAGAACCTGCTTTTTTGTTGAAATATTACAATCGAGAATATCTACTATTTAAATAGTAAAAATGCTTTTTACACTTATGAATAAAACCTTCAGTTTTTCTTATAAAATTGAAAACAAAGTAAAGTAATTTTTGAAGTTTCGGGTGAAAACTTAGACATTATTATATTTAACTACTAGTATTTATTATTCAGAATATGAATTAAATATAGCTACTATATAAATAGTATTGTTTTAGGTTTAACTTTCTGGATGAATCCTAAAATGAAACTTAACCAGCCACACTGTAAAGTGGTAAATTAAATTCAAATCGAGTTCCCTGATTCAGCTTGCTATACACATTGATGGTGGACTTATGCAGATCCAGAATTTTTTTCACGATTGCCAGTCCAAGTCCGGTGCTGTTTGCACCTTTGGTTTTTTTCCCTTTGTAGTAGCGGGTAAAAATATAAGGAAGGTCGTCTTCGGCAATTCCTTTTCCCGTATCGGCAATTTTAACCAGCACGGCTTCTTTTTGCAATTCCAGTTCAATCGTCACCACATCTCCCGGGTTGCAATATTTGATGGCATTGTCCAGAATGTTCTGGAAAACGCGGTCGGTCATTTGAATATCGGCGTAAACCAGCGGTAAACTTTTCGAATAAATGGTATTGATACTGATGTTTTTTTCGCGGGCAATGATCTGGAATTTGTCGGCAACATCCTGCACCAATTCTGCTACCTGAACCGGTTCAGGTTGGATCATTTGCGGATTGGTTTCCAGTTTCGACAGTTCAAAAAGGTCATTCACCAACTTGCTAAGGTTCACCGAATTCTGAAGAATGATCTCGAGGTATTTTATGCGCTCGGCTTCCGAAAGGTCTTTTTCTTTCAATAAAATGGTTTCGGCAAAACCCTGGATGGAAGCGACAGGACTTCTCAAATCGTGCGAAACGTTGGCGATCAGTTCTTTTCGCAATTCTTCCACGCTTTTTAACTGAATAATATTTTGTTGGATGGTTTCGGCCATGCTGTTAAATGTATCGGCAACATTCGCAAGTTCACCACCAGTTTTCATATTGATTCTGACGGAATGATCGCCACCCTTAAATCGCTGAAAGGCCGTAATGATCTTGTTCAGGTTTCGCGTGATCACATAAATGGCCAACAAACCTAATATTGAGGTAAGTAAAACTGCAATCAAAATGGTGCGTACCCCAATTTTCAGGATAAAACTGTTTTCGAGTGCCGCCATGGTTGATGTGTACTGATTACTGGCCAGAATGATGTACATGTAACCTTTCATTTGTTCATCTTCAACTATCTCGGCTGCTGAGAATATTTTTGGAGAGTCTGGATTTCTGGGATCATCTCCTTTAATGGCCTTATCGTTGCTTCGGTTAAGGAACCTTTTAATGGGCTCAAGCGTAACGGATTCGGTTTTAACATCCTGTTCAGGCACCACAAATTTCAGGATTTTTCCGGCGGGATCGAGCAGGTACACTTCTATGCTGGGGTGCACCGCCATCATGGAATGCATCAGAACCGAAATGGCCTCTTCATTCACCTGGCCGTCAATGAAGATTGGCGACACCTCTTTTATGGCACCGGCTGCAATTTCTCCGTTTATTTTTTGCTGTGCCTCGTCGTTGTAATCAGCTGAAAATATTACAGATATGTAAATGAAAATGATGGTAAGAACCACCGTGAATGCCAGGAATATTCCCGACACTTTCCAGTATAAACTGCTGAATATCTTATTCTTTCTCATAATTCGTCATTGAATTTATAACCTACTCCCCAGCTTGTTAAAATGTATTTGGGGTGATTGATGTCCGGTTCAATCTTCGAGCGCAACCGATTGATGTGTGAATTTACCGTGTGCTCGTAACCATTAAAATTATAGCCCCACACCTTGCTTAAAAGGTCGTTACGACTGTAAACTCTTCCCGGTTTTTGCGCCAAAAGGGCCAACAATTCAAATTCTTTCGGCGTAAGATCGAGTTTGTTGTTCTTCAGTGTAACTTTCCGTTTTACCATATCAATGTTCAGATCTTCGATCACTACCTGATCTCCGTTGTTGCTATCATCTTCTGTGCTTAATGAATTCAGCCTGCGTAGGATGGCTTTAACGCGGGCAATAAATTCGCGTACACTAAACGGTTTAGTAAGGTAATCGTCAGCGCCGGTTTCCAGTCCTAGCACTTTATCAATTTCCTCCGATTTGGCGGTTAACATCAAAATGTGCGTTTTCACTTTGTCGGCCCTCAGCAAACGACACACTTCCAGTCCGTCCATTCCGGGCAACATCAGGTCCAGAATGATCAAGCTGTAAACACCGCTACTTGCTTTTTGGTAGCCGTCGCGACCGTCTTCCGATACGTCAACATCCAGATTCAGGTCTTTCAGGTGGATGCTCACCAACTCTCTTATGTGTGGATCATCTTCGATCAACAAAACCTTATCCATTGAATATGAATTAATTATTATACAACAGTAACAACAAAGTATCACAAAAAGGTCACGAAGTGATTATTTTTCTGTAAAACAGGATTTATCTGCCGGAGGAAATCAAACAGAATATTTAGAAGAAATTGAAAGTAATGATCATAATTTTTAGCTAAAATCGGTGGAAAGTCGTTAATTTTATAAAACAATTAAACAGAAAATTGCAAAACCATGAATTCCCGAATTTTAATATTTTTCCTTGCGGCTCTTCTATTTTCATGTCAGAGAAAAGAAAGAGATACAATGCCGCTTCCCGAACATCCGCGCCCCAATTTTGAACGTTCTGTTTGGCAGAATTTGAATGGGATCTGGAATTTTATGCCCGATTCGGCCAATGTTGGTTTAAAGGAAAACTGGCAAACTGCTCCCGAAAGTTTCACCGACGAAATACTAGTTCCCTTTTCATGGGCGAGTTCAGCCAGCGGAATGCGCATGCCCGGCATAGATTATGGCTGGTATTCAAGAAAATTTAGTTTGAAAGATCCGGAGAAGTGGCAGGGAAAAGATATTTTCCTGAATTTTTGCGCCAGCGACTTTCATACCACAGTTTGGATAAACGGACAAAAAGTCGGCGATCATAAAGGAGGATATACGCCATTCGACTTTAACATTTCCAACTATTTGAGGGAGGGCGAAAATGAACTGGTGGTTCGGGTTGAAGATGAGGAGTTGGATAACCGCCCGTCGGGGAAACAATACTATGGAAATGCGAAAGGAATATGGCAAACGGTATATCTCGAGGCGCGCACAGAAACACACATCGAAGCCTTGTATTTCACTCCTGATATTGATGCGGAGGAAGTAGGTGTAAAAGTAGTATTGAATAGGGAACTGACGCAAAATACGGAGTTTTTCTTAACAGGTTCCGGTATTAATTTTCAGGCTGATTTGCCGGCCGGAAGCAAGGAAGCAGCATTTACAATTCCGATTGATAACATGAAGTTGTGGGACCTCGATCATCCTTTTTTGTACGAAGTGAAAGTAACATTAATGAATGGAACTCAGATTGATGAAGTAGCGTCATATTTTGGAATGCGGAAAATTTCGGCCATTAAAATTCCCGGTCAGGATTTTACCTATGTGGCTCTGAACAATAAACCCGTTTACCTACGTTTAACGCTCGATCAAAGTTATCATCCTGAAGGATTTTACACTTTCCCATCCGACGCGTTTATGAAGGAGGAAATTCAGCGGGCAAAAGATCTGGGATTGAACGGGATCCGCATTCATATAAAAGCAGAAATGCCACGAAAATTATATTGGGCCGATAAATTGGGATTGCTGGTGCAGGAAGATATTCCGAATTTCTGGGGTGAGCCCGACAGCACGGCAAAGGCAAACTGGCAGCAGGTGGCCAGCGAAGAAATAGCCCGCGATTACAACTCACCCTCCATTTTTTCATGGGTGTTGTTCAACGAAACCTGGGGTTTGTTTAGTAAGAATGAGGATGGCGATCGTGTTTATACTCCGGAAACGCAGGATTGGGTTCGTAGTTGGTATCACAAAGCCAAAGCTTTCGATCCTACGCGTTTGGTAGAAGACAATTCACCCTGTAATTGGGATCATGTGATCACCGACATCAATACCTGGCACCGTTATTCCCCGGCGCGTCACTGGGCAGGTTTTCTTGATAGGATTTGCGAAAATACTTATCCCGGTTCCGGTTTTAATTTTATTGGAGATAATGTTCAGGGGAATCAACCGATGTTTAATTCCGAATGTGGTGCGGTGTGGGGATATTCTGGAAGTACAGGCGATATCGATATTACCTGGGAATACCACATTATGATGAACGAATTCAGAAAACGCCCAAAAATTGCCGGATTTCTGTTTACTGAATTCCACGATGTGATTAACGAATGGAATGGTTATTATCGCTTCGATCGCAGCAAAAAAGAATTTGGGCTCGATAAACTTTGTCCGGGTATGTCGATGAAAGATTTTCACACTGATTTGTATGTGGTTCCGGGAAAGGATTTTTATCAAATTTATAAAGGAGGAGGTTCTGTTGAAATTCCACTGGGAATCGGGGCTGTTAGTTCGGATATTCCTGAGCAGTTAAAAATCAGGTACAAGTTTTATGGCTGGGATGCTTTAGGCGAAAAACGGGAAATTGTAAGCGGAGAAGTGGAGGCAAGTGCACGACCTTTTGAATTCGTAGAACTGGAACCTGTGAAGATCGATTTGCCGGACCTGGCACTGACCGGAATTTTTGCAACAGAGCTTCTTGATAATAATGGAAATGTACTTCAGCACAATTTTGTACCGTTTAAAGTTGAAGGCGAAAAACCCGGGCATGTGATTCTTTTAACAAAAGCTGCGAATGAGTTTAGCGATGCTTTGTGGTCGGTGAAATACATGGCTCGCCAAAACGATGCAAAAGTGTGGGGAATGGGCTCAGGGTTTTTTGAATACATTTTTGAGTTACCGGGAGATCTATCGGCAGAAGAGATAGCATCAATTGAATTGAGGGCTGAATTGGCTTCTCGTTATCCGCAGGAAAAATACCTGGAAGAAGGCGAGGGAGAGCGCATAGGTATGGAGATCGTTTCGGAAAAAGGAACAATTCCGGGATACGGCAAAAATAGTTATCCACAAACCGATCAGAAAATGCACGGATCGTTGGTAAAAATAGTGGCCAACGAACAGAAAATTGCTGAGGTTGAATTGTCCGACGATCCTGCCGATCATCGTGGCATTCTATCGTGGATGAACCAGGAACCCGGATGGGAATGGGGAAGCGATGACCACAGCAAACCTTGGTTACTCGACGAAGCCGGTTCGTATGGGTATGTTGTGGTAGCGAAATTCGACGAACCCCTAAAAGAACAGGTGCTGAATTCGGGTCAGGTTGTTATTCAATTTCATGTTGATGAGCAAACTCAAAACCGCGGTGGACTGTCGGTTTATGGTGCCGATTCGGGGCAATATCCAATGGATGTGAGTCTTATAATACGAAAAAAGGAACAGTATTAAATTGCTTTTTTCTGCACAATATTTTTACGATACTGACCAGGAGTAACTCCTTTGTATTCTTTAAATGCACGTGCAAACGAATTGCCGGTTCCAAAGCCAACTTCTTCGGCAATGTAATCGAGTGTGTACGATTTGTTCTCGGCCGAAGACAACAGTTTTTCGGCTTCACGTACCCGGTAATGATTAACAAATTCGTTGAAGTTCACCCCAAATTCAGCATTTATCAGCCGCGAAATATAGGTGCGGTTCGTTTGAAGTAAATCGCAAAGTATTGTAATCCGTAGATCAGAATGGGTATAAATTTTCTCCGTTTCGAATAGGTTCAGCAATTTCGTTTTTAATTTAACATCCTGGACACCATCAGTAGTCACGATATCACTTTCTTTCTCCTCCGTAGTTTCATCGAGGTTTTCGGTAACCACGTGTTGCTGGTTAGCATGAAATCCGATTAGAAAATAAATGGTGCTAAAAAGCAATGACGGAACAAGTAATGATACCGGTTTATGCGTGAAATAGCTGCGTCCTATCAATGAAAAAACAATACCGGCCATGGAAACAACCAGAATGATAATACTGATATTGCGCACCCAATTCATTTTTTTCCCTTCAGTATTTGAGAAAAATTCGTTGATACGTTTATTATGTTTGTTGGCCATGCGAATTCCTAAAAGCAGGTAAATAAATGCATGGGCGATAAAAATTATTCGGGCCAAGAGAAAAATTGCACCCTTAATTCCTACTACCGAGAATAAATCCAATTCCTTCAAATTCCGTGCTATCAATATTTCTTTAACGTAAATCACACGTTGGTCGGGGCTCATTACAAAGTTTAAAATCAAAGAAACAGAACCAATAATTGCTGCCGGCAGAAAATTCAACAAATACTTTTTGCGGTTGAACTCCTGTGTTGAAAGCACTAAAATATAGGCGAAAAAGAGTGGATACAATGTGAGAAGGCAATACAGGTACAGGCTGTCGACGAATGAATAGAGGTGGTAAAACTGATGAAAGTAAATGGCATGCGAGCAGTATAGGATGGATGCTGTAAGCATAAAATATCCCAATACTTTATTGGCAGGAATTGGTGAATTTCGTTTAAATAAAAATACCAGCGCCCACATTAATGTCACATAAATTGGTAACAATAAGGCTATTGACTTTACCATTATTTTAGAGTTGTTAGCGCCTTAAAATTACAAATTTTACTTTTGGTTGTTTCTGTTGCCGTTGTTTCCGAGCGGTTTTTTAACGTATGTTAGGAATGGACAAGGTAGAAATGTTGGTGGCTTTGTCGGTTGCCTTCTTGAATTGAGCGGCCGTTAATGCCTCAACAGAAACTGAAATGGATGCATTTTTCCCATGTGCACCAAACTGCAAAATTACATTGTAAGTGTCCTCTCCATTCTTTTCTTCGTGGAAAACTGCATTAAAATTTTCGCTTTTAATTCTTGACAAGCCGCTGAATTTAATGGCAAAATAACCTTCGTTGCCCTGGTAGTAGTAAGTTTTCTTTTTGGCATTGTAGCTGGCTTTGCTCAGGGTGCGGTGTTTGGGTTTGTCTTTTATGTATTTACCTTCCTGTTGCGGGAAAAGCACGGAGATCTTATAATTGCCTTCGTCGAGGTACTCGAAACTTACTTTCCCTTTGTCACCCGTAAGTTGATAAGCGATTAACTGCGATCCTTTCTCCAGGTAAATGCCGGTATTCTTGGCCGGTTTCCCACCAAAAAGCAAGATCAGCCCTGCAAGAAGAAAAAATAATAATCGCATGTTAATAAATTTGCTTAAAAAAAATGGCATCCCACTGAGATGCCATTCTTCCATTATCGTTTAAAATGCATCATCCAGCGTTCGGATCGTCAGCACTTCATTTAGCTTGTCTTCCGAAATACCTGTTTTCAGGTTTATAGTAATCTTTTCGTTGGGCAGTAAATCGAAATAATTGTCGGAGAAAAATCCTTCTTCATCGCCAATTTGCAGGTATACGTTCTTGGCCAGTTTATCGGTGCTCAAAGTAATGTCGAAGCCATTATTGCTTTTTGCAATGCTGTGCTCAACCATTGGCGTTTTTATTCTCAGATCTTTGAATGGAAGGAAATAGTAGTAGTTGTTTGAAATTACTTTTCCGTTTTCAACCAGTTCGGTTTTAAATACAGCATCGTTGATTTGGCGTCGGTATTTATAGCGGAATTCCCACTTGTTTACTTCATAGTAATCGTCGCTCGAGTTGGCGGGTATTTCTACCAGCGAAGCTTCTTCCCAAATCACATTTCCATCGAAATCTATAAGGCTAAGGCGCAAGTCTGCATTAATCGGCTCCAGACGGTCGTTAACAATGCCTACCTTAAATTTTAGATCATCTTCGTAAGGGCTGACCAAAACCGTGCTAAATCCTTTTTTAACGTAATACTGGAGCGCTTTCCATTTTTGGTAGTAATCGGTCGAACTCCACGATGCCACCGGCCAAACATCGTTGATTTGCCAGTATAAACTTCCCATGCAAAAAGGCATGGCACGGCGGTGTCCTTCCAGCCCGAATTTAATTCCGTCGGCCTGAAGTACGTGGTTAACATACAGGAAGGACTCAAAATCTTTCGGGTGGTTGTACTCTTTCAACATGTAATATTCGATGGTTTCGTTACCGATCGATGAACGTTGGTGCGATTTCATCACCTCCGAATAAATATCATAATCTTCGGGTTCGGCATATTGGCGAACGGTCGATATATCAGGGAAACTCTGGAATCCGTATTCGCTCATGAAACGCGCCAGGTGAGTGGCATAAGTACTAAAAGGTTCTTTGCCCCACCAAACACCCCAATAGTGTTCGTCGCCATTTATCAGGTCGGCTTGAACGCCAAGTCCCGACGAAGGGCTTGAGCCCCAGTAACTGCGTGAAGGATCGTATTCATCCACCACTTCGGGTAAGGTTTTATGGAAAATATCGACGTAAGCCTGCCAAACTTTTTCGGGTACATCATCGCCTTCTTGTTCTGCCAGTCCTTTCCAGCCCCAGGTGTTCCAGGCCGTAAGAATTTCATTGTTACCACACCACAATGCAATGCTTGGATGATTGCGCAAACGCTTTACATTATCAATGGCTTCGTGTCTGATGTTATCGAGGAACTCGGGATTATTGGGGAACATGGCGCAGGCAAACATAAAGTCCTGCCAAACCAGTATTCCGTTTTCATCGCACAAGTCGTAAAAAATGTCGTTTTCGTATATGCCACCGCCCCAAACACGAAGCATGTTGTTGTTCGAGTTCCTGGCCGTTTCAATCACCGTGCGGTAATTTTCATTGGTAACACGTGGCAGAAACATATCGTTAGGGATGTAGTTGGCTCCCTTCATAAACACCGGATGTCCGTTGAGTTTGAAATAGAACGAAGTGCCTTCGTCATCTTTATCGCGTACCAGTTCCAGCGTTCGAATTCCAATGCGGGTTTCTTCGGTCACTTTTCGCCCTTTTACATCAAGCACACCTGAAAGGTTATATAAATGGGCTTCTCCCAATCCGTTCGTCCACCACAATTGAGGATTGGCGATTTCGAAATCTACCGAATATTTGTTTACTCCGGGAGTAAGATTTACGGCGCTGGTTGCCAGTGTTTCTCCGTCGTTGTCGATTGAAATCGTGGCTTTTGTTTTTTTCACTGCATCTATTTCAAAAACGGCAGTAAATGTTACTTTATCATCCGAAACTTCGTGTTGAACAATCTGCAGGTTTTCGATGTTGGCTTCTTCCCATGCTTTTAGGATCACCGGTTTCCAAACACCGCTGGTTACGAGGCGCGGGCCCCAGTCCCAGCCATAATGATAACCCGCTTTCCGGGTATAAATACTAACTCGTTTGTTGCCCTCAACCTGTCCGCGTTCGGCCTGGTCGTTTTCGGCACCCGGGTAAACAAAACCATTGGCATCGTATTTTTTTAGTCCTTCTTTAATGGGTGAAAGGAATGTTATGTGAAGTTCGTTTTCTCCTGCTTTTAGCTTTTCTTTTACATCCACTTTCCATTCGCGGAACATGTTGTCGGACGACAGGATTGATACTCCATTTAATATTACATCGGCATAAGTGTCGAGGCCCTTAAAATCAAGGATTACGCGATCTTTATTTAAAAGTGATTTGTCTACTATGAATATAGTTTTATATTCCCAGTCTACCTTGTCGATCCATTGCTGATCCAGTTCATTCAGCCGATAAAAGGGATCTTCAATTTTACCGTTGGCCAGCAGATCGGTGTGAACGGTACCGGGTACGGTTGCAGGCATCCAATCCTCCTTGTCGGATTGTTTGAATGTCCAGTTCTCGTTTAATTTTATTTGTGTCATCAGGTTTGGGTCCTTGGGGCTTTGGTTACAGGCCGAAAAGAGGAGCATACCAATCAGGGCCATAAATGTAGTTCTCAACATCGAGTTCATGATTACTTTAAATTTAAGCGCGGATAAAGTTGAGAAATTCAACAGGATTTACCTAAAAATCCTGCTAAATTATGATACACAAAACATGCCGGCTGTTACAAAACAGTGGCATGTGTGCTGTTTTTCAACAAGAATTAACTGTCCTTTTTATTTGTGGTAGATATACTAAAAGGAACATAAAGCGGACAGAATTTAAACAAACCGGTGGCCAACGGAACAATACCGATCAGTCCCCACCAACTGTCGAAGATTACACCAAGAATGGCTATGATCAAACCTACAATTATTCGAAGCAAACGATCTACGGAACCTACATTGTATTTCATACTCTTAGAATTGTTTTATGTTATTAACTCTTGATTTCGTTTAAAGTTCATCAGCAAAAATGTCGCAGGCCGTTTTTACGAAAGCCGGGCACTTTTTATGAAAAACATCTTCTGCTGTTGCTCCTGCATGTCCTTCGGGTGTTGAAATATCGTAGCCTGTTAGCTCTTTGCAGATCAGTGATTGGTGTGCTGCCTTAAATTTTTCGTTGAACAGCTGTATTTTTTGTTTGGTTGCGGCTTTGGCTTCGGGATCGGCAGTGTCGTGTCCGTATTTTAATCCAATAACCATGTACGAACCTGTAACTGCTCCGCAAGTTTCGGCACAGGCCATGCCGCCACCAAAACCACTGGCTATGCGCAGGGCAGTTTTTTTATCAATTCCAAGTTCTTCTGCATGCAAACTGACAACGGTTTGTGCACAGTTGTATTGAGCCGGAAAATGATCGTCGACCAATATACTTTTGCTGTTCATTTTTCTTTTAAAGTTACCAATTTTAGCATAAAAAACCCGGCTATCAGATGATAAACCGGGCTCAATTAATTATTTTACGACATCTTGTTCATTTTCTGAAAGTAACGCGAATAAGCCGATCGAACTGACTCGCCAGAATAAAAATCACAATGATTTCGAAAACCAAAAGCACAATTCTTGAGTTGTTGCTACCTAAGAATTCAAACTCGAAAGAGGCAAACAAAGTTGTGGCAATCAATCCCAGCGCCAGTCCAACCAGAAAAAAGAACCACGACCAGCGAATGTTTTTCCATACCGATTTTTCGCTGGCTTGCTTTTCATGAATTGCATCAATTACATTTTCTTCAAAATCCGGAAGTTTGATCTCCAGTTTCGAATGCTGCATCCATTCTTTTAACTCTTTTTCTTCCATTTTAAATCAATGTTTTAGCTTCACCTTTTAACTTTTTTGTCAATTGCTTTTCCATGTTTTTTCGTGCCCTGTGCAGCGTAACTTTTACTTTCGATTCCGACCATCCCGTTATTTCGCAAATTTCGGCAATACTGTTCTCATTTAAATAAAACAGACGAAGAACCAGTGATTCGCCGGCAGCTAACCTGGTCAGGATTTCGTTAATGTGATATTCCCGCTCAAGTTCTTTCATTTGATCGATGGCCGATGGTTCGCTTACCGGATGTATGTGGTGCGAGTTGTCCAGATCCATACTTTGCTCCCCTTTTTTTCGGATCACCTTGATCGACTCATTAACAACAATGCGGTAAAACCAGGTGCTGAATTTTGAATTTCCTTTAAATTTTTTCAGGTTTTGAAAAGTTTTCATAAAGGCCTCCTGCACCACATCGGTGGCCACAAACTCGTTCTTTACCACCGACATCGACAAGGTAAACGCCATGTCCTTGTACTGACTGACAAAATACCTGAAAGCCTCAGTATCACCGTCTAATACCTTTTTAATATAAAGGTCGTCCATTAATTGCTATTTGTTTTTTGGCCGGTCTACAAGATAAGCTACAATTATGGAAATAGCAGTAAAAAGAAAAATAACTCCAAAAATTAATGGCTCTTCCTGTATTTCGCGTTTATCCAAACCAAACTCAACGGCACCAAATGCAATGAGCCATCCTAGCGCAAATCCGGTAAAAATGATTCCCAGTTTTAGCCAGGGGAAATAAAAACGGATTTCGCGCTTAGGCCGGACATAAATTTGCGATACGTCTTTATCGCGTTCAATCAAAGCCATTCGTTCCTTGTTTCTGGCTTTTAAGTAAAAGTACCAGCCTAAAAAGATTGCGGCAAAGAAAGCCGTCCACACAATCGTTAACATTACATCTTCCATATCGATTTATTTTTTAAAATTTCTCCTTTGATAGGGTAGACCAAAAAAAGGTTACAAATATTTTAGCAGAAAGCTATAAGTTCTGAGCTACGCCCCACGGGCATCAAGAATCCAGTATCAAATATCAAGTATCCAGAATCGAGCATCAGTAAAAAATAAACCCGATCTATCAGTCAGTTGACGGACAAACCGGGTTGTATCTATTCTATTTCGGTTGATCGCAGTTTTAGCTGCTTCAGTGGTGTTTATTCACCACGAACGGCAGCAACACCTGGAAGTGTTTTTCCTTCGAGGTATTCGAGCAGTGCACCACCGGCAGTTGAAATGTATGAAACCCCGGGAGCGATGCCAAACTGATTAACAGCTGCTACTGAGTCGCCACCACCTACCAGCGAGAAGGCACCTTTTTTAGTGGCTTCAACAATGGCTGCACCAATTGCTTTGGTTCCTTCGGCAAAAGTTGGCATTTCGAAAACACCAACAGGTCCGTTCCAAAGAATAGTACCCGAGTTCTCAATTACCTCCTTCATTTTGGTAATACTTTCAGGACCGGCGTCCAAACCTTGCCATCCGTCTTCGATTTCATTGGCCGCACAAATTTTTGTGTTGGCGTCGTTGCTGAAGTCGTCGGCAGCCAGTACATCGGTTGCAATGATCAGGTTAACACCCTTTTCTTTGGCCACTTTTTCAATATTTTTAGCTGTTTCAAGGTAATCGTCTTCGCAAATTGAGCTACCCACTTTACCGCCGTTGGCTTTAACAAAAGTGTAAGTCATTCCACCGCCTAAAATCAGGTTATCCACCTTGCTCAGGAGGTTTTCAATAATCGTGATCTTCGAGCTTACTTTGGCTCCACCCATAATGGCAGTCAGCGGGCGTTTTGGTTCTTTTACAACTTTATCAAGGCTTTCTACTTCACTTTCGATCAGGTAACCAAACATTTTATCGTTCGGGAAAAATTTAGCGATAACAGCGGTTGAGGCGTGTGCACGGTGAGCCGTACCAAAAGCATCGTTCACCCAACAGTCGCCGTTTTCGGCCAGTTTCTTAGCAAACTCTTCATCGCCGGCAGTTTCTTCTTTGTAAAAACGAAGGTTTTCAAGAATCAACACTTCGCCGGGTTTAATGTCGTCGGCCATGGCTTTTACTTCGTCGCCAATGCAATCAGGAGCAATTTTTACGGTTGCTCCACCCAGCAATTCCGACAAGTGGTTTACCAATGGTTTCAGCGAGAATTTTTCTTCCGGACCATTTTTCGGACGTCCAAGGTGCGACATGATGATCGGCGAACCTCCGCCTTCTATAATTTTTTTAATGGTTGGAAGCGCGGCGCGCATGCGGGTATCATCGGTAATCTCGAAATTTTCGTTCAAAGGCACGTTAAAGTCAACACGGATAAGTGCTTTTTTGCCCTTAAAATCGTAGCTGCTAATTGTTTGCATGTTATTGTATTTTTTAGATTATCAGAAAATCATTCAAAGATAAGAATTAATGCAACGCCATAACAGGGCTCTTTTCAGGGCTTCATGAATTTAATGTTAGGGTAAAGTAGCATTGGATGGTTGAGGATTCGAATATCAGAAGGATTGAATTGTTGAACTGCTAAATTGTTGAAAACAGCCGTGAGCTGTGAGATACAAGCTGCGAGCTTTTCGTCCTCCATGTTTTAGTAGCAGTGGTTCATAACGACAGATTACTTCGCTTCGCGCGTAATTGTGAGGGAGTTTGCGACCGAAGCAATCTCTCAGAGTGACTAGTGCCTAATGCCCACTACCCTGCTCTTATTCATCAGGTGACTCCCAGTTTCAACACATAGTCATCAGATGAATGGTAAATGACCAGTGCCCAATGCACAATCTCCCTCAACAAAACAGATTTATCCATCCTTCCTCTTTCGGAACGACATAAAGTGCTATTTTTGGCTTTATGTTTTTCAAAGATGTAGTCGGACAAGCCGATATAAAGAAGCGCCTCATTCGCTCGGTGCAGGAACAACGTATCAGTCATGCGCAATTGTTTGCCGGACAGCCCGGAACAGGAAAACTGGCTATGGCACTGGCTTATGCACAGTATGTTTCGTGCCGTAATCGCAGCGAAGAAGATTCGTGTGGCGAATGTCCGTCGTGCCACAAGTATAAGAAACTGGCGCACCCCGACCTGCATTTTGTTTTTCCGGTGTTCAACGCTAAACATCTGAAAAATCCGGTAAGCGACGATTTCCTGCCGCAATGGCGCGAAAGAGTGCTCGAATCTCCGTATTTCGAACTCAGCGACTGGCTCAGTCACATCGATGCGGGCAATGCCCAGGGATTGATTTACGAACGCGAAAGCGAGACTATCTTACGAAAACTCAACCTAAAATCTTTTGAGTCGGAATTTAAGGTGATGATCATTTGGTTGCCCGAGAAAATGCACCTCGCTTGTTCGAATAAACTCCTTAAAATGATTGAGGAACCGCCAAGTAAAACACTATTTATACTGATCAGCGAAAACGAAGAAGGCGTGATCGGGACGATCCGTTCTCGGGCGCAACTGGTAAAATTCCCGTTTATCGACAATGCTTCGCTGAGTGCTGCTTTGGCTAAAATTGAAAGTATCGATCCCGAAATTATTCCTGACGCAGTGCATTTGGCAAACGGAAGTTACAACAGGGCAATGGAATACATTACTCCCGGCGACGATGAGCAGTTTTATTTTCAAAAATTCCAGGAAATGATGCGTTATGCCTATGCCCGGCAGGTACGCGAATTAATCGATTGGGCCGATGAAATGGCAAAAATCGGGCGCGATAAACAAAAAGCTTATTTTGCAGCGGCACTTCGACTGGTTCGCGAATATTTCATCTCGAACATGAAACGCAGCGAACTGGTGTACATGAACCGCGACGAAAAAGAATGGGGCAAAAAATTCGCTCCTTTTATTAACGAACGCAACATTGTGCCTTTTGCCAACGAGTTCGAGCTGGGCATCAAACACATCAGTATGAACGGTAATCCGCGAATTGTGTTTTTGGATACTGCACTAAGAATGGTAAGGTTGATTAAACGATAAAATGTTATTTTTAAACGGTTAGGAATTTTAAAATACAACTACGTTGATGGTCGCGCCAAAGGTGCTAAAGCAACAACACAGGGCACCGCCCTGTGTATATGAATGAACTAACTCATCGCTCTGAAAGAGCGAAAGCATTCAATCCCAAACATATCTTTCATCGTACTCAATCTTATACTTTTTTAAAAAGGCGCGAAATTCATCTTCAAATGTCTTCGCATTATGGTGTTCGGCTTGTTTAAGTATATATTCTTTGACAATATCGATCTCTGATGGATTAACAGAGAAAATACCGTAACCATTTTGCCAGTAAAAATTATGGTATTTATTATCAACGGTTTTAATCCATTTCGATGATTCCTTTTTTAACTTTTCGAGCAGAGTTGACTGTGTTGTACCCCGGGCCAGCGTACATAGTATATGCACATAATTTTTAAATCCTCCTACCTGGACCGGAGAACAATCAAGCCCTTTACAAATACCACCGAGATAATTAAAAAGACGTTGTTCAATTGCGGAATCGATGAGGTTCTGTCGGTTTTTGGTGCTGAATGTAATGTGGGTGTAAACTTTCGATAGTGATTGAGGCATAACTGTGTTTTTATGTGGTTATTCTTTTGCCCCTTCAGGGCGATGATCAATTCTACTTTTCTTTCACAGGGCGTTGCCCTTTGCTAATGCTTTTAGCCCCTTGGGCTATTTCTTACAATGATAGCCTCAATTTAGCAATTATTTTTGATGTGTGTTTTATGTACAAAAAAGTTGCGTTTGCAAGTCTTTGTTAGCAGGTATTTTAAAATCCAACTGCTAAAAAAAATCACCAACGGTGCGTAAGCAACAACACAGGGCACCGCCCTGTGTTTCTGGCAAAGTTCACTCATCGCTCTGAAAGAGCGAAAGCTAAAAAAGGTACTGATTACTAACCAGCATCAACGAGGGATTAGTTTTTTCTGCTTCTTAATACTCCTATCATTTGTCCAACGCCTATACCAAAATAGCTTCTATGTTTATTTAGCTGTACCATAGGCGAAATGCTTAACCCGTAAATAGTGGTAAAAGGAAATTCTAATTTCGGATTTATTATTAAGCTAAATGTATTTTGCCTTTCGTAATTCCAGGTATAATTCTCAGCTACAAATCCTGACTCTATTTTTTGCCAGTTTTCGGGTTCGTTTAGTACCGTGTAACCTAATCCGATTGACAAATTAACCCTTATCGTTCTACTTTCATTAAGGCTGTATATTTTCCCCAAAGCAAGTTGGTAATTTTCCATTTTATCGTGGGGATTGGTTGCTTCAAAAAGCAATGCATTGGCCAAACCTGAGGAATAGTCATCGGGTTGAGATTTTGGTTTTCTCGTATTGTAGATGTATCCAATTTTTACAGAATACTTTTCTTTGTATACATAGTTCAGATTAAAGTCGAGTCCAACATAGTTGCCTATATTCAACCCGTCGGAGTAGTATATAGCATGATCTTTTGAAAATTGAGCTTTAACAGTGTTAAAACTAAAAATCAATAGTACTATGAGTATTAAGCTTTTATTCATCAGTAATTATTGCGTCGCTTGAAAGTTCAGGGTTTACATCAAAATTAATGATTATACATCAAGTTTTAACTTTAAACCCAGGCCTATATAAACCCGTTCTAAACTGAAAATGGGATTTAAGCGAAGCTCCGGTTCAAATACTAATTTCTCCGATAGTTTAAGGTCTTTTCCCAACTTAAACATGACGCCTAAATTATAATCTGGATCAATATCATAGTCATCAATTTCTACTTCATCTGGGGATGATTTATCTTTCCACCCCAGAAAAACCTCAAAAGTTGGCCCGGCAGAAACATTTACAATTCGCGATGAGAATTTATAGAGGACGGGGATTGACAAATGGCTTTCGCGAATATCAGCATCAAAGTAATGGCCAGCCATACTAAAAGACAGAGATTGGATGTAAGTCCGGTAATAAGCCCCGGCTTCTATTCCACTATGTTTGCCAAAAGTTCTTGCGATATTAAGTCCAACTCCCGGACGTAAATGATCTCTGTCAGCAACTTCATTCACAAAGTCAATCCCTAAATAGGTTTTATTTTGGGCACTAATTGTACTTACTGATGTGAATAAAATAATAATGAGACCTACGATTCTAAAATGGTGATTTTTTAGGTTTTTCATGCTAATTGGGTTTTATGTTTTGTTCAATTGCTTTGCAATTACTATGCCATTATGATAAATTTAAAACCACGCTTCCGCAAGTACCTTACGCGTGGTTTTATTTTTTTATTAGCCTATTGTTAGCCACGCGATACAATCGCGCGGCATTTCTATTCATCGGCGAGTGCAGCCTCTATTACTAGCTCAAAATTTAAGTCAAAATTCATTGGTGCATTTCGGGTGGTTCCTTCTACGGTAACTGTAATTTGTTTTTCCTCCATCAATACATCTCCAAAAGCGGCATATCCGAATCCCAAATCCGGATTGGATGTTGAAGTAAAGTAAAGTGAATCAGGCGTATTAATGCCCACTGTACTTTCCCCTATTGAAATTGACAGATAATTTACCGTATCTCCTTCAGCAAAACCAGCTATTTTGGCCGAAGACCCTCTACTGAAGATATTTAAAATATCATCTAGTTGGTCTTTCAGGTCATCATTATCGCTAAGATAATAAGTTTCCGAAGCTGTAAATGCATAATCCGTTCTCCCCGACTCGTGCTCTGTTGCCGATGCTTCGCTTACTTCAATTGGTACCGTAAGCGGAAGACTGGTTTCAATTACAACGGGGTCGTCATTATCACACGAAAAAAGGAAAAGACTAAAGATTAAAAGTAAAATGGAATTCTGTTTCATGATTAAAATGTTTAAAGTTTTCGAAGACAATTATATGAACATTCGTATTAATAAAATATTGGATTTAGGTCAATTAACAATTTTTGATTCTACTTAACTTAATTAGTGTTAATTAATACAATGGTATTAATTCAAAGCCGTACCATGTACAATCGAACGGTGAGGGGAGCCGATTACAAATCGGCACCAGCGTGGGTATAAAAGACCTGCGATTAAGTACTGAAGTTTGTTTAAGTTATTCATGTTTTTGTATTTAAATTGAAGAACAACATAACTGGTCTTCTGTTAACAATTGATCTGTAAATTATTTATAGGCAAACCTAATAGTGATTAATCCAACTACCAAGCCATTTTAAGTTGTATAAAGGTTTTTTGGCAAGGGTGTTTTTGTTAAACACCAATATGCCAGTTAAATAACAAAATTGAAATAGAGCCTGCATAAAGGTTTTTTTTTACGAATGGATTTGGTTTAAGCTGAAGCCGTATGCGATTTTTGAAGCTACTGTAGTAGAAATTCGCGGATATTCCCGAATTGTTTTATCGCCAGTTTTTTTCGTATCGAACTTTTTTTGGCCTGAACGGTGCTTACGCTGTAGTTTAAAATAATAGCAATTTCGGTATTGCTAAAATCGACAAATATTAAACAGCAAACACGAAACTCGGAATCGTCAAGTTGCGGAAACCTGTTTTTTAGTTGCGCTAAAAATCCATTGCTTGTAGTATTTAGTGCATCGTAAATAATATTCCAGTCCAGTTCTTTTTGTCCGTAAACCACATCGTTAAATTTGCGCAGCAAGTTCTTTCCTGTTCGTTTTTCATCTTCTTTCAGATAGCCCTCCAGCAAGGCTGCTTTCTTTAAAATATCGAAATGCCGGATTAACACATTGCGGTACGAATTTTCTTTTTCGTTAAAACTCCGCGCCATTTCCTGCATCCGATAAATCTTTCGTTCGGCATCCTTTAGTTTTCGTTCTTTCAGCACCGATCGTCGTAACACAAGAAGAATAAGTAGTGCCAACACCAAAAGCAGGGTTAACGACAGCAACAAAATGCGTTGTTTGTCGATTAAAAGTTGCTTGTTCTGGTTTTCAATCAGTTGGAAATTGTATTTTGCTTCAATGTCGAGTACTGCACCACTTTTATTATCACTAATAATTTCTATAATATGGTCATTATAGAGTTTGTATTTATCAAGAGCCTCTTTGTAGTTTCCCCGGTTTTCTTCTATTGTGGACCACCTACTATAAATACTTGCCGCAGTATAATTATCTGGCTCCTTGGGTAAATAGTTTACTGCTTTTTGTAAATAAACAATAGCCGAATCGTTTTTTCCTTCTTGTTGGTAAATACTAGCAAAGTTAATAGCTAATTTTGCGCTATAAATAGAATCAGGAGAGGACTTTAGAGCTCTATTTAAATGTGTTTTTGATAGATCCCAGTTTTCTATTTCACGGTAGGCAACTCCCATGCTCATATTGATTGAAGCTTGTAGGTTTTCATATCCATATTTGTCCGTTAGTTTTAGTCCTGTATTGTAAAAATATAAAGCACTATCCACTTTCTCTTCGACCAGATAACAGTTTCCAAGCATGTTACACACGCTAATTTCATTCTTATAATTTTCTGCTTTATGAAAATAATCTTTAGCTTGTTTATAGTAAGGAATTGCTTTTTCTTTAAAAAATTGGTTTTTATAAATATATGCGATAGCACTTTGATTCAAACCTTTTAGATTAAAGTTATCGCTTTGTTCCAAAAACTGATTGGTATCGAAAAACTGTTCTAATGCTTTTTCATAATTCTTTTGCTCCTCGAATACTCTACCGGAATAGTAGGTTGCCAGTGCCGCTTTTTCAATGTTGTTTTTATCGGCATAATAATCGCGAATTTTAAAAACCAACGAATCGGCGGTAATATCCTGGTCGCTTTTGTATTTGGCCTGTATTTGCACCAGGAAATAGTGGTAATACAACGATTTTCGCAGCGATTGCGGATTGGCAATTTCGTTAAGTAGTACTAAGGCACTGTCGGGCTGAGTTTCTAACAAGGCTTCGGCACGTTCAAGAATCGGCTCTACCTTTTGCGCCTGAAACCGACAGGAAACACCAAGAAACAGAAAACCGGTAACTATTAAAATTAATGCTAGTCCTTTAGTCATGTGATTAAGGTTTTGCTCCAAATATAGAAAACACTTGGTTTTTGAGACAACAAAATTCGAATTTCCCGTTTTCTTTTTTTATATTATAATCCAAAATTGTGCAAAAATACACTTCGTAAATGTAAAATGGCAATGTGTGCGATAATTTGTTTTGAGTCTGTTTAATTTCCACACTTGTTAGATTGAGTCTAAAAAATGACACTTTCCCCGTTAAATTCCTATTATTCATTATTTTTGTCAGTTCAGGAGTACCCTGGATAGAACAAAATCAATAACTTCGAACAACTATGCCGGAAGTTAATACCATTGAAAGAGGAATCTGTAAATCGAACAAAACCTGTTGTGGAAAGCTGGAAGTAACCGACTGGCTGGCCGATATAAAATCGGCTGTTCCGCAGGACGATCTGGTCGAGATCAGGTTTAAAAATACGCGCAAAGATTATTTTAAAAACGTCAACAATTTGAGCTTGAAAGTTGGCGATCTGGTAGCTGTTGAAGGAAATCCGGGGCACGATATCGGGATTGTTTCGCTGATGGGCGAGCTGGTGCACGAGCAAATGAACCGTCACCGGGTTACTTTGAACAACAACGGCGAATACCGCAAAATTTACCGCCATGCCAAACCGGTAGATCTCGACAAATGGAAGGAAGCCATCTCGCTCGAGCATCAAACCATGATCCGGTCGCGGCAGATTGTAAAGGACCTGCAACTGGACATGAAAATTGGCGATGTGGAATACCAGGGCGATAAAACAAAGGCCATTTTCTATTACATTGCCGACGGGCGTGTCGATTTCCGTCAGTTGATAAAAGTGCTGGCCGAAAACTTCCGCATCCGTATCGAGATGAAACAGATCGGTGCGCGTCAGGAAGCAGGACGGATCGGAGGAATTGGTCCGTGTGGCCGGGAGTTGTGTTGCTCCACCTGGATGGCCAATTTTGTATCGGTAAGTACCAGTGCGGCACGTTGCCAGGAAATTTCGCTCAACCCTCAGAAACTGGCCGGGCAGTGCGGAAAACTAAAATGTTGCCTCAACTTCGAAGTGGATTCCTACCTTGATGCGCAAAGAGATTTTCCACCTACTAATATTCCGCTCGAGACAGAAAATGCCAGCTATTCGTACCTGAAAGCCGATATTTTTTCAGGAACCTATTGGTACGCTCAGCATGGAAATGGTCCTAGTAACCTTGTTCCGGTTCATGTTAAACGCGTGAAAGAAGTGCAGCGTTTGAACCGAAGAGGCAAAAAACCTGAAAAGCTGGTGGTAGAAAAATACGATACCGGGGTTAAAGAAGTGGATACTTTTCATAATGTGGTGGGGCAGGAAGATCTGACTCGTTTTGATCGGCCACAGCGGAATAAGCGCAAGAAAAGCCGAAATAAAAAACGGCATCCCAACCCCAATCAGCGGCAGGGACAAAATCGTTCTTCGGGTAACCGAAATCAAAGATCGCGCTCCAATAACCGAAATTCAGATAACAGATAGTTCAGCAACCATGAAAAAATTTCTGCAGTTAGCAATGTTGATCATCGTTGTGGGATTTACGCTGTCGTGCAGCCCAAACCTGGTTTTTGAGCAATACAAAACCATCGAGGATAAAAGCTGGAATAAAGATTCGACAATGGTATTTACTGTTCCTGTCAGCGATACCACTGCTAATCACAACTTTTACATCAACGTTCGTAACGACATTAAATACCAATACAGTAACCTGTGGTTGTTTATAACCATTGTACAACCCGACGGTGAAAGTATGGAAGACAAGTTTGAAATTGCCCTGGCCGATCCATCCGGGAAGTGGCTGGGCGAAGGACTGGGGGGACTAAAAACAAGAGAAGCCATTTACCGGCGAAATGTATTTTTCCCCATGTCGGGCGATTATAAAATAAAAATTCAGCAAGGGATGCGCAAGGATATCCTGAAAGGCATCAGCGATGTTGGAATCAGAATTGAAAGAGTAGAATAAAGTGGGCAAGGGAAAGCTGGAGAAATTCAACGAAATGAAGGGCTTCGATCATGTGATCCAGGCGCCTTATCATTCCATCGAAAAGGACGATTTTCATTTAAAAAATAAGTGGGTACAGGAGTTTTTCAAAAACGCCAATCCGCTGATATTGGAGCTGGGCTGCGGCAAAGGTGAATACACAGTGGAGCTTGCCGCAAAAAATCCGGATGTCAATTACATTGGTGTGGATATTAAAGGAGCACGTTTGTGGAAAGGTGCTAAACTGGCTTTGCAACGCGGCCTGAAAAATGTGGCGTTTCTACGCACTAACATCGAAATTATCGGGCAGTTTTTTGGCGAGAACGAAGTCAGCGAGATCTGGTTGACTTTTCCCGATCCGCAAATGAAAAAGACCCGTAAGCGACTCACTTCAACCGTTTTTTTGAACAAATACCGAAACTTTCTAAAGCCCGACGGTCTGATCCACCTGAAATGCGACAGTAATTTTCAATACACCTATACCCGGGCTTTGGCGCTTTTAAATCAGTTTGAAATTGTAGCCGATACCGATAATGTTTACGATTGGGAGCATTTAAACGACACACTCCGCATCCGCACGTTTTACGAAAAGCAATGGCTGGATCGCGGAATCACCATCAAATACATTGCCTTCAAACTCCATGATGGCGAGTATCAGGAGCCGAATATCGAAATCGAAAAAGATGAGTACCGCAGTTTTGGGCGAAGTGCACGAGAGTAAAGAGTACGGTATAAAATTCGAATATTCCTATATTCTAACATTCAAATAATCCAGAAGTGTCTGATTTCTTCAACAGAGTCTACGAAGTAGTAAAACAAATCCCGCAGGGGCGAGTAACATCCTATGGTGTCATTGCTAAATACCTGGGAACCGGTGGTTCGGCACGTATGGTAGGCTGGGCCATGAATGCCAGCCATTCACACCCCGATTTTATTCCGGCACATCGTGTGGTTAACCGCAACGGAATGCTTACGGGCAAACATCATTTCGACAGTCCCAACATTATGCAGGAGTTGCTTGAGGCCGAAGGACTGCAAATCGAGGAAGATAAAATTCTGAATTTCAGGGAAAGATTTTGGGATCCGGCGAAGGAGCTCGATTTGTGAAAAATGCATCCTGAAATCGTTTCTTAATTTTCTACCTTTGATCGCTAAATACGAATATGCCAAAAATATTATCCATCGAAGAACTGTTGCCGCTGACCGACTCCATCAAATTAATTGATGTAAGATCGCCTGCGGAATATGAACTGGCGCATATTCCGGGAGCAGTGAATATTCCTATTTTCGATAATGCTGAGCGCCGGGAAGTGGGGATTAAATACAAAGTTGGGGGGCGGGATAATGCCGTATTACTCGGATTAGATTTTGTTGGCCCTAAAATGTCGGATTTTGTTCGGCAGGCCCGGCAACTTGCGCGAAACAAACAGGTGATGGTTCATTGCTGGCGTGGAGGAATGCGTTCGGCGAGCATGGCTTGGTTATTCGAAACCGCCGGACTTGAAGTTTTTGTGCTGAAAGGAGGTTATAAAGCTTATCGGCAATACATCAGGAAACAGTTTTCGAGGCCGGCAGAAATCTTGGTTTTAGGCGGTTATACAGGCAGTGGAAAGACTGAGATCCTGCAGACTCTGAAAGCCAGTGGAGAACAGTTTTTGGATATCGAAGGAATTGCTCATCACCGCGGATCGGCTTTTGGTACGCTCGGACAAGAAGCACAACCCAGCAACGAACAATTCGAAAATAACCTGGCTGATGCATGGCGAAAATTCGATCATAACAAAAAAATCTGGGTGGAAGACGAAAGCCGCCAGCTTGGGAAGTGCGGAATTCCTGATCCCCTTTTTCAGCAAATGAGGCAGGCTCCACTTATAAAAATCAATATTCCAAAACCAATACGGGAGCAACGACTGGTAAAAGAATATGGTACTTTTGATAAAGCACTTTTGAAAGAACAGATCGAAAAAATTAAAAAACGACTTGGAGGTAAAAATACCAGTGAAGCACTTTCTGCAATTGACGAGGGAGATATTTTAAGAGCGGCATCGCTCTCACTCGCATACTACGACAAGGCGTATGATTTTGGAATGTCGAAACGCGATCAAAAGAAAGTGATCACCCTTGATCTGGAAAAGGACGATCCGGCTGAAAATGCAGAGAAAATAAAGGACTTTTTAATTAAAAACTAAACTGCTGTGGAACCCATTTATCTTGATTACAATGCTACCACTCCGGTTGCAAAGGAAGTGGCCGATGCCATGCGGCCGTACCTCGATACATTTTTTGGAAATCCATCGAGCGTTCATAGTTATGGTGTTAAAACAAAAATGGCGGTTGAAAAAGCTCGCGGGCAAATTTCGGATTTGATTGGCTGCGATCCGTCGGAAATTGTTTTTACAAGTGGCGGTACCGAATCGAATAACTACGCGCTTAAGGGTATTGCTTTTGTCAACAAACACCGCGGCAATCATATTATTACTTCGGCCATCGAACATCCGGCGGTTTTTGAAGTCTGTCGTTATCTTGAAAAAAACGGGTTTGAGATCACCACTGTTCCGGTGGATGAAAATGGCGTGATTCAACTTGAAGCGTTGAAAAATGCCATTCGGAGTGAAACCATTTTAATCACCGTGATGCATGCCAACAACGAGGTTGGAACGATTCAACCCATTCAAGAGATTGCCGAAATCGCTCACCGGAATCACTTGTTTTTTCATACCGATGCCGCACAGTCGATCGGAAAAGTGCCGGTAAATGTAAAAGAGCTGGATGTTGATTTATTGAGTATTGCGGGGCACAAATTGTATGCGCCAAAAGGAATCGGAGCACTTTACGTGCGCAGTGGAGTTCATCTCGAGAAACTGATCCATGGGGCTGATCACGAACAAAATCTGCGGGCCGGAACAGAAAATGTACTCGAAATTGTTGGCCTGGGAGCAGCGGCTCAACTGGCAAAAGAGAACCTGGAAGAGAATACAGATCACTATAAACAGACGCGGGATTATTTGGAGAGGCTGCTGAAGGAATCACTGCCAACGATCAAAGTAAACGGGCATCCGGAAAAACGTTTGCCCAATACGGCAAGCATTTCGTTTCCGAAAGTAGAAGCCAACACGCTTATCGACCGGCTTGATGGAGTAGCTGCTTCGGCCGGAGCTGCCTGCCATGCCGAAAGTGTTGATGTTTCGGCAGTCCTCGAAGCCATGCACATTCCGCTTGATATTGCGATGGGAACCATCCGATTTTCAACCGGACGGGAAACGACCATGCAGGATATTAAAAAGGCAGCCGATGAGATTGTGGCCACTGTAAGACAACTTTTGCCAAAAGACGGGGAGACAGGAGCTGCAGAAATAACTTCTAAAAAAGAGATTAAACTCACGCATTACACGCACGGATTGGGTTGTGCCTGTAAAATTCAGCCGGCTAAACTCGAGGCTGTTCTGAAGAAACTCACACCGATTGTAAACGAGAATGTTCTGGTTGGCACTGAAACTGCTGATGACGCTGCGGTATATTTACTCCGCGAGGATTTGGCGCTGGTGCAAACACTCGATTTTTTTACTCCAATTGTCGACGATCCCTACCAGTTTGGAGCAGTTGCGGCAGCAAATGCACTCAGCGATATTTATGCGATGGGCGCCGAACCCTTGTTTGCCTTGAATATTGTCGGTTTCCCGGAAGAAGCTTTGCCCATGGAAGTGCTGGAGCAAATTCTGAAAGGAGCCCAGGATAAAGCAGCTGAAGCCGGAATTCCGGTGTTGGGGGGCCATACAATTGAAGATCCGGAGCCCAAATTCGGGATGGTGGTGAGTGGCAGTGTTCATCCCCAAAAGATTATTAAAAATACAGGCGCTCTGCCCGCCGATCAACTGGTATTAACCAAACCACTTGGTACGGGAATCCTCTCCACGGCCATCAAACGTGGCATGGTGGATGATCAGTTACGTGATCGGGTTACACAACAAATGGCGCAGCTCAATAAAACGGCTGCCGAAGTAATGCAAAAATATAAGGTGAACGCCTGCACCGACGTTACAGGTTTTGGCTTAATTGGTCACCTGAAAGAAATGACAAGCAGCTCGGAATGTGATGCTATGATTGAATACCAGAAAATTCCGTTTTTGCCCGAAGTGAAAAACCTGGCAACTGCCGGCGTTATTCCGGGAGGATCGTATAACAACCTTGATTTTGTCAGTAATTTTGTTGATTTTGGCACCTTGCCACGCACCGATCAATTATTGTTGTGCGATGCCCAAACTTCGGGAGGATTGCTAATTGCCCTGCCTGCGAAAGAAGCTCAGAATTTGGTTAACGACCTGCACGAAGCCGGAATTAATGAAGCCCATATAATTGGAGAGATGACTTCGAAAGGGGAAGGAATGATACAAATCAAGTAATTCCTCCATATTGAACAAATGCTAATCAAATTTAAAGTTTAATACTAAAACGTCTGCTTTTTTATTCCTAAACAATTACCTTTGCCAACCGTTAGTTTAGCATGAATTTAAAACAGATAGCATTATGGCTGAAATACCAAGAAAATTAATAGTCCCCAAAAATATTACTGATGCACTTCGGACCGTGAAATACCCGGGTAGCAGCGAAGATGTTGTTTCGCTTGACATGCCGCAGGAGATTCGCATTGCAGGGCAGCGGATAAGTTTTTCGCTGGTTTTCCAGAAAAGCGACGATCCGAATATTGAAACGCTGGTTTTGGAGTGCGAGAAAGCCATTAAAAAATATGTTGGCGAAGAAGTGGAGATTGAAGACAACATTTCGGTGAAATACATTCACGATATGGAACGTCCTATTCTGCCCAATGTAAAGAACATTGTCGCCGTTGCATCGGGTAAAGGCGGTGTTGGTAAATCAACGGTTGCTGTAAATCTTGCCGTTGCACTGGCTAAATCGGGTGCCAAAGTAGGTTTGCTCGACGCTGATATTTTCGGCCCCTCCATCCCAAAAATGTTTGGAGCCGAAAACGAACGTCCTGTAGGAATTAAACTGGATGGCCGTGAGATGATTAATCCGCTGGAAAAATACGGAGTGAAGTTTCTGTCGGTTGGTTTTTTTGTGGATAGCGACAGTGCCATCATCTGGCGTGGCCCGATGGCATCGAATGCCTTGAAACAGCTGATTAGCGAAGGAAACTGGGGCGATCTGGATTACCTGTTAATCGACCTGCCTCCGGGTACCAGCGACATACATCTTACTTTGGTGCAATCGGTTCCGGTAACCGGTGCTGTAATTGTTTCAACACCACAGGATGTGGCACTGGCCGATGTTGTGCGTGGTGCCAGCATGTTCCAGAGTAAATCGATCGATGTGCCTGTACTCGGACTGGTTGAAAATATGGCCTGGTTTACCCCGGCCGAATTGCCCGATAATAAGTATTACATTTTTGGAAAAGACGGTGGTAAAAAGCTGTCCGAGAAACTGGGATTAAACTTCCTGGGCCAGATACCGATTGTTCAGAGCATTCGGGAAGGCGGAGATGAAGGAACTCCGGTGGCTCAGAATGCCGATTCCATTACCGGGCAGGCATTTGCCGAAATTGCTGAAAATGTAAAGCATCGTGTTCACATCAGAAACATTCAAAAAGCACCAACAAAAAAGGTAAAAATCGAACGAAAATAGGAGGACTTTTTTTACTCGTATCAGCCTATTTCCTGTGAATCCCCAACTCAGTGCGACAATGATGTATTGTCGCGTACAAATTTTCTTATTTTTGCAGCGTTTGTAATCAGAATAAATGTTTGTAAACAACAATATTCTGTGCATATCTGAGTTTATTCTTAGAGTAAATAAAATACCTGTTTGAAGAGACTTTTTCTACATACCACTATATTTATTTTTTTGGTTGCTGTTTTTGCGGGCTGTTCTACGGAAAAAAACACACGTGCATCGCGCACTTTTCATAACGTAACATCGAAATACAACATTTATTTCAATGCCAAAGAAAGTGTGAAAGCCGGTCTTGCCAGTGTTGATGAACGCATCGAAAACGATTATACGCACATTCTGCCCATTTATAAGGAAAGCGATCCGTCGGCGGTAAGGATGGTAAAATCGGATATGGATTACGCGGTGGCAAAATGTTCAAAGCTGATAGAGATCCACTCCATTACCAAAAAGCCCAAACGGAAAAAGCGACGTACCCGTAAATACCAGGAATTTGCCAGTCAGGAGGAATTTAATAAATGGATCGACGACAGCTACCTGTTGATGGGGAAAGCGTATTTCTATCAGCAAAATTACTATGCTGCCATCGACAATTTTTCCTATGTGGTGCGTAAATATCCACAGGAAGAAACAGCCAGCGAGGCACAGGTTTTTCTGATCCGTGCTTACACCGAACTTGAGCGATATATAGAGGCAAATGAGGTCATTCAGGCTGTTCAGACTTACGAAGATTTTCCGAAAAAATACGAGCGCGAACTGGCATTGGCAACAGCCAATTATTACATGAAACAGGAGGAGTATGGTAACGCTATTAAAATGCTTGATATTGCTATACAAAAAACCTTTTGGCGGAAAGACAAAGCACGCTATCAATATATTATCGCCCAGTTGTACAAGGAAATGGGAGAAAACGAAAAGGCACTGGAAGCCTTTAGAACTGTGGCACGAACAAGCCCGGATTATGCCATGGCGTTTAATGCCAAAATCAATTCGGCGGGCGTGTTTTCAGGTGAAGGAAATGCCGAAGATCTGCGTAAAGAGCTCAATAAAATGTTGCGCGACAAAAAGAACATCGACTTCAGGGACCAGATCTATTTTGCACTGGGTAACCTCGATTTAAGAGAAGGCGATCGCGAGGAAGCCAAGGAAGATTACAAAAAGTCGGTAGCAAGCAGTTTTAAAAACCAGTATCAACGTGCATTTTCAGCTATTACATTAGCCGATTTGTATTTTGAGGACCAGGAATACCGTGGCGCACAGAGTTACTACGACAGCGCCATGATCATTATTGACGATACCTATCCCGATTATAAAAATGTTGAGGCGCGATATACCAACCTTACACATTTGGTAGATAATCTCCTGATCGTTGAGCGTGAAGACAGTTTGCAGAAAGTGGCCCAAATGCCTGAAAAAGAACGTGAAGAACTGATTGCACGATTGATGCAGGAGGAACAGGAACGCCAGCGGAACATGGAAAACCTGGCCATGCAGGGAGCACGAAGTCAGGGTTATTACCGCTCGAACCGTTACCGCATGGGAATGGGATCTTCAGGCGGTGGAGGCTGGTATTTTTACAATCCGCAAACGGTGTCATACGGTAAGGTTTCGTTCCAGCAGCAATGGGGGCGGCGACAACTGGAAGACGATTGGCGACGATCGAATAAAAATACTGTTACCGAGTATAACGAAGAGGAACTGGTTCAAAACGAGGAGGAGGAACAACGCGTTGAAGACCCCTTGAAAAAGGAATTCTACACGCAGGATCTTCCGCTCACCGACTCTTTGATGGCGGTTTCGCACGAAAAGATACGGGATGCGCTGTACAACGCCGGCAAAATATTTAAATCGGAATTTGAAGATTACCAGCGATCGGCAGAATGTTTTGAGGACCTGAATAAACGCTATCCAAAAAATATTTACCTGCTGTCGGCTTACTTCGATCTTTACGATTTGTATGAACTGATGGGAGACAAGGAAAAAGCAAATTATTACCGAGACCTGCTCATTTCCGATTTCCCCGACAGTAAGTATGCACAATACCTGCTAAACCCGAATTTCTTTGTTGAAATGGAAGCTCGTTTGGATAGTTTGAACCGGCTATATCAGGAAACATTTGCCAGTTATAAGCATGGTCAGTACCGGAATGTGCTAAGCCTGGTTGATGAAATGAAAGCCATGAAACCGGATTCGGTAATTATTCCGAAAATCGATTTTATGCAGGCCATAGCACAGGGAACACAAACGGATGTTCATCAGTTTGAAGCCTTGTTAAAAGGCTACCTGCAGATTTATCCCGATAAGGAACCTTCGCCATTAGCCACTGAAATCCTAACTTTGATTGAGGACAGTACGCTGGCGGATTACCAGAAACTGGTGGAGATGGGTTATATCAACGAAGAGATCCAGAATGAAGAGCTGTTGGAAAGAAATGCCATCGACGATGAATTTGGCGGTAAGTTTACCTACGAAGAAGATCTGCTGCATTATTTTGTGATTGCCTATCCGCGCAAAGACGAGAAAAAAATTGATCTCAACCGTTTGAAGTTCGACATAGCCAATTATAACATCGACCACTACACCAAAGTGGATTACGACATCGAAACCGAAAACCTGAACGAAGAAATGGCTTTTGTTGTGGTCCGCTCTATGTCGAACAAGGAAAACGCACTGATTTACCACGGTTCAATTATTCGCCGTGCACCCGTATTTCAGGCGCTTAAAGATGTTCAATATTTAAATTTTGTAATCTCTTCAACCAATTATCGAACTGTAAAAACAGATGAATCGATAACCGATTACCTCAAGTTTTTTATAAAGAATTACAGCCGCTTTATCCGTTCGAACTTTACCGACGAAGGACCCGATATTTCACCTGAAGAATTGATGGCGCGTGCCGAAGCCGAGAACAATGCTTTAAAGGAAAAAGGAACTTTTGTTACTGTAACTACGGCTCAGCCAGGTACTTTTAATACGCAGGTGGATACCACACAAAATTTTGTGCTCGCTGTTCAAGATAAAGGCATGTCGTTGCGCCAGTTGCTGCGCGAGTTCGCCGATTTTAACCGCGACAATTTCAGGGCCTGGAACCTTGCACTTCAGTTAAAGCAGTCAGAAGAATACCAGCTGATGGTGGTTCAGGGAATTCCGGCACTGAACGAGTCGATGTCCTACTTCCGTCGCGTGGTAACTACACGTAGTTTGTTCGAATCGCTGGGGCAGGCCACTTATCGTAACTTTCTGATCACCGATGAGAACTTGCAAACATTGATCGATGAAGATAAGGTGGACGAATACATTACTTTCTTCCGGAAAAATTACATACAACGACCAACAAGCTCCAGCACAGGCACTTCGTCGGGAGCCATACAAACAAATACAACATCGACCACAGCGACTGCCGCAGGAACTCAAACTACTGCGGAGCCCGAAGAGTATAAGGGGCCTTATAATGAAAACATTGAAGGTGAACACAAAGTAGTGTTTGTTGTGCCAAAACAGGGCATCGTAAAAGCCGCTTTTATAAGTGGACTGGAAGCTTTCAATGAAGAGAACTTCCCGGGATCCGGATTCAATGTACGGGAGCAATCACTCGACGATTTCAGGAACCTGATCATCATTGAAGGAATTGCCGACCAGGAAACAGCACGTCAATACTTCAGCAATGTGGTTCGTAAGCGCGAGCTGTTCGATCCGCTGGGGACAGCTGAGTACAGGAATTTCCTCATTTCAAACGAGAACTTCAACATTTTCTATCAGCAAAAGAACATTGTTGAGTACATGGATTTCTATAAGAAAGTGTATTTAGGGAACTAGTCTCAGGCGATAAGCCGTGTGCTTTAAGCCGGCGGTTTGCAGCTTCATCTGGTTAAACTTTGTTAAACACACACTATTACGGCAGTATTTTTGTTTCTATCTTTGTTAGAAGGAACAAAACAGTTACAATGTAAACTTCCGAATAAATTGGAAGAAATCAGAAAACAAGAAAGACAAGCGAATGAACAAACCAGGTATACTTTGGGTAGATGACGAGATAGATCTGTTGCGTGCTCACATTATTTTTCTGCAAGAAAAAGGCTACAATGTGGAGACCGCCAATAATGGGGTGGATGCCGTTGAAAAGGTAGGCGAGAATTATTACGATATTATTTTTCTGGATGAAAATATGCCCGGTATCACGGGATTGGAAACACTGACCCGGATAAAAGCCATTTCACCCAACGTTCCGGTGGTGATGATTACCAAAAGCGAGGAAGAGAACATCATGGATGAGGCGGTTGGTGCAAAAATCGCCGATTACCTTATTAAACCGGTCAATCCGAAGCAGATTCTACTGACGCTGAAAAAGAACATCGATCAGAAACGATTGGTCACCGAACAAACCACTTCGAAATACCAGATGCAATTTGCACAAATAGGCTTGCAAATTAACGACCGGCTGAATTTCGACGAGTGGAAGGAAATCTATAAGAAATTGGTTTATTGGGAGTTGGAGTTGAGTGAATCGGAAGACTCAGCCATGGACCAGATTTTGGCCATGCAGAAAGAAGAAGCCAATAAAACCTTCTTCCGCTATGTGAAAGAGAATTACATCGACTGGTTTACCCGGGATAAAGAAGAGCGGCCAGTCCTGTCCACTGATATTTTTAAGCAGGTCGTTTTCCCGCAACTCGACCGCAAACAAAAAACGATGGTACTGGTCATCGATAACCTGCGTTACGACCAGTGGAGGATTTTTAGTCCGGTGATCAACGAATATTTCAGGACGCTGACTGAAGATATGTATTGCAGCATTTTGCCAACGGCTACCATGTATGCGCGTAACGCTATGTTTTCGGGATTAATGCCTTCGGAAATTGAGAAACTTTACCCCGGACTTTGGGAACACGACGATGGAGAAGGACATAAAAACCGTCACGAGGAGGAGTTGCTACAGAAACAGTTAGGGCGATATGGCCGAAAGGAAAGTCTTTATTTCGAGAAGGCAGCCGGTATCCGTAAAGAGCGCTGGGTGACTGATAACCTGAAAAGCATTTTGGATAACGATCTTTCGGTAATGGTGGTAAATTTTGTCGACATGATATCGCATGCCCGTACCGAAATGGATATGATCCGCGAGCTTGCCAATAACGAAAAAGCCTATCGTTCGCTTACTTTGAGTTGGTTTCGTAATTCGGCACTGCTGGAGCTACTGCGTTCGCTTTCAGAAAACGATGTGCATGTAATCGTAACTACCGACCACGGTGCTATTCGCGTAGATAACCCGGTAAAGGTGATCGGCGATCGCGAAACCAATACCAACCTACGCTACAAGTTGGGAAGGAACCTGAATTTTAAATCGAAAAATGTTTTTGAGATCCGTGACCCGCGAAAAGCTTACCTGCCTTCGCGAAACGTGAGTACCAGCTATATTTTTGCTCAAAGTACCGACTTCTTTGCCTATCCAAACAATTACAACTATTACGCGAATTACTACAAGGACACTTTCCAGCATGGCGGGATTTCTATGGAAGAAATGATGGTTCCGGTGGTGATCCTGGTTCCGAAAAAGTAAAATTTTAGATATGCGCTTTGTGGGTTAAAAGCAATGGAAGATCTTGATTGAAAAATATTGTTTATTGGCAATTGAGAAAACTTATTACCCCCTCTTCATCTGTGCATACAACTTATTGGCAAAAATAAAGTCTTCCAGTTTTTGACTGCCCGAGTTCAGGATGTCGTGTTTGGTGCCGGTCCATTCTTTTTCGCCTTTCGAAATAAACAGCACCGATTCGCCGATCTCGATCACCGAATTCATGTCGTGTGTATTGATAAGGGTGGTCATCTGGAATTCCTTCGTGAGGCTTTGTATCAGTTTATCGATAACTGTGGCGGTTTCAGGATCGAGGCCCGAGTTTGGTTCGTCGCAAAACAGGTATTTCGGATTCAACGCAATGGCGCGGGCAATGGCCACACGTTTTTGCATTCCTCCACTAATTTCGCTGGGCGAGAGTTTGAAAGCCTGCTTTTCGATGTTGACGTGTTCGAGGCAAAATTCCACTCGTTTTTGTTTTTCGGCATTGCTCATGTGTGTAAACATATCAAGCGGAAAACGTACATTTCCTTCCACATTAATGCTGTCGAACAGTGCCCCCCCCTGAAATACCATTCCCAGTTCACGGCGCAATGCTTTTCGTTCTTTATCGCTCATGGTTACCAGGTTACGGTCGTTAAACCAGATCTCACCTTCATCCACTTCAAAAAGTCCCAGTATCGATTTTAGCAAAACGGTTTTCCCCGAGCCGCTTCGCCCGATGATCAGGTTGGTTTTACCCTGTTCGAAGGTGATGGAAATGTCCTTTAGCACCGTATTCCCATCGAAGCTTTTGGTTAAATTCTTTACCGTGATCATGTCAGCAATAATCGGGTTAATATTAAATCGAAAAACAGGATGAGAATATTGGTGTTAACCACGGCTTTTGTACTGGCTTTACCTACTTCGAGGGCGCCACCCTGAACGTAGTAGCCAAAATAAGCTGGCACAGAAGACACCAGGAAACCAAAAACCAGGCACTTGATGATGGAGAAAGTTATGTAATACGGGACAAACAGCCACTGGATACCGTCAATGTATTCAGGAATGGTGATTACCCCCACTAGCGGACCGGTAACCAAACCTCCCAGCAAACCAAAGAATACGCTGATCATATAAAGGAACGGGAAAATAAAAACCACGGCCACTATTTTGGGTAGAATGAGGTAGCCGGCTGAATTTACCCCCATAATTTCGAGCGAGTCGATTTGTTCGGTAACACGCATGGTTCCGATTTCAGAGGTAATGTTTGATCCCACTTTACCGGCCATAATAAGTGCCAGCATGGTTGATGAAAATTCCAGGATAAGCGTATCGCGTGTACCCAAGCCAACCAGTTCGCTGGGGTAAAGCGGATTCTCCATGGCGTGTGCAAACTGAATGGTCATAATACCGCCAATAAAAATGGAGATTATCAGCACGATCCAAACAGAATTAACACCCAGGTTGTCAATTTCAAGGAACAACTGCCGAAAATACATCTTGTGTCTTTCGGGACGGGCAAACACTCTTTTGAGCATTGCAAAATACCTTCCAATGTGAAAAAAGAATCCCATTTTACTGACATTAAATTTGAACCTTCCGGCTAAAATTACAACTTAAAAAATGGATACAAAACTTTTAACTCCCCGATTCCGTTACTAAAGAACCAAATTTAATCGCCAGGATTGCTGATTCTCTTTTAATTTGGATATTTTTATAGGTAAACAAAAACAAGAAGGATATAAACGGAGGAAATCGAATATCACATTTCGGACAACACATTAATCCTTTAAAACAAACAGCTAACAATGAGCACTAATTTCTGTGTAATTATGGCAGGCGGCGTAGGAAGCCGGTTTTGGCCACTTAGTAGAACTGCCAAGCCCAAACAATTTTTAGATATCCTGGGAACAGGTAAAACATTTCTTCAGCAAACTTACGAGCGATTTTTAAAAGTAGTTCCGAACGAAAATTTCCTTGTGGTTACCAATGTTCGTTACAAGGACCTGGTGTTGGAACAACTTCCTGAATTGAAAGAACAACAGGTATTGCTCGAACCGCTTCGGAGAAACACGGCGCCCTGCCTGGCCTACGCACTTCATAAGATTAAAAAGAAAGAACAGAATTCAAAAGTGATCGTTACGCCTTCCGACCATTTGATTCTTGAACAGGAAAATTTTGTGCAACAGCTGAAAAATGGCTTATCATTCCTTGACAGTAACGAGTCGTTGCTTACGCTGGGAATAAAACCTGTACGGCCGGAAACCATGTACGGATACATCCAGGTAAACAGTAAAAAAGAGTTCAAAGATCTGGAGAACCTGTACCAGGTAAAAACATTTACCGAGAAACCGGATGTGGAAATGGCAAAAATTTTTATCGAAACCGGAGAATTTTACTGGAACTCCGGGATTTTCATTTCTACCTTGTCGTGTTTTATCGATGCCTTTGAAAAGCATTTACCCGATATGTTGCAAACTTTCAGTAAAGGTGAAAAGCTGCTCGATACCGACGATGAGGAAGCATTTATTAAAAAAGCGTACTCAGAATGCCAGGCAATATCGATTGATTATGGTATTATGGAAAAAGCAAAGAATGTTTGTGTGCTGACCGCTGAATTTGGTTGGTCCGACCTTGGAAGTTGGAATTCGCTTTACGAAAACAGGGAAAAAGATAAGAACGGAAATATTGTTGGTGGAGGACACGCCTTTATTTACGATTCGCAGAATTGCATTGTAGACATTTCGAAGGGTAAAGTTGCAGTAGTTCAGGGTTTGGATGGTTATATCGTGGCTGAATCAAACGATGTGTTAATGATCTGTCGCCGCGAGGATGAAGATCAGATCAAAAAATATGTGACCGATGTGAGAATTAAAAAAGGCGATTCACTGCTCTAAATTGCCAAATTGTGATGACAGAAAAATTATAAAATGAAAGGCAGCCCAAGCTGGCTGCCTTTCATTTTATTGTCAGAATACATGTATTATTCTTCTCTTTTCGCGGGAACTTCAGGCAGGTTGCCCGTCCACTTTTTAATCGTGTAATTAATCCGAATGGTGATCATGTACATCACCGGAGAAATCACCAGAGTGAGTACCGTTGCAAATGTCAGTCCGAATACTACGGTCCACGACATCGGTCCCCAGAAAGCTACACTTTCACCTCCAATTGTAATCTTTGGATCGAAATGCGTGTACAAAGAAAAGAAATCGAAGTTCAGCCCAATAGCCAGCGGCAATAAACCAAGCACCGTTGTAACCGCGGTTAAAAGTACAGGACGTAAACGAGTGCGACCGGCTTCAACCAAAGCATCGCGCTGTACATCTTTTGGCAGGAAGGCATTTTTGGGCAGTCCCAGTTGTTCGCGTTTGCGTTTCCTTGTGAGATCGATGTAGTCGATCAGAACGATACCATTGTTCACCACAATTCCAGCCAGTGAAATAATTCCAATACCCGTCATAATGATCACAAACTCCATTTTAAAAATACCCAGGCCGAGGAACACACCAATGGTACTGAATATTACCGTGGCAATAATAATGGCCGGTCGGATAAAGGAGTTAAACTGCGTTACCATTATGATCATAATGAGCGCAATGGCAATAAACAAGGCATAAACCAGGAATTCCATACTATCGGCCTGTTCCTGCTGCTCGCCGGTAAATTCATACGAGTATCCATAAGGCATATCGTATTCTTCAAGTAACTGGGCAATGCGGGAATTTATTTCGTTGGCATTAAATCCTTCGGTTACTTCCGAAGAGATCGTGATTGATCGTTTAAAATCGATACGGCTGATCTTGTCGTAAGTGGTGGCGTATTTAAAGCTGGCCACGGCTGAAATCGGAATGCTGTTATCATTCACTATAATCTTCTGGTTCATTAAGGTAGAAACGTCGTTTCGGTATTCTTCCGCCAGGCGTACAAAAATGTCGTATTCGTCTTCGCCGTCTTTAAATTTGCTGGCTTCGTAACCATAAAGTGCGTTTCTGAACGCCATTGCAATTTGCTGGGTCGACAGTTCGTACAAGCGGGCTTTTTCGCGATCCACCTCAATAAGCATTTCGGGCTGGTTAACGTTAATGTTCAGTTTCAGTTCATCTATACCCGGAATGTGATCGGCCTCGATTATTCGGATAAAATCGTCAGTAATTTTTATCAACTGATCGAATTCATCTCCCGAAACATCAATATTTATCGGAGCTCCGGTTGGAGGTCCTTGGTCGTCTTTGTCGACATAAATCTTTGCGCCCACAAAACCATCCAAGTTTTTCGTAATTTCCTGCATGATCCTGGAGGTGTTTATACCCTCGCGTTTTTTATACTCAACAAACGAAACCGAAGTGAGCGATTTATTCGGAGAAGTTTCGTTCTCAAACATTCCACCTTTTCCAACACCTACGTTGGTAGTTACCGATTTTACGATGTGTTTTACGGGTTCGATGGTCTCCTTAATGATCGATTCCACATCACGCGAAACTTCGTCGGTTCGTTCAATCGACGTTCCCAACGGCAATTCCATCGTCACATAGATGGTAGTTGGATCGGTCTCAGGAAAGAAAACCATTTTTGGATTTCCGCCAAAGTAGAAACCCATGGAGAATATCATTAACAGCACCGTGCCGATAAAATACACATAAGGCCAACGGCCGGTTAACGCATGGCGTAACTGGCGGGTGTACATATTTTCGAGCCACACCAGGAATTTGGTTTGGAACCAGCGTGCGAGCGGTCGAAGTGCGATTAAGTTCAGCACCATTACAATAGCTACGGTGGCCAGCAAGTTACCCAGTAAATATATTTTTAACAGGTAAAACGGTACGGCAAGCACCGCGAAAATTCCGGCATTTTTGAGTACTCGTTTTGACTTTATCCTCGTGTTGATATCGTCGATCTTCATGAATTTGGCAATAAAAGGGGGATTGAGCACCAAGGCCACAAACAGTGACGACGCCAAAACCACGATCAAAGTACGCGGAAGAATGGCCATAAATTCACCAACAACACCCTCCCAGGCCAGCAGTGGAAAAAAGGCTGCAAGTGTTGTTAATGTGGATGAAATAATGGGGAAAGCAATTTCGCTTACTCCGCGCTTTGTGGCCGACATTAATGAATATCCGTGACTGTAGAGCCGATATACATTTTCTACCACCACAATGGCATTATCAACCAACATACCAAGTGCCAGGATTAATCCGTAAAGTACCATCGAGTTCAGTGTAATTCCACTTTGCTGAAGGATAACAAAGGAAAGGAACATCGACAGAGGAATGGCCAGGCCGGCAAATAATGCGTTTCGGAAACCAAGGAAAAGGAACAGTACAAAAGTTACCAGGATCATCCCAAGAATGATACTGTTTTCGAGGTTTGAGATAGTATCCTCGATGTAGGTGGTCATGTCGTCCGTAACAATTACTTCCAGGTTTTTCGGAATCTGTCCGTTCTCCTTCATTTTTTCAATTCCCTTGAATACATTTTCGGAAGCAGATAGTATGTTTTCGCCCGATTTTTTAGTGACCGATAATGTAACTACCGGTTTGTCGTCGAGTCGGGCAATGGTTTGCTGCTCTTCGTATCCGTCGGTTACGGTTGCAATGTCGCGTATATAAACCGGTTTACCTTCATTTACCTTTATGATGGTATTGCGAATCTGGTCCATGGTCTTGTAATTCGCCTCAGTACGGATGGTACGGCGAATCTGGTCGGCCGTGAATTGTCCGGCCCCCATAGTAATGTTTTCCAGTTGAATCGCCAATGCCACATCTTCAAAGCTCAGATCAACAGCATCGAGTTTATAGGGATCTACATCGATCTGAATTTCGCGCTCCTCAACTCCGCGGATATTGGCTTCGGAAATCTCGCGATAACTCTCAAACTCATCCTGAAGATCCTCGGCAAACTTTTTAAGTTCGCGCATGCTGTATTCTCCCGAGATGTTTACGTTCATGATCGGGAATTCCGACAGATCGAAATCGGTGACATACGGATCATTCGGAAGATCGGTGGGCAATTCCGACTTTGCCTTGTCAACGCGGTCTTTGGTATCTTGCAGTGCCTGTTTTATAGAAACGTTGGTGTTGAATTCCACAAAAATGGTACTCACATCCTGATACGAAGCCGACGATACCTGCTTGACGCCTTTAAGTCCTTTTAATTCTTTTTCAATCGGACGCGTACACAGGTTCTCAATATCAATGGGCGAGTTACCCGGGTATAGTGTCTGAACAAAAATATACGGTACCACAATTTCAGGCATGGCTTCGCGCGGCATCTGGTTGTACGAGAAGATCCCGAAAAACACCACGAGCGCCGTGAAGATGTAGACCGTAGTTTTATTTTTTATAGCGAGATACGTAGGTTTGAATTTCCGCGTAATCTCCTTGTTATGTTTTTGTTTCTCTTGCTCCATTATTGAAACATTTTGGGAGTGATTAATTCAATTCAACAACAGTTCCGTTGCTCACCTGGTTATATCCTTCTGAAATCACCTGCACTCCGGCACTCAGTCCATCTACTACTTCGGTGAGGTTGTTGTTGTTAACCCCCGGCGTTACATAAACTTTCTTGGCTACTTTATTCCCATCCACATTGTCAACAATGTATGTGTAGTGTCCGGTAAAGTCTTCTTTGATGAAAAGGGTAGGCACCACAATAGCATTTTCGTTCACATAGTCGCGCAACTTAAGAATAGCAACCAGGTTGGGCTTGATGGTTTTATTCGGATTATCAAGGTTAATACGTACCCTGAAAGTACGGTTTCCAGGATCGATTATATTACCGATCTGGTCGATTTTAGCATCTACCTCTTCATTGATGGCCGGGAAGCGAACCTTAACTGCATCACCGGCATGGATATCCATGAGGTACGATTCCGATACATCGCCATAAATTTTAAGCTTGCTGATGTTGATGACCTTGGCAAAAGGAATTTGTGGACTTCCGATCTGCCCTTTTTCCTGGTAAAGGATGTCAACTACGCCATCGGCCGGCGATTTTATCTCGGCCAGTTCAATTTGAGTCTTTAAACTCTGAATCCTTTTTTCAAGGCTTTCTTTGTTGTTTTTAGCCTGAAGGTATTCCATCTCCGAACCGATATTCTGGTCCCAGAGGTTTTTCTGACGCTCGTAGTTGGTTTTGGCCAGTGTCAACTGTACTTCCAACTCGTCAACCGAGCGCTCTAACACATCGGTGTTCAGGCGGGCCATAAGCTGACCTTTTGATACCCGTTGACCTTCTGTAATCAGTACTTCTTTGATGATTCCCGAGGTTTCGGGGCTGACATCAACATCCTGATCGGCTTCCACTTTTGCAGTTACCTCGATAAAATGTTCGAATTTCTGAAAGCTGAGATCCTTCGCTTTAATTTCAACCACTTCGGTCGCCTGCGAAGCTTCCAGCTCTTTTTCAATAGTACTGATCTGCTGTTCGAGGGTGTGAACCTGCTGCTTCAGGTCCTGTAATTTCTGTCTTTTGGCATTATCGTCTTCCACCGTTGTATTGCTGCACGCCGATAAAAGAACTGCCGTTGTTAGTATGAATAAAATGCGTTTCATTGTATGTATTTTTTATTGTTTTCTGTTTTTAAAGGGCACCTGCTGCTTTTTTCAAATTCAGGTCGGCTTGCAGCAATTGCAGGGTAGAAGTTACCATGGCCTGAAAATTGGTGATGTACTGGCTTTCCTGTTGCGAAAGCTCGGCACTGCTGATCATTCCGTTATTAAATTTTATCTGTGATTTATCCAGAATGCTTCGTGCCAGATCGCGGTTTTCGCGGTCATTGAGGAAGCGTTCGCGTGCGGTTTCCAGTTCGGCTTTGGCTGTTAAATAATCTTTTTGAAGGGTAAGTTCAGTAAGTTTCTGTTCAGTTGCAGCTTTATCCATCTCAAGTTCAGCCTGTTGTACCCTCGAACGTTTCGTCCCCGAATTAAAAATGGGAATTGAAGCCTGGAATCCAACCAGTGAAGAGGGGAACCACTTTTCTTTGAATAGGTTGGCATTGTTGCCGTACGAAGTTTTTGTATAGCTGTAAAAACCATTCAAACTGGGTAAGTATGCTACTTTTTCAAGCTTCAGCAATTTCTCCGAAACCTCAAAATTAGAAGCTGCCAAACGATAATCGATGTGATTTAATAGATCGAGTTGAAGATTATTTTGCTCCTGGATTAGTGGTAAAACAAATGTCTCGATTTTGTCCTTAAGAATGATCTCTTCATTCATTTCGTAGCCCATCGTATATTTCAATACAATTCTTGCAATGGCCAGTTCGCGATCGGAACGGAGCATTTCGTTTTCAGCGTTTTTCAGCAAAATGCGCAACTGATCCACATCCTGCGATTCACGTAAGCCATTATCGAAATAAATTTTGGTTTCCTTGTACAACTTCTCTGTGTTGTCGTAATTCTCCTGCATCACTTCTTTGTAACGCTGGCTGATAAGTACTGCATAGTAGGCTTGAGAAACCGCATTCCGAATATCGATTTCTGTTTTTTCGTGAGCCTGTTTGGCCAAATTAACATACAGTTCGGCCGAAGTCACCCCAACAATCCACGATCCATCGAAGATTTGTTGCGAAACACTAAGCCCGAAATCGGAATTAAAATCCTGTCCAAATTTTACCGGAATATAGGTTCCGGGTTCTCCACCAAAAAATTCACCGGGGATCAAAGAAACCGGCAAGTTCAGGAACCAGTTGTAATTGGCCGATCCCGAGACCTGGGGTAATCCCGTTGAAATGGTTTCCCAAACCTGTTTTTGCGCGATGGTTATGTCTTGCCTCGTGTTGTGCAAAACGTATGAATTCTCCATTGCGTAGTTAATGGCTTCATCCAGGTTGAACGATGTTTGCTCTTCCTGTGCCTGTACGACGGCAGAAACCAAAAATACCGAAGCGATCAGTAATAAATATCTATTCAATTTTGCTTTCATGCTGAATTCAGTTTATCCGTTTTTTATAATATTCTATTCCTTGTGCTGTGCAAATGGCATGCATGTGATAATCGAGAATGACATCGAAAAATGCAAGAGAATTGATTTCGTAGTCCTCAAAAATACCGTAGTCCGGATTCAGCGTATAAAGTGTACGTCCCACTAAAAGTTTAGCAACTACCGTTGGTTCCAGATCGCTGCGATACAATCCTTCATTTATTCCCTTTTTCAGGTTTTCAAAAGTATTCTCGTAAATGCGTTTAAATTTGGTTTCACGCACTTTCTGGTAAAGGATCGGATAAGTTCTTTTCAACTCCATTTCAATGTTGTTGTTGTACATTTTCATAATGTAAGCCACCTTGTGGCGTATGTGGAACATATCGTCGATCGCATTTCCGGGATTTGGATTGTGGACGTTTAACTCCGGATCTTCCATAAAATAAGCAATCACCTGCGAAACCAGGTCTTGTTTATCGTTGAAGTATTGATAAAGCGTTTTCTTGGACACACCAAATTCAGTAGCAACGTCATCCATGGTTACATTTCTGATTCCGTGTTTGAGGTACATCAGCCCAACTTGCTTAATGATGTGTAGCTTCTTTTCTTCCATGGCCGCAAATGTAGCAAATAATACTCAGGAAACTTTATTCGTTTTAAAAGTTTACCTAATATTAACATATTGTTTCTTTTGTGTTTTCAGTATTTCTGATACACAATAATTGCAGCATAAAACTACGAGAACGAAAAAAGTTTCCGAGGTTATTATCGGTGAATGGAGAAATACTGTCTACGAATGCGTCGAATACGGAAGTGGAACACGACTTAACGATGCTCATAAATTGTTAAACTTACAATTTGCCGGCAAAAATGGCACTGGCATAAACAAGGTCTTCAGGAAAGGTGATCTTTATATTTTCGCGGTTTCCGGGTACATTATTAATTTTAAATCCCAGGTTTTCGAGTAAAGATGCATCGTCGGTGAACCATTCTGAGTAGGGCTGTTTATAGGCCTCCTTTATGTCTGAAACCTTGAAAGTCTGAGGTGTTTGTACCAAAACATATTTTGAACGGTCGACCGCCTTATTTTCTGTTTCGTCGGTGTAACGCACCGATTCGGAAACAGGAACAACAGGTAATGCATTGCCTTTATCCAAAGTTCCGTTAAGGCAGTTCTGCAAGGTTTTCTCCGATACCAGCGGGCGCACGCCATCGTGAATAAATACAATGCCATCTCCCAAAATCCGGTCCAATCCGTTTTTTACCGAATCGAAACGAACACTACCTCCATTAGCCAGTTTAAAAGGAATGGTGAAATTATGAGTTGTACAAAGTTTTTTCCAGTATTCAAACTGATTTTCGGGAAGAACAAGTATGAATTCGATGGAAGGATCGAAACGCACGAACGCTTCAAAAGTGTGCATCAAAATTGGCTTTCCGGCAATTTCGATAAACTGCTTGGGAAGTGTATTTTTCATTCGGTTTCCGCTTCCTCCGGCCACTATAAGAGCAAACTTTTTAAGCATGTCTGTGTTTATTTTGTAATTTCCGATCAGTAAAAATAGCTCAAAATATTTCGGATATGGATAAGGTGCTCGAATTTTTAAAAGAACTGGCGGCAAACAATAACCGCGAATGGTTTCAGGATAATAAAAAATGGTACAACGAAAGTCGTGAAAAAATGATTTTCTTGACTGATGTTCTCATTAACGAAATTGGAAAATTCGATCCTGCGGTGCGGGGAGTGTTGGCAAAAGATAGTATGTTCCGCATTTTTCGCGATGTCCGTTTTTCGAAGGATAAACGCCCGTATAAAACCAATTTTGGAAGCTTTATTTGCAAAGGTGGGCGAAAAAGCATGAATCCCGGCTATTATTTTCACCTCGAGCCCGGCGGTTGTTTTATTGGAGGCGGCATTTATATGCCACCGGCAGAATCTTTGCGTGCGATCCGGAATTTTATGGCGGAGCATGCTGACGAATATCGCAAGATAATCGAGGATCCCGAATTCAAAAAGGAGTTTCCGGAGATGTATGACGATAAACTCAAAACGGCTCCAAAAGGATTTCCAAAAGATCATGAGCATATTGATTTGCTGCGGTATAAATCGTTCATTTTTTCTAAAACCTTCAACGACAGTGTAGTAACGAGCGATAACTATGTGCAGGAAATGGTTTCGGCATTTCATCGTTTATATCCGGTTAACCGTTTTTTATACCAGGCAATGGACGCGTAATTCATTTAAAAAGAATATAAATTGAATATTTTGGGGGTTACTTTTATAGCTCCCGGCGAATCTATTTATATAGACCCTTATTTTTATCTTCCCGATTTCAATGAAATGCCCCGGAAGTCCTTTCCGGGGTTTTTATTTGGCAAAATTTGGGTGATGCAGACAAAACCGGAGCAATCATAGTTGATTGAAATGTTTCTTATGTTTTAAAGCACGCATATTCAGAAACATTCTACTTTTTTAGTTCGACAGATTAGTTCAATAAAAGATTATTTTAGCAGCGTTAAAACTTATTATATTGTTTAAATATTTTGGAATAAGCTTTTTGAGGCCTCATATGAGCTTTATTATTAGCGAGTTTCATTTTAAACCATTGCATTTAAATTTTAGAAAGATGAAAAGAATTCTACTACTGTTTTCATTTGTGACGCTTATAACTTCTTTAAGTGCACAAAACATTCAACTGCATTACGATTTAGGTGAAGGCCGCAAGTTTTTTACCTCAACCGTGGAAATGTTCCGCCCCGACAAATACGGATCTACTTTCTTTTTTATTGATATGGATTACAGTTCCGACGAGAGAAATGTAGATAATGGTATTTCGCTGGGCTACTGGGAAATTGCCCGTGCTTTTAAGTGGAACGAAACCCAGATGATTATGCCACGTGTGGAATACAATGGCGGAGTTTTTAAATTAGATGGTGATTTACCCTGGGTACCGATTGAGAACTGTTGGTTAGCAGGAGTTGAACATAGCTGGGCATCGGCCGATTTTTCGAAAATATTTACGCTGCAGGGTAACTACAAATACATCAAAGACAAGGAAGATGCTTCGTTTCAGATAACTGCAGTGTGGACCATTCAAATGCTGGAAAACAAACTGACCTTTACCGGTTTTGCCGATTTCTGGAAAGAAGAGATGAACTGGGGAACAAGTACTACCGACTTTCGTCTTTTAACCGAGCCTCAGCTTTGGTACAACTTTAATTCTCATTTTGCTGTGGGTAGCGAGGTTGAAATCGGAAGTAATTTTGTGGGTGATAAAGTAAATGTTTGCCCAACACTGGCTATAAAAGCAACATTTTAACCAAATAACCTAATGCTATGCTCGACAAGTATTTTGGAATTACCACACGAGGATCATCGTATCGGAAAGAGATAATTGGCGGTGCCACTACTTTTCTTACGATGGCTTACATCATTTTTGTAAACCCGAACATTCTGGGTGATGCAGGAATGAATAAAGATGCACTGATAACGGTTACTATTTTGGCTTCAGTAATCGGTACTGTTTTGGCCGGTGTTTGGGCCCGGGTACCTTATGCCATGGCTCCCGGAATGGGACTGAATGCCTTTTTTACATACACCCTTGTGTTAGGTGCCGGAGTCGACTGGCAGACGGCACTTGGAGTGGTGTTTATTTCAGGTGTTATATTTGTGATCCTTACTGTTACCGGTATCCGAACAAAAATTATTCATACAATTCCCTTAGCACTTCGTTTAGCTACCGGGGCCGGTATTGGTTTATTCATTTCGTTTATCGGATTTAAAGAAATGGGACTTGTGGTGGCTAATCCGGCGACGTTTGTTGGTTTGGGCACCTTTACACCAACTTTGCTGATCGGATTAGGAGGTTTGGTAATAACTGCTATTCTCGAGGTTAAAAAAGTAAAAGGAGGTATTTTTTACGGGATCATAATCACTACCATTATCGCCATTATTTTCGGGCAGGTAAAAGCGCCTCAAGTGTTGTTTTCAATGCCCCCGTCAATAAGTCCGCTGGCCTTTAAACTCGACATTATGTCGGCGCTGAGCTTTGGCTTGATCGGTGCGGTTTTCTCATTTATGTTTGTCGACTTGTTCGACTCGGTGGGAACCATTGTAGCCTGTTCGTACGAAGCCGGTTTTGTGGATAAAAACGGTAAAGTAGAACATGTCGACCGTATTCTGGAAGCTGACGCTGTGGCAACAGTTGCAGGTTCGTTGCTTGGAACCAGTACTACAACCACTTATATTGAATCGGCTTCGGGTATTGCTAACGGTGCAAAAACCGGATTTGCTTCAGTAATTACAGCTCTATTGTTTTTGCTTACCCTGTTCTTTGCTCCGGTAATCGGAATTGTCCCTGCTTATGCAACTGCCCCGGCTTTGGTTATTGTTGGAGTTTATATGTTCAAAAATATCGCACAGATAAAATTTACCGATTTTACCGAATCTATTCCGGCATTTCTTACTATTATTCTGATGCCGCTAACATACAGTATTTCAAACGGTTTGTCGTTTGGATTTATTGCCTTCGTTCTACTTAAAGCAGTTGCGGGTAAATTCGATGAAATCTCGTGGCTGATGTGGATCATCGCCGCATTGTCGGTACTAAATCTTTGGATAGGTGTCTAAGAAAATGAAGTTTGGGATACGATAGAGAAGAGGTACATTGTTGTACCTCTTTTTTTATTATTTTTGCCTGCAGAATGAGGCATTAGCTCAGTTGGTTTAGAGCATTACCTTGACAGGGTAGGGGTCACTGGTTCGAATCCAGTATGCCTCACAAAAAAGGGGGAGAACAGATTTAGTTTGTTCTCCCCTTTTAACTACCGCATGTAATTTATTACTCAAAATGGTTGGTGCTGTAATAAGCCATTTCCTGAACAATCTTTCCATCATCGTTGAAAGAATGTGACAGCATTAATGGCATTACTACTTTTTCCCCACTTTCTTCCCTGGTAAAGGAATATTCCCACCAGGAATAAACCACAAAACCGTTGTTGAGTTCGTAGAAAATGCAGTCGGGATAACCGATTTGTTTGAAATGAATGTCCTTCGCATTAGCAAAGTTGTCCTTCACATAACCCATTCTGGTTACAAGGTCTATCGATTCGTCCCAGCCATGGTCAAGGGCACTAAATTGGGCGCTCTCGTCATAGAACGATTTCATTTTTTCGAGGTCTTCGGCGGCGTATGCATTCACTAGTTTTCTCACCGTAGCAATATAGGGGTGGTTGATGTATACTTTCCCATTCTCGCGCGTGGTCTTAGCATCTCTAATGTCTTCAAAAACATTATTGTTAAAATACTGTATGATAAGTCCAATTTTACCTTCTTCATTAAAAGCATAAAGGTTGTGAATATGCAAGTCGAGATTAATTCCGGTTTCTTCATTAATACCGGTAAGCATCAACCAGTCTTGTACCCAAATATTCCCGTCACCATATTCTATGGCATCGGCATAAGCACCGGGAGCATCCTCAACCTTAAGGTTGACAAAGTTTGCTTTCCACCAACCCGAATTGTTTCCAAAATTCTCAGCGGTCGTTTGCCAGTCGTTACCATTTCTAACAACTGTAATAGAATCGGCGAAAAAGGTTTTTACCTTTTCTTTGTCACCATTTTTCACAGCTTCCCATAAAGCTTTTGTTTGGTCAATGGTTTCGTGCTCGCTGTACACCGTACCATTTTTCTTTTGAGCGAAAGATGTGATTACAAACAGGCATAAGAATAACAAAACAGCAAAATTTTTCATAATGAGATTTTTTAATTAATAATTCAGAAAAATTCCGGTTTTATCTCTTTCCTTAAACGGGTACTTCGATACAATTTACAAAATGCAAAAACAATATAAAAATTATCGATGATTATTTGTCTCTGAAAATCAATGTGATAGCTGAAGGGTAGGAGATTATTGATGTTTTATGTTGTCATAAAAGCTTGATTAGCAATTCAAAAAAAGATAAAAAGGTCGTAAAGGGTGATTACTCATAAAGATTCAATTTTTTTAAGTAAAGCGTTCATATGCTCAATTCTAAGGGGATAAATAGTAAGGTTGTTAGCTGTACGTTTTAAATTCCGACATTTTCAGTTAAATTTAAAACAGAAATAAATCGACTAAAACTATGTTACAGAAATCTCGAAGAAACTTTATCAGAACTACTGCTTTGGCAGGTACTGGTATGCTTTTGGCTCCGGACGGTATTGCAGCGGTAAGTTTGCAGAACCAAAACAGTTTAAAAGGAAAAAAAGTACTGTATGTTTATGGAGGTTGGGACGGGCACGAACCGAAACAATCGCTTGATGTTTTTGTACCGTGGCTAAAAGCAGAAGGTGCCGAAGTTACCGTTTCGGATACATTGGACAGCTACCTGGATGAAGACCTTATGAATTCATTGGATCTGGTGATTCAGATCTGGACGATGGGACAAATTACTAACGAGCAGGAAAAAGGCTTGCTGAAAGCGATTAAAAACGGGGTAGGTCTGGCAGGCTGGCACGGTGGAATTGGCGATTCGTTTCGGAATAACGTGGAATTCCAGTTTATGGTTGGCGGACAATGGGTGGCACATCCGGGAGGCGTGATTGATTACTCCGTTCAAATTACTGATAAAAAAGATCCGATAACAAAAGGATTGAACGACTTTAAGATGCACTCGGAACAGTACTACATGCACGTGGACCCGAACGTAAAAGTGCTGGCTACTACTAAGTTTTCTTCGGAACACGCTTCGTGGATCGACGAGTGTGTTATCCCGGTAGTTTGGAAAAAATACTATGGCAAAGGGCGTGTATTTTACTCATCACTCGGGCATGTGATGAAAGATTTTGAAGGCCCCGAAGTGCTGGAGATCATGCAACGGGGAATTGGCTGGGCAGCTGAAAGTAAATATGCCCCAAAAGAAAAGTGGGTAAGTCCGGTTTACGGTTAGGTTAAAAGCAAAAAGAACCGTTCCTTAAAACAGAACAGTTCTTTTTCAATATTAACAAATTAAATTTTATCCTTTTAACGCCTCGGCACCACCTACAATTTCAAGAATTTCGCCGGTAATCGCTGCCTGACGAGCCTTATTGTATTGCAAGGTAAGATCGCCGATTAACGATGTAGCATTATCGGTTGCCTGGTGCATTGCTGTCATTCGGGCGCCATGCTCGGCTGCGTTCGAATCGAGCAGTGCCTTGTAAAACTGAATTTTTAACGAACGTGGAATCAATTCCTTAATAATGTACTCTTTCGAAGGCTCGTAAATGAAGTCGAAGTTGGTGGCATCATCATCCTGTTCTTCCATTTCAACCGGCAAAAATTGCTCGGCAGTTTGAACCTGAACGGCTGCATTTTTAAACTGGTTGTAAACCAGTTCTATCCGGTCGTAATCTTTTGCCTCAAAGGCTTTCATGGTCCCTTCTGCAACTTTCGCCACATTATCGAAGGTCAATTCATCGAACAGCGAATTTTCGTTGGCTACTACTTTGTAACCTCGGTGTTTCAGGTAGCGCTCTCCTTGTTTCCCAACGCAAAGAAATTCGAGATTTCCGGTGCGTAATTGCTGTTCGTATTTTGTGTTGATCAACTCAATGGCTTTTTTTGAAATGTTGGCATTGAAGCCACCACACAAACCACGGTTCGAAGTTACCAGAATTACCAAAACCTTTTCGGGTGCCCGATTCTGTGTGTATACCGAGTCTTCCACATTTTCGAGGCTGGCACTCAGCGAAATCAGGATTTCGTGTAACTTTTCGGCATAAGGCCTGATCTGCAAAATAGCATCCTGCGCTTTTTTCAGCTTGGCCGCCGACACCATTTTCATGGCACTAGTAACCTGCCGTGTGGTTTTTACCGATGCAATTCGTGTTCGTATTTCCTTTAATCCAGCCATTTTTCCAGTGAATGTGTTATTGAGTAGTTTAGTAAATGAGGAATTCTCAATCACTCAGTTACTCATTCGCTCAACTACTTTTTGTATTTCTCAGCTGTTTCCGCTGCTACTTTTCGAATGGTATCTTCAATTTCCTGTGTCATTTTTCCTTCCCGAATTTCGTCGAGTACCGAACGGTGCGACATCTCCATGGTTTCAAGGAAATCCACCTCAAATTCTTTTACTTTTTCAATCGGAACCTGGCGCAGCAATTCTTTGGTACCGCAGTAAATAATGGCTACCTGTTGTTCAATTTTCATGGGCGAATACTGGCCCTGTTTCAGGATCTCAACGTTTTTACGTCCCTTGTCGAGAACACGCATTGTTGCAGCATCAAGATCGGAACCAAATTTCGAGAAAGCTTCCAGTTCGCGGAACTGAGCCTGGTCGAGTTTTAATGTACCCGCAATTTTTTTCATCGATTTGATCTGGGCACTACCCCCAACACGCGAAACCGAAATACCTACGTTAATTGCAGGACGGATACCCGAGTTGAACAGGTTCGACTCGAGGAAGATCTGTCCGTCTGTAATCGAAATTACGTTGGTAGGAATGTACGCAGAAACGTCTCCTGCCTGAGTTTCAATGATTGGAAGTGCAGTAAGTGAACCACCACCTTTTACTTTGTCTTTTAAACAGTCGGGAAGGTCGTTCATGTCTTTTGCAATTTCATCCGATTCGATGATTTTAGCCGCACGTTCCAACAAGCGCGAGTGCAGGTAGAACACGTCACCCGGATATGCTTCACGGCCCGGAGGACGACGCAGCAGCAGTGAAACTTCACGATACGAAACCGCTTGTTTCGAAAGGTCGTCGTAAATGATCAGTGCATCTCTACCGGTATCGCGGAAATATTCGCCAATGGCGGCACCTGCATAAGGTGCATAAAATTGCAATGCAGCCGGATCGGAAGCCGTTGCAGAAACGATAACCGTATAATCCATGGCACCGGCTTTTTCAAGAGTCGATGCAATGTTGGCCACTGTAGAACCTTTTTGTCCGACGGCGACATAAATACAGTATACCGGATTACCTTTTTCAAATCCTTCGCGCTGGTTGATAATGGTGTCGATCGCAACAGCCGTTTTTCCGGTCTGGCGGTCACCGATGATCAACTCACGCTGTCCTTTTCCAATCGGGATCATCGCGTCGATGGCTTTCAAACCTGTTTGCAGCGGCTGTTTTACCGGCTGACGGTAAATTACACCCGGCGCTTTACGTTCGAGTGGCATCTCAAACAATTCACCTTCGATGGTTCCTTTGCCATCAATCGACTCGCCAATAGTGTTGATAACCCGTCCGAGCAAATTTTCGCCTACGTTAATTGATGCAATGCGGCGTAAACGTTTTACAGTGTCGCCTTCCTTGATTTCTTCGGTAGGACCTAAAAGAACTGCTCCAACATTGTCTTCTTCGAGATTCAGAACAATACCTTTAATTCCGTTTTCGAATTCGATCATTTCATTGGCCTCAACATTCGAAAGACCGTAAATCCGAGCAATACCGTCACCAACTTGCAGTACGGTACCTACTTCTTCCAGTTCGGCTACCGACTTAAATCCTTCCAGTTGTTGCTTAAGAATTTCGGATACTTCAGCAGGTTTTATATTCGCCATGTTCTATCTTGTTTTAGCTTATTGAATACTTTTTAATTCGGTTTCTAACAGGCTTTGCTTCACTTTTTTCAATTGAGTGGCCACACTGGCATCGTATTGATTGTCGTCGAGGCGCAAAACCAGGCCTCCCAGAATCTCGGGTTTTATCTGTGCTGAAAGCTCTACTTCTGCTTTAAGCTCTTTGCCGAGCAATTCTTTGATTTTTTGTATGGTTGATTCGCTGATTTCTGATGCAGTGGTCAAAACGGCTGACTTGATGTTCTGATCTTTTCGCGTAAGATCGAGGAAATTTCTGCAGATTCCCGGAATGTACTCTTCGCGTTTATTTTGAACGATCAACACCAGGAAATTCAAGGTAGGCTTATCTATATTACCTTTGAAAATTTCTTTGATGAGTGCCGCTTTTTTCGATGTTTTTACAATCGGACTTTCCAGCAGTAAAATAAAATCACCGGAGGTTTTACAAACTTCCAAAACTGCCCCAATGTCTTTTTTTAAGTTATCGAGCAGCTTTTTTTCTTTTGCGGTTGAAAAGAACGCTTTGGCGTAACGAACACTTATTGCACTTTGATCCATACCGTTAATTCAGCTTAATATCGTCGATTAATCCATCCACCATTTTTTCCTGCTCTCCTTTTCCGGCCAGCTGTTTTTTGATCACTTTTTCGGCGATCATTACCGAAAGCTCGGCTACCTGTTTTTTTATGTCGTTGATGGCAGCTGTCTTTTCAGCTTCGATTTGCTGACGTGCCTGATCGATGGTTTTTTGTGCTTCCTGGCCTGCCTTTTCTTTGGCCTCAGAAACAATTTTCTCTTTCAGCTCTTTTGCATCCTTAAGAATCGCATCTTTTTCGAGGCGGGCTTCAGCGATAATTTTCTCGTTATCGGCTTTTAATCCGGCCACTTCTTTTTTTGCTTCTTCTGCTGAATTTAAGGCACTGGCAATCGATTCTTCACGTTCTTTTAAAGCGTTTAGAATAGGTTTCCAAGCGAACTTTTTCAGGATAAAAAGTACGATTGCAAAAATTATAAGCATCCAGAAAATCGTTCCCGGATTCGGCATTACTAATCCCATAGTTTCAAAATTTTAAAGACAACGGCGTCCCGGGCAATCCCCGGGACGGTTGCCAAAGTTTTTTGCTATACAAAAACGATTAGGATACAAACAATAACGGCAAAGAAGGCTACACCTTCAATCAAAGCTGCCGATACGATCATGTTTGATCTGATGTCACCGCTGGCTTCTGGCTGACGGGCGATAGCTTCCATGGCACTGGCACCGATTTTACCGATACCCATACCAGCTCCAATTGCTGCTAAACCTGCACCAATTGCTGCTCCCATTTTACCAACCGTAGCTCCGGCGGCCGCTTGTAGCAATACTGTTAAAATAGCTGATAACATAGCTGTTAATTTTAAATATTAATGATGATCTGAAGTCGCCATTCCAAAATAGAGTGCCGACAACAGGGTAAAAACATATGCTTGTATAAACGATACCAAAACATCGAGCAGCAAAATAAACACCGAAAATACGATGGATATCGGGCTGGCTCCCAGTCCAACAGCGGGCCCAAATAAAGTGCCGAAAACAAATACCAAACTGATAAATACCATTACGATGAGGTGACCTGCAAGCATGTTGGCAAAGAGTCGGACCATCAGTACAAATGGTTTGGTGATCACTCCTGATAATTCAACAATAGGCATCAGCGGAATTGGGAATTTCAGCCACCACGGTACATCCGGATTGTAAATTTCTTTCCAGTAATGCTTGTTCCCGTTGATGGTGGTGATGAAAAAGGTAAACAGTGCCAATACCATAGTTACCGCGATATTTCCGGTAACATTCGCTCCGAAAGGCGGAATGGGAATAAGTCCCATAAAGTTGTTGATCAGAATAAAAAAGAAAAGCGTCAGCAGGAAGGGCATAAACTTTTCGTATTTGTCTTCACCAATTGCGGGTTTCGCTACTTCATCGCGAATGAAAAGAATAATTGGTTCGAACAGGTTCTGTATGCCTGATGGAGCTTTGCCTTTGTTTTTTACTGCCGAACCGGCAACTGTAAATATCAGCCAAAACAAAATAATCACCGAAGCAATAACTCCGGCAATGGTTTTGGTGATGGATATGTCGATGGGTTTCCCAATTTCGTGACCGCCGGCATCAAGCTCAACGATTTTCCCTTTGAATTCTTCGCTATGCGAAATTTTAAATCCTTTGTAGGCATCGTGTCCGTGATGGAATTTCGAAGACATAAACACATGAAAAGCTTTCCCTTCGTGCCACTCGGGATAATTGCTGTAAAGAATTATCGGCAAAGGAATACTGATATGAGTTTCACCAAATGAAGTGATGTGCCAGTCGTAGGAATCAGAAACGTGTTCGATTACAAATTCTCCGGCATTAAATCCTTCTTCTTCGTGGTGTTCATCGCTTGCTGATGCATGTTCGGTCGAATGAGAATTTTCCTCTTCTTGACCGTGCTGTGCCTGCAGCGGACCCAAACTTAACATCGAAAAAACAAGAATTAAAAAAAATCCTTTGGTAAGCTTAAGCATGGTTTATTTTGATTAATGCTTTTGTTCTTTATTTATACTTAGGTAACAAACCAATTTCGGGCATAATTGTTCTTCGATTTGTTATCTTTTTTGATGATTTTGCATCACTCACAAATTTAAAAGAAATTTTCAACCGAAAATGGTAAAATCCATTTTTCAGGGAATTAATAATGTAGTTTTACCAACTGTTGTTCAACATTAAAACCACAAGAATTACTAGAAGATGGGATTATTTCTTTTTTGAATCCTTTTTTGAGATACGCGTCAGATTGCTCACTTCGAAAAATGTATAAACCAGGTACAGCGTCATCAGAACCACTACAAAGGGTACTGCATTTTCACGGTCGATGAGGATGTATACCACCGCAATTATGGAATACACCATTAATTTGATAAATGTGATGAGCATGTTGCTGCGGGCAAATTTCCCGATGTCTTTTTTGGCTACGCTTAATTGGTAGGCATGAATACCGGTGGTAGCAGCATAAAAGAATGCGAGCAGGAACGGAAAAACGGGTAAATAATATTCGGGTAAAAACATTGAAAACACCAGCCACCCGATCAGGGCGAGGGCAAGTGTCAATGCAGTTAATCTGGCAATAAAACTTTTCATTTTATCTGGCTTCGAGCTCCAAGCTTCAAGCTTCGAGCTTTTTTAAAATTTATTTCTTTTTAAGTAAACTTCGTGTTCCGTAAATTATAGCTGCGATCACGGAAAAAATGGCAAAACCAAGTGTAAATCCTTTGAAATCGTTTTTCATCCACTGGTCTATTTTGTAACCCAAAAAGGTAAATCCTCCTATTATGGCCATCATTTCGAAGCCAAGGCTGGAGTAACGAACAAAGTCATCGAACTTGTTTTTCGGTTTATTTTTTTGTTTCCGTTTCATGAACGGGTTTTGGTGCTCCCATGCTGCATGTTCCTGTAAATACTGCGCCCGGTTCAACAGCCAGTTTTCCGGCAACAATATCACCTTCAATTTTTGCTGTTGCTTTCATGTTTAGCAATTCGGCGGCAGTAACTTTACCATTTATAAATCCTGAAACCTCGATGCTGCTGGCCTGTACTTCGCCCTGAATTTTGCCACTGTTGCCAACCACGAGTTTTCCCTTGGTAGCCAGGTTTCCAACCATTTCGCCATCAATTCGAATGTCACCATTTGAAATGATATCGCCTTTAACTTTTGTCCCGTTGCCCAGAATGTTAATGTGCTGCGATGCGTCATCGCCATTAAATCTTGCTGTTTGTTTTGCCATGCCGTTGTGAATTAATCCAGTTTTATCCCAATTATCGTTTCCTCAAAACGCGTTTGAAGATACAATATTTTGGCACTCGTTCAAAAATTTAATGTACAAACCGGGGGAACAATTTATTTGACAACTATTTAGGATCGTAGGCCCATTTCAGGTAAGTGCTACCCCAGGTGAATCCGGCACCAAATGCTGCCAGAATAATGTTATCGCCTTTTTTTAGTTGCTTTTCGTAATCGTACAAACATAACGGGATGGTTGCAGCAGTTGTATTTCCGTAGTATTTGATGTTCACCATTACCTTGTCTTTACTCAGGTTCATGCGCTTTGCGGTGGCATCGATAATACGCAAATTCGCCTGATGAGGAACCAGCCACGAAATGTCATCGGCAGTTAGCTGGTTTTTTCCCATGATCTCGGCAGCTACATCGGCCATGCTCGAGACCGCTGCTTTAAACACTGCCTGACCTTCCTGGTAAAGAAAATGTTCTTTGTTGGCCACTGTTTCTTCGGTAGCAGGTTTTAACGAGCCACCGGCTTTTATGTGCAGGTGGTAACGCCCAAGTCCGTCGACACGATTGATATAGTCGATAACGCCAAGATCCTCGGTTGTGGGTTCAATCATAACTGCGGCAGCACCATCACCAAATAACGGACATGTAGTGCGGTCTTCGTAATTAATTATCGACGACATTTTTTCGGTAGCCACAATAACCACTTTTTTATAGCGGCCCGATTCAATGAACTGGGTAGCTGTAGAAAGTGCAAAAATAAAACCCGAGCAAGCAGCATTCAGGTCGAAGCTCCAGGCATTGTGGATGTTGGCTTTATGTGCAATAATATTGGCCGTGGCCGGTAAAACCATATCGGGGGTAATGGTGGCGCAAATCAGCATGTCGACCTCGTCGGGACTTGTTCCGGTCTTTTGCAACAGGTCCTGAACGGCCCAGGTTCCCATGTCGCTGCTCGCCTTTCCTTCTTCTTTTAAAATCCTGCGTTCTTTAATGCCAATGCGCTGCATGATCCACTCATCCGAGGTATCAACCATTGTACTTAATTCATCGTTTGTAAGTCGGTAATCGGGGAGATAGGCACCAACGCCGGTAATTGCTGCTCTTATATTTGCCATTGCATGCTAAAATCTACTTGTGTTTTTGTAAAATTCTGATTTTTTTAAAACGGTTGAATTTAGAAGCAATAAAAACGACGGACAAACTATTAAAGACTTTATTGGGTTTATATAAACAATATTTCAGGCTGAATGGTGAACAATTAATAAAGATGTTCGAAAAGTCTGATTTTAGAGTGGGGATTAACAGGCAAAAAAAATTCCATCTCCGAATTTTCGAAGATGGAATTTCGATCCGCCTGTTGCAGTCGGTTAAAGTGCATTAAATGTCTTATACGGCAATTTCTTTTTCAATTACCTGTTTTCCTCTGTAATAGCCACATTCAGGACATACTGTGTGGTATTTTACAGTGGTTCCGCAGTTTGAACAAGTTGCCAGAGTGGGAGCGACCGCTTTGTAGTGCGTACGTCTTTTATCCCTTCTCGATTTCGATGTTTTATGCTTTGGATGTGCCATTTTTATGTATTTTTTTAATTATTATTCTTTAAGTTTTTTAATGCCGCCCAGCGAGGATCAATATCATCTTCATTATCTGTTTCTTCTTCCTCGCCGTGGTGCGTATATTCATTTAATTTTTTAAGCATCTCCGGATCGCAGCTGTTTTCTTCGCTTTCATTCAGATGGACATGCCTGATCGGAATGCTTAACATGGTATATTCATAAATTACCTGCGCCAGGTTGATTGCATGCTCTTCGGGTAAAACCCAAATTACATTGTCACCTTCTTCAAACTCAGATTCTTCGCCAAACTTTACAAATTGCTCAGTTTCCAAATCAATAGCTTGTTGATAGGCTTCTAAACAGTTGTCGCAGGTAAGTTCTACCCAACCGGTAAAATGAAGAATCAGTTTTAAGAATGAACTTCGTTTTTCCAGTTGTACCTTAACGTTCACTGCACCAACTTCAACCAGACTTTCTTTATAATGTTCAAAGAACTTATCGTCTATTTCAAAATTGTAATCGTGAAGGCCTTCTTTAAGCCCTTTAAACTCAATGTTATATTTCGTTTTCCAGCCCACGACTCCAAAAAAGTGGATGCAAAAGTATAAATTTTTTATTAACACCTAAAAAAATCAAACAATTATTTTGATTTATAGGCCTGTGGATTAATATACTGCCAGCGCTGAAAAAGGTCTTTTTTCATTTTACTTTAAAGTTGGCATTTCATCGAGGGTAATTACTGCCTCGTTCGCCATTGCATTTTTCCACCAGTCGATGTTGGCATGTTGATGGTTTGTTTCTCCAAAAGCTGCTGACTCAGGATCGTTGGTCCTGTCGTAATCGTACCAGGGCATAAAATACGACCACTTCGCACCGGCTGTCCATTGTGCTGAAATAGTAGCCACACTGCCCATCTCGCTCAAGGTAACCATTTTGGTGGGATATTCCTGCTGGATGGATGTGAACTGATCGGCAATTGAAGCGGCATCAGTGTTGTTGTAAATGTCTCTTCCAACTATGTCAACATACCCATCGCCCGGATAAAAATCATCGTCCTTGGTTTGTGTTGTCCACACCCAAATCAGGTTGCTCAGCTCTCTTTCTTTGAAATAGTCGAAAGTATATCTCCATAATTTCTTAAAGGCTTCTGCTCCACTATTTCCCCACCAAAACCAGGCCGTTCCGTTCTGATATTCATAAATATTTCCTGCAGCCTCATGCAAGGGGCGCCAGATAACCGGAATATTTTTATCCTGAAGCAGTTTTAGGTAATCGGCCATTTCTTCCAGATCGGCTTTTACCACCTCGTTTTCCCAAGTGCCTTCAACAGTGGCGTTGGCTGCATTAAAGCTGGTCTCCGTGGTGTAAAAAGCGTATTCGCTTGATCCTTCCGTTTTCGGTACATTCCAGTGCCAGCTTGATGAAACCAATCCGTTATTGTTCCACCAGTCTTTTACAACTTTGGTAGAGGTGTAATCGATCCAGTTGGCCGGCGAATAATTTAAAAAGATGTAATCGAAAGTTGCCATTGCCGGATAATTTCCCGTGTGTTGTTTTACCCATTCCGCTTCATTGGTGTTCCAGCTTACATTTGCCATTGCCGAGGATACGATCTTCTCGCCGTAATTGTCGAGAAGAAAATTGTACACATTTTTAGCTTCTTTCGACGGATTTTCAGTAACCAATTCAGTGCTGATCTCAATCTTCGGAATAATCCGTGTTGAAAAACTGAGCGTAAATTCTTCGGCATAGTTTTGTGCCTCATCAAGCACCGACTTTTCGGATATGTTCACTACATAATCCGTTTGTTCCTTTAATTCAGTGTCGATCAGTAACTGATTGTCGGAAATGCTGGCCGATACTGTTTTATTATTTACTGTAATGTCAGCCCAATTTCCAAGTTTAAAGGGTTCGCTGTAATTAATCCTGATTTCGGTATCCAGAGGTACTTCGCTTGCTCCTTGTGCAGGTTGAACACTAATTATTGTTGGTGGAGTATGGTCTTCAATTTCAGGTTCTGAATTACTTGTGTTGCATGCCAAAAGTGCAATAACGATAAGAAGACTAAACATTGTTTTCATGTTTTGTTTATTCATATTCGAATGACCTGCCTTAAGGCGAGCGCAAGGAGAAAATAAAGGCTGTTTCAAAGAAAATGAAACAGCCTTTTAATTTCATTCGGAATTTATCAGTTAATAATAGTTATTTTGGTAATAATCCAGTCCTGCCCCTGAATAATAAGGCCATCATCCCATGGGGCATTATTCCGGATATTGTCTAAAACCGCTGAAGTGAGTACTAATTCTTGCTCGGTTACTGATTTGTCGTCGTAGGTGTTGGTTGTTATATAACCATCGCCACCGAGTTCGTCAAATGGAATTACAGCCCAGTTCCCGTTATTAATCTGGGCCTGTCCCCAATTCTCCGTTTGTTCAAAATAGATTTTCAAAATCGCTCCAGGATTTACTCCGTCGAAAGCAGAAATTGGAGCAATAGCGGCATCTCCCCAGTTAATGGCTTTGGGGCCTTCAAAAATAACGGTTTCACTGGCCGTTGTTGTAATTATGCTCACTTTCGCAATAATCCAGTCCTGGCCCTGTATAATAAGTCCGTCACCCCACGGAGAATTATTCAGGATATTATCCAGTACATCCTGCGTCAATACCAATTCCTGTTCTGTTACCGACTTATCGTTATAGGTATTGGTTGTGATGTACCCATCACCACCGAGTTCATCGAAAGGAATGACTGCCCAGTTACCGTTATTAAGTTGGGCTTGTCCCCAATTTTCGGTTTGTGAGAAGTAGATCTTCAATATCGAACCAACCGGTACATCCTGGAAAGCTGTAATGGGCACAATGGCCGGATCACCCCATCCGATCGCTTTCGGACCTTCATAAACAATCGTTTCTACAATTCCGCCGCCAAGAACATCTAATTCATAAGTGATTTCACCATTTGATGACATAAGTGTTAAATCAGTTGCCCCGGAAGAATTCTCAGGTATAAGTATATAACAGGTTGTCCCGTTCAGAATATATTGAACCGAAGCTCCGTTCACCATGATATCGGTTAATTTATCTTCGTTGGCGAGTTCTACTGAAAGTAATTCGCCCGCTTTAATGGTATCGTTCTCGCCCGGAAGAATGGGGATATAACAGAACAGCGGTTTGTCGACGATTAGCGAAGATACAACAGTTTCGCCATTAACCATGGTAAGAGTCAAATCTCCGGATTCGGCATCAACCGGTACTTCTAATGTAATACTTGTTTCCGACTCAGGAGATACATCTACGGTAACGTCGCCTGCAAAGGTTACAGAAACTACCAGATCAAGATCGGTACCTGTAATTGTAATCTCATTTCCTGCCGACACCGGATTTGGCGTTATTTCGGTTATAGTAGGTTTAATTATTGTAATCTCGCCACCTGAAACCGATTTATCGGCAGCAGTAGAAAATACAAGATCGCCGCTCACAGCCGCATCTGGAACCAGTACTTTCATTTCAGTTTCGGTGAGGTCGGTTATTGTACCACCGGCTCCACCGGCAAAGGTTACAGCGGTAACCAAATCAAGATCGGTACCTGTAACGGTAATTTCGCCGCCATTTTTAATGGTTGTTGGCGAAACATTTACTGTTGGAACCACCATAACCACATCTTCCGATGACTCAATGGCTACCATTGAAGCCGGGTAAACGGTCACTTTACCATCTTTTGTATCTGCAGGTACAGTTAGGGTAATACTGGTTTCCGACTGGCTGGCAAATTCGTTAATGATCTTGCCTCCTCCCAGATCTATTCTTTTAACCAGGTCAAGATCGGTTCCTGTAATTGTGAGGGTTGTACCTGCTTTAACCGGACTTGGAGAAACAGCTGTAAGTGTTGGTGTTACAACCGCGAGCTCGGTTTCGGAATAAACAACGATTGGGTCTTCAGCACCGTTTGAAACGGCAATTGTTCCGGTTTGAGCTTCCTCGGGTACGATCAGCTTAATTTCTTTACGGCTTTGTGCTGTAAAGCTGCTGTCGCCGACTGAAACCCGTTCGGTGAAAATTACCTCTTTTATGAGGTTCAGGTATTCACCTGTAATTGTTATCTCCTGTCCGGGTTTGATGGTACCCGGCGATAAATTATCAATGGATATGGGTTCAGAATAGGTAATCTGGGTTTTGGTTGTTATATCACCATCATCGGTTTTCAGTACAACCAATCCCGGTTCGGCGTTTTGCGGAACAATGAGTTTAATGCCTGTTTCGGTATGCTCTGTAAATTCCGAAGCAGGAATATCAATACCTTCTGGTAAAACTATTGAATTCACCTTCATTAAATTCTCCCCGATAAAACGGAGTTCTGCCCCGCGGGCGATGGGCATTGGTCCATAACTCATTAACGCAACTTCCGAAGTCATTTCATCGTCATCATCATTGCACGAGACGAACACTATCCCCGACATGCTACCGTACAGTAACGCCAGCAGAATAGCCAGATATCTAATATTTATTCTATTTTTTTTCATATCGTTGATTGCTTAGAATTTATTTGGGACAATTCTGAAATTGTCGAATGCGATATCACAATCCAGGTCACCGTTACCAAAGATTAAAACCCGGGTCCAGTAACCATTTGGATTAACTTGCATCGTTACACCTAAATCTTCGTACGATTTTACGATTTCAGCATAAGGGATGGAAACGGTTCTCCATTCTCCACCTGTATCATAAGGCGGATTCCAGAGGTAAGCATCGTTCACTTCTCCTTCGGAAAGTCCGAAATTCAGTCGGATTACATTATTGTTGTAAGGCTTGAGTGTATTGATCTCGAATTTCAGATTATAAAGATCGGGATGCAGAATGGCCTCGTCAGGTATGTTTTTGCTGATGTCGCCCATTGCACTGGCCGGTCCACCCGCAACTTCCGTCCATGCCCAACTGCTCACTACTTTTTGTACCCGAATGTAATTCCCGTTTATTTTTTCAGGATCGCCTTCTCCGGGATTTGTTATCACATACGATTCATTCCACCAGCCGGTAAATGGATCGCTGCTGATAACGATGTTACGGTTATCGCGGAACATAAATGTGGATTGTCCGCTTCCGAAATTTGATTTCACGGTAATTCGTCCGGGGGATGTTCCTTCCGGTACAATCACCTTAATGGCTTCGTCCTCAACCGAAACGACTTCTCCTTCCATATCTCCTGGGAAAATAACCTGCAGCGGCTCGTAGAAATAATTTCCGTGAATTTCGGCTATACCACCGGCATTTACATACTCGCAAGCCATTGAGGTAACACTTGGCTTATTAATCGACACCGAAAAGTCGTGTGTCAAACTACTTCCATTTTTGAAGAAAACAACCATTTGGTTGGTCACCTCTTCAGGAACTTCCGACGGAACGCGAACCAAAATAGAAGTATTGGTTACGTATGGAATTGTTATCGTGGCCGGCAGGTTGTTAAATTCAATTGCAACAGCTTCTTCCAGGTTTTCACCAATTACAGCAATTAACTGGCCTTGGCCGGCACTGACCAGCAGAGAATCGGAAGCTTCCGGATCTGTAATCCGGATATAGTCGATTCTGGGTGTTCCTGATGTTTCATCATCACTATCATTACAAGCACTGTACACCACAGTTAACGAAAATGCTACCAGTGCAATATATATGTATCGAAATTTAGTTTTCATCATTCTCAATTTAAATTTCAGTTACTACTGTAGTAATCAACAGGATCTTCGGATAAGCTCGGCATCCCGCCCAAATCAGCGGTTGGAATAGGCAGGTAAAAGTTACCTTCTGTCGCATTTATCGAGCGCTCGGTATGCCATGATGTTTTTACGAAAGTCCAGGAATTTGGATCCGGGAAAACATCAGGATAAATCGCAAACAAGCCACGGTCCTGATTATTCAGGATGCTTAATGCACGGGCTTTGTCGTAGTAGAAAATATTACTCAAATCGTACATGAACATGCTTTCCATAGCAAATTCAAGTGTTCTTTCTTTGAAGATGTCATCTGCAGTGAAGTAGGACCGATCACCGGTGCCTGCATCGTTTGCAAGATTATTCAAACCTGCTCTGCGACGGATGGTGTTTACATAATCCAGTGCGGTCGCATCAGATGACTGTTCATTATTTCCAAGCGTTGCTTCAGCATAAATCAGGTACAATTCTGCCAGACGCAGCATGTAGGTATTATTCGGGTAATGCTGCGAAGAAGCTTCACCACCAACATCAACTGCTTTTCCAACGATGTACTTCTTGGTACAGGCAAAACTGGCATCGCTCGTATTGTTCGGATAAATGCATTCCCGCTGTCCAACAGTTCCGTCGTCGGTAGTATAATCCTGTGTAATTTCAGGATAATGTGCACCGGGCAACATAAAAGTATTGTACAAACGGGTATCGAGAGTAGCTCCTTTTATGGTATCTCCTGTTGTTCCTATCGGATTAATACCCTCGTACTGAGAAATGACGTACCAGGATGCACCGTAAGCACCGCCCCAACCGTCTCCGTTACCAATGTCGGAACTGTAGGCCAGGTAAGCCGGAGCTGAGTTGCTCGGGCCCCATGCATTTGAATATACCCACTGCAGTTCGAACAGCGATTCATTATTATTGTCGTAAGGAAATAAGAATAATGATCTGTAATCTTCCATCAAGGATTTGCCGCTGTTCTCGATAACATGCTGCGCGTAATATTTGGCACTATCGAGGTACATTTGATTTCGTTCACCTCCAACGGCTTCGGCGCCGGCTCGCGATAGGTAAAAACGAGCCAGCATACCTTCGGCAGAATACCGGGTAATACGTCCGGTGGCATAAGGTTGATCAGGGAGGTCTTCTGCAATTGAACGCATTTCACTGGTCAGAAATCTCCAGATACTTGTTGCTGTATTTCGCCTGATATCCGTAGAGTTCATGATTTCGATGTTATCGGTAATAATTGGAACCGGACCCCACGCCAGAACCAGATTTCGATAGGCACAGGCTCTCATAAAACGAGCCTCTGCTATGGCCATTTTCTTAATGTCATCAGAAACGGCTTCTGTGGCGTAAGTATTAATGTTGCGAATGGCCAGGTTCGACTGCTGAACCACGGTAAAGAAAGCATTCCATCCTGCAATTACTTCAGAGTTATCGCCGTTGGCATTAAAGGCACCAAATTCACGACTATTCCAGGGGGCCATCATTATGCCGCTTCTTAAATCTCCAATGCTGTATGATGCTTTATCGTTATAGTCGAACCACATGCGACTGTATAATGGAGCAGTTGCTGCAAGCACTTCCTCGTTTGTCTTGTAAAAATCGACATCGGTAAGTGCATCTTCCGGAGGTCTCACCAAGTTATCTTCAGAACAATTGGTAAGCATAAACAGTCCGATGAGACCTATTATTAACCAGTTGTATTTATATATTTTCATAATTCTGTTTTATCAAAAGTTAACCATTAAATTGAACGTATAGGTAGGCGTTAAAGGATAACGGCCTGTATCGATACCTATGGCCTGATTGGCACTTGAGGCATTACTGCCAACATAAGATCCAACCTCCGGGTCGTAACCGGTGTAATTGGTTAAAGTGTAGAGATTCTGAGCGCTTACTGCCACTCGCAGGTTCTTCACATAGTTTATTTTGTTTAACAAAGTTTTTGGTACCGTATATCCCAGCGTGATGTTTTTAACTTTCAGGTACGAGCCATCTTCAACCCACCTGCTCGAAAAGCGTGTCCAGTTGTTGTTAGGTCCGTATGAGATACGCGGTAAATCGGTTTCAGCATTGCTTATATAAGCTGCACCATTTTCGTCGGTAACCAGTTTTGCGTAGTCGATGGCGTCCGTCATGAGGTTACGGCCAACATTTATCTGCGACGGATTGGAGTTGATCATACGCACATAATTGTAAATATCGTTCCCGTAATTGAATGTGAGTAAAATACTCAAATCAAATCCTTTGTAGGTGAAGTTGTTGGTAAAACCACCAAAGAACTTTGGCCAGGGATTACCGATGTATGTACGGTCGTTTACATCGATAACACCTTCGGCACCGCTGTCACCTTCAACATTCTGATATTTGACGTCACCAACCCAAACCCCATCTTCACCAACGGGTAATCTGCCGCCGTTGGCATCGGTTGGGATGGCGCTGTTGTTGATCTCATCTTCAGACTGGAAGATCCCGTCGTACAGGTAACCCATAAACATCCAGGGAGCTTCGCCAACGGCAGTGCGCTGTGTCCAGTTGTTCATCCACCACGAGGTACGATCGAAGAATCCGAGTTCGCTATTCAGTTCTTCAACCTCTGTATTCACACCCGAGATATTAAAGTTCATATCCCACCTGAAATTGTTTTTCTGAATGTTGGTCGAGTTCACGCTTACGGCCCAACCTTTATTGCTGATCTTGCCTGAGTTAACGGTAGGTGAACCGGCGCCGCCATTGCCCGAGCTACCCATAAATCCGGGTAAGCTGGCATCGAAGATCAGGTTGTTGGTTGTTTTTTCGTAAACATCAGCTTCAATCTGAATGCGGTTATCGAATAAGTGGATGTTGATACCAATGTTATTGGTTAAGGTTTCTTCCCATTGCAAATCGGGGTTGGCAATTTTACCCGGTGAAAAACCGGTTCCCCACTCGGTAGCTGTTGTTTGCAGCGGAGAATATATGCCGGCGCCCCATCCTGAATTACCGGTTAAACCGGTTTCGAAACGCAGTTTTAGCTCATTCATAAAGGAAACATCAAACCAGCTTTCGTTGCTGATTCTCCAGGCTGCCGAACCGGCAGGGAACACACCCCAGCGGTTGTTGGCTCCAAAGTTGGAAGAACCGTCAGCACGAACAGATCCCTGAACAAGATACCTTTCGTTGTAATTGTAGTTGATTCTGAAAAGGTAGGATTCCATGGCCCACGAACTACTTCCGCCACTGGCAACCGAGGTACTCTCATCACCGGCATTCAGGTCGAGGATGTCGTTGGTAAGAAAGCCTTCACGGTAACCGGTGTTTTGTTTCCAGGTACCTTCTTTGTATTCGTGCAATGCTGTGGCATCGATATAATGTTCTCCAAAATTATTATTGTATGACAGTTGTTGATCCCAGCTGTAAAAGGTGCTAACGCTGGTCATATCAGTAAAGCTTGCACGATCTCTTACATACCATCCAATTTGCATTTTTGGATTAAAATAGATGGCATTACGGGTATTGTAGCTGCCGTTCATCGAGGTGCGAAAAACAAGCCCGTCAACAATGTCAGCCTCAAGGTTAAACCCACCGTTTAGTTCGCGGCGAACATTTTCGTTTGTTCTTAAACTGGCAATCGCAACCGGGTTGATCGGAGCATACTGGTTCGATCCTTCCTTGGTTTCGAAACCGCCCCAGGTTCCGTCGATATTTTTAACGGGTACCTGCGGTGTATTTTGTAAGGCATTGCTAATAACGCCCTCCGAAGAAGTGGTCAAAATTTCGTTGATTTGCCTGAAGTTGACATTTTCACGGATGCGTAACCACGGCAGTGGTTCCTGCGAAGTGTTACTCCTCAAACTGTAACGTTTAAATTCAGATCCAATGGCCACACCTTCCTGGTTTAAAATTTCAGCCGAAATGTAGTAGGTTGACGATTGGCCACCACCACTAAAACTAAGTTGGTGTTTTTGCATAGGAGCTTCTTTAAATAATTCGCCCTGCCAGTTTGTGCCTTCACCCAAAATCGAAGGATCGAGGAATTCTTCGGGAGTGGTTCCGCCAGCAATGTCATGAAATTCTTTCACCATTTGAGCGTATTCTCTCAGGTTCATCACATCTAAATGTTGGGGTGTTGTTTGAACGGAATACGAGAAATTATAAGCGATATCGGCATCGCCACGTTTCCCTCTTTTTGTAGTGATCAGTACAACTCCGTTGGTTGCTCTCGATCCGTAAATAGCAGTAGCAGAAGGTCCCTGAAGAATCTGAACATCTTCGATATCAGAAGGGTTGATACCTGCCAAAGCATTGGAAGAACTTGAATTCCCGTATTCAACAGAAGAGCCCGCTACCTGCAGGCCATCAATTACATACAAAGGTTCGGTTGAGCCGTTAATGGTACTTACCCCCCGAATGATCATTGACATGCCTCCACCGGGTTGACCTGAGTTCTGAGTGATAAATACACCAGCTGCACGACCCTGAAGCGCTTGCTCCATAGTCGTGTTCACTGTTTTTTCGATTTGATCGTTGGAAACACCAACCTGCGCAGTAGTAAGGTTGGTTTTTTTAGCCGATCCATAACCTACAACCACAACCTCGTCAAGTCCGGTTGTTTCAACTTCCAGCGGTACTTCAATACTCGACTGAGTACCTATTGTTATTTCCTGTGCAGTAAATCCAATAAAAGAGATTCGAATAACATCTCCCTGGCTTACTTCCAACGAAAATTCACCATCAGCGTTGGTTGCGGTTCCCCTGGTAGTTCCCACAATGGTAACAGTGGCACCTACAATAGGTGAGCTATCTTCTGCAGAAACAACTTTACCGGTAATTGTCTTCGTTTGTTGGGCGTCGTCTGTTTCGGCGCGCGAATACAGGCTGGAAGACAATAAAATCACGCTTAGCACTATGACCAGTGTGATTCTAAATTCAGAAAATGTCCTGTGGAAATTTCTGTTTAATAGTTTTTTCCTCATAGATTAATAGTTTGATTATTAGATTAGATAGAGAAATACTGATGAAGCGGATCGGATAATCCACGCTATGCATCAGGTAGAAGTAAAGATAAGGAATGATCGTTTCATAGTTTTAGATATTAATTAGCTTATTGTTTAATTTACAAGTTGTTCTTCAAGATAATTTATTTTTTAGAATAAATCAACTATGACAAAGGGAAAAATATTATATAGAATGATTTAAAAAATGGATTCGATTCAGAAATTCAGCTCGGGAGAGCATCTGCTTGAAGCAAAGTCCGGATGATTAAATCCAGATATTCATCATAGGCAGAGCGCACAGTTGGCGTTAATGAGTGGTGTTGAAAGTGCGCTTGTCGGTTTTTGATCCTTTTGCTGTCTTTTCGATTTGCTGCGGCGAAACCGGCATTGGTTTGATTGCCAGTTCGGGCAAATTAAAGGAAAACAGAAATGATTTGTGAAAGTCGGGATCTTTCTGAGGTAAAAGGAACGGCGAATCGAATTTTCCGTTTTCATCAACGTGTGAAAAATATGAATTCATAAATAGTCCATCCATTTGGCGGCTGCTAAACACAAGCCATTTCCCGTTCGACGACCATGAGTGATAACTTTCTACCTGCTTGCTGTTAACGGCATCGAGCGCTTCAATCGTCGAATCAGCAATGTTGTACAAGTACAGATCGGCTTCTTCGTTATAAGCCGGGAAATTACCGTAATCGGAAAACGTAAGAACAATGTGTTTCCCGTTGGGTGAAATGCGGGGCATAGTCAGGCTTTTGCCGGTCATTTCAGGAGTGATGAGCGTGTCCACTTTTTCGCCCAGTGTGGCTGTTTCCGGATCGAAATCGATGCGGCATAAGCTGTACTGAATATTGCGAATTTCGCTTGGCATGGGCGCTGCAGGAGCCGTAATGAAATACAGACTGCGTCCGTCGGGCGAAAAGCAGGGGAACGATTCAAAAGCATCTTCGGCATACAAAAGCGGCGAGGTGAAATATTCCTCTTTATCCACATCGTAAATTACCATGTCCGATCCCATGTCGAAGGCATGTGCACGTTCAGTTCCTTCGGTTGGAAAAACCTGGCGCACTTTATTAATCGAAAAAGCAATGTATTTGGCCGAAGGATGCCAGTATGGGAAAGAAACACTTTTAAAAGGTGTTTCCTTTTTCGATACCAGTTTTTTGACCTTCCCGTCCTTAATGATGAAAGTTCCAGAATTATTTTCACGGATGTGAAAAACCATGTTGTCGGGATTATTAGCTGCCAGTGTGTGACAATTCATGCATGAGTGCGGCATGATTGTATTATCGAGAATAGTAGTTTCCTCGAAACTGCTAAGCTGTCGCTGGTATAACCCCATTTTGTTCCAGGTTTGATAGCCGGGCGTGATCAGTCGGTAAAACATGTAATTATCGATCGGGTCGGGCGACACAAAATAGGAGAATGACTGGAACTGTTTCCAGGAATTATTTTCTGAGGTAAAAACCGTAAAACTTATGCTGTCGCCTTTGTTTTTATCTAGAAAGGCAGCCCATTCTTTTACTGGCCAGTTGGTTTTATTATTGCTGAATGTTTTTTTAAGCACAGTGTTTTTTCCTTGAATTGAAACATAAATCCGGTTGGCGTTTTCATCTACCCGGAAATTGATCGGTGCGATGTTGAAGGGGATCGTTGTCTTGTAATTTTGAGGAAAAATTGCAGGCAATTTATCGGTTTCAACGGCATTCTCCGGAACCGGCTGCGAGCAACTCCACAAAACGATTGATAATATGGCGAATAATAATAGTCTACTCATTTTCAAAATCAGTAAAATGTACATAGTACCAGTAAGTAGTACCAAACAACCTTTTCATTTCTTCGGGCTGATTGCTGCCGCCTTGCTGAAACGACTGCGCATAACGCTTGAGTTGCTGCTGCACTGCGGCCGAAACCGGGAATTGTTTTAATCCTTCTGGAACTTCTTCGTAAAGCGTAGCAATGTAAGCCAGTGCTTCCTGAAAAACTCTTGGAATTTCCTTGTAATCAAATGTATTAACCAACGGCAGGTATTTCAGGAATTCATCAAAATCCTTTCGCAAAAGGTACCAGCTCATCAGGTATTCGTAGGCCATTTTGTTTTGCTGATCGCTTCGAAGAAGAGAAACGAGCGCCAGATCATTTCGCTTGTACTGAAAATAAAAATCGTCGTGAACACGCTGCTTTCGCAGTTTCCCCCATTCGGGATGGGTGTTCACTTTCTCGTCGTTGTAAAGGTATTGTTTTGCATTTGCTGCCCATTTGCGGTAGAACAAAGTACGCTCGAGGTACCAAAGGTATCGTTCAGCAAGCTTATATTGACCGTCAATAATATAATTCTCAACTACGCGTTTTACTGCTCTCACCGGCATACTTTTATCGGGTGTCGACTCCATGGTTTCTATGCACAACATCTTCGAATAATTCACCAGGCCCAGGTAGTAATACGGTTCGTTGGCAATAAGCGGTGCCATTCCGCGAATGTTAAAAGGAATAAAAAAGTCGTTGGGTTCAGGATTAAAATGAAACAACAGCGTGCTCATTTGTCCGGTTTTTGCCAGTGCCAGGGAAATTGCCAGTTTCGCCTGTTCCCCAGTTGGGGGATCGGTTTCAGCCAGATCAATTATTTTCTCCCAATTCCGTTCGCGAACCAGGTTGTCGAAATGCATTTCCTTTTCTTCGGTAAAATTGGGAAGCTTTACCGATATCAGAAATAAAGTGGCAAACAGCAAAACACCCCATCCTGCATAAAACGAATTCACCCACTTCTCAGGAAGCCATCCGTAAATCAGCAGAAGTAACGGAAGCGAGATCAATATCAAAACGACAGGAGTTGGCATTAAAAAACTAAACTGGTAAAAAACTCTTGAAAAATAAGCACTCAGCAAATGATCGATAACAATAAAATGTTGAACATAGATCGGTATCAATACTGCGGGCACTATATAAACTAGCAGTACAGTAAGCAGCGAACGACTAGCCTGATATTTTTGTTCCGGTTTAAATTTCAACTGAAATTCGATCAGGACCGCAGAAAGTGCAAAAAGGATGAATGCGCCGCCCAAAAACCAGTAATTCAAAATCATGAGGATAAAACCCAATGCTGTTCTCCAATTTGCTTTTTTTACCTGCAGAAACAATACCAGCGACCAAACGCTCAAGGTAACAGCAACAAGGCCCGCCAGTTTGTAGTACCGATCGAAAAGCATAAAATGATATCCGATGGCCGGTAAAAACGAAAGCATATAAATTTCTTTTCCTGAGACCGCTTTCAATACCTTTTGAATACCAAAAACAAACAGGGTGAGCAAAGCCGAAACAATTCCACTGGCCAGCCATTTATTCAGAAAAAACTGGGTGATGAACTCACCTAAATAAATGGCAAGTCCTCCCTGAACAGCAAGGTGCTCTTTCAGATAATCGGCCGTAATCAGGAAAAGCTGCATTTGTTCTTTCTGCAGAAGATGATTGATGTAATAGAAACGCCAGAATACCAGCAAAACAAGGAAGAACAGCCCGTTCCAAATTCGGATAATATTTTTGTCTTTCAGCCTCGGCATTGATTACTCGCGTTGTTTTACATTGGTTCCTTTGGTGTTGGCCAGGTGTTCAACTGTGCGAACATCCAGTTCCACTTTTTTATTGATAAACTCAGGAATGTTGTACGAATAGAGTAACTCGTCGTAATAATTTGGATTTTTTTGTGGAAGCAAAAATGGTTTTCCACAATTGCCGTTTTCGTCGAGATGTGCAATAAAAGGCCGCGTGTACAAGCCGTTAATCCGGCGGCTGCTAAACACAAACCAGCGCGAGTTCGACGACCACGAATGATAGCTTTCAGTGTCGTTGCTGTTAGCCTCATCCAGCGGGTGGGTTTCGCCTCTTGCAACATCGTACAAATACAAATCGGCTTCAGGATGCCAAATCGAAAAGTTGCCGTAATCGACCAGGGTGAACATGATGTATTTTCCATCGGGTGAAGGACGCGGGAAAGTGATGCTTTTTTCGATGGCTGCTGCATTGAAAAGCGTGTCGATTTTATCGCCAAAAGTTCCTGTTTCCGAATCGAAAGCAATACTGCACAGGTTATAACGAACGTCCTTGTATTGCATGGGCATTTGTTTGGCTGCTGCCGAGCAAAAATACAAAGTCTTGCCATCGGGCGAGAACGACGGAAAAGTTTCAAAATGATCGTCGGTCATTATCTTATCGCTGTACAAGGTTTCATTATTTTTTACATCATAAACGATGATGTCCGATTTCGAATCGATCACTTCAACACGCTTATCTTTTGTTTCGTGAAATACCTGCCGTATATTATTTACCGAATAGGCAACGTAATCTCCACGGGGATGCCAGAACGGATAAACAAAATTCGAAATGGTTTTTGGTGTTTTGGTATTCAGGATCTTTACATCGCCGTCGGTCGCCAAAATAGTGCCGCCTTTTTTCCCGCGGATGTGCAAACTCATATCATCCGGATCGGTAAGCCGAAACGAGTGACAATTCACGCAACTCCCTGTTATCAGAGTATTTTCGATTATTGCATCCTGATCGTAAGAAGCCAGCTGGCGTTGATAAATACCCATTTTACTCCAAACTTCGTAACCCGGTGCAATAAGACGGTAGGCCAGTCCGTAATCGATCGGATCGGCACTGATATGGATTTTAAACGGAGCGTATTCTACCCATTTGTCATTGACTTTTGCCGTAACCGTTACAGTCAGTTCCTGTCCTGTGTTTTCGGTTAAAAGATCCGACCATTTCCCGGCCGGAAATTCGGCATGCGTTTTACCTTTTACATGGATTTCTCCGCCTGCCGTACCTTTTATTGAAACCGCAATTCCATCAGCCTGCTCTTTCATGCGAAAGTTCAGTGGCGCAATGTTTGCCGGTACCGTAACTTCGCGGTAATCGGGAAAAATCTCCGGTTGTTCATCGGCTTTCATATCCGGTTTTACCTGCTTCGAGCATGAGGTAAAAACAACAGTTAATGCGAGGACAAATATGTAGATGAATCGGTACATGTTTTATTTTTTTGGAGTTCTGAAATTGAGGTAGTACCAATACGTATCACCAAAGTCTTTTTGAATAAGAGAAGCGTTTCCTGTTTGCGCATAGCTCTTTTTAAAACTGACAAACCGGGCTCTTACCGTGTTACTTATCGGGTAGGAGATTTGTTTTGTCGGATCGTTGTTGGTGGCCTCCCAAATGTACAGCAAGGCTTCCTGGAAATGCTTTGGAATCACTTTATAATTCAACGATTGCGTTAGCGGGAAAAAGGTGATAAAATGTTGCAGGTCTTTTTTGAGCAGGTTGCTTGCCAGTAGGTATTCCAGTGCCATGCGGTTATTTTGGTTGCTTGAAAAAAGCAAGCCCAGCATATTCTCTTTTTCCTGTTCGCTAAACAGAAAATCGCCTTTTATCCGGGCTTCCCTCAGCCAGCCCCATTCAACGTGTTGTTCTACTTTTTTTTCGTCTTTTATAATTTCGAGTGCCTGTGTTGCCCATGCGCGGTAGTAAAATGTTTTTTGAAGAAGGTACAGGTACTTTTTAGCCACTTCGTAATTGCCGTTAATGATGTTAGTTTCGGCCAGTCGTTTTACTGAACGAACACTTTTTTGATAGTTGGGCAGTGCTTCCATGGCCTCAAAAGCAAAGCGCTGAGCGGTATTCACCAAACCCAGGTGATAATATACTTCGCCGGCAATGGTTGGAATGGTAAAATCGCGGGTGAAATCAGGGATCAATCCGCCCATACCATTCTGATAATAAGAAAACATGCGTTCGCCCAACAGATCCTGTTTGGCCAATGCCAGGTTTAAACACGTGACCGAAAGCGGACTGTTTGGTGCCTTCTTGTCGGCCAGTGCAATCGCACGATCCCATTTACGCATTCTGATGTGGAAATCGTATTCCATGACCTCTTCTTTCGAAAAATCGGCAGAATTACGAATGAATGAAAATCCGAAAAGTGAGAAAATGACTACCTGGCTCAAAAAGATGAAAAATGTTCTTTTCCAGCTTACCAACTGCGATAACAGGAGCAGCAGAAAAGGAAGGGCAAAAATTAATAATCCGATGACTCCTGTTGAAACGGGAATGTTAACCGGATAACGAAAGAAGGTTGTACCTACCCACAGTTTTTCCATGGGATATTGAAGCACCAGGGCTTTGGCAAAATAAGGCAAAGCAAGGGTGATTGCTGCTGTGCTTATCACTGCGATCAGTGCTTGTTTTTCGTTTCTGTTCTTTTCGAAAATTTTAGTGCCAATTACAAACAAGGCAAAAAAGATAAAGACTCCGCCTGCAAACCAATAAAGAGCAATTAGTAAGAGGATTCCACCGATGATCTGCCATTTCCCGGGTTTGAATAGCAGGTAAATATTTATAAATAATGCCAGCAGAAACATGGCTTTCAGACCGCCCAGCAGGTAATTTTCGTCGCACAGTAAATTCCAGTACAAAATCGACGGAATAAATGTAAACGGCATCCAGTGCGCCGCCGCACCTAATTTTAAAGAAGCCGACCAAACCAGGCGTTGCAAAACGGAAAGCAACAGTGCCAAAATTACTGCACCAATTTTTGAGTAAAAGTAAAATTGCGTGAAGAAGTTACCCAGGTAATCAGCCAGTCCTCCCGGGCGACTCATAAAATCGAAAAAATAGGCAGGTGTATACAAAAACAGCTGAAACTGTTCCTGGTAATTGAGGTGATATGGATAGTAATAGCCGAAGAAAACAAAAACCACAGTGCCAAAAATCAGCGTCAGCAGATCGTTCGGGCTAATTCTGTATTTCCATATATTTGGTTTCATCTTTCTTAGTTTTGCTTTTTTCGGTTAATGCACCACTTCAGCTTCTTGTTCAAAATATAGTTTTTCAATGTCCATGGCATCAAATGGTACGGGGCCTTTGGCGAGTTCCGGAATGTTAAATGATTTTAGCATGAAATCGTAAGTTGCCGGATCTTTCTGTGGCAAAACAAAAGGTTCGTGCACCTTTCCTTCGGCGTCAACATAGGCGAAATAAGGTTTTCCGTAAATGCCGTTATCACGTTTGCTTGCAAATACAAACCAGCGGCTGTTCGACGACCAGCTGTGATAGGTATCGGAATTTGGTCCGTTTACGGCTTCTAATTTATCAACATTTCCGTTTTTCAGATTTATCATTTGTAATTCAGCTTCGCGATGCCAAATCGGAAAAGTCCCGTAATCGGCAACGGTGTATAGTAAGTATTTACCGTCGGGCGAAGTTTTTAAATGACTCACCGAGCCTTTGTGTTTTTCTGCATCCCAAATGGTGTCGGGTTTCGTCCCCAGTTCACCGGTTTTGGGATAGAACGCAATTCGGTGAATGCTATAGCGCATCGATCGGATACTGTCGGGCACAGGTTTGTATGGAGCCGAACAGTAAAATATGGATTTTCCATCGGCCGAAAAAACCGGGAAAGTTTCAAAAGTTGTAGTGTCGCTCAGAAAAGGTCGTGTGCTTACTTTATTGTTGTCGAAATCGACTACGATCAGATCGGATGCACGGTCGTAAACTTCAAGTCGTTCGCTTTTGTAAGTATGAAATTCAGGGATGACCACATTCGATGAAAAAACGCCGTAACGCCCCGAAGGATGAAGATTCCCGTATGTAGCATTGGCGATCATTTCTTTGTTTCTGGTGTTTATTTTTCGTAGTTCACCGTTTCGGTTCAGTACCGTTCCACCCTTTGCTCCGCGAAGGTGAAACATCGAAAGATTGGGATCCTGATTGCCGTAAATGTGACAGTTCATGCAACTGTTCTCGGTCAGATTATTGTCGGCCAGAATGCGTTCGTCGAAACTTTCAATATTCCGTTCGGCCAACTGAATTTTATTCCACACTTCGTAGCCGGGTTCAATCAGGCGGTAACTCAGGTAACCATCAATCGATTCGTTCTTTACTTCCCAGGTGAACGTTTTGTAACGAGTCCAACGTCCATTGTGGTTTGCTGTCACCGAAATCTCCAGGGTTTGTTCTCCTTTCAACAGCAAATCCTTCCATTTTTTCTCGGGGATCCGGATTTTTTGTTTTCCTTTCACAAGCAGCATTTCCGAAACACTTTTTATTTCTGCCACCACATTTTCAACCGAATCGCGCAACATAAAATTCAGCGGTGCGATATTCATGGGAATGGTCACATTAATATAATCGGGATAAATATTTGGATAATTATCGCTTTGCTCTACATTTTCCGGTTCCCGGTTACACGAAACCAGAACTGCCAGTATTATGCTGCAATATGTAAAATATGTAAGTAGTTTGTTTTTCATTCTTCCTCCTCCATCATGGTCGCGTAATGAAAATAAAACCAATAGCTTGTTCCCCAGTTTTTTTTCATCGCGTCCAAATCGTCGCTAAAGTCCTCAAATCTACTTGTATATTTTATAAAATCACTGATTTGCTGCGATTGAATTTTATATTCCTGTAAGGTTTCTTCACTTGCATTTTCCTTGAAAAGGATGATCAACAAGGCTTCTCCGTATACCTTGGGTGCAACACTGAATTGCATTTTAGCATAACGATCGTAAGCTGTTTTAAATGCCGTCAAATCTTTATTCAGCAGGTGGTAACACAGCAGATAATCGAGCGCGATTCTGTTCTGTGGATTTTGTTCAACCAAAAATTCCAAAGCACTTAAATAATCTGTTCCATTTCTAATGGTATCGTTTTTAGCAATTTGCTGGCGTTTTGTTTCAAGCCACTTAGCTTTCGATCCGGGATGATTTTCTTTTAAATGTTTTTCGGCCCAATTTTTATGAAAAAGCGTTTTATCGAGCATGCGAAGAAACTTTTCAGCGCCCTCGTAATCGCCGTTTACCATATTGATCTCGGCCAATCGTTTCATCATGCGCGAACTACGGTAATAGGGCGAAAATGTATTTCCCAGCATGGCTGAATGTTGTGCCAGGTTCATATCGCCGATCAGGTAAAAAAGTTCGTTGCTGAACAGTATGGTTTGCCAGTATTCTTTTTGCGAAACGGGTAGAATCAATCCGTAAAACGAAGGCTGGTAAAATTCCAGCAGACGTTCGGACAGCTCATTTTTTTGGGCAAGTGCCATGTTTGTGTAATAGGTTGCCACCCGGGTTTTTAGCTCATATTTTTCAGCCAGTTCGATCACTTTGTCAGTATATCTAAAGTATGTTTCACTATCAAGCGCAAGTATTTTTTCGAGGTTGAAATTGGCATTTACAAGAAATCCGGTAATGGCAATAGCCATTGAAATCGAGACAGCCAGAGCACCAATGGCACTTTGGAAGATTCTCATAGGAGCAAGCATTTTGGCGATGAGGAGCGTGCCTGCAAAAGTTGCCGGAAGTAATAACCCTTTCCAATAGATGAGGGGAAACAAATAGGTTGTTGTTAAGGGCAGCAAATAATTCGGTCGCAGAAAATACGGAATCGCAGTAATAACAAGAAATGAAATTATTGCCGTTAACACATGTTGGTAAAAGCGCTTATTGAAAAGAACCAAAAACGGAAGGACAAATGCCGAGCTTCCAAAAAAGGGATGAGCAAAAACAGCCAGGAGTAAAAAGATAAGGCTGGCTAATACTTTGTTTTTTATGCGTTCAGTAAGCAAAAAGATCGACAATAAAAGAATTAATCCCACCGAAGCTCCCAACGGATAGGACAGCGCGAGGTGCGAGGTAATATCGGCTACGACAGGTAACAAAGCCCACCATCCGGCAGTTTGTAACGACAAAGTACGTTTTAATACCGCTCTAATTAACATCCATTCCATGGCAAAAACCAGGGCCAGTACCAGAGGTCCGCCACCACGCAGAAAGAAAAACTGTGTCAGGAAATCGCCAAACAGAAGTGAAACAGAAGCCGGTTTATTAAAGTAGGAGGCCAAATAATCGGGTGTAAAAAGGAAGAGTTGAATCTGCTCTTTAAAAAACAGGTGATAGGGATATACAAAGTGATAAAACAATAAGCTTCCGATCGCAATCGCGAGTGGGGCAATCAGAAGATGTTTAGTTTTAGTTTGTTTCATGCATTAATCAACTCCAAGTTCTTTTCGCTGTTCGGGGGTGAATGCGCCTTTCATAAAACGAATAACCAATTCGCCCACCACATTGTCCTTGTTGTTTTTGGCAAATTGAAAATTGTAGTTCGCCCGTTTGGTGCGCAGTTGGCTTATTTTATCTTCTACAAGTTCTTTTTCCTTTTCACCTGCCTGTTTTTGGCTTTTGTACAGAAGGAACAGTTGGTTATCTAAAATTTGTTTTTGTTCTTTCCATTGTTGAAGGCTATCGTTTAATGCGGTACCTGCGACCGAGCTGTTTTTGCCAATGTAAACCTGTAATTTGCCGGGTTCTTTTACCACCAGCAATTCCTGAAGAGAAATACGAAGCAGAGGTTTTGCGCGGATAACGTATATTTCGGGCAGGTCAACTTTTCCTGAAAAGCTGAATTTTCCATCCCGGATCGTTGTCGAATCTACCCGTTCAACCGGTGCATTTACCATAGGTACCAGATAGATCCATTCTCCGTCGAAACTTTTATCGGGTAATTGTCCTGTAATTTCAAATTCTTTGTTGCTGTTACAGGACATGAATCCCAGAGCCAGGATCAGCAACTGCAAAACGATTTTTCTCATACTCTTCACTTTTCCTCTTTTCGCTATCGTTTTCGATCAATAAAAATAAAAAAGAGGGCGAAAAACACGCCCTCTTTTCGCAATTATCTGAAATTAATGCTATTGCTTTTTAAACATCCAGAACCATGCAGTTCCCCATGCACCTTGTCCCGGTTCGGGCCAGCCCAGGTACATTTTTTCGTCATCCAGCTGAAGAATGTCGTACTCATAAACCGGGGCACCGCCGCCATTAGGCTGGAATCCTGCAAGAACGGTAACGTTTTTGGTATTAAGTTTACCTTTTCCCCAAAGATTACCATTTCCGTCGTCAGTAGTTTTGCTCATATTGAATGAGAAAGAACCTACTTCCTGGTTTGAACCACTGGCATTTGATTTGGTAAGTGAAGCGCCGTTCAGCGAGAAGATCATTTTACCATCGCCGCCGTAATCCGGATCCTGTCCGTCCATATCGGCTTTTGCAACGAGCCACCAGCAAGGAGCATAACATCCGAGGTAACCACCGTTACCCCAAACTGCTTGTCCGTCGGTATCGTCCCAAACCCAGGTTTTTTCACCGCTTCCGCAAAGGTATCCCCATTCCGGAGCTACCGGGAAAGACAGTTCTTCTACGTTCACATCAATTTCTTTCGAAACGTATGAGCCATCAGGATTAAGACCTGTAAACTTGATGGTAGTTGTACCTACAACCACAAGTGTTACTGTATCTTCCGATTTTGTTGTTTTACCAACTCCATAATCCCATTCCGAAAGTACCGGGCTGTGGTTGCTCACAACCACCTTGTTCGAATTCTTTCCGTTAATTACCACAGGAGTGGCCGAAACGTCAAGTTCATCGGCAGAGATTGGCATATCGTTGCTGTCTCTGTCCTCTATCGGGCTGCAGGCATAAAACACCGCAAGCGCCAAAATTGATAGATATATAATCGATTTCTTCATCTCAATTCGTTTTTAAATTATTCCTCTCAATTATTTCCAACCGGTATATTCGGCTGCGGGTGTTCCCCAACCTTCGTTCTGTTCCAGAACTCCGTCGGAAAGTAAAATTTGCGCATCAGGAATCGGGAAGAAGCCTTTTGTTGCATTGTAACGTGCAGCATAACCACCTCCAAATCCTTTATTCAGATCATCGGTTCCTTTGGTGTAAACTGGTTGTCCTTCCTGTTGGTCCAGAACATCGGCTGCTATACCCCAACGGCGAATGTCGTTCCAGCGAACACCTTCGAACGCCAACTCCCATCTACGTTCATTTCTAATGTTCTCGATAGAATATGGCTTTTCTCCCAATCCGGCACGAGCGCGTACCTGGTTCATGTACGTATTGGTCTCCGTCAATTCCGAGTGCATAAGCAATACATCAGCATAACGAATCAAAATCAGATCCTGAGTATTATCGAGCTGGAAGTTTTCGGTTGTTCCATACATTAAAACACTGTAAGAAGAAGCCAGTGTTCCATCTTCGGGATTACGAGCACTAACAGGAACCACTTTTTTGTTCCAGAAGTCGGTTTCCTGAATAAAATCGGCCCATCCGCCTTTTGCGTAATTTGGCAATTCATTATTAAAATTAATGATTGAAGCTTCACGACGTGGATCATCAGGTTCGGCTTGTTCCCATGAGTTCCAAAGTTGCGGGTTAACCGGACCGGCACCCCAACCCTGACCAAACGGGAAGGTATTTTCCAGGTCTTGTCCGCCACGTAATCCAAAGTGTAGTGCATATTGGTTTGAATATCCAATTGTGGTTCCCCAATCAGGGAAGTTTGAATATTTGATGGCAAACATGGTTTCAGGATTCACAGCATTGTCATTTTCAACCCATTCCAAGCCTTGCTCTTTTGTAAGTTCGTACTCTTCAACAGTAAAGCGATTGGTGTAAGGCCACAATTCACGGTAATCGTTAGCTAATGTGTGACCACTGTTGTTAATACAGTCTTCGAGCCAGCTAACAACTTCTGATTTACTTACAGAACCTGAAATCGATCCATCTTCGCCAAGCAAAGGAAGAGCATCTTTACTATAGAATCCGGTATAGAAAAGGTATACGCGAGCCATTAAAGCTTCGGCAGCCCATTTTGTTGCGTGCCCGGCTTCAACACTCGAATAAGGAGTTGACGGCATCAGTTCGATCGCCATTTTAAGGTCGGTGGCAATTTGCGCATAGATCTCTTCAGGCGAAGCTTTTGGCAGGTTGACTGCCTCGGTAGTTACAACAAGAGGTACTTGACCGTAGAATGAAGCCATTTCGTGATAAAAGAAGGCGCGCATAAAATAGGCTTCACCTTTCATTTGGTTCTTTTGTGCTTCACTGTCATAACCTTCGCAGTTATCAAGGGTTTCAATGGCCATATTGGCACGGAAGATACCTGTGTAGCGTACTTTCCAGAATTCCTCGAGCATGCTCGATCCGTTGTTCATCAGCAGGTCGAGTGCTTGCATCAATTTGTCGTTTTCGCCACCGCCACCAAAACGATCGTCAGAAGCCAGTTCGGCTGCGTAATAGTACGATGTATGTGGTGAAGCAGAACTGTAGCTCAGATTCGAGTATATACCCGTAATAACCTGCTTGGCATCGGTAACGGTCTCAGGATAATTTGATGTATCCTTTTTTGTATAGTTGGTTGTGTCCAGAAAATCTTCACAACTCACAAGTAATAGCGAGGCTGCAATTACCAGTATAAATAATAAATTCTTCATAGTCATTCGTCATTAAAATTTCAGATTTACACCTACCAGATAAGTTCTCGGACTTGGGTAGAATCCAAGGTCGATCCCACTAACCCAGCTTTGACTACCTCCGTAACCAATTTCAGGATCCTGTCCTGAATATTTGGTAAACGTATAAAGATTCTGTGCAGTTACATATAATCTTGCCTGACCAAACGGTATGTTGGTCAGCAATTTTTTGAAATCGTATCCCAACGTGATGTTCTGTATTTTTACAAAATCAGCGTCTTCGATATAGATGTCAGAGATTTCCTGCCAGTTGGCATGGCTACCACTGTTCATACGTGGCAGTCGGTTTGATGTTCCTTCTCCGTGCCAACGTGAAAAGAAATCAGTCGTATAATTTTGCAATTTCGAGTCGGCAAACGAACGGTACGATTTTGCAATTTGGTGGCCAAATGCACCATTAGCAGTTACTCCAAGGTCGAATCCTTTGTAACCGAAGTTAAGACCGAATCCCATTGTAAAGTCGGGATGTGGATTACCAATTTCAACTTTGTCGTCGGTGGTAATTGCACCATCACCATTTGCGTCGACAAAAATCAGATCGCCCGGTTGTGGGTTTTCCTGAAGGATGGCGTCGGTATTATCAATATCGGCCTGGTTTTGGAATACACCGGCTGTTTTATAGCCCCAGAAATAACCGATAGGAAAACCTTCTTCAGCACGGTACATTTCGGTTGTACCCTGGCTCAGTAAATTCGATTCGCCATGAATGATTCCTTCTCCATTGGCAATTTTGAGCACTTCGTTTTTGTTATGCGACAGATTCAGATTAATGCCATAGGTGAAGTCACCCATTCTGTCGTTCCAGTTTAATGCTACTTCAAAACCTTTGTTTTCTACATCACCGCCGTTAATAGCAGGTGCACCTGTACCATACGATGCCAAAGTTGGTGCTGTAACCAGCCAGTCTTTGGTTGTTTTTTGGTACCAGTCGAAAGCGATTCCCAATTTTGAGTCAATCACACGGGCATCCAATCCAATGTTTAACTGTTCTGAAGTTTCCCATGCAATGTCCTCGTTTGGAAGGATATCGGCATAACCACCTGTTGATTGCGAATCTTTTGCATTTCCGAATGAATAAGCATTTGAATCGTCGAATGCAACGGTTGCAAGGTACTGGAAGTTCGCAATTGATGAGTTACCATTTTGACCCCAGCTGGCGCGAAGTTTTAAGAAATCGATTACACCTGTGGCGCCCTCGAAGAAGTTTTCGTTACTCATTACCCAGCCTGCAGAAACTGAAGGGAAATAACCCCAGCGGTTACCTTTTGCAAAGTTTGAAGAACCATCAGCACGCATAATCAACGACAACATATAAGTTTCATTGTAGTCGTAGTTTACACGTCCAAAGAATGAAGCAAGTCCGCCTTCTCCCCAGGGGCTTCCACCCCATCTGGTTGATCCGGCTACGTAATTTGGTGTATTGTCGAGCCAGGCATGTTCAAAGTCCGAGAACAATGAATTACTGTTGCTGCCACTAACGCCTTCACCCATTCCCCATTTTTCGAGCGACTGACCAACCAATGCATTGATCGAGTGCAGATCGATGTTGAAAGAGTACGCGATGGTATTTTCCCAGGTCCAGCTATAACCAACCGAAGCCGATTGATTAACGTCATCGTCAGCATTGATCGAGCTGTTTGACAAATGGTATTCCGGAGTATAAGAACGATAAGATCCTGCACTCATACGGTAACCAAAACTACTTTTCAGGATCAGGTTTTTGATCGGCTGAACCTGCAGATATGCATTCATGTTCAATGCATGGTTTTTCGAAATGTTCTGTCCGCGGTTGTAATCCATGGAAGCAATCGGGTTAGTCATTCCCGGATCGATCTGTGCCAAACCTGATGATGTCAGATCATCATTGGCAAAGTATTCTCCATCGGCATTATAAACCGGCATGAGTGGATTACCAATAAGCATATTGTGAATATCGTTCCAGTAGATATTTCCAATACCAATACCCATTTTATTGCTGTAGCTGTAGTTCATGTTTTCGCCAAACTTAATTACTTCCAAATCGCCTACTTTATAAATGGTGTGATCGGAATTCATGCGAACAGTATAACGACTGTAATTTGGCTCAACCGGTTTACCGTAAATACCTTCCTGATCGGCATAAGAGAAACCCATAGAAAAACGTGACATTTCACTACCACCCGTAATGTTAATAGCGTGGTTTTGAGTAGGAGCGTTTGAATTCTCGATTTCTTTAAGCCAGTTGGTTCCTTCCCAGCCATTCTGTACTTGCTGGTATAGATCAGGAATTAAGGATGCCCAATCGTAAGGAGCCAAACCTTCATTGAAGTTTACCTCGTTCAGAATAGTCATATACTGTGCAGCAGTCATTAACGGTGGAATTTTGTATGGATTTTGAATTCCATAGTAACCATCATAAGTGACCTGAAGTTTACCTTTCTGACCACGTTTGGTCGTTACCAGAATTACACCGTTTGCTGCACGAGCACCATAAATGGCTGAAGATGCGGCATCTTTCAATACATCGATCGATTCTATATCGGCAGGATTTAAACCATTAATGTCGCCACCGGCAACACCGTCGATAACGTATAAGGGGCTTGAATTGCCGGTAGTACCAATACCACGAATGGTAACTTTAAATCCTTCACCCGGCTGACCTGAATTTTGGGTAATGTTAACACCGGGAGATTGACTTTGCATTGCGCCGAGCGGGCTTACTGTATTCATTTTTTGTAAGTCTTCGCCGCTTACCTGAACTGTTGCACCGGTAACCAGTTTTTTCTTCTGAACACCGTAACCTACTACAACAACTTCTTCCAGGTCAGTTATATCTTCTTCCAGGCTAATGCTGAATGAAGATTGATCACCCACCTCAATTCGTTGTGTTTTGTAACCAATAAATGAAATAATGATTACTTCAGAAGGTTCAACATCCAGACTAAACTCACCGTCGATATTGGTAACTGTACCTCTTGTGGTACCATCAACCGTAACAGTTGCTCCAATAATAGGTGAATTGTCGCTTGCTGCTACAACCTTCCCGGTTATTGTCTTGGTTTGTAATCCGACGGCCAAAGCGGCTCGCGAATACAAGCTTGAAGACAATAACATCACGCTGAGCACCAAAGCCAGCATGATCCTAAATTCAGAAAATTTCCCATGGAAATTCCTGTTAAATAGCACTTTCTTCATAGATTAATTGTTTGATTATTAGATGATTTGTTTATTTCTTGATAAGTTGATTGATTAAGATGAAATGGTGAAAATCCCATTTTCAGTCGTCATGAAGAAGTAAAATGATGGAATAATGGTTTTATCATACACTTAGTTTTGATTTAGTTTAGTAGCTTATTGTTATTTCTACAATTTAGAATACAATTATATAAATTATTCCTGAAAAAAATTAGGACATCTCCAAAAAAAAGAATAGAACAGAATGATTTTAAGTAAGAAAGGCTTTAGTTATTTCTTGTAACTTTAAGAACAACAATAAGTTGTGTGCGAAGATGTTTTTAAACCTATTTTTGAAGAATGATTCTGAAGGTGGTGCCTTTACCAATTTCCGACCATTTAATAAAAATTTTGCCGTTATGATAGATTTCGACAATGCGTTTAGCCAGTGATAATCCAAGTCCCCAGCCACGTTTCTTGGTGGAGAATCCGGGTTGAAAAATGGTTTTATGATTTGATTTTGCAACGCCACATCCCGAATCGGTAATGTCGATTGTAACGTGTTCGTTTTTTTCCTCAACGTTAATGGTAATGGTGCCGGAGTTGGTCATGGCATCGATGGCATTTTTGCAAATGTTCTCGATCACCCATGAAAACAGGGCCGCATTGAGTGGCGTTTCAACATAGGCATTTTTATCGTAATTGGTTACGAACTTTACTTTTTCCGATGAGCGGCTCTTCAGGTAACTCACGGCCGAATTTAGTACCTCGATCAGGTTGATTCGTAATAATTCGGGTTTCGAACCGATTTTTGAGAAACGTTCTGTGATCCTTTCCAGTCGTGAAGTATCGCGTTCGAGCTCTTTGATCAGATTCTCATCTACATCTTTAAGTTTAAGCAGTTCGATCCAGGCCATCAACGACGAAATAGGCGTGCCCAGCTGGTGGGCTGTTTCCTTAGACATGCCCACCCAAACCTGGTTTTGTTCGGCTTTGTTGGTAGCCAGAAAAGCAAAATAAGCTACAACAATGAATATTATAATAACTACAAGCTGAATAATGGGATACCAGCGAAGGTTGCGTAAAATTGTGGATTCGCGGTGATAGAGTAAAAGCGTATTGTCGTCGCCCAGGTTTATGGGAATGGGTTCGGCATAAGCTTTCATTTTTTTCAGTTCCTTGGTTAAAACTTCCTCCCGGCGTTCTTCGCGGTAGCTGATGTTATGGTCAAGGTTAAAGCTGCCATCCTGATTAATAATGAGAATTGGAATGGTGGTATTCCGCTCATTCACCATATTCAGAAAATTCAGGTAGCGGGTTTCCAGCATCGCCATTTCCTGCGAAGGTGAAGACGTATCAATGGAAACATCTATAAGACCTTTGATTGCTTCGGCCCATATTTCAACTTTTTTGCGCTCTTCCTGTGCCATTTTGTTGGTTAGCCAGTTGGTGTATAGCAGCGATGCCACTCCGATTACTACTGCCACGATCAGCAGTAAAATCTTCCCCCGTCTTCTTTTCAGATAAATGTCCAATGCTAGTGTTTTTAGTACAATGAAGCAAACGGAAGAAAGATACAAATATTATATTGAATATATGCGTTCCTTAAAATGGTTGAAAATCGGCTCAGGAGTTAGTTTGCCGGGTGAATAATGTTATAGGATTTTAGTGCGGTGGTTTTCCATAATGTGAACCGCGGCTTTTGCAATTCCTTTTTCATCTATACCACATTCTTCATAGAGATCTTCAGGTGTGCCGTGTTCGATAAATCGATCGGGAACTCCTATGATTTTGATCTTTTTAGCATAGCCTTCCTCTATCATAAATTCAAGAACTGCACTTCCGAATCCACCTTTAACGGTGCCGTCTTCTACCGTTATTATGTTATCGAAATTTTCGAAAACTTCCGTCAGTAACTCTTCGTCGAGTGGTTTAACATATCGAAGGTCGTAATGGGCTGCTGAAATGCCTTTTTTCGCAAGATCTTTCACGGCAGATTGTGCAAAAATACCTGATTTGCCAATTGTCAGAATGGCCACATCGGTCCCATCGGTCAATTTTCGGCCTTTACCTACTTCCAGCTTTTCGAAAGGTTTTTTCCAGTCGGGAATTACGCCGCAACCACGCGGATAACGAATCGACCATGGCGCAGCATTTTCTTTCAGTTGCGAAGTGTACATCAGGTTTCGTAAATCGATTTCATCCATTGGTGCTGCCACAATCATGTTGGGAACGCAACGCATGTAAGATATATCGAACGTACCGTGATGAGTCGGGCCGTCTTCACCAACCAGTCCTCCCCGGTCGAGGCAAAAAACAACATGCAGGTTTTGTATGGCCACATCGTGGATCACCTGGTCGTAGGCCCGTTGCATAAATGTGGAATAAATGTTACAAAACGGAATCAATCCCTGTGTGGCAAGACCTGCTGAAAAAGTAACGGCATGTTGCTCGGCAATCCCAACATCGAAAGCCCGCTCCGGCATTTTTTCGATCATCAGGTTCATGGAACAACCGCTTGGCATGGCAGGTGTTATTCCAACAATGGCCTCGTTTTTCTCGGCCAGTTCCAACAGCGTCTCTCCAAATACATTCTGAAATTTTGGCGCCTGGTCAATAGTGCACCCGCACGAAAATATTTCCCCGGTTTTTTTATCAAAAATTCCGGGAGCGTGGTACTTTGTCTGATGCTTTTCAGCAAGTTCAAATCCTTTACCCTTTTGCGTGATAACGTGTAGCAATTTTGGGCCGGGAATATCTTTCAGGTCACTTAGCAACTTTGTCAGGTACTCAACATCGTGGCCGTCAACCGGACCAAAGTACCTGAAATTGAAGGCTTCGAAAAGTGTATTTTCTTTGAATATGATGTTCTTAAGTGCGTGCTGGTTCTTCTGAATAAACTTACGGGTTTTTTTACCCAGTCCGTCGAGTTTACCCAGACCTTCCCACACATCGTGTTTAAAGCGGTTGTAAGTATTTGAGGTACTGATGTTCAGCAGGTATTTGTTCAGGCCGCCAACACTCGGGTCGATGGCCATGTTGTTATCGTTTAAAACAACCAGAATATCAGCATTTTCCCCTCCTGCATTGTTTAAGGCTTCAAAGGCCATACCACCGGTCATTGCTCCATCGCCAATTACGGCCACTACTTTTCGGTCTTCTTCTTTTTTAAGTTTCGATGCAATGGCCATACCCAACGCTGCCGATATGGAAGTGGACGAATGACCTACACCAAAACTGTCGTACTCGCTTTCTTTGCGCTTTGGGAATCCGCTTATCCCTTTGTATTTTCGGTTGGTATCAAAATTATCTCGTCTTCCTGTAAGAATTTTGTGTCCGTAAGCCTGGTGACCAACGTCCCAAACCAACTGATCGTAAGGTGTATTGTATACATAATGAAGAGCGACTGTTAATTCCACTACACCCAGACTGGCACCAAAATGCCCCGGATTCGATGACACAACATCAATAATGTATTGGCGCAACTCTCCGCAAACTTCCTCTAACTGGTCAATCGACAGCTTTTTTAAATCTGCCGGACTATGTATGTTTTCCAGTATTTTCCCCTGTTCGTATTCCATCAACTCAACTCAAAATGACTGCAAAGATAACATTTCCGTGACTACACTTCAAACATCAAAAAAGCGTAGTTGTTCGGAAGGAATGTAAATAAAGTAATTTTGACCCAAATAAAAAATGAGAAATCATCGATTACAGAACATCTTACCTGTCAATTAATCCGGCAATGTGAACCAATCCCTTCAACGTTAACATGGTGTCGGTATGCTGAATGTTTTTTGTTAGCGGCGCGATTACAGCGCTTAATCCTCCGGTGGCAACCACATTAAATTTATGTTTTAGTTCCTGTTCGGTGCGTTCAATCACCGAATCAACCAACCCCGTATAGCCATAAACAATACCGCTTTGAATGGCGTGAACTGTATTTGTTCCCAATACGGATGGAGGCGGGATCAAATGAATTTGCGGGAGTTGTGCAGTTTTTCCGGCAAGGGCACCTACTGCAGTTTCGAGACCGGGAGCAATGGCAACGCCGGCAATCTCGTTGTCGGTTCCAATGGTTGTAAAAGTGAGTGCCGTTCCAAAATCGATGACCATGGTCAGTGCGCCAAATCGCTGGTGAGCTGCAACTGCGTTGGCAACCAGATCTGTCCCGATTTCGTAAGGATTTAAAACTTTTACAGGAAGTTTATCATACACTTCCGGATTTAAAGTATGAAGCTGAGCCGATTCGAAAAGTTGAGCAAGCATCTCGTTAAACGGGCGCACAAGCGATGGCACAACACTGCTCAGGATGATCTTTTCAACATCCGAGCGGCATATTTTTCCGGCAGTTAACAAGGAGCGAAAAATAACCTCGTACTCATCGGCGGTTTTTAAATGATCGGTTTGAATGCGCCAGTGATTTAACCAGTTGTTTTCGCGATACACCCCAAAAACAATGTTCGTATTCCCTATATCGATAACCAGTAACATGCTGCTAAGTTAAGACACCTTCGTCGAAGAAAGATAATTTTTTTATTGTCAAACCCCAAAATTAAATGCTTTATTCGCCTGCGCTTTTTAATATGATTGTTTTCTTATCAAAAAAGTATTAATTTTAGAGCAAATGCAAACTAGCAATTCAACTCGGAAATTATGCAAAAAACAAAAAATCCGCGCATTTTTATTATTGAAGACAGCGTTGTTTACAAGGATCTTATTGTTAATTTTCTTAAAGCCAACAAATTCTCGGATATCAAACTGTATAAAAGCGGGGATGAATGTCTGAAGGATATACATCTGAAACCCGATATAATTGTTCTTGATTATGTTTCTACCGGGATGAACGGACTTGAACTGATGCTAAAAGTTCAGAAAGAACATCCGGAGGTGGATTTTATCTTTCTGAGTGGTCAAAATGATGTGGAAGTGGCTGTTCAGATTATGAAATTAGGAGCAGCCGACTATATTGTTAAAAACGATAAAGCGCCTAAAAGCCTTGTAAAATCCATTAATAACCTGATTTCAACAACAAAACGAGAAAAACAGAGTAAGGGATTTAGGATTGGCGTAGTGGGATTCTTTGTATTGCTCTTCCTGGTAATAATGATCATTATTGTAATGTCGATGTTTCTTGATCTCGATTTTTAAGCATTTTAAAAATATTTCATTTAAAACACCTGTTAATTTTGACGGGTGTTTTTTATTGAATGAGATTAGTTTGATTCGATGATAATCATCATCTCATAATTATCCATTTTTAGTACCTTGTGCGCTTCATAAAAAATTTTGGTCATGGGATTTACTGCAGTCATAAAAAAGTACAATCGTAGTTTCTGGATAGCTAACACCATTGAATTGTTCGAACGCTGGGCGTGGTACGGATTTTTCATGCTGTTTGCCAATTACCTCACCGGATCGGCAGATATGGGCGGATTGGAATTCTCCCAGGAACAAAAAGGATTGATAATGGGTATCGGAACAGGTATCCTTTATTTTTTGCCGGTAATTACCGGATCAATTGCAGATAAATACGGTTATAAAAGGGTGTTATTTATAGCCTTTATGGTCTATACTTCTGCGTTTATTTTGTTGCCGCACTTTAACACCTTTACAGGAGTATTTGCCATGTATCTTTATCTGGCCCTGGGTGCAGCACTTTTTAAGCCCATTATCTCAGCTACAATTGCCAAAACAACAGATGACGAAACAGCATCCATTGGCTTCGGTATTTTTTATATGATGGTGAACATCGGAGCTTTCTTTGGCCCGCTGGTTACCTTGTTATTTAAAGGACAATCGGAGTTGGTGTTTTACATTTCTGCCGGTATCGTGGCATTGAATTTTATCCTGTTGATATTTTACAAAGAGCCTGATCGAACCGTTAACACCGATTCTATCTGGGTGTCGATCGGAAAGGTTTTTACTAATATAGGAATGGTAGTCAAAGATTTTAAGTTTGTACTGTTCTTGGTTATAGTGGCCGGTTTCTGGACCATGTATAACCAGCTTTTCTTTACACTGCCTGTTTTTATTGCACAGTGGGTTGATACGAGCGCTGTTTACAATTTCTTCCATCAGTACCTGCCCTTCTTTAGCGAGAATTACGGGATTGCCGAAAGCGGACAAATGGAGGCCGAGTTTATTACCAATTTCGACGCGATGTTCATTATCATCTTCCAGATCATTGTATCTACCGTTGTGATGAAATGGCGTCCTTTGCGTTCTATGATGTCGGGTTTCCTGGTGTGTGCCATTGGTATGGCACTGACCCTTTCAACACAAAATGTCCTGTTCACCCTTGTGGCCATCTATATTTTTGCCATTGGTGAAATGGCGGGATCGCCAAAGATCACTGAATACATCGGGCGCATTGCACCAAGCGATAAAAAGGCGCTTTACATGGGCTACTCGTTTATTCCTGTTTTCTTAGGTAACGTATTTGCGGGAATTATTTCAGGGAATGTGTATGGTGCCATGTCGGATAAAAACGTATTTGTGAGACAGGAAGTGGCTGAAAAAGGAATACAAATGGCCGACGGGCTCACCCAAAACGAATACTTTAATGCAGCCGCACAAAAGTTGGGGATGACGCCGACCGAGTTAACCAACCAGCTTTGGGATAAATACAATCCGTCGCAAATATGGATGGTGATCCTGATTATCGGACTGGCGGCCGTTGTGGCGCTATTCCTTTACGATAAGTTTGTGATGAAAGGGAAGCGCCATTAAGAAGACATGTAGTCAACAATTTAGAGTTTTAGTATAGTTTGGGAATTATACATTGTTTATTTCTCCGGATATTATTTGTTAGAAACTTTAAATATCCAATAACCAATATTCAATGTAGAATATCCAATAGTACTTCGATTTTGGATATTGGGTAATCTTTTTCATAACGTGATAGCTAAAAATCCTTAGATATGCAAAAAAGAAAATATGATCTTGAAGAGCGATTGATCGATTTTGTTTTGTTGGTGGATGCGATTATTGAAAAACTTCCACAAACCAGATTAGCCAATCATTTATCAAGACAAATGATCAGAAGTAGTACTTCTCCTGCACTTAATTATGGAGAAGCTCAGGCTGCAGAATCTCAAAAAGATTTTGTGCACAAAATGCAAATTATTTTATAGGAACTTCGTGAAACAAATGTCTGTCTTCTGATTATTAAAAGAAAGCAATATATTGAAGATATTGAAATTTTACCGGTATTAAAAGAAAACAATGAGCTACTTGCTATTTTTGCGAAAATTGTAAAAACAGCGAAGTCGAGGCTCTAGCTAATCCTTTCAATATCGTTGGAAATTGTATATTGGTTATTCTACATTGAATGTTTTGAATTTTGTTGATTTGGATTTAATATTCAATTTCCAATCCTCAATATAGAATATCCAATGGGAATTGGATAATGCTGATTTTACATTGGTTATTCTTTTATTACAAACCGCCAGGGTTTACTAATCCAGGGCTCACCGGCAAAGTCAATTCCTATGCGTGGCGTCGTGATATAGTCCGGTTTTAATTTTGAATCTTCAGTCCACAGCCTTTCTGACGTTGAGAGATCTTCACCATAAAATGATTTATCCAGTTGAAGAACCTTGCCAACTCGTCCCGGGCCGCTGATATCATTCATCCCACGGATCAAAACTGCTGAAGCATCACCCTCTTTGCCTGTCACAATGTTTAGCATCCAGTACATCCCGTAAATAAGGTAAACATATACCACTCCGCCTGCATGAAACATTATTTCTGTGCGGGCCGTTCTTCCTTTGCTGGCATGGCAGGCCAAATCTTCCACTCCCCGATAAGCTTCCACCTCGGTAATGATGTATTTTCCGATAGTCCCATCATCGAATTTTCTAACAATGCTTTTTCCGAGTAGATTTGGAGCGACATCGAGTACATCGTTGCTGAAGAAAGAAATTGGAAGTTTTTGTTTTCTGCCCATTATTTCAAAATGATGGTTTTCGTGTTTCAAAATGCAAAATAAAATCTGAATGTCTGCCCGCTGAATACTAATTTTATATTTTTAAAGTTTAATTGGTAGAATTTCAGCCGGCTTATGCAAACCATCCATATGTCAGATTTATACGGGCAGTACCTTACCATGAAGGAGGAGATTGATACTGCAATTCAGGAAGTGATCCGTTCAGCAAGGTTTGTAAAAAGCGGAAAAGTAAATGATTTTGAAGCCAGTCTTGCTGACTATTTGAAAACCAATGTTGTAAGTTGTGGAAATGGTACCGATGCTTTGCAGATCGCCCTTATGGCACTCGATCTTCAACCTGGCGATGAAGTTATCACAACACCTTTCACTTTTGTTTCTACCGTTGAAGCTGCAGTTTTAATGGGATTAAAGCCGGTCTTTGTCGATGTCGATCCCGAAACTTTTAATATGGATGTCAGCAGGGTGAAGCAGGTAGTCACTCCAAAAACGAAAGTTATATTACCGGTTCATTTATTTGGGCAATGCGCCAATATGGAGGAAGTGACAGGTCTTGCAAAAGAACACAATTTGTTTGTAATCGAAGATGCCTGTCAGGCGCTGGGGACTGATTATTTTTTTCAGGATGGATCTTTAAAAAAAGCCGGAACGATCGGTAATATCGGTTGCAATTCTTTTTTCCCATCAAAAACCCTCGGAGCTTTTGGTGATGGGGGAGCAGTTTTTACAGATAATAAGGAGCTGGCAGCCAAAGTGCGGTCCATTGCCAATCACGGGATGAAGGCTAAATATGAATATGAGCGTATCGGCGTAAATTCCCGTCTCGACAGCATTCAGGCGGCTATTTTGAAGGTGAAACTAAAATACCTTGATAAACACATCGAGGCCAGACAAAATGCAGCGGCCTATTATGATGCGCATTTAAAGGGAATTGGTGACCTTAAAATACCGGCAAGGGTAAATTACAGTACGCATACTTTTCACCAGTATACCGTTCAAACTGAGAAGCGCGATGAATTGCAGGAATTTCTGAAAAGCAAAGACATTCCTTCAGTGGTTTATTACCCGAAATCGCTGCACTTGCAGGAAGCCTATCAGCATTTGGGCTACCGGGAAGGAGATTTTCCTGTTTCAGAAAAATTATCACAAACGGTGCTGTCGCTTCCTATGCATACCGAGTTGGAAGAGGAGCAGTTGGAGTATATAGTAAGGAATATTAAGGAGTTTTTTATTTCTCGCAAAGGCGCTAAGACGCAAGGTTAAATTAAAAGCTATGACGGAAAACGATGTAGCAAAAATAATTGTTAATACCTGCTATGATATTCATGTAGCTTTGGGGCCCGGTTTACTGGAATCGGTTTACGAGGAAATTCTATTTTTTGAATTAACCAAAAAGGGACTTGATGTAGAACGGCAAAAAGCGATTCCTTTGATTTGGGGAGAAACGAAAATGGAAATTGGATTCAGAGCTGATCTGATTGTGGAAGGCAAGGTAATAGTTGAACTAAAGTCTGTGGAAGCTATCGCTCCGGTTCATCCGAAACAACTTTTAACATATTTGAAAATTACGGGCTTGAAATTGGGATTATTGATAAATTTTAATGAAAGACTTATAAAGGACGGAATTACACGAATTGTAAATAATCTGTAAAAATTACTTAGCGTCTTGGCGCCTTGGTGAGAAAAACTCTCGCAAAGTCGCCAGGTCGCAGAGAACAAGAAATAATGAAAAATAAATATTTCGCACACGAAACAGCAATTATTGATGAAGGTGCCATAATCGGTGTTGGTACAAAAATCTGGCATTTTTCGCATATTATGGGCTCAGCTGAGATCGGGGATAATTGCATTCTCGGGCAGAATGTTTTTATCGGGAATAAGGTGAAGCTTGGGAACAATGTAAAGGTACAAAACAACGTTTCGGTGTACGAAGGAGTAGTGTGCGAAGATGATGTTTTCCTGGGGCCATCTATGGTATTTACCAATGTTATTAATCCGCGTAGCGCTATAGAACGGAAAAGTGATTTCAAGCATACATTGGTAAAACGAGGAGCCACAATTGGAGCAAACGCTACAATTATTTGCGGACTTACTTTAGGTGAATATTGCATGGTAGGTGCCGGAGCCGTTGTAGCAAAAAATGTTAAGCCGTTTGCATTGGTAACAGGCGTTCCTGCCCAACAAACAGGCTGGGTAAGCCGCGCGGGAAATGTATTGGGAGATGATTTTGTTTGCCCTGAAACCGGAGAAAGATATAGCCTTGTTGATGGAAATCTGAAATTGAGTTTGAATGAATAACAAAGAAATTATATGCGAAAAAATTGACGAGCGGCAGATCCAAATCGGAGTCATCGGTCTGGGGTATGTCGGCTTGCCGTTGGCAGTGAACTTTGCTGAGAGTGGAATAAAAGTGACAGGTTTTGATACCATGGAACAACGAGTGTCGGATCTGAATAAGGGAGTCAATTATATATCTGATGTTGACAATGAATCAGTAGTCAGCATGGTTGAAGGAGGGCGACTTTCGGCGAGTACTGATTTTTCAGGATTAAAAGACTGCGATGCCATCTTTATTTGCGTACCTACTCCGCTTGATGAATTCCGGAAACCGGATATGACTTACATAAAAGAGGCTTGCAAAGCGATCGGAGAAAACATGATTCCCGGTACTTTTATCAGCCTCGAAAGTACAACCTATCCAACAACCACTGAAGATTTTGTACTTCCTGTTCTTGAAGAAAAGTCGGGATTGACGGCAGGGAAGGATTTTTGGCTGGCTTATTCACCCGAACGTGTCGATCCCGGGAATAAGGAATTTAATACTAAAAATACGCCAAAAGTTATAGGGGCACTCCATCCCGACGGACTGGAAATTGGTGAAGCCATTTATAAACTGGCCGTTGATGAGGTTTACCCTGTAAGTTCACCGCGTGTGGCCGAAATGGTAAAAATTCTTGAAAACACTTATCGCCTTGTTAACATCAGCCTAATTAACGAAATGGCATTACTGGCAGGTAAAATGGACATTAACATTTGGGAAGTTATTGAAGCTGCCAAAACCAAACCTTTCGGATTTCAGGCCTTTTATCCGGGGCCCGGAATTGGTGGCCACTGTATACCGCTCGATCCTTTTTACCTCGAAAGCATTGCCCGAAAATTCAATTTCGAATTGTCGATGATCCACACCGCCGGGCATATCGATTTGCTGATGGCACACCGAATGACGCTGAAAATAACCTCTGCTTTAAACCGGCAGAAAAAAGCAATTAATGGCAGTAAGATTTTATTTCTTGGGGTAGCTTATAAACCCAATATTGCTGACGACCGCGAATCGCCGGCACTGAAAATAATGGAAGAAGTTGCGAAAAAGGGAGGTGAGATTCTGTACCACGATCCGTTTATTGCAAAAGTTGAATTGGAGGCCGGTAAAGGTTATGAGTCAGTTGAACTCTCGGAAGAAAAACTTAGATCAGCTGATTGTGTCGTAATAACCACCAATCATTCTATCTTTGATCCTGATTTTATTGAAAAGAATTCGAATTTGATTGTCGACCTGAGAAACGTGATATCGAAGGCTTCAAATAAGGTGTATAAGCTTTAGAGACCTTAACCGCAGAGACGCAAAGTCGCGAAAAACTATGCTTATTTGCGACTTAATAACAACCAAACAATGAATAGAGACAGATACAACCAACTTTAAAAGAAATTCTGGATGCTGCAATGAGTGTACATAAAGAAATGGGGCCTGGCTTACTTGAATCAGTGTATGAATATTGTCTGATGAAGGAATTTGAGCTGAGGGGAATTTTTGCAGAGAACCAGGTGCCCGTTCAGCTTCAGTATAAAGGTTTCATGCTGGGAAAGGATTATCGCATTGATATTTTGGTTGAAAGGGAGATTGTTATTGAGTTGAAGGCTGTAGAAATTGTCTTACCCGTTCACGAGGCGCAGATTATTTCACATTTAAAACTCACCGATAAACGACTGGGATTTTTAATTAATTTTAATGTTCCTTTGTTGAAAGAAGGCTTCAGAAGATTTGTGAACAAATTTTAATGGAAGAGCTAACCGCAAAGACGGGAAGACACAAAGAAATAGACATAGCGTCTTAGCGCCTCAGCGGTAAAAAAAGGATTTAGATGAAACGATTTGCACTGATAGGAGCAGCAGGTTTTGTAGCTGAGCGGCACATACGAGCCATTAAAGAAACCGGAAATGAATTGGTTTGTGCTATGGATGTTTTTGATGTGATGGGACGAATGGATGCCTATTTCCCGGAAGCCGAATTTTTTACTTCAGAAGCGGAGTTGGTCCGGTTTCTTCAAAAGTGCAAAAAAGAAGGCAACCCTGTTAATTTTGTTAGCATTTGTTCACCCAATTATCTGCACTTTAAACACATTGAACTGAGCTTAAAAAACGGGTGTGATGTAATTTGCGAAAAACCGCTGGTTCTGGATACGGCCGACCTGAAAAAAATAGAAAAGCTGGAAGCCGAAAGCGGTAAAAAAGTATACACTGTACTTCAGTTGCGTTACCATCCGGCGATCATAAAATTAAAGCAAGAAATTGAAAAATCAGACAAGGATTTCTTCCAGGTTGATTTGAAATACATTACTTCCCGCGGTAAATGGTACTGGAAAAGCTGGAAAGGCGATTCGCAAAAATCGGGAGGTATTGCCGCCAACATTGGAATTCATTTTTTCGATATGCTGACCTGGATCTTTGGCGGAGTAATTAGTAATACAGTTGAAAAACACGGACAAAAAATGTCCGGGATCCTTGAGCTTGAAAAAGCAAAAGTCAGCTGGTTCCTCAGTCTCGATGTCAATGATCTCCCAGAATTGGTCACCAATGAAGGTAAAAGAACTTTCCGCTCCATAAAAATTGATGGAAATGAGCTGGAATTCAGCGAAGGTTTTACCGATCTGCACACCGAAACCTACCGTCAAATACTGGTCGGCAATGGATTTGGAATTGATGATGCGCGGGAAAGTATTGAATTGACCGATCAAATTCGATAGGCATAGAAGAGATGGCTTCGATCTCTTTGTGCTCTCGCCATGACAGATCTTACTGGCGTAAATAGGGCAGCGGACAGCAGCTATATAGTTCGAAGATAGATCTCCTTGTCCGCTGCCAGTCAATACATGTTAAGCATGTCATTGCGAGCCGGAGGCGAAGCAATCTATTCCCCCTGCTCCATAACATCTTGACATCCAGCTTTGTTTTTCATAATTTGCAGCTAAGTTAAAACCAAAACATTCAGCAGGCCCTTAAACGTCTGTTTACACGGTTTAAATTTTAACACGCTCTGTTCACATACCACAGGGATGGTATGTACACCGGCTTTATGAAATGGCCGGCGATAAAGAGGCCGCCCTCGGTCTGGAAACTTCAGGCGGCCCAACATTTATAGTTTTCACCATAAACTTTTTGCAATATGGCAAAAATGACTGAATCGGGAAAGCGCGATTTCGTTTCGCAGATGATCACTATTCTGCAACAGAACACTACGCTGCTTACCGATAGTGGTTTCGATCCAACGGCAAAAATAACTCAGCTGCAAAGCGAGTTAGCTGCTGCCGACGAGGCCGAAGGTCGTCAAACCGATGCCAAAGCTGCTGCAAAAGCCGCCACACAAGAGGCCATACAAACGCTTAAAACGGCATACGACGATGGATCGGCCAGTGTAGAGATCATTGCCGGTTTTCTGGGCAAGGATCATCCTTTGGTCCAGGAGCTTCGAAAACTGCGCAAAGTCAAAAGCAAAGCGGAGACTGTCTCCGACGAGGCTTAGACACGAACTTTTAAAGCGGCCATCCTGTTTTTCGGGATGGCTTCTTTGTGGCAGCCTGTTTAAAAATCAGTGTGAATGACCCCCTAAATCCCCCAAAGGGGGCCTATTTGATTCTTTTATCTTTGCCGGTGATTTCCGCGAATTCTGATTTTCTTATTTGTAGTTACAACGAAACAACTTTTCTTTAAATTGAATTGTTCTTTTGAACCAATCCCCCGTATTTTTGCTTTGCGCCCCGGGATACTTGCTTTGTGCCCCATGGGGACCGAACCGTGAAAACAGGGGATGAATCCACGCCCTCAGGGGATTGTTTGGCGAAAACAGGGGATCATTTTCAGCCCTAAAGGGCTCGATTCCGGTACTTTGTTACTCGCTTTGCGCCCCAGGGGGATGGAAGCGCGCCCCAAGGGGATAATTCTGAGTAGACCGGGGATAGGGCCCTGCCCCTGGGAGAAGATTCCGTGCCCCAATGCAAAAAGTTTATGAAGGTCCCATTGGGTAAGGGATTGGGAGGTTTGGCATAATTTCTGAATAACTTTAATTAGGATTCTGATTCCATACTTTTCTTCAGCAGAATATTCCAAATTCTTTTATTTCTTTTTGTTGCAAAAATGTTTCGGAAGAATGGTTACTTTTGAAAAGTAACGAAGCATTTATTTTTTTGAAAATTAATTAAGTTTTGGGTTTTAAAATAAAGAGAAAGAAAGCAAATATCTTAGTAACAGGTTCTCATCGATCAGGTTCTACGTGGGTCGGAAGTGTGATTCGGAGATCAAAACAAGTATACCATGTTCACGAACCTTTTAACATTAGCACTCATAAAGAATCACCTTTCCCTTTTAAATATTGGTTTGAGTATGTTTCGGGTGAATCTTCAGAAGATTATCAGAGGAGAGTGATTAAATATATAAGAAGCTACTCTCAGTTTAAATTTCAGGATATTTTTGTCAGGATTTTTCGAATAAAATCGCGTAAAACACTAAAAAAATATCTTTTAAGAATAACAGGAATTAGTCATAGGCGAAGAAAATTATACAAAGATCCCATTGCACTAATGTCTGCAGAGTGGTTATCGCAGGAATTACCTGCCCAGGTCGTTGTTTTAATTAGGCATCCAGCAGCATTTGTTGCCAGCATTAAAGTTAAAGACTGGAAGTTTGATTTTACCCACTTTCTTAATCAGGAACATCTTATGAAACGCTACTTGCCTAATTTTGAAATTGATTTGCAGGAGTATTCTCAGAATGAAAAAGATATTATTGATCAGGGCATTTTGATGTGGAATATTTTTCATTCTGTAATTATTCGTTATATGAATGAGTACGAGGATCAATGGTATTTTGTTCGTCATGAGGATTTGAGTCTTGATCCAAAGCATGAATATGAAAAAATGTTTGAATATCTTAATTTAAGAATGACAAGAAAAGTGCAAAAATATATTATCAAATCGACGACTTCGAAAAAGAAAAGTTTGCTAAAAAGAGATTCTAAAAAAAATATTAAATCATGGAAACAGCGTTTGACAGAAGATGAAATAAACCGAATTAAAGATGGTACAAAACTGATTAGTTCCATGTTTTATTCTGCGGTTGATTGGTAGGCTTCTCAATAAAACTTTCATTAGATAGTATTTTAACATTTGTGGTGAAAGAGTTGTTTTTTAAAGGATACCGCTTTAATATAACTATGGATATATCTTGTGCACGAGGGCTATTATATTGGTCTGTTCAACGATAAAGTTGTATGACAAGCAAAAAACATTTACTGCTTTTTTAATTTGTCGATATGGTAGCATTGTTCACTAGAAAAGTTAATTTTGGACATAGACAATAAAATCTTAACCAAGATTTGTAGACATAGAATAGCTTATCATTTGCATCAGCTAACTTAAAAGGTATGAGACGTAGCGTAACAATCATAAATCTACCTAAAATAGAGGATAATAGAGGCAACCTAACTTTTATCGAAGAGCTGAATCACATTCCCTTCGATATTAAAAGAGCTTACTGGATTTATGATGTTCCCGGAGGACAAAAGCGAGGTGGACATGCTTTTAAGGAACAAGAGGAATTTATTGTAGCGTTATCAGGTAGTTTTGATGTTGTAATTCAAGACGGAGAAGGAGAAGTAAAATATTCCTTGAACAGGTCTTATTATGGTTTGTATGTGCCTAACGGTTTGTGGAGGGAAATGAATAATTTCTCGACTAACTCGCTTGCTTTAGTATTGAGCTCTACTTTTTTTGATGAATCAGATTATATTCGCGACTTTGAAAAATATCTAAAATGGATAAACGGTTAGAAACGAGAATCAAAGATTGCGAGGTCCTGCAGTTACCCAAAATTCACAACAGAGCAGGAAATATCACGGCGCTTGAGAATGAGCATTCAATCCCTTTTCCAATAAAGCGAGTTTATTATTTGTACGATATTCCAGGAGGAGAGGAAAGAGGTGGACATGCACATAAAAATCTGGAGCAAATTATAATTGCTGCTAGTGGTGCTTTTGATGTCCTGCTTGATGATGGAAATCAAAGAAAAATAGTTCATTTAGACAGACCTTATGTTGGATTACACATTGTCCCCGGTATTTGGCGTGAATTATTGAATTTTTCTTCAGGTGCCGTTTGTTTAGTCTTAGCTTCACTGAAATATGATGAAGCTGATTATTGGAGAGATTATAATTCATTTTTGAAATTCAAGTAATGAGATGAACTTAATACATCCCAACACCGACGTAAAAGCGAAAAATATTGGAGAAGGAACTCGGATTTGGCAATATTGCGTAATTCTCGAGAATGCTGTTGTCGGGAAGAATTGTAATATTAATTGTCATGTTTTTATCGAGAACGACGTGGTGATAGGCGACAACGTTACAATAAAGTCAGGTGTTCAACTTTGGGATGGGATCAGGGTGGAAGACAATGTATTTATAGGACCCAATGTTACATTTACCAATGATAAATATCCCCGCTCGAAAAATTATTTAAATGAGTTACAAAAGACTATTATTAAGAAAGGTGCTTCTATTGGAGCTGGATCAGTTATTCTGGGTGGTATAACGATTGGGAAGAATTCAATGATTGGTGCAGGAAGTGTGGTGACGAAATCAGTTCCTGATAACGAGCTTTGGTTTGGTAATCCTGCACAATTTGTCAAAAAAATATATAAATAAAAAGATAGAAGTAAGTACTTTTGATACTCCACCTAACCAGAATTAAAACAATTTGTACAATGAGGTTAAAAGATTATTTTTCAGAGAAACAGATCATTCGGGATGCAATTATAAAAAATACCTATTATACAACTTCATCATTACCTCAATCGGTAACGTTCGCTTTGGATTTGAAGAATATCGATTTGGCTAATAATAATCCCAATGTAACAGCAATCATTACAAATAATGAATCGTCACATCTTGTTAGTATCGATAAAGGATTGGTTATTAGCAAAAGCCCTAAAAAAGACTTTTTTTTACTGCATAACTTTCTAATCGAAAAGCAGGTAATGGAGCTTAAATATGATTGGGGGATTGACAAGTCTGCGCAAATACATGAAACAGCTATTATTGGAGAAGAAGTTTTTATCGGAAAGAATGTAATTATTGATAAGAATGTCATTGTTGAAAATTATTCAATAATTGGAGATGGCACTTATATTGGACCCAATGCTGTGATCGGCGCACGTGGTATGCATAATACTTTTGTCGACGGTGAATTAATTTATGTTGAAGATGCAGGTGGTGTAAAAATCGGTAAAGGATGCGAAATTCTGGCAAATGCAATTGTTCAGAAGAACTATTTTTGCAATTACACAGAAATTGGCGATTATAATAAAATTAGTGTGAATACAAGTATTGCACATGCTACCACTATTGGAAATAGAAATCTAATTGCAGGAGGTTCTACAATTAGCGGATATTGTTCCATTGGAGACAATAACTGGATAGGACCCTCTACGGTAATTGCTCATAATATAAAGATTGGTAATGGTAGTAGTATTAAAATAGGAAGCGTAGTTGTTTCGAATGTGGAAGATGGAAAGGAGATTTCTGGAAATTTTGCAGTAAAACATAAATCTACGCTCAGAATGTTTGTAAAAAATCAATAACAATGGAGTACAAGGAATCGATTGAAGTCAGTTTTAAAGGACAAAGGAATTATGTCCAAGGTCCGGACATTTTTAATAAGGTTACGGATATTTTAGCCCAAAAAAAGATTCATTTCTTGTCAATTAGCATGACCTTCAATAAAATGGCAAGAACGAACATAGATCTTTATTTAAGTGATCAGAAAGATTCATTGAATAAGGAACATAATGCTTATTTTGAAGTTATTAAGGATGAAAATGTTTCTTTATTTGGATCAATCGTTGAAAATGGAGATCCAATCACCTCGAGAAATGAATATCCTGAAGAAGAAATATTTTCTTTGGCAAAAATTAACAAAGATTCGCAAACGATATCACTTCTAGAAACAGTAGAATATTCAAATACAGAGATAATAGTATCATTAAATAAGAGATTGTTACAGCAGCTATATCCTGATAAAAAAGGAAAGTGGCTTTTTACCAGATTTGAGGTAAGTGGTGATATAACGAATAGTTATAAGGATATGGTTCTTATATTAAAAAAGAATATGAATTTTAAACTGACAAAAACCGAGATATTGTTGGATGGTGAGTCAGTTGGATTTATATATTTCTCAATGATAAATCAAAATTAGGATGGTTGGAATAAAATCGATAGCTTATTATATCCCGGAAAGAAAACGATCAAATTACAACTTAAAAGAAAAATTTCAGATTGATGATTCATTTATTGAATCAAGGATTGGAATAAAAGAAGTTGCATTAAAAGAAGAAAATGAAGAGGCTTCCGATTTATGTGTTAAGGCTTATGAGGAGCTAACCGGCAATACAGGCATCAACATTGATAATATAGATTGTATTGTAGTTGTTACTCAAAATCCGGATTATAACATTCCTCACACATCTGCAATTGTACATGGTAAATTGGGTGCAAAGGAGACTTGTGCCTGTTTTGATGTTTCATTGGGTTGCTCAGGTTATGTTTATGGCCTTTCTGTCATTAAAAGTTTTATGGAAGGTAATGGATTTAGTAATGGATTGTTATTTACAGGGGATCCATACTCCAAGAATATTAATCCGGAAGATAAAAATACTTATTTACTTTTTGGTGATGCTGCTTCGGTAACCTGGATGGCAGAGGATTTTACATACGAGATTGCCAAGACAGATTTTGGAACGATGGGTAAAGACCATGCTGAACTGATATGTGATGGGAAAATATCGATGAACGGAAGGGCAATTTTTAACTTTGCAGCCAGAAAAGTACCGGGGAGCGTAAAAAAGGCGCTAAAAATAAATGATACAGAAATTACAAATATTGATTTTGTTATTTTTCATCAAGGCAGTAAATATATTGTCGATACTTTATCTGGTTTTTTAAAATTAAATGAAGATAAGGCCCCATTTGATATTGCAGATTATGGTAACACTGTATCTTCTTCAATTCCGATAATATTAGCTAAAAATTTTGAAAACAATAAGAAGAATATTTTAATAACAGGTTTTGGTGTAGGTCTTTCATGGGCCACCACAATTCTTAAGCATAAAAATTAAATAATGGAGATTAAAGAAAAAGTAATTGAATTATTAAAAGGAGATAAAAACGTAGGTTTAGACTTTAATAAGTTAAAAACAGATTATTCTTTAAACGACCAGGGAATGGATTCGCTAGGAAAAATGACCCTGTTTTTTGGAATTGAAGAAGAATTTAACATTGAAGTTCCGGATGAAGAGGTAGACAGTGTGGATACTATAGATGAAATTGTCAAATTGGTAGAAAGTAAATTATAAGGATAATACTTTTGGAAGTATTGATAGGATGATTAAATTTCTTGATTTAAAAGCAATTAACGATAGTTTTGAGCCTGAACTTAGCCAGGCAATCAAACGTGTTATGGATTCAGGATGGTACCTGCTTGGCGAAGAGGTAAAAGCTTTTGAAAAGGAGTATGCCGAGTTTATTGGTACAAAGTATTGTGTTGGAGCAGCAAATGGATTGGATGCTTTGCGATTAATTTTCAGGTCCTATATCGAGATGGGATATATGAAAGAAGGTGACGAGGTTATTGTTCCGGCCAATACGTTTATTGCATCCTTGTTGGCTATTTCTGATAATAAACTCAAACCGGTTTTAGTTGAGCCGAGCCTTGAAACATACAACATCGATCCTGGAGAAATAGAAAATAAAATAACTAGACGAACAAAGGCGATTCTTATTGTCCATCTGTATGGTCAGAATGCTATGTGTCCTGAAATTGAAAAAATAGTTCAAAAATATGACCTGAAGCTGGTTGAGGATAATGCACAGGCAATTGGAGCATATTTTGGAAAAACAAGGACAGGGTCGATTGGAGACGCAGCTGGTCATAGTTTTTATCCCGGAAAGAATTTAGGTGCATTAGGAGATGGAGGTGCTGTTACAACAGATGATAAGGAATTGGCTGGAATCATACGAGCATTAGCGAATTATGGATCTAAAAAAAAGTACGTTCACGATTTTAAGGGACTAAACTCACGATTGGATGAAATTCAGGCGGCAGTTCTTAGGGAAAAACTTAAAAGACTTGATGCAGATAATCAACGAAGAAATGAGATTGCCCAATATTACTGTGAGAACATTAATCATCCTGACGTAATTCTGCCAAAGGCAGCGGACTATTTTAGATCAAAATCGTCTTACTTAGAACATGTTTGGCACCTTTTTGTAATTCGTTATTCCGAAAGGGAAAGATTACAGCAAATTCTGGTCGGGAATGGAATTCAAACTCAAATTCATTATCCGGTGGCTCCTCATAAGCAAAGCGCATATAGTGAATTGCATTCAATATCATATCCTATAACAGAAGCGATACAGGAATCTGTATTAAGTTTACCCATGAGTCAGGTTATGGATGATAAAAGCGTTGAGCAGGTTTGTAAGACCATAAATAAATTTTAGCACAGAATGTCTAAGATTATTGTTCACATAGGATTGCCAAAAACAGCCACAACAACATTACAAAAAGAATTTTTCCCTAATCTGGATTCCGAAGAAATTTTATATGCCGGGATATATCAACCCCGTTCAGTTAATCAAAGAAATTTATACAAAGAGCTATATAAGACAATAATAACCGGAGTTGGAATCAAGAAGGTTCAGGGATTAATTGAAAAAGTATTTAAGGAGGGAAGAGACGTACTAATATCTGAAGAAAGCATAGTGGTTTCGGAAAAGGCCGCTAATTGGAGAGAAAAAATTTCAAACCTGTATAAAATCCTCCAACCTTTTGAACATCAATTATTAGTTTCAGTAAGAGAGCCGGTAAGTGCTTCGTTTTCCTATTATGTCGAATTATATCATAATTTCAGAAAGTTAAATAAGAACTTTGTTGATTTAGTTTTACAAGAAGAAAGTATGGAGATTTTCCATTACAAAACTTTTTTTACTTATCTCTTTCAATATTTTAATGAGCAAGACATCACGGTATTGAAATTTGAAGATATTATTACAAATTCAACAATTGAAGCCATCGATATTGATAACTTTGACTACTCGATAGCAAGAAATGTGAAAATCAAAAAACACAATGCAAAAAAAGCTGGCAGCGGAGTTGTATATCAGGAGCATTCCAGTAAAATACCCCTTCTAAAAAATTTTAAGAATGTATTTCAAAAATTAGGATTGTTTGAATTAATTGAAGGATCATTCTTTGAAAAAACCCTTAAGAAATTCTACAATAAATTCTATTCAGTTGAGGTAAACAGACAGTTCAAAGTAGAAAAGCCAGATGAAGACAAATTCATTGTATTGAGGAATGCGCTGAAAGAAGAGACTCAATATCTTAAGAGGAACTTTAATATTGTATATTAGCATGGCTTTAGATTCTTAATCTAGTAACTTAATAATTCAAGGATTACTTTATTGACGGAAAATTCACTTAAACATACAACCACCAAAGGTATCATATGGAGTGCCATTGATAAGTTTTCAGTAAGGGGGGTTGAATTTTTAATAGGAATAATTTTAGCACGCTTGCTTACACCTTCCGACTTTGGATTGATAGGTATGCTGGCGATTTTTATCGCTATTTCTCAAACATTCATTGATAGTGGAATGGGATCCGGTCTCATTCAAAGTCAGGAAAGAACAAGTGAAGATTATTCCACCGTGTTTGTATTTAATCTGGTTGTAAGTTCAATCTTTTATCTTATTTTATTCGTTACTGCCCCTCTAATCGCTAAATTTTATAAAACAACTGAACTGATTGATATTCTGAGGGTAATAGGATTAAGTTTGGTTATTCGATCCTTATCTATTGTACAATACTCAAGACTAACCATAGCAATGGATTTTAAAACACTGGCTAAAGCAAATATAATTTCTGTTGTTTTAAGTGGTGCGATTGCTATCTATTTCGCCTATAAAGGAATTGGAGTATGGGCATTAGTACTTAGGCAAATATTAGGTTCATTATTCACAGTAATCGCGTTATGGTATTTTAGCAGGTGGAGGCCTTCATTAAAGTTCTCCAGAGAATCTTTTAAAAAATTGTTTGGATACGGATCTAAACTACTAATGGCCGGGATATATGCAAAAATCTTTCAAAACCTGAATGAAATTATTATTGGTAGGGCTTATGACGCAGGAAGTCTTGGATTTTATACCCAGGCGAAGAAATTCTCAAATTTAGCTGCCATTACTGTATCTAACATTTTTCAACAAGTATCATTTCCTGTGCTATCTTCTCTGCAGAGCAACCGTGAAAAGATGATTTCGGTATACAGACAGCTAATTAAAATGTCGGGATATGTCATGTTTTTTTTAATGGCCACTTTTGCGGTTTTAGCCGAACCATTTATCGATTTCTTTTTGGGGGAAAAATGGGCAGCCACTGTACCATTACTTCAATGGTTATGTATGTCGTATCTTTTTTATCCAATAAGTGCCTTAAATTTGAACATTCTAAATGCAAACGGAAGATCAGATTTATTTATGAAAATAGATATGATTAAATCGCCACTGACCATTATTGCTTTGATTATAACAGTTCCTATTAGTGTGGAAGCTATCGTGATTGGCCGAGTTATAGTAACTCTAATAAATTTCTTCATAAATGCATACATGCCCGGAAAACTTTATGGTTATGGAGCTTTGGCACAATTTAAAGATTTATGGAAAATGGTGTTTGCGACCGGCCTGACTGCGTTAATTACTGTATTTGCCATAACCTTAGTTGACAGCTCCATACTTAAATTAATGTTTGGAATATTTACTTCACTAATGATTTATTGGGGTTTCAGCGTATTGTTTAAATTTAAAGAATTGAGCGAGTTTAAAGAATTAATTCGCAAAATGATTAGGAAATAAAATGCATATGCCTGAGAAAATAAAACCACTGGTATCTGTTACGGTAATTACTTATAATTCTTCGAAGTATATTCTGGAAACTTTAGACAGCATAAAAGCTCAAACCTATAAAAATATTGAGCTTATAATCAGTGATGATTGTTCTACAGACACTACGGTAAACTTGTGCGAAAGTTGGTTAAATAAGAACAAGACCAGGTTTGTGAACGCATACATGGTTACTACAAATGTTAATACGGGGATAGTTGGAAATAAAAATCGAGCCTTGGAAAAATGCAGTGGAGAATGGATCAAAGGAATTGCCGGAGATGATATATTATTAGCCTCTGGTATTTCAGATAATGTAACATTTGCTCTTCAACATGAGTTCAAGCTAATTTTTTCAAAGTTTGAATACTTATTTGATGATAAATATCCGTTAGCTTCGAAAAATAAGTATAATGCCGAAAAGAATTTTTCTCGATTTTCAAGTGAGAATCAATTCTGTGAATTATTAAAATATAATTTTGTTCCGGCGGCAACCGGATTTGTACAATTCGATTTCTTAAAAAATATCGGTGGTTACAATCCTAAATATCCTATGCTTGAGGATTATCCATTGTGGCTAAAAGCGACAAAGAACGGTTACAGACTTGGATTTATGGATAAGGTTACAGTAAACTATCGAATTCATGATCTTTCGGTATCAGGGAATAGCAATTTGCCTAAAGTAAAAAACCAAAAAATTATAAATTCCCGATATTATAAATCGTTACGATTATTTATGAAATCAGAACTGATTCCTGAACAGATAAAAAATAAATTTTATATGCAAGCATACATAAAAATTCTTTTCATCATGAAATCTGACCTTATTTTAAGGTTGGGAAATAAACAGAATATGCCAACGACTTTGGTTTCATATTTGTTTAAGTTGATAAATCCCAATACCTATTTTAAATGATAATTTACAGAAACTAGGGCTTTCCCAAAAAATGTACAAATTCTTTAAAGTTTTTTTCTGCCTGGAAATTTGTCTCCCATTTTTTTATTGCATATATGTCTTTCTTTCGCAATTTCTTTTCATCCAGTTCACGTTTGAGAAATTGAGTCAGTTGTTCGCCACTGACATCTTTATCGATTAACAATCCACATGTATTATCCACCAATTCACCTGTTCCTCCAACATTAGTAGCAATTGCAGGGACACCATATGACATCGCTTCCATAATGCTCACGGGTATTCCTTCTGATTCGCTAACGTTAATGAAAAGACTTATTTTATTTTGTGCATAATACCTATGGAGCTCAGCATTTTTGACATTACCTCTGAACGTATAACTAATATTAGGTTTATCACTTAACAGTTCCTTTGCTAGTGATTCCATTTTTTCTTTTAAAACGCCGCCGCCAAAGTGAATCCACTCAATTCTTTTATTCGGGATTTTAGACAATGCATTTATAATTAAATCAATTCTTTTTATTGAAATAATATTTGAACAGCTTACTATTCTGTATCCATTTAACTTATTTTTATTAGTTAGTTCCTGAACCTTTTTAGTTCCTAATCTGGCTAATGAATAATTAAGGTATTCTTTTCCTAACAAATTGGATTGATAATCTAATCCGTTTTTTGAAATAAAGAATATTCGATTCATGTTCTCAGAAATGAAACGACGAAAAGGCAAATAACTATACTTATTGCGGTAGAAGTATAGATCTCCTCCATGTGTTCTGCATATTGCTTTATATGCAGGAATTTCTTTTTTTATTAATGTTATAGATAGCGCTGTGTAATCCTGCCAATAGGCATAAAGCATTGAATTATTTTGTATGTGGGGAAGCGCGTTTTTCTTAAAGTACTGTTTAAGGTTAAAGGCTTTGAAAGCATTTTCAATAATTGGAATAAAGTGTAAATATTTACGTCCAAAATCCAGATGCTTATTTGTTCTTAATATCTCTTCACGCGCCTTTATTTCGTGAACAATAAGTTGAAAGAATGATTTTAGATGAGCTAAAATATAGAATGCTGTTTGAATTTTTTCCTTAAAACTCAGAGTTTTTGGTTTGCGTATTTGCGTAACATCTGATGGGATTTTTCGGGTCTGATTTTCCTGATCAGTGATGGTGAGAATTACAATTTTTTGGAAAGCGTCGTATAAAAATGGAAATTCAGCTTCCAAAAAGGCTTCCCCAAAGCCATAGGGGAACTTATTGCAAACTAATAACAAATCTTTTTTTTGCTGGCCCATTTAATACATATTTTTATTGCTCAATCTTCTTAATAAAGCGAATTGGGTTGTCTGTCCTCTCCATCAATCTAAAGTATATTTCTCACAAAAATCCCGTCAGCCTGCAGTAACTGGCCGGTATTTGGATTTGAGAAACCACTTTCGAGCGAATATAAATGAAATCCTTTACTGCTGAGGTAATGAATCATATCGAGGTATAGCATTTCATTTTCATAAAGAGGCACCAATGACATTTCCAGTTGTAAAACTTCAACATCCTTTAATGAATTTTCAGCACCTTCAAGCACATGCTTTTCAAAGCCCTGCGTGTCAATCTTCATCATGATCCTGGATTCCTTTTTGTAAAAACTTTTAAAAACGGAATCAAAGGTTTTTAATTGAATTTCTTCTTTGGCCACATAACGCGAATTAGGAGCGCTTTCAACATGAGTTGGCATGATATTCAGGATAGAACTGCTATACGAATTATTTGAAATATTTATTTCTGTTTCCGTATTTTCATTTCCCAGGCCATAATGGTTAATAATCCAGTTCTTATCGTTTTTAGAATTGTTTTTTAGCTGTTCAAAAGCTGCAGACATTGGTTCGAACGAAATGATCTTGCCACTGTAACCGGCTTTTCGCATTATTAAAGCGTATCGTCCAACATTCGCGCCAATATCAAACAATGTATCAATTTGATAAGTATTTAATATTTTAATGCGACGTTTGAGGTCGGCATTAAAGTATTTTTCCATTTGAACACCAACCTTTTTTACAAATTTCATGATGGTATAAGATTTTGATTTTTGAATCTCGAATTAAATAAATCTATCGTAAAAACCGAAAGTTTTTTCTGCATTCGTTTTTGCATCGAAGTTATCCTTCGCAAAAGCGTATCCTTTTTCACCCAATTTTGTTCTTTTCTCTTCGGATTTTAATTGTAACATGCGGTTTTCAAAATCAGTTTGCGAAGAAATGTTGATTAGATAACCCGTTTCTTCATGGATTATTAGTTCATCAACTCCTCCAATCCGGTTCCCGATAGTTGGTTTACCCATTGCGGAGGCTTCAATAATTCCACGGGCAAAATGCGGTTCGGTGAACGGGCAGAATACAATATCAGATGAAGCAATCACCTCGGGAACATCTTTTCGGAAAGGTAAAATAAAGATATTCGGATTATTGCTGGCTTCCTTAATACATTTTTTTTCGTATTTATTGTTGAGCTTTTTCCCAACTATGATAAGTTTATAATCTTGGAACCTATCGTCAAGTTCATTAAAACGCTGTATTAATTCCAATGTTCCATTTGTTGAGGCAATTCTTGCAAGACAAAGGCATACAATGGATGTGTTGGCAAGTTTCAACTCGTCCCTTAATATTTTGGACTTAAGCGCTCTGTTATATGTTTTAAAATCTACAAAATTATATACTACTTCGGCAGGTTTTTGTTTTATTAGCAAATGGCTTTCATCATTTTTGCAAATTGAAATAAAGCCATCGACAAAACGGTAGTTAGCATATTTAAGAATTTTTCCAAAAATATTATCTAATAGCGGTTCACGTACATGCGTAATTACATTAACCTTGGGTTTTAAGGATTTTGCTGCAGCAGCGAACGCAAACAGACAAGTGGTATTGAGGTGAATTAAATCAGGATTGATTCTTTTTATTATTCTCCGGGCTCCCAGGAAAGTGGGAATCAAAAAGACATTATTCTGCAGAAAAAAATGCAAAGACATGCCGGATACTGTAGTTCCGTGGTAGGGAAATAAATACGGTTTTACAATAACCTGTGCTCCGGTACTTTTTAGCAACTCAACCGCAGGACCATTTTTAATGGTTAGAATAATTGGTTCGTACTTTTCCCGATCGATACGCTGAACCAATAAACTCAGACTTTTGGGTGCTCCTCCCAAACGGCCGCTGTGATGAATATATAGGATCTTCTTTTTCTGCATTTTCAGGTAACAAAGGTATTTTTTCGGAACAATGGTTTTAACCCGGCTTTTATGGCCAGGGATTCAATAAAGAACCCAATATGACTGATTATGGTTTGTGGCAGACCAAAATATTTCCGCATAATGTTGAAGCGTTCCTTTAGGCTGTTTTTTTGTTGTTTTCGCGAGACGCCTCCATTCAGAAAACGAGCCACAATGGTTTGGGTAAAAACCGTTTCCCGCGATTTTTTCAGCGCACGTATTACCCAATCAATATCGGCCGACAATTTGTATTCAGTGTTGTATTCTCCTGCAATATTTTTTCTGACTAAGCTTGACTGATGACAGGCGACCATCCCTTTTTTGTAATGCTTCCAGTCTAAATCGATGGGTAGTTTTTTACGTCTCAATCCGAGTTCTTCTCCGGTATTTTCGTCGATAATTACTGTTTCTCCATAAAAAATATCAGCATTTGGATGTTGTTCAAAAGGGATTTTGGAAAGGGTATTCTTTTCGTAAAATGCATCGCCGGCATTCATAAAAAGCACAAAATCGCCGGTGGCTTTTTTCAGCCCTTTGTTCATGGCGTCGTAAATTCCCTGGTCGGGCTCACTCACCCAAAATCCAATATTGTCTTCGTACTTTTTGATAAGGTCAACCGTTCCATCGGTTGATTTCCCATCGATGATCAGGTATTCAAAATTCGGATAATTTTGACCGATTACGCTTCTAATGGTAGATTCGATAAATTGAACTCCATTAAATACAACCGTTATAATACTGATTTTCGGTAATGAATTCATGCGTTTAATTCCGCTTGTAAATGTAAGGAATATCAGTCATATTGTTGAAAAGGTACTATTTCTTCTTACCGTAATAGCCTTTAACAAAACCTCTGGCTTCTTCTTTACCTAATATTTTTGTTTGCCACAGTGCTTTAATTAATCCAAATCCATAGGCAAACACCTGGATGTTTAATGTTATGGGGCTCAACAAGGCAGCAGCCAACGATTTATATTTCATGAAGGCCTCGAAAAATGCCCAAATCACTACAAGCGTATATCCAATGCCTGTAAGCGACCATAAAATTTTTGCTGTTGAAGGAACCAGCAAGGTAAATAACGCCAGCGCAATAATCCCCAGAACAACCATTGCCGGAAGCAAATGAACCGGTTTCAGCATCGACGGGTGTTTCTGCGCCAGGTTGATGCGTGCCACACCCCAGTTAAATATCTGGCGGTAAAATTTCGCTAAACTTGTCCGGCGTTTGTGATAAACAAAAGCATCGGGAATAAGGCCAACTTTGTATCCGGCATCATAAATACGTTGCGAGAAGTCCATGTCCTGGCCGTGACGTAGTTTATTCATGCCGCCAATATGCTCAAATATCCTGCGGTGGACGCCCATATTAAAGCTTCGCGGGTAGAATTTCCCTACCGACTTTTTGCTTCCCCTGGTGCCACCTGTTCCAATCAGCGAAGTCATGGAATAATTTATGGCTTTTAGAAGTGGTGAAAATGACGGGTGGAAAGTATCGGGTCCGCCAAAGGCATCGAAATTGTTTTTAACCACCTCTTTATCGATTTCCTTTAACCAGTGTGGAGGAAACATGCAATCGGAATCAACATAAATGAAATAATCGCCAAGGGCATTAAGCATTCCGTTATTACGAGCTTCTCCAGGGCCTTTATTTTCCTGGTAGATGGCCCGAATGTTTAAGCCGCTTTCCGATTTGTATTTTTCGATAAATTGCTGAAAGCCGTCTTTAGAACCATCATCAACAAACAAGAGCTCAAAATTTTTACGGTCGAACTCTAGTTTCTCGGCCGACTGAAGCAATTCCTGAACTTCATCTACCCGGTTATAAACAGCTACAATAACACTATACTTGATCATGAATTCGATTCGTTTTTTGTTTGAAACGATAAAACATAGTACATGGCTGTGGTAAAGAAATTCCTTAAATATGGAATCCGTGCGATAAGCCCTATTTGTTTTCTTGGTTTTAACGAGAATTTTGCTTCGTAGTTGGGATTGATCAGGTAGTAATGTCTTTTTTCAATCCTGTATTTTTCTTTCTTAACGATCCTTTCAAAACGTTCGATGGAAATACCCGTGTCTTTAATATCCATTCTGCTGCTGATCATTCCGTCCGACTCGCCAAATACACGCATTACAAAGCGGTATAAAAAGCGTGGCAACAAATGCGTATAAGGCACTTTTGATAAGAATTTATTTTTAAATACCTGCTGGTGTCCGCCAAAAGGCATTTGCCACGGGGGAAATCCAAAAAATACAACAGCACCAGGCAGCATAAATTGCTGCAGGAATCCCATGAATTTCTCCTGGTTGGGAATGTGTTCAATCACATCGCGCATGACAATAAAATCGAACTGAGGCAAGGATTTAATGTCGTAGATATTTTCGCAAATAAGCGTTAGATTTTTGTTGTTGGGATGTTCGGTAAAGAATGTTTTGGCGTTGTTGATTTGATTCTGATTCAAATCAATACCCCAGCATTTACATCCTAAATCAAGGAAAGGTTTTAGATTACCGCCTTCTCCACATCCGATTTCCAGTACTTTTGAATCGGGCGTTAATTTTTTAATCTCCTCAATAAACGGGATAACATATTTATTGGTGGTGTATCCCTGTTCCTGAAAGTATTGTAAACGGTTCCCGTGTCTTTTTTGCATGTCAGGCCAACTTAAACTGTGGTGATTCGTTTCCTGATATCCCATAAAACCGACAATCCGACAATCAGCAACATCAGATAGAAAGCGATTTGCGAAATGGTGTTCGATGTATAATAGTGTCCGGGATGGAACACAAATTCAATTTTATGATCACCCTGTGGAATTTCGACGCCCCTTAAAACATAGTTCACCTGGTAAATTTCAGCTTCATCGCCATCGATAAATGCTTTCCAGTCGGGATAATAGATTTCAGAGAAAACCGCTAACCCATCTTTGTCTGAAGCAGAACTATACACCATTTTATCCGGAGAATAATCTTCCAGTGCAATCGATCCGTTTGTTTGACCATCTACTGAAACGGGAGCCAGTTTGTCCTTGTTTTTTGTTCTGATAACAGCGGTTTTACTGACATCAATATCATTTAATGCCAGTATTTCGTCGTTCGCATTATCAACCCATTTTACTGAATCGACAAACCAGGCATTTCCCATTGCTGCTGGATTATTCTGGACACCTCCCTGTGTAATAAAATATTTGGCGTTTAGCATGTTTAAAACAGGCATGTGCATTTTCCCGATATGGTGTTCTATCATGTCTTGGTATCTTCTGAGTTTTACCGGATGATAACCTCCAATGGATTTATGCGCGTTGGAAGTTACGTTTTCCTGAAAAGGAGATCCCGCAATATTAAATACCCTGTAATTCGTGTACTTGTTAATTACATGGGTTAAAAGTGCTGCCTTCTCTTCTGCATTTGCAGGATTGAACCTGGCCGTGTATTCCGTTAATTTTTCCTGTATATCGGGATGAACATTCATTTCCTGCTGATAGATCTGACGATCATTGTCAGACAATGCATAAGTTTCTTTTACTAAACTGTTTTTGTGGAACTGATCTAAGCCGACATAACGACGGCCAACTCCCCAAAAATCAACCAGGGCGAGAAGGACAATAATTCCCCAGAATACTTGCTTTGATAACTTTTTACGGGCAAAGAAATAGAGTGTAACAGTTAGTAAGATCACAAAAATGAATGCTCTCCATAAGTCGGCACGAAAAACCCCGATACGAAAAGCAATCAGCTCGTTTATGATTTGATCGACCTGATTTCCGGCGTTGGCTTGACTTTGCCACTGGGCAATTTGATTTCGTTCAACATCGCTAATGTAGGAGTTGAATAAATTCGGGAATGCAATATTTATCAGCAAAAAGACAAGGAATCCGGCGGCAACAAGCATATAAACCGGTTGTTTACTTTTAATTCCCGGAACTTCAGTTTTTCGTGCCAATACATTTTCGTTGGTACTGATTTGATAGGTACTGTACAAGGCATAAAAGCTCAGTAAAATAGCTGTAATGGAGAGAATGGATACAGGGGCCCGAAATTTATTGTACATGGGGAAGTAGTCGATCCAGAGATCGGTAAAGAATGAAAAGTTACCTCCCATGGCAAGTAGCAGGAACAGAATGACCGGGATTAAAACAGCCAATTTTAAACGATCTTTTATCAGAAAAATCCCCAGAACAAATAAGAAGACAAACACAATTCCCAGGTAATTTGGTCCGCCGCTAAAAGGCTGATTTCCCCAATACTGATTAAAACTTCCGAGTGTTTGCCGGTATTGACGAGGTATTGAATTCAGCAGATCCCTGTCTTGTGCGATTGAAGCGGTTGAACCACCTTTTACATTCGGGACGATAACCATCATCGCTTCATCAACACCGCTGCTCCACATGTTTATATAGTCCTTATCCAGTCCCTTATTTGTCTTTACCTCCTCGTTACCAATGGTAAGTTCACTACTCCCACGAATAGTGTAATCGTTGAACATGTAATAGTTGATTAACCGGGAGTAATTGGGAGCAATACCTAAAACGGCTGCTGCCAGCAGAACCAGTACCGTTTTTGAAAATTGGTTAAGCGTTTTTTCTCTTATTTGAAAAACCAGCTCAACAATTCCAAACACGAGGAGAGCGATAAAAAAGTAGTACATCATTTGTACGTGTGCCATAGTAATTTGCATGGCCAGAAAAAACGATGTCAGAATCAGCCCCCACCGGTATTTGCCTCTGAATATTAAAATGATACCGGCCAGAGTTGGCGGGATCAATGCAAGTGTATAGACCTTCATGTAATGGCCGGCGAGAATGATGATAATATTGTAGGAGCCAAGGGCAAAGGCCATTGCTCCACCTGCAGCGAATTGAGGTGAAATTCCAACTGCAACCAGCAAAATATAAAAGCCCAGCATGTACCAGAAAATGGAAGCAACTTCCCGGGGCATTCCAAACCGCATGGGTAAATAGAAGACCTTTTTCAACGCCGATGCACCTTTGTATTTTGCATGCACATATTCAGGCATTCCACTAAATATCGAGCCATTCCAGATTACTGTCTCATCTTCGTATTTCTTGAAATCACGGGCTTCGCGGCCTTTTCCATAGCCTCCAACAACGTCCTCTCCCTGGAGTGTTTTTCCTTCCCAGGCGGGATAAAAGTAAACAGAGGAGACAATGATCATCGCCAGCACAGCAATGACATGCGGAACAAGACTTTTCAGGATAGGCTTGATATTCATGGATTGTGGATTTTATTCTTTAATAAAATTTATCCGATAAAGTTGCATAAACTTTAGCATTTACCAAAGGGGAATTGCAATATGTAGGAACAGTAATGGAATTACTAAATTTTCCCAAACAACTTCTTGTAACTTACCTGCTCGCCGATAATCTTTCCAAGTTCTGCAATGGCAACGCGTTCCTGTTCCATGGTGTTGCGATAGCGGATGGTCACGGTACTGTCTTCAGCCGTTTGGTGATCCACTGTTACACAGAATGGAGTACCGATAGCATCCTGACGACGGTAACGTTTACCGATCGAGTCTTTTTCGTCGTACTGACAGTTGAAATCAAATTTCAGTTCATCGATGATCTCGCGTGCTTTTTCGGGCAGACCGTCTTTTTTTACCAGCGGCAATACGGCAAGCTTAATTGGAGCCAATACCGGTGGTAATTTCAGCACTACGCGTGTATCTTTTTCCAATTGTTCTTCGCAGTAAGAAGCTGAAATAACCTGAAGGAACATGCGATCGACACCGATCGAGGTTTCCACGACAAATGGTACATACGATTCGTTGAGTTCAGGATCGAAGTATCGGATCTTTTTGCCCGAGTATTTCTCGTGTTGCGACAGGTCGAAATCAGTACGAGAATGAATTCCTTCCACTTCTTTAAATCCAAACGGGAATTTGTATTCCACATCAACAGCAGCATTGGCATAGTGTGCCAGCTTTTCGTGCTCGTGGAAACGGTAATTTTCGTCGCCGAAACCAAGGGCGTGGTGCCATTTCATGCGTGTTTCTTTCCATTTCTCGAACCAGTCGAGTTCGGTGCCGGGGCGAACAAAAAACTGCATCTCCATTTGTTCGAACTCGCGCATACGAAAAATAAACTGACGGGCTACGATTTCGTTACGGAAAGCTTTACCGATTTGTGCAATTCCGAATGGAATTTTCATGCGTCCGGTTTTTTGCACGTTTAGGTAGTTTACAAAAATACCCTGTGCTGTTTCCGGGCGTAAGAAGATTTTTGATGCACCTTCAGCAGTCGATCCCATTTCGGTGGCAAACATCAGGTTGAACTGACGAACATCGGTCCAGTTTCGTGATCCTGAAATTGGACAAACAATTCCCTGGTCTTCGATGATTTGCTTTAATTCTGCCAGATCATTATCGTTCAATGCTTTGGCAAAACGTGCATGCAACTCGTCGTATTTTTTCTGATTGGCTAGTACACGTGAATTGGTTTCACGAAACTGTTTTTCGTCGAAAGCATCGCCAAAACGTTTGGCAGCTTTGGCCACCTCCTTGTTCATTTTTTCTTCGTACTTGGCCAGTTGGTCTTCAATCAGAACATCGGCACGGTAGCGTTTTTTCGAGTCTTTGTTGTCGATAAGCGGATCGTTAAAAGCATCAACGTGGCCCGATGCTTTCCAGATGGTTGGATGCATAAAAATTGCTGAGTCTAAACCAACCACATTTTCGTGCAATAGTACCATGCTGTCCCACCAGTATTTTTTGATGTTGTTTTTCAGTTCAACACCGTATTGTCCGTAATCGTAAACCGCTCCAAGTCCGTCGTAAATCTCACTCGATTGAAATACATAACCGTATTCTTTGCAGTGCGCTACCAGTTTCTTGAAAATATCTTCTTGTGCCATTTCGTCTATAAATTCTGAATTGAAGCACAAATGTAAACGATTTTTTTTATTTAGCTGCGAGCCGTGGGTTATGAGCTACAAGCGTTGAGATTCTTTTAAAATGGGAACTGAATTCAGATGCCAGATTCTGGATGTAGATGCCTAACTGAAGTTGACCAGGTTACAATTTATTGCAGTTTCCTCCTAAATTCTAACCTTCTATGATTCTACTATTCAAATCTTCCGTTTAATCTACTTCCTCAAAATCGATGTATTCACCGCTGTCGCCCTGCTTGTTCTTTTTGTGCTGAGGTTGGCCTTCAATGGTTACTTCGCCTTCGGGACGGCTTGGTGGCTGCTTGCCCCTTTGCTGATCCTGCATTTTCTGCTGCATATTTTTAATCCCTTTATCGATCAGGAGTGGAAGTACGTAACGCGAGAAAATTCGAATCCCGTAATATATCAGCAAAATTACGGCAACGGTAATGATCAGTTTTGGAATATATAATAAAACGAAGGCAATCATTTATCTGCTATTTTTCTGTGGTGGAAAATAAAAAATTCACACCAAACGACAAATTTAGATATTTTGCTGATGTGGGTTTTACAAAACCGGTGATATTATTGGTCGAGATGTAATATTGTACCCACCTGCCGGTATAACTTGCAGCAATTCCTGGTAGAAATTTATTGAAGTTTAACAAATTCACAGTGGCAGCCAGGTTCACTTTTTCGCCCAGTTGAGTATGCATAAATCCACTAATGTAATTATCGGTGTAGCTTTTTGTGTGGGTTAATTGTGCGGATAATCCCAACTCCATTTTATTTGAAATTTCCTGTTTTAAGCTGCCGGCGATTTTTAGCGGAATCTGTTCAATCACTCTGTTATCAATACTTTCTGCAAGGGTTACAAAAGGGATGGAGTCGCTAAAATCCTGCAATGCCAGCTTGGGTTCCTTGTAGCTGGGCTGATCGGGATATTTAGATTGGTAGAGGTCTGCTTCATTGTAGCGAATTGCATCAGTAAATTCAATGTCATAGGTATTGTGTTTAAAACCCACATAGCCAAGGTCCAGGACTGATGCAGAAATTTCGGGACCGTTATCAAATTTGTAGTTTAAACCCAGATCAATTGCCGGACTCAGGTTATGAAAGTTGAAAATGTAATCGGTCGGGCGCGGATTTGGGCGAATGGTTGTGGCTCCGATCTCTTCGATGTAGTTTACATCAACCGGTGCTGAAAGTGTGTAGGTTCCGTTTGGTGTCATCAATAATTGTTCTTGTTCCGTGTCGGTTGAAACACTGATGTACAATTCCGGTACATCGTAGTAGAAACGTGCAAACAAAAGTTTTGGTCGGATGCCTACCGAAAATCCATCCCATATTTTATAGGAATAGCCAAGCGCCAATTCGCGGTAATAGATGCTTTTAAAGGTTATTGGGCCAAACTCCTCGCTTTTCCCGTAATAGGGTTGAATTCCCAGGTCGAGAAAGTTCAGGATTTCGTCGTCGAAGTAGGCTGTTGCATACACACGATCACGAATGGAGAAACTGAAATTGTGCTCTTCTGTTCTCCAGCTGAGATAGATCATCGGAATCTCCAGATTGGCAACGGCATCGCCGGGTTCGCCAAGTTCGTTATAGAAATTCGCAAAGCTGTAGGCGAAGTTTTTTGAAAAGATATAATCGATGGAAAAATTTGCTTTCCAGTCGAAGGTGCTTCCCGAAATCAGGGGTATACCAATGACCAGTTTTTCGGTTTTATTTTGATGAGCAGGATTGAAAAGAGACGACTGACTAACGCCCGGGAGAAACTGTAATGGATTACCGTCCTGCGATTTGCCGGGAATAACAAATGCCAGAATAGAAAGTACAATTAGAATTAAGCTCTTGCTTGCCTTTTTCATCAGCGTGAAAATATGAACGCAAAAATATGGTTTATATTGGATTAGCTGAAAATAGGTACAAAAAAAGGCGGAATGATCCGCCTTGATATATTACGAGATTCAAATTATCTTCCTCTTACATCGCCACCACTTGATTCATCAATATCTCTCATTTGAGGATTTCCGTGATAAACGATATCCGCACCACTGCTGGCATTGGCTTCCAACTCGTCGGTTACGGTTAAGCTAATGTCGGAACCACTGCTGGCACTTACTTTGCAATATTGCGATTCCAGTTCTGCAGCATCGATGTCGCTGCCGCTGCTGGCCGACAATTTCAGGTATTTTACTTTTCCACGAAGTTCTGCATCGGAGCCGCTGCTGGTATCGAGCGAGAGGTTTTTGTAGTGTACATCCAGTTCAATATCCGAGCCGCTGCTGGCCGAAATATCCAGTTTCTCGCCATCCAATGTGTTTTCCGATTCCACGTCGGAGCCCGATGAAGCATCAATTCCTTCCAGTTTGGTAACGGTTACGTATACTTTACGTGTTTTATTATCGCCCCAGTTTAACCAGTTATTCCTTTTTGTGTAAATATGCAGTGTACCGTTTCTTACTTCGGTTTTCAGGTCATCGATTACATCGTCGTCGGCCACTACTTTTACGGCTTCCGAACTGCCCATGGAAATGTAGAGGTCGATCCCGGTTGATACATCGATCGCATTAAAACCACTCAGGTTCCTGTTTTCAGTTTTATCACTGTTCCCGGCCAATACCGGAATCGAAATGGTGATCATTGCGATCAGAAAAATTGCTTTAAGTTTTCTCATTTTTTTGAATTGTTTGTGTTGATCTCTGTAAGGACGAATGATAATATTGAAAGTTACAGGGAAACTACATTTTAATTACGTTTCCGCCCGACGATTTATGAACATCAGTATCAGAAGGTTCACCCGCGTAAAAAATATTTCCGCCGCTGTTGGCGTTGGCTTCCAGCCTTTTGCTGGCAGTTATCCAAATGTTGGCTCCGCTGCTCACTTTTACCTCGGCCTTTGTTGATTTCAGATCCTCGGCTTTTATGTTCGATCCTGAACTTGCCTTTCCATAAAAATCTTCTGCCAGACCTTTCAATTTCATATTTGAACCGGCTGATGCCGAGACATCCACTGTTTTAGCACTTATTTCAAGGTTGAAATTTGAACCTGCAGAGGCCCGCAATACAAGTTCACTGGTAGAAAGTTCAGTTTCAGAAAAAATATTGCAACCCGCCAATCCTTTTATCGCTTCAAATTCGGGAGCTGTTACGAAGACTTTAAAAGATTTAGCACTTTTTACATTGGCAGTCGATCGGATGATCAGTTCGTCGCCTGCAACTTCAGTTTCAATCACTTCAAGCAGGTTTTCATCCGCTTCAATAATAAGTGCGAATGATTCTCCCTGGGTGAGGTACAGGTTTATTCCCCTGCTTACTTTTATTTCATCAAAAGGATCTACCTCTCTTTCTTGTTTAACGACGTTTTCGTTGCCTCTCATTGATGGAGAAAAGATGCACGAAGAAAAAAGTAGCGGGACGCTGAGCAAAGCGAGTAATAATTTCCGTTTCATTTTTAGCGCAATTGTTTGGTTTAAAGCTGTAAGTTAATTGGAATGATTCACAAGCGGAGTAATTTTTCGTTGAACACGGGAATTTAGTCGGTAAATAGAAAAAGAGTATAAAAATTTCTTCGAGTGGAAGCTGATTTAAAAGTCATTGGTTTGTCATCCTGAACTTGATTCAGAATCTTCAGCGGCTTATCTATGACGATAGATTCTGAAATATCCCGATAATTATTAGAACACAATGACTTTTTGGGGACTAATGAAACAACCACCTGCAAATTTTCGGCGAATAAAATTTGCTGAATCATAAAAAAAAGGCCGATCCATAATCGGATCGACCTCATAAACTACCAGTTCCCCTCTTGTTATCCTCTGTTGTTGCGTGGTGGTCGTTCGCCTCTGAAACGATCACCCCTGCGGTCTTTCATTCTGTCTTTTCGGGCATCAAATTTCAGGCGTTGTTCTTCGGTCAGTATCGACCGGATCTCCTGGTGTTGTTTGGCCATAATTTTCTGTATATCCGCTTTTACATCCGAAATTTTATCAATGTTCTGATAAATGGCGTTCAAGTCGGCTTTTTCAGCCGTTGTCAACGTTTGCTGACGAGCTTCCAGTTCGTTTAACTGGTTGCGAAGCGGTTTAATTTGTTTCGCGGTTTCAAGGCGAAGCGCTTTCATTTGTTCCTGTTGTTCTTCAGTAAAGAAATTGTCCATCCGTTCGGCCCTCAGGTCGTGGCGTTTCATCATTTCACCTTTCTTTTCCAAATCCCGTTTTCCTCTTTCAGCATTTTGGGCATTTACACTGCCAACTGCAAAAATGGCAAGTACTGCTAATGTTAAAAATTTGATCTTCATGACTTTAATGTTTGTTATAATTGAATTCGTTCATTTGACATCGGGGACTTTTCAGGGTTTAATTCAAAAAATGAAAAGGAGATCAGCGAAAAAAGCGATTAAATTTGCTAACTCGTTGAACAACATGGTGTATTGACGACTTCTATTTAAGACAAACTCACCTGTTTTTAATATAAATTAACGTAATGAATAGTTCGTATTGTTAACTTATATCGGGTAAGAATTGTTACTTTTGGCAGTTCATAACTGAATTTAAGGCCAACAAATTCAGAAAGGAGAAAAGATGATGAAGAAAAAAATTTGGATTGGAATAGCTCTCGTGGCTGTATTAAGCGTTTCGTTTTTCAGCTTTACGCGCGATGAGAAAAACTTTGAAATTGCAAAAAACCTGGACATCTATCATACACTTTTCAGGGAACTGAATATGTTTTATGTGGATGAGATCAACCCGAATAAACTGGTAAAAACCAGTATCGACGATATGTTGCAGTCGCTCGATCCGTACACCAATTACATTTCAGAAGATCAGATTGAGGATTTTCGATTTATGACCACCGGCGAGTATGCCGGAATTGGAGCCTTGATCGGGAAGCATGGCGATAACATTATTATTTCGGAACCCTACGAAGGATTTCCGGCGCAAAAATCCGGGCTAAAAGCGGGTGATGTTATTCTTGAGGTTTCGGGGAAAGATACTAAGGAAATGACTACTGAAGATGTGAGTAGTCTGCTGAAGGGTCCGGCAAATAAACCCGTGACGATAAAGATTGAACGTGTGGGAGAGAAAAAACCACTCAATTTTGAAGTGGTTCGCGAAAAAGTATCCATCGATGCGGTTCCTTATTACGGGATGCTCGACGATAACACGGCCTACATTCGTTTGTCGAATTTTACGGCAAACTGCGGCGAGGATGTAAAGAAAGCTTTTCTTGATTTAAAAGAAAACGATCCGGATGCATTGGTGCTTGATCTTCGTGGGAATCCCGGCGGATTGTTGATGGAAGCCGTGAAAATTGTAAACTTCTTTGTCCCTAAAGGCGAAGAAATTGTAAGCACACGCGGAAAGGTAAAGCAGTGGGACAAAGTGTATAAAGCTACTTCAGAGCCTATCGATACCACCATTAAAATTGCCGTTCTGGTGAATCGTGGTTCAGCCTCAGCTTCCGAAATTGTTTCGGGAGCCATACAAGACCTCGATCGTGGAATTATTGTAGGTTCGCGAACTTTTGGTAAAGGGCTCGTGCAAACTACCCGCGACCTGAGTTACAATACCAAGTTGAAAGTAACCACCGCAAAATATTACATCCCCAGTGGCCGCTGTATTCAGGCTCTGGATTATTCGCACCGCAACGAGGATGGCAGTGTTGGTCATGTACCTGATTCGCTGATTACGGAATTTACCACTAAACACGGACGAAAAGTGTACGACGGGGGAGGTATTGTTCCGGATATGAAAGTGGATGTTGAAAACCTCGGAACCCTAGCGATTGAGTTAGCAACGCAGTTTAAAATTTTCGATTTTGCGACTAAATATGCCAATGAAAATGAATCGATCGCTCAGCCTGAAGATTTCAAAATTACCGATGATATTTACCGACAATTTACCGATTTTGTAAAAGCTTCTGATTTTCATTATGATTCGCAGTCGCAGACTGATTTTGAAACGCTGCTGAAAACTGCGAAAAACGAAAAATATTACGGTTTGGCAAAAGAAGAGTTTGAAGCCTTAAAAGCCAAACTGGTGCCTGATCTAGATAAGGACCTTAGTGGTTTCCGCGACGAAATAAGCGATTTACTGGAAGACGAAATCGTAACCAGGTATTACTACCAAAAAGGCGCTATACGTGCTGCTATTACCGACGATGAAGGCATTAGGAAAACCATTGATGCACTGCATTCCGAAACGTCTTATGCGGGCTACTTCCAGCCAGGTCTGGTAATTTCAATGAATTAATCGAAATAACATATAATTTTGAAAGGAGGCGATGAGCCTCCTTTTTTTGTGCCTCATTCAACATATTGGTTTTTCAGGTGTTAAGAAAAGTAGAAGCCCAATCAACCCAGTAAACTAATTCAATCTAATTTTTGTAAATTAAAGGCAAAAAAAGGTCGTTTCACGAAATTATGACCGTTCAATTTGCGAAGTAGAACAACAACCAAATCGGAAAAATTATGAAGCACTTTAAACGATTTATCCTACCCATTCTATTGTTACTGATTTCTATTTTTCTTAAATATTTTATCGAGAAATACGACTTTACCTACGAGGAATCTTACCCAATTTTTGATACCGTAGGATCCATCCTTATGATAGTTAGTATTGCATGGTTGCTTATTTCCTCACTCCGAACAATCAAACGTATTTTCCTTGAAAGATTCAATACCGCGGCCGAAGATAATTTACGGTCGCGCAAATTCCAGACACAGTTTAATATTCTCGAAAGTGTTTTTATAGCACTCATTATTGTCATTGCAATCGGGGCGGTTCTAATGTTGTTCGACGATGTAAGAAAGTTGGGAGTCAGCCTGTTTGCCTCGGCCGGTGTTGCCGGTATTATTGTTGGTTTTGCAGCTCAGAAATTTATCGGGGCCGTTATTGCGGGTTTGCAGATTGCTATTACCCAGCCCATCCGGCTCGATGATGTGGTAGTTATTGAAGGCGAGTGGGGAAGAATTGAAGAAATTACACTGACCTATGTGGTGGTTAAAATCTGGGATTTGCGGCGTTTGGTAGTTCCTTCGACCTATTTTTTCGAAAAGCCTTTTCAGAACTGGACACGCACTTCGGCCGATATATTGGGTACAGTTTTTATTTACACCGACTACAAAGTATCGTTCGATGCCCTACGCGAAGAATTGACCAGGGTGCTGGAAGCAACACCATTGTGGGATAAAAAAGTAAATGTATTGCAGGTAACAGATGCCAAACAAAATGGCGTAGAAGTACGTGCACTGATGAGTGCCAAAGATTCGCCAACGGCCTGGGACCTGCGCGTTCATGTGCGTGAAAAACTAATCCAGTTCCTGCAGAAAAATTATCCAGAAAGCTTACCAAAAACAAGGATTCTGGTTCAGAGTGAAGGCGAACCTGGTGTAGCGATTGGTGGATTTGGTAAAGTTCCGGATGTAAATAAATAGCGATGAAGATTTATTTTGCAGGCTCCATTCGCGGAGGTCGTGAAGATGCAGAATTGTATTTTGAAATTATTAATTCCCTCAAAAACTTTGGTAAAGTGCTTACCGAGCATGTTGGCGATAAAGCGCTTAGTAGCCTGGGCGACGATGGTCCAACCGATCGTTTTATCCACGACCGCGATCTGGAATGGCTGAAGACCGCCGATGTTTTGGTGGCCGAAGTAACTACCATTTCAATGGGTGTTGGGTATGAAATTGGCCGGGCCGTTGAAGCCGGGAAACGGGTACTCTGTTTATTCCGACCAGAATCAGGGAAAAACCTTTCGGCGATGATCGCAGGTTGCCCGGATATTGAACTGATCAACTATAAAACTTTCGAAGACGCTCAGTTAGCCATTTCCTCATTTCTGGAGCGATAAAGTTGCTTTATATTTTAAGTTCATCTGGAATCAACTTAACAATTGTTTCCATTAAACAACTGCCATAAATCGGTGTTAGAGACATCGAAAAGATCATCGAAAAGCTTTCTGGTTCAATAACTGAAATAGTTGATTGTTTAAATTATTGTACAAGAAAATTTCTTCTAAACGGATAATTATGTGATCCAAAAGATCAATTCAATTGTTTGGATCAGTGATTTCAAATATTTTCATAGTTTTGACAGAACTAAACACGAATGAACTTGGACATATTTTGCCCGGTTTTAGACTTTTTTACTATATCGCATGAAACAGATACCACGATTGGCCGCTTTTTATATTGCATTATTACTTTTCCCTGTAATGGCTAAAGCTCAGGTAGTTATTAACGAATTTCTGGCGTCGAATACCGGGGTAATTGTTGATCCTGATTATGGTGAGAGTGCCGATTGGCTTGAACTTTACAATGCTGGGAATTCCATTGTCGACCTTGGAGCTTATTACCTGACCGATAATTTTAACAACCTTACCAAGTGGCAGATTCCGTCGGGAACGCAAATTGAACCAAAAGGATTTTTAATCATTTGGGCTGATGGTTTCGATAACGGGCTGCACACCAATTTTAAAATTTCGGCTGATGGAGAGGAGCTGGCCATTCTAAATTCAGACGGAATATTTATTGATTCGGTGTCGTTCGGTGTTCAGGAGCCCAACATTTCAATGGGGCGCACACCTGATGGCGGTCCCGAATGGAATTTTTTTACAGAATCCTCACCTGGTTTATCGAATTACACACAGAATTTTGAAGGTATCGTAAAAAATAAGCCACACTTTAACCCATTGGGAGGAATTTTTACTTCGCCGCTTACGGTGTCGGTTTCGAACACCTTTGGAGGAGATTTGCGCTATACGCTCGATGGTTCGGAACCCACAGAAAGCTCACCGATATTAAATGCTGATCTTCAGATTGAAAAAACCACTGTGGTTCGGGCCCGCATTTTCAAGGCGAACCAGGTTCCCGGAGAAACCGTAACAAACACCTATTTTATCGATGAAAATGATTCGATCGGAGAACTTCCGGTAGTTTCGCTGGCTTCGGACCCCGATAATTTCTGGGATTCAATAACGGGGATCTATGTACAGGACTTTAAACCTGAATGGGAAATTCCGGTCAACATTGAGCTCTTTGAAAACGATGGCAGCGATCGCGCCGGGTTTAACCTGACTGCGGGAACAAAAGTAAACGGTTTGTACTCCTGGCAGCTTCCACAGAAAATGCTGGGAATTTACTTTCGAAAAGAATACGGAAAGGGAAAGCTTGAGTATCCGCTTTTGTTTGATCACGACCGGAGTGTTTTCGACGATTTTGCCCTGCGTGCTTCAGGCAGCGACTGGGCTTATACCTTGTTCAGGGATGGAATGGCACAATCGCTTACTGCTGAGAATATGGACGTTGATTTTCAGGGATTCAGAGCTTGTGTGGTTTACTTTAACGGTGAGTACATGGGCATTCACAATATGCGCTCCAAAGTCAACGAGGATTTTATTGTTCAAAATCACAAACTTGGCGACCGGAAAATTGACATGATTGAGAATGAAAATTATGTGGAAACAGGTTCACTTGATCAGTATGCTGCATTTGAAGCCTTGTATCACAAAGATTTGTCGAATCAGGAGAACTACGATGCCGTAGCTGAATTAATGGATATTGAAAATTTTACTGATTTTATCATCACTGAAATTTATGCACAAAATGTTTCGGTCGACCATAACATAATGGCCTGGAAACCGCAGGACGGGGGAAAATGGAAATGGATTTTGAATGACCTGGACCGTACCTTTTTTAATGCCGGCAACAACATGATCGATTATTATGCCGACCGGAAAGTCATACCGCTGTCTGCGCTTCTTGAGAATGACGACTACCGACACTATTTCGGAAAACGCCTGGCCGATCACCTCTTTACGACCTTTGATCCTGATCGGGTAAAGAAAATGATCGATGATTTTAGTTCTAACATCGAAGAAGAAGTTCCAAAACATATTGAAAGGTGGAGGGGAACCACCTCCGATTATGGTGATGCGATCCCTTCTGTGGGATACTGGAATAAAGAAGTCGACGATATGAAAGTATTTGCCGATCACCGGCCTCCGGCCCTGTTAAATGATTTGCAAAACTATGGTTTTCAAGAGAGCCAAACTTTAGCGCTGCTCATATCTCCTGAAAATGAAGGTACAGTCAATTTCAACGGCATCAAAATTAAGCAAGCTGAAAGTCAGGGGGCGTATCCAAAAAATGAGGAAATTGAATTGTTTGCCGAAGCAAAAAGTGGGAGTGATTTTGTAGGTTGGAAAATACTTCGCAGTAATGTAATTATTGATAAAGAAGAAGTTTGGAAATATAACGATTCGGGATCGGCAGCCCCGGTCACCTGGAAGAATACGGATTTTGACGATAGCGAATGGAAAGAAGGACAGGCTGAACTGGGTTATGGCGATGGCGACGAAAATACGGTGGTCGATTTTGGCGGAAACAGCAATGATAAACACATTACTACCTATTTCAGGAAAAAGTTTACCATTGAAGATCCGGGGAATCTGGATAATTTGAAGGTTAACCTGAAGTGCGACGATGGTGCTGTAGTTTACCTGAACGGTGTTGAGGTAACACGCGATAACATGCCGGAAGGGGAAATTATGTATTCAACACGGGCAAGCACTGCCATTGGCGGTGGAGATGAAAGCGATTTTTTAGTTTACCCGGTTGATAAAGCGCTCTTAGATTCAGGTGTTAATGTTATTGCTGTTGAAGTTCACCAGGCAAATCCAACCAGTTCCGACATCAGTTTTGATGTACAACTGACCGCATTTACATCCGACAGTTCAGGTTTGATCACCAGTACAACTTTGAACTTAACGCACACTGAAGATCTTGAGGTGATCGCACTTTTTGAAAGCGATGGAAGTTGCATTGTTCCTGAAGTGATTGCCGAAGAACTGATTTTGAAGAAAGCATGTTCACCTTACCGTGTTCCCGATGATGTTATTATTACCGAAACGGGTAATCTCATTGTTGAGCCGGGAGTTGAAATCTGGTTTTCGGATGATGTTTCAATGACTGTAAATGGGAAACTCGAAACCAGAGGAACAATGGAAGAACAGGTTGTTTTCAGAAGTAATCCGGACAGTAAAAATCACAAATGGGGGAACCTGAATTTTGTAAGTGCCGATACTTCATATTTAAACCATATTATTGTTGAAGACGCTTCCAAAGGAGCAAATCCGATACGGGAAATTGCCGCAGTTTCTGCATTCAATTCAGTGTTGTTAATCGATGGGGCAGTGATTGAAAATGTGCATGAGAATCCGGTTCTGGGACGATATTCTGATATCACGATGAAAAACAGTAGGCTGCATTCAGAGATTACAGGCGACCTCATCAATATCAAATACGGAAAAGGTTTTATCGACAGTTGCGAATTTACAGGTAACGACATGCCGGATACCGACGCAATTGATTATGATGATGTTAAAAACGGGGTGATAAGAAATTCCTTAATTCGCGATTTTCACGGTTTCAACAGCGATGCGATTGACATTGGCGAACGCGCCGAGAATATTTTGATCGAAAATATGTTGGTGTATAACATTACCGACAAGGGAGTTTCGGTGGGTCAGCAATCGTCGGCCAATATTTCAAATTCGGTGTTTGTTAACTGCAACCTTGGTGCCGGGTTGAAAGATTCAAGCCGGGTGACTATTGATCATAGTACCTACTACGGAAACGGAACTCCGGTGGCCACTTATGAAAAAAATGAAGGTGATGCCGGCGCAAATGTGAAGGTTACAAATTCAATTTTATCGAATGCCTACGATGTCAGCTATTTCAGCGATTCAAAATCTACTATAAAAATTTCACATTCCACCTCCGATAATGATGAACTACCAGTGGCAGAAAGCAATTTGTTTGTCGATCCTCAATTTGCCAATCCCACTTTATTCGATTTTAGTCTGGATGCTTCTTCACCTTGTATTGGAACCGCATCTTCCGGAAATATAGGGGCAAATCTTTCGATTCAGCTTGACTTCAACCAGGTTATTATCAGTGGAATAGCCTTTAAATCGAATACCATTTCAGAGATCAACGAGTTTATAAAATTAAGCAATCCCGGCAGTACGGAGCTTGATATCTCCGGATACGTGTTTACAAAAGGCATCACTTTCACTTTTCCTGATAATACAATTATTGATCCCGGTAAAGATGTTTACGTGGCATACAACAGGAATTCTGATTTCTGGCTAAATAAAAACAGAAATGTTTACCAGTGGGAAAGCGGAAGACTGGCGGATGAAGGGGAAGCAGTCAGGCTGGAAACTCCCCAGGGAATTATTATTGATCAGGTGCATTACAATTTGGATGAAAGCTGGCCGGAGATCGCAAATGGAGAAGGAATTACCTTAAAATCGAATGTTCTTGACAATCACTTTGGTAAAAACTGGAAGAAGAATAATTTGAGCATTTTGCTGAATGTTAAAACAGAGAATTTACCCGATAGTAAGCTGGCATTTTATCCAAATCCTACCACGGGAGTAATCAATGTTTCAGGACTGGAGGTTGAAGAGGCGGTTATAACCATTTACAATTTGACCGGAGTACCCGTGAAAAGCAGAACCATCAATACTAATCAGGCTCAAATTGATTTAAGTAATTTGCCGGAAGGAATGTATGTGTTGCGTTGTGGCTCTTATTCTCAACAAATTATTTTACTGAAATAAATAGCAAGCGAAGAAGCAGTTTTCCTTTTTTCAATTTAACAGTCGGTGTTACAATTGGCTTCTACTTGTTCTTTTTCAATCTGAAAAGTAGTATGGCCAATTGCAAATTTATGCTCGAGGTCATCCTGTAAACGGGCTAAAAACTCATCATCGTTGCCACCCGGCATGATCAGGTGGGCGGTAAGTGCCACTTTTGTCGTGCTCATGGCCCAAATGTGCAGGTCGTGTACATCGATGACTCCTGCCTGACTTTCGAGGAAAGCCCGCACTTCATCAACTTCAATGTGTTCGGGAACGGCGTCAAGTGCCAGTTTCAGTGAGTCGGTGAATAAGTGCCAGGTACCCCAAAGTACCACGCCAATGATCAGAAAACTGGTCAGTGGGTCGATCCAAAGTGCACCGGTGTATATTATTAGCAGCCCGGCAATGACAACACCAAGCGATACACTTGCATCGGCTGCCATGTGAAGAAAAGCACCTTTTATGTTCAGGTCTTCCTTTTGTCCTTTCATAAACAGCAGGGCGGTAATCGTATTGATTACTACGCCTATTCCGGCTACGATCATCACCTGTGTTCCGGCCACCGGTTCCGGATTTTTGATTTTCCCAATTGCATCCCAGGCAATAAAACCAACTGCCCCAAATAACAACAAAGCATTAAGAATGGAAACAAGAATGGTTGTTTTGCGGAGACCGTAGGTGTATTTCCCGGTTGGGCGGATGGTGGCCATCCAGGCAGCGGTCCAGGCAAACACAAGGCTCAGTACATCGCTGGCATTGTGGCCGGCATCGGCAAGTAGAGCCGATGAATTTGCCAGCAAACCATAAACCACCTCAACAGCCACAAAAACCACATTAAGCGCAATACCAATGGCAAAGGCTTTTCCGTGTCGGTTTCCCGACTCGTGATGATGATTATGTGAGTGCGAATGTGACATTCTTTGTTTTTATCGTTAAAATTAACTGTATATCAACAAACGTGAATAAGTGATGCTTAGTTCGAGTTGCATTTCCAGTAATTTCTCCAGGCTATCGTAATAAACCGTTAGTTCGAACAAATATTCGCCGAGCGAAATAGCACCTTTGTCCAATGCTTTTTTCAGCAATTCCAGGTCGTTTTGCAGGGTCAGCTGTTCGCGAAATTTTGCGATGTTTTCCTGCAGTGCGATGGCTTTGTCATGTTGCATTTTCATTTCATTGTAAAAGCGCAATTTCTCATCTATCACACGTTGCTGTGCTGCTTCGCTTCTTAATCGGGCATATTTAACGGTGTTTTTATTTTCAAATAACGGTATGGAAATCCCAACAGTGACACCCTGAAAATGTTCGCCAACTACTTTTTCGCTCATATAGCCTGCATTTAATTTTGGCAGGCTCTGCGCCGTTTGTAAGCGGGCATTTTTATCTGAGATTTCTATATCCTGTTTTAACCAGGCGAGCATCGGATTGTTCACGGCTGCCTGTGTCATCCACTGGTCAAAATCAGCGGTGATCACTACATTTTCAAAATCAGCATTTTCAAAATCAACGGTTTTGCCTCCATTTAGTGTTGCCAGCTGTTGCAGCAATGTTTGCCTTTGAATTTCAATGTGGCGAAGTTCGGCTTCCGTATTTAAAAGCGTAACTTTTGCTTTGTTATGATCCAGAATGTTAGCTTCTCCGGCATTCAGTTTTGTTTCAACCGACTTTGCAATCCGGCTGGCATTTTTCTGTCGTTTTTGGTATTCTGTCCGCAGTGCATTCTGATAGGTAAGTTCGGCGCAAATCATTCGTGTCTGAAGGAAAATATCCATTTTTTGCCTTTTGTACTCCAGCTCGGCCTGCTCATTTTTTAGGTCTGCAATCTGATTGCGGTATGCATAAGCCGATGGAAAATCAAACGACTGTTGAACGCTGATATCTGTCCGGTTACCAATGGCCGACGGATCGCCCCACAAATAATGAAATTCCACCTCAGGATTTTGAAGTTGAATACCTGTTTTGTTTCCCATTTTTTCAGCTTCAACCGTTTTCTGTATCGCCGAAAGCGAGGTATTGTTCTGCTCAATTTCGGTCAGCAGGGCATCAATGTAACTTTGTGCCGACACAAATTGGCCAATTGTCAGAACAGCAATAATTGTGAATATTAGTTGTTTCATTTTTATACTATTTTGTATCCAAGAATTACGCGTTTAATAAGAAAACCATTCGTTTCAATAACCCCAAAACCCCCTAAAGGGGACTTTTTCGGCTCCCCTTTAGGGGCTGGGGGTGATTTTAGTCTTCGTGCAATTCGAGTAATTAGTGGACATTATCTTTCTTTTTAGAGTTTCCATTTTTGCTTAAGGCATAGTAAACGATTGGCACCACATAAATATTCAGGATGGTCGATGTGAGCAAACCACCTAAAATTACCTGCGCCATCGGGCTTTGGATTTCATTACCGGGCAAATCGCCGTTGACTGCCAGCGGAATCAGCGCCAGTGCTGCCGTTAACGCCGTCATTAAAATCGGTAACAAACGATCTTTCGAGCCGTGTACCAGCGTGTCGTACAGTTTTTCGCCCTGTTGCTCCAGACTTTGGTAGCGCGAAACCAACAGAATTCCGTTTCGGGTAGCGATTCCAAAAAGTGTGATGAAACCAATAATTGCCGGGATACTCAGCATTCCTGACGTTAGCATAATGGCGAAAATTCCTCCGATCAGTGCCAGCGGCAAGTTCAGCAAAATGATACCTGCCAGTTTGAAGTTTTTGAATTCCTGGAATAAAAGCAGGAAGATGACAAAAAGAGCTGCGATTGATGTTAGCAGCAACATTCGCGAAGCTTTTTCTTCGCTTTCGAATTGGCCGCCGTATTCAACGCGGTAACCTTCCGGCAAGTCGATATTTTCGTTTACACTTTGTTTGATTTCTTCTACCACGCTATGCAAATCGCGACCAGCAACGTTGGCAGAAACCACCAGTTTTCGTTTTACATTTTCGCGACTTATAGAATTTGGGCCACTGGCTGAAACGATTTCTGCTACCTCGCTCAATGGTACTTTTTTATCGTCGTGTGTGTCGATCAATACATTTTTAATGCCTTCCAACTGCTCGGTATAATCGGTATTGTAGCGAAGAATCAAATCATAAGTTTGCTGACCCTCGTATATATCAGCCATCTTTTCACCGCCCAGTGCGACATCAACAAATTTATTGAATTCGTGAATTGAAATGCCATAAAAAGCCAACATATCACGATTGGGCCGGATTTGTATCTGTGGAATTTCAACCTGCTGTTCAACGTTTACGTCTACAAGTCCGTCGATGTCTACAATGTGTGATTTAATTTCGTTGCCTATTTGGAACATCCGGTTTAAATCGGAGCCAAACAGTTTAATGGCAATGTTAGCACGGGTTCCAGATAACATGTGGTCGATGCGGTGCCCCAAAGGTTGGCCTACGGTAAATGCAATTCCCGGAATTCCGGAAAGTTTGCTGCGAACATCTTTTAAAAATGTTTCCAGCTCACGCTCCTTCAGTGTAAAATTCACATCGATCTCGGCACTGTTGGTGCTTTGCGAGTGTGTGTCGAGTTCACCGCGTCCGGTACGTCGGGCAGTGCTGTTTACCTCAGGAATAGATAGCATCTCAGTTTCAACCAGATCACCCAATTTGTCGCTTTCGTGCAACGAAGTTCCGGGTTGCGTAATTACCGAGAGCGTTAATGCTCCTTCGTTAAATTCCGGTAGGAAACTTCGTCCAAATCCCGAGAAAATAAACAGTGAAACCACAAACAAACCAAGAATTGGGAATACCACAACTTTTTTATGCTTTAGCACCCAAATAAGCGAACGTTCGTAACCCGCAGAAAGATTTCGTGCCAGCCAGCTTTCTTTTGATTTTCGCGATAGATATTTATCGCCTGATAACATCAGTTTTGAAAGCAACGGGGTGAGTGTCATGGCCACGATCAAGGACATAAATAACGATACGATGTAAGCAATTCCAAGCGGTTTGAGCATGCGGCCTTCCATTCCCGAAAGGAAAAACAGCGGCATAAACGCAACAATAATGATCAGGGTTGCATTTAAAATTGAAGCCCTGATTTCTTTCGATGCCTCGTAAACCACCGAGAAGGAACTTAGCCTTTCCCCTTTTGGCAGCTGAAAATTTTGCCGGAGACGTTTGTATACGTTCTCCACGTCGATGATGGCATCATCGACCAGCGAACCAATGGCAATGGTCATTCCACCCAAACTCATGGTGTTGATATTGAGCCCAAGCAGGTTCAGTACAATTACCGATCCCAACAGCGAAAGCGGGATAGCAAGCAGTGAGATCAGTGTTGTTCTGAAACTGCCCAAAAACAGGAACAGGATGACGATAACCAACACCGCACCTTCAAGTAAAGCGCGTTGAACGTTACTAACCGAGGTTTCGATAAAATCGGCCTGACGGAAGATCTTGGTATCGATGCTTACATCGGGCGGCAGCGTCGCTTTCATGGCAGCCAGTTTTTGCTCGATATTTTCGGTAACCTCCAAGGTATTGGTGTTCGGTTGTTTCGAAACCGATATGATAATCGATTTCCTGGCATTATGCGATGCATAACCCATTTTTACGGCACTCCCGATTTTAACCTCGGCAACATCGTTTACCCGAACCGGTTTCCCATCCACCGTTTTTATAAAAGTATTTCCGAGCTCTTCGGGATTTGACGTTCGTGCCACTCCGCGAACGAGGTATTCGTTACCGTGTTCACGTACGATCTTACCGGTTGAATTCTGGCTCATTTCGCGGCAGGCATCCGCCAGCTCGCTGATCGAAACGTTGTAAAAATTCATTTTCAGCGGATCAGCCAGCACCTGGTATTGTTTGTAATCGCCACCAATTATAGTAACCTGCGAAACGCCTCCTGTCGCCAGTATCAATGGCTGGATGTCCCATTCAGCAATCGTGCGAAGGGTCATCAGATCGGTTGAGTCTGCATTCAGACTCATAAAAAATATTTCGCCCATTACACTCGATTGCGGTGCCAGAATGGGTTCTCCTACATTATCGGGCATGGCTTCCTGTACGGTAATCAGTTTTTCACTTACTACCTGACGTGCCTTGTAAACGTCGGTTCCCCAATCGAAATCGACCCAGACAAATGAAAAGCCGAGTCCCGATGACGAACGTACCCGACGCACACCCATTGCTCCGTTTACTGCTGTTTCTATAGGATAAGTGACCAAACGTTCTACCTCTTCCGGAGCCATGCCGTGTGAATCGGTCATTACAATTACGGTAGGCGCTGTAAGGTCGGGAAACACGTCAATATCCATATTTTTTGCCGTGTAGATCCCGAACACCAGCAACACCACCGAACTCAAAATAATCAGGTATTTGTTGTTCAGCGAGAACTTTATAATGTTGTTAATCATTGCTTCTGTTTTTAATGAACATGACCTGCGTGTGGATCTAAAGCTCCGGTGGATTGTGCCAGTTTAACCTGCATCGCACCTTCGGTAACAATTCGATCGTCGGCACTCAATCCCGAAATCACTTCGGTTAGCAGTCCATCCGTTCCTCCAATTTTAACCTCTCGTTTCTCAAACATTTCGGGTGTTACCTGAACAAATACAGAGTAGATCCCCTGTTCTTCGAGCAGCGCACTGTTCGGAATGGTGAGCGCCTTCGAATTGGTCGTTGTTTTCAGGTAAACTTCGACAAAAGTGCCAGGAACAAAACCGGCATGATTGGCAATTTCAAGACTTACGGGGAAAAGGTATGAATTGTCGGTAGCCGATTTCCCAAACGAAATGATCTTCCCATTCAAAGCTTCCAGGGTATATGTTTCGTGGCTATTGGGCGTGGTAAGGTTGGCCGAAACTACTGACGGTAAAAGTGGCAGGTACTTTTGCTGTACCTGTGCGGTGAGCAGCAGCCTGTTGTTTTGCGAGATGCTTACCAAGGGCTGACCGGCAGCCACATACTGTCCGTTGCTCACAAAAATTTGTTTTACAAAACCACTCAAATTGCTTCGCACCATTTGCCCGGATGTGTTGAAATTCTTTGAAAGGTTCTCGTATACAGCCTTACTGGTTTCGTAAGCATTTTTAGCATTCAACAATTCCTGCTCCGAAACCAGGTGGTCTTTCACCAACTCCGATTTACGTTCGTAATTGGCTTTGCTGGTTTCGTAATTGCTTTTGGCTCCAGCCAGCTGCACGCCAAAATTGTTTTCCGCCATTTCGCTCGATGAAATGGAGAAAAGTTTCTCACCGTTGGTTACTGTTTTTCCTTCAACCAAATTGTTATTGGTGAAAACTACCAATCCTGCGGCTTTGGCAGCAACGATTTCTTCTTCGCCACGAGCAGGCTCAATTTTTGCGACAGTTTTAATTACCGGACCAAAAGCGTTCTCCTGTGGCTTGGCAGTGGCGAAATCGATTTTCCATGATTGCTCCTTGGTGAATACAGTTGTGTTTACGGCTGAAGTTTCAGCTTCATGGTCGTGCTGTTCGTTCATTTCTCCATCGCTGGCAAAAACATCCATGTCTGATACTACAACTACAAATCTATTGTTGCCGGTTTCAATATCGAAACGCAGTTGACCTTCTCCGGAAGTTGTCGGTTCAAGCGTAAAATTGTAAATACCCTTCTGTACCGGTTCATCAAGGGTTTGACTTACCGTTTTTCCATTCACGATAAGATGAGCAGTTACTTTCCCTGCCTCAAGGGGTTTGAAATTTTTGAGGTGTGTAAAATGAGCAAGGATTTCTGCACTTTCGCCTATAACCATGGCATCCGATTCGGCGAACAACTCGAACTCGTCGCTGTAAGCAATATACTGGATTTTTTCGTGTTCGTGTTCGCTTTCTGCAGCCACTGTTTCCTGTTCATGATCGTGGTCTGCCTCTTCGCTTTGTGTTGAATGTGTTTGATGGCATGAGAAAAGCAGAAATGCGATTACTGCCACCCATAAATATTTGATATTCATTTTGTATGTTGTTTAATTTTCCAAATAAATAGACAAGGCTCCGAATCAAACGAACCTGGAATTTGCTATGCGGGGAAAATTAAACGGTTGGAGGTGCACGAAGCCCTTTTGTTGAAGCGTAAAGGCTGGTGGGCAAGGGGATGGTACCTTCAATATGGAAGAGCCATTCGCTTGCGTTTTTATTTAAATCGGAGGTAAGAAATTCGTGGTTTAACAAGTCACAAGAGCTGTTCAGCAGTGTACTTGAAATAACGGGTTGCTCAGCCCTGACCTGTTTCCCGGGCAGGACAAGCAGATGATGAAGCACACAGTCGGTACTTTCACTGTCAGAATGATTTTGATTACAAACTGGTGAGTGGTTGCTTGATTCATGATGGTGCAGGTAATTGCATTCGGTCGTTTCTATAAAGGCTTGTCCGTTGTGCAAATGATGAGGCACCATGGCATGCGCTAAAATGATGACCCCGGCCAAAGCCAGAAACAAAATTCCGATATGATTAACTGTCCTTTTCAAGAATTCTAAACTTAATGTTCGCTTCAGAGTTCAGCAAAAATAATAAAAAGTTGCTAATGGCCTTCTTCTTCCCTCGTCGACAGAAACCATTTCTCCCCAAAGTAAATCAGCAACATGGCAGCCAGGGCAATAAAAAGAATCATTTTGTCTGTTTGGATCTTTGTCCAGATAAACCCGGCGAGTACTGCAGCATCCAGAAATATGGCGGCGATAACAACAACCGGATTGAATTCAACTTTATCCCGTAATTTCCTTAATAATCCGTAATGAATGCCGATGTCCATGACCAGGTAAAAAATGGCGCCCAACGAGGCAATTCTTGAAAGATCTAGAAATATGGTCAGAACAATGGTTGTGGCAGCGATATAAACCAGCATGTGTTTCTGAATTCTTCCGGACAATCCGAGGTGGCTGTGGGGAATCAGTTTCATTTTGGTGAGCATGGCCGTCATCCGCGAAACAGCAAAAATGCTGGCGATAATCCCTGAAATGGTAGCAATAATAGCTACACCCACAGTAACCCAAACACCGAAATCGCCAAAAGTTGGGCGAGCAGCTTCAGCAAGTGAGTAGTCGCGTGCTTCGATAATTTGTTCGATGGAGAGCGATGAAGCAACCGAAATGGCAACGACATAATAGAGAACAACGCATATTGCAATGGCAATAATAATGGCGCGACCGACATTTTTATGTGGCTTTTTTATTTCATCACCACTGTTGGTAATGGTTGTAAAACCTTTGTATGCCAGAATGGTAAGGGCAAGCGCACCAATAAAGCTGAAAAACGGCTTGTCGGGCATGGCGGAAGGAATTGTTTCCCCGAATGCAAATTCCGAAGCCCACAAGCCACCGACTGCCAGAATAGCCAGGCCTATAACTTTCAAAACAGCCATCGTAAACGAGGATCGTTCGATGAATTTGTTCCCGGAAATATTAACGATAAAGGCAAGTATGATCAATCCAACACCGAGGGCAGGGATCCAAAACGAATTATCCCCATTTCCAAACAACTGCATGGTGTAGGTCCCAAATGTTCGTGCCACAAGACTTTCGTTTATGACCATCGAAAAAGCCATCAGCAGGGCAGCGAAAGCTGTGAAGGTAGTTTTGCCGTATTCTTTTACAAGGTACATTCCTATTCCTCCGGCCGAAGGAAATGTATTCGACAATTTGATGTACGAATAGGCACTAAACGCTGAAATAATGGCCCCAACAACAAAAGCTATTGGGAATAGCTTTCCCGAAAGTTCGGCAACCTGTCCGAGCAAAGCAAAAATCCCTGCTCCGATCATTACACCCGTTCCGAGCGAAACTGCGCCTAAGAGCGACAGGCTGTTCTTTTTATATTCTGCAGCCATCTAGAGGTTCCTAATTACATTGGTAAGCTTTTCTTTGATTTCTTTGGCAATGGGCTCTATGATTTTGTTATCGACAGCCATCATTGAAGCTACCGGGTTGATGGCTGATACATTTATTTTTTTAGAATGTGAAGACTCCTGCACCACCACGTTGCAGGGAAGCATTAACCCAATATGGTCTTCCAGTTTGAGTGCTTCAAATGCACTTGGCGGATTGCAGGCTCCAAGTATTTTGTATTTTTTGAAATCTACATCCAGTTTTTCTTTCAGCTTTTCGTTAATGTTAATTTCGGTGAGCACTCCAAAGCCTTCTTTTTTTAATTCGTTAGTTACTTTTTCAACTGCCGTGTCAAAGTCGGCATCAACGTTTGTTTCGAAATAATACTTCATTTTTAATTTTTTTTGTTAACGAATATTCAAAAGAGAAAACTGTGCCAATGCATTGCAAATTTCTAAAAGACCTCTTTCAAGTTGATTGCAGAGCATAAGGGATCCGGGCGTGTAGAACAAATTGCTCAATCTGTAGAATTAGTGCGCAAAAAAAGAGGATTTCATTGCTATGAAATCCTCTTCATCAGTTGTAATTTTCTTTAATGCATGTGTCCGCTGTGCCCTTCTCCTGATTTTTCTTCTACTTTTCGATCGTATTTGCAACAACCGGGAAGGTCCTTATAAACTTCATCTTTGGCGGTGTAATGCGGTGTGTCGTGCCCAACCTTTGCAATGGCTTTTTCAACCTTATCGACGTTGGTTTTAGCATCGTCGAAGGTCACTTCCATCATTTTGGTTTCTTTGTTCCAGTCGGCTTTGGAAACGCCTTCAACCGATTTAGCTGCTTTTTCGATGCGTGATTCACACATGCCGCAATTACCGTATGCTTTAAATTTCTCCGTTTTGTTTGCTGCGAAAACGGTAAATGCGCCCATCATAAAAAGGGCTACTAAACTTAAAACTTTTGTTTTCATTTTGTTGAATTTTAAATGGTTAATAAATCAAATTGTTTTATATCGTTGTTATTTCTTTCTTAATCGCAAGGCATTGGTAATTACTGAAACCGAACTAAAACTCATGGCCGTTGCGGCAATAATGGGACTTAGCAGAATGCCAAAAAACGGGAACAGGATCCCGGCGGCTACCGGGACTCCAACGGAGTTGTACACAAAGGCAAAAAACAGGTTTTGTTTAATGTTTTTCATTACTTTATGACTTAGCTCGCGAGCCCGCACAATTCCGTTCAAATCGCCTTTAACGAGTGTTATCTCTGCACTTTCCATGGCAATGTCGGTGCCGGTTCCCATAGCAATACCAATGTTTGCACGGGTAAGTGCAGGTGCGTCATTAATTCCATCGCCTGCCATTGCCACAATACGTCCGCGTTCCTGCAACTCTTTCACTTTTTTGTTTTTATCCTCAGGAAGGCAGTTGGCAACATAACTGTCGAGGCCAATTTCATCGGCCACAGCTTTTGCCGTGTTTTCATTATCGCCGGTAAGCATGTGTACTTTTATCCCCTGCTTCTGCAATTCATGAATGGCTTTTTTTGAAGTGGATTTTACGGTGTCGGCTACACCGATTAATCCTTCTATATTTTTAGTAGAAACCAGGTACATCACAGTCTGACCCAACGATTGCCACTCTTTGGCTTTGGCTTGAACATCATCGTTCAGACTAATTCCGTAATCTTCCAGCAAGCGATGATTTCCCAAACCAAATCTTTCATTTTTATATTTGCCCTGAACTCCTTTTCCGGTTACCGATTCAAAATCTTCTAGTTTTTCAGTTTTAAACTGTTTCTCTTTTGCCCCGGCAATAATGGCAGCTGCAATCGGGTGTTCGCTGTTTGCTTCCAAAGAAGCTGCCAGCTTCAGCACGTCTTCATCGCTCATTTTACCAAACGACTTGTACTTTTTTAATGCCGGTTTTCCCTCGGTAATGGTTCCGGTTTTATCGATAATCAGCGTATCTACTTTATTCATCTCTTCGATGGCCCGTGCATCTTTTACCAGCACGCCGGATTGTGCCATTCTTCCTGAACCCACCATGATGGACATAGGTGTGGCTAATCCAAGTGCACAGGGGCAGGCAACAATTAATACCGCAACCGCATTTACAAAGGCGTAAACGTAGGCTGGTTCCGGTCCCCAGATTGCCCACATAATAAATGTTATTACTGCAATAGAAACAACGATTTGGACAAAGTATTTTGAAATCGTGTCGGCCAGACTTTGAATGGGAGCCCTTGATCGCCCTGCTTCGTTGACCATGTCCACAATCTGCGATAGCAGTGTTTCGTCACCCACTTTTTCGGCTTTCATTTCGAAGGCCGTTTTTCCGTTCACCGTACCGCCGGTAACTTTGTCGTTTTCCTGTTTATCTACCGGAATAGATTCGCCGGTGATCATGCTTTCGTCGATTACAGCATTACAACTGGAAATTACTCCGTCAACCGGTACTTTTTCACCCGGTTTCACTTTCAATATATCGCCCGTTTTCACTTCTTCAAGAGGCATATCGTGTTCTTCGCCATCGCGGATAACATGTGCTACAGGAGGCACTAGTTCCAATAATGCTTTTATGGCTGAATTGGTTTTGCTGTGGGCACGCAATTCAAGCACTTGCCCCAAAAGAACCAGTGTAAGGATCACGGCGGCAGCTTCGAAATACACGTGAACATTTCCCTGTTCGTCTTTAAACTGCCCCGGGAAAATACCAGGAAGTAGCATTGCAAATACACTAAACAGGTAGGCTGCACCCACACCAATGGAAATGAGTGTCCACATGTTTGGGCTGTACCGCACAATCGAACTCCATCCGCGTTTAAAGAATTCCCACCCGGCATAAAATACCACCGGTGTAGCCAGTGCGAACTCTATCCAGTTCCATACTTTTTCAGATGCGATGTTGTTCAGGTTTAAAAAGGGAATCATTCCCGACATAGCAATGATCAGTACGGGAAGGCTAAAGCCAACCGCCAGCCAGAATTTATTCCGCATTTTTTTATAGGCCTTTTCTTCTTCGCTGATTTCACCTCCTTTTTCAGGTACCAGGTCCATTCCGCATTTCGGACAGCTTCCGGGGTGGTCTAGTTTCACCTCCGGGTGCATCGGGCAGGTGTAGGTTGTATTTTTATTACTGCTTGTTGTGCGACTTTCTTCTTTTTTCAAATCCATACCACAAACCGGACAAGAGCCGGGATCATCGTATGTTTTGTCGCCTTCGCAACGCATGGGGCAGTAGTATTTACCTTTTCCGTTTAATGATTCTTTATGTTGATGGTCGTGTTGTTTATGATGCTCATGATGCTGGTGCGAACTACCACCGGCCGAATGATTGTCGTGGCTTTTTTGTTCTGCTTCTTCAACAGGAACAAGGTGCATGTTGCACACCGGACAATCACCCGGCTGGTCGTAGGTTTTATCTCCTTCGCAGCGCATCGGGCAAACATATTCTTTGTGTTTATCCATATTCAATGTATTCAGATCGGGTTAGTGCGAAAGAGCGTTTTTCTTTTCTTCAAACTCTTCCTGATTGATCTCACCCCTGGCATAGCGTTCTTTTAAGATGTCAAGAGCAGACTTCTGTACAGAAGAGTTTGAGCTTCCTGAATTCACGTTTTTGGTAATGGCCCAAATAACAAGGACTAATATTATCAGTCCGGCTATCCAGCCGATACCCATTCCCCAACTCATTCCATTCATTCCATACATAATGTGCCTCCTTTCTTGATTATTTATTTTGTTGATGCATGTTCATTGTATTTGAACCGTGCATATTCATTCCATTGTTTCTTATCATTTTCATCATTTTTGGGTGATTGGAGATGATGTCTGACATTTCGCTTCTTAATGTTGAATCCCCGTCACAAACACTTAACATGTTCTCCATCATTTTTTGCATTTGTTGCGGATTGTTTATCATGCCCCCCATCGTGTTTCCGTTACCCATCATCTGATGGTTTCCCTGCATCTGGCCTTGATTCTGATTCATGTTCATTTGATGTTGTTGTCCCATCATTCCATTGTTCATCATCATCATGGCGTGGTCGTTATTCTTTGCCATATTCATAAAATCACTCATGTACTGGTGATTGTTAACCATGGCATTAAATATTTCAGTTCTTGTTTCTTTGTTTTGCATCATTTTCTGTACGTCGGTTTTTTGACTGTAACCGTTTACAGCGAACAGAAAAAGCATTGTTGTTAAAAGCACTAAAGTTTTCATGGCGTTTCATTTTAAATGGTTAATAAATTATTTTACGAACAGCAAGCATGTTGACTGTGCCGGCTGTGTTCGCGCTCAACAGATGTTGAGCCCTGCGTACCTACCGGAGCCAGTTTCATGTTGCATACCGGGCAGTTCCCGGGAGCATTGTAAAGTTTGTCGCCTTCACACTTCATCGGGCACTGGTACCTGGTGCCAGCCACTGCCGTTTGTTTGCTTTTTTTCGTCGTACTGAGTTTTAATATGTTTCCAAGTGTTTTCATAATCTGTTATTTTAAAATTTTACTACTGTAAAGGTACAATGCCGGCCTGCTGAATGCATTACATCTTTTTTAAATTGATTTACAGTATTTTAAGTTACACCTCGTCGATAGAATTTCGTTTCTGTTCACCCAGCTTTTTGAAGTAGGATGGTGTAAATCCGGTCACTTTTTTGAACTGTCCCGAAAGGTGGGCTACACTGCTGTAACCCAGTTCCCAGGCAATTTCGCTTAAAGTCTTCTCGTCGTATACCAGTAATTCCTTGGCCCTTTCAATCTTCAGACTGATGAGGTGTTTCTCAATGGTTGTTCCCACCACCGACGAGAACAGCGAACTCAGATACGGATAATCGAGATTCAGTCTACGGGTAAGAAACTCCGAAAAGTTCATTTCGTGCTCTCCATTGTGCCGGTACACATATTCTATGCAGGCATTTTTTATCCCTTCGATCAGGCGGCTTTTGGTATTGTTAATGATCTCGAATCCGGCGTTTTTTAACGCTCCGTCGATTTGCTCCAGCTTCTCATCTGCCACCTCGCCTGTGGTTGTTACTTTTCCCAGCTGAATGTTTTCGACCTCAATTCCGGCCTTGTCGAAGATTTGCGAAACCACCATCACGCAGCGCTGGCAAACCATGTTTTTAATGTTGATATCCATGCCTTTTGTTCTTTAAGATCCGAATCATTTTTTAATACCCTTTAATTGAATCCATGTAATCGATAAATGCTTTTTTGTCTTCTTCCGACAGTCGTGCATCGCGATGCATTAAAGTGTAGGCCGGTAATGGCATTTCATCCTCCCGTACCTGGTTAATAATCCCGTTGATTTTGCTGTTCTGCTGGCGATCGGAATAATTTCCAAACTCGCTGAAATTTAAGTCTTCCTTGGCTTTGTTAATGTGATTTTGCAGGTACCATCCTACCGGTTGAACCTTGCTGTACCAGGGATAACGGGTATTGTTACTGTGGCAATCGTAGCAGGCATCACGAAGTACGTGCTGCACTTTCTCCGGTACGTCAAAATTGTTAACGAAGTCGGTGACCGGCACCTCTTCAGTTGTATCTTTTTCCGGCGGGAAAAACTGGATGATCACCAATCCCAGAACAATAACCAACCCTGATATTTTTAGAATTTTTATCACTTAACAGCTAATTCTTTTTGAACATTTCCGCATTTCATCATTTTGCTCCCATAAAACGGATTTTTTATTTCACGCGAATCACTCAACCACATTCCACCCTCTTTATTATTGTACATGGGGCAGTAAATCTGAAACATGTTTCGATCGGCACCGGTGATCACGATCAGGTCTTCCACATCTTTACTCAAGAGCTCAAAATGTTCGCGCTGATGTTCGATGTCTCCACTGTTTTCCGAGATGTGTTCGGCGTGTTCGCTTGCATCAACAATAATATTTTTCAGTTCTTTTTGGTGTTCTGCAGGCTGATTCGAAATATTGAAATCATCAAATGCATCGTATAATGCGCCTCCCGAACTGGCGGCTTTGTCGCCGTTATCTTTTACCAGCGCAGTTTTAAGTGCGAGGTAATTGTCGATGATTGACGATGCCGCTTTTGTATTGTCGATGTTAACAACTGACATTTCTTTATTCTGATCAGACATGTTTGAATTCATCATGTTATTATGATTCATGTTCGAATGATCGTGTTGGGCAAAAGCTCCCCAGCTTATCAAAGCCAGGCAAATTGTTATTATTTTAGATTTCATATCTTATAAATTTAAGTGAATACTATGTTGTATGTAAAATCTCATTTTCAGATGGCAAGGATTCCCTTTTCATCTGTTCGGACCTTAAATACTTCATCTACAGGAGACACAATTACCATTCCATCGCCCCGGTAACCCGTTCTGCCGTTTTCGCGAATTAGTTGAATTACCGGATCAACATGTTCGTTCGCCACGAGCATTTCGAGTTTAACCACACGATAGGCATCGGCGTATGGATATTTGTCGCTTATGTGTTCCTTTTCATGATCCGAGTATCTTCCTGTTCCTTCGCATTCTACAAAGGTCATGCAGCAATAACCCTCATTGTTTAGCGCGTTGTACACCTCTTCTGTTTTTCGGTGACGTATGTATGCTTTTATTAGTTTCATGATTTATTCCTTTCATTTCTTATTCAGGAAATAAAAGACCGAAATTTTCTCTCCATCAGTGGCAGTATCGCATTCCGGCCTTTATTCTTCCCCTCTAACTTTCTTCTGCACAGTTTGCAATCTCTTTGATTTCGCAATTCAAGCAACCTCCAACGTTATTTAACTTTTCGTCGTCGAGCGCACATGAATGATGTGGAAAAGTTGCTTCTTTATCGAAGAGTAATTTTATGCCCAGCGCCAGCATCGTGAAGGCTACCAGGATCAGTGTCAATATAAAAATGTGTAAATACATAACGTAATATTTTAAATTGAACATCCTTTGTTTTTTATTACCATAAAGTTACTAACACATTGATGATCAGTTGTTATGTAATTTTTAAAAAACATTACACTATTTTAAAATCCTATATTAGTTACTTGTTTTTGTCCCCTCGAAATGCACGCCGTAGTGGTCGTTCCCTTCCACCATGTCGAAAGTGTATCCAAATGAATGATTCATCCTGTCGAATCCTCCAAAATGTTCATCTCCCTGTTTGTGTTCGTCACTCAAATGATGTCGCCATTCGGTCTGATTCGGGCCGATATCTCCCATCATTCCACCCATGTGGCCCTGACCGAGCATGTGTCCATACATTTCCCCAAATGCACCACCGGTGAGGCAAACCATCACACTATCGTTATTCTCATAATAGTTCAGCATAAAGGTGGTATCCATCTCATCTGTAAAGCAGTGAACTTCGATCAAGTCATCGCCCGATTTGGTTACCACTGCTGTTGCATCGGTACTTCCTGGAAAGATGCTCGAGGCGCTTTTTAAGCCAGAAGTTAATGTGCCGGTATAAGTTCCTTCAATACTGTTGTCGAGGAGTGTTTCGTCGTTTTGATTGCATGCAATAAATCCTGCAACAAGGACCATTGCCAACAATACATTAATGCGTTTCATTTTTTGTAATTTTTAAGTTTGTATTCGTTTCTAAATCTCTTCATAGTGAATCGTTCTAATGATTCATGTCGCAACAATCCAGTCGCTGACTTCCTAAATTCTTTTTATTCTGTTGTGCCAGGTTCGAAATCCACTTTTTAAATCCTTTTTCCTTTTTCTGACAGGTGCAGGGTTGAATTCCCGATTCCTCCATTTCGTGAATAATTTCATCCTTACTAATTACGTATGGATTGAAATCGATGGAAAATGTATGATTTTCAAATAGTACATTTCGTATTCCCTTTTCTTTTGTCAACGAAGAGGTAAAAGTGCGTATCAAGTCATGGCTTGGGAGTCCTTCAACTTTTAAACTGATGTTTTTAATGAAATCTTCCATGACATTTAATTTTAATAGTTTAAACCTGAACGAGAGCTTGAGCTCCTGTTCGGCAAAATTTGCTTATTGCAGTGTATCTTTCGTTTCCCCGCAACTCAGCATCATATCTCCAAAATAGGGATTTCGGATCTCTTTTGTCTTGCTTAGCCAGAAAGCTCCCTGGTCGCCATTGGCCATGGGGCAGTACTGGTAATATGCAGTGTCGTTATCCAGTCCGAACATCTTCAGGCTTTTGTAGAATGCCGGGTTAAATGTGGCGTATTCTAATCTTTGTTCGTCGATGTCGCTGCTATTGCCAATTTTTTGCAACGATGGTTTCAGAATATTAAGTTGATCCATCCACGCCATGTGTGTATCGCCTTTTAACAATTCCATTTGAATAGCTGCAAGCGCATTTGATGTGTTCTTTGCTTCTGCACTCACTTTGGCTGCATCTGTTGCAATAAAGGCCTCATTCATTTTCAGGTAAGCTTCATAAAAGGCGGTAAGCTGTTTTACAAATGTTGGATCAACTTCTACCGATTCTATTGTAGTACTTTGCTCGTTACTGTCCGTATTCATCCCGCCGTGATTGTGGCCTGTTGGAGCAGCACCTCCTTCCGGGCTCATCATACTTGGCTTACCTGCCAGCTGTGCTGCTGCATCAATGCTGAATGTGCCGTTGACAGCAATTTCTTCACCTTCCTGAACGCCGTTCTCAATAATGTAACTTTCGCCCAGTGCAGGACCAAGATCCACCTCGCGCATGTTAAAATATACGCCTTGATCGGTTTGCGATTTTACGTACACCACCGAACGTGCTCCGGTCCACATTACCGCTGTTTTCGGAACCACCACAGCATCGGTCTGAGGCAGTTTAGCCTCAACTTTCCCTGAGACAAACATTTCGGGTTTCAGTTTCATTCCCGGATTGGTTTTAACCACCCGTGCTTTGGCTACCCTGGTTTTTGGATTTATCACCGGATCGAGGTAATCGATTTTTCCCTCAAAAGTTTCGCCGGGAAGCGACTCTACTGTAAATGTGACTTTGTCGCCTTTTTTAATCCATGTCAGATCCGATTCGTACACATCGAAAAGCACCCAAACCTTAGACAGATCAGCTACTTCGTAAATGGCTTGGCCTCTTTTGACGTAATCGCCGGTGTTTACCTTTTTTTGTGTGACATAACCCGATACTTCGGCCTGAACATTGAATTTTTCCCGGGCTTTTCCTGAAGTCAGAAGTTTGTCGATTTGCTCGTCAGTCAGCTTCCAGTTCTTCAGTTTTTCTTTGGCTGCTTCGAAAAGCTGTGGCTGCGAATCTTTTATCTTTTGTGCCTCAAACAACTCTTCCTGTGCGGTTACCAGATCGGGCGAATAAATCGAGGCAATCACCTGTCCTTTTTGAACATATTCGCCTGTAAAATTTACCATCAGTTCTTCTATCCTGCCTGGGATGTGCGACGATTGTGAAAACATCAAGCGTTCATCTTCCTGTACTTTTCCATCGAGCCGAACAACTTTTACCGGTTCTGAAGAACCAACAACAGTTGTTTTAATGCTGGCGAGCTGCATGGCAGTAGGCGACATGCTTACGGCATTTGGATCGATCTCGTCGTTCTGCTCTTCTTCCAGCGGAATTAGATCCATTCCGCAGATAGGGCAGTCCCCGGGTTCGCTCTGGCGAATTTGCGGGTGCATCGAGCAGGTCCAGATGGTTTCTCCGGCCACTTCCTCTACACTGTGTTCGTGCTGGTGTTCTTCGATAAGCTGAGGCTCCGAATCACCAAATATCAACCATCCCAGCAAGAGTCCAATTGCCAGTGTAGACAGCACCATGATTATTGTTTTTGTATTTGATTTCATCTCTTTATTGTTTTTTAATTATTCGATATTCGATGGAACTCACCATGTTCGCAATACATCTTTCAGTAGAATATTTTCTCATGATTCGTTTCATCGTTAATATGTTTTTGCAGTGATGTAATTTAGTTGTGCAACAGCGGTTTGGTATTGTGTTTCTGCCACGGCTTTCATTTTTTCATATTTCAGCAGTTGCTGCTGCATGCGTAAAACTTCTTCAAAATCTTTCCCCGAATTGGCGTAAGCACTAAACAAGAGGTTAAGTGTTTGTTCGGATTCAAGAATTTGCTCCTGATACAATTCAATTAAATCTTTTTGCTGCTCAATTTGAAACCAAACCAACTCGTAGTTTGAAGTCAGTGAATTGATGGTTTCCTCTTTTTGCAGGGAATACTTTTCCTGCATCAACTGTGCTTCCTTGCGGGCGGCCACGTATCTTTTCGTAAACAGCGGGATGCTTACCGAAACCATGGGCATCAGAATGTCTTTACCGTTGTCTTCCACATCCATGTCGTTACGTTTCCCCACGATGGTATAATCCAGCCCGAATCCCACTTTTGGAAGCCCTTGTCGTTGTGTTGCAATTTCGCTGGCTTCGCTGGCTTGCCTTTTTAAATCGAGTGCATCGAGCATCGGATTGTTTGTAAGCAGGGAATCTCTCCTGAAATTTTCAGGCAATAATTCTATGGTAAGCGAATCCCGGATCAGCACGGTTTCGTTCCTTTCTCTGTTGAGCAAACTGTTAAATGAAGCCCGCAGTGGTTTTTCTTTTTTATTCAGGATACCAAGATTGGTTTGTGCATCTTTTAGCATGATGTCCACCCGCAATGCATCGGTCATTGGCGAAACGCCATTTTTAAACTTGGCGTTGACAATGGATTTGTACGATTGCAGGATCTCGATATTTTCCTGTTCAATTTCTTTTAACCTGTTCAACTCAACCAGCGGATAGTAGGCGGCCGCTACGCTGTAATACAGTTTGTTCCGGGCATCCAGAAATGCCTGGTATTTTGCTTCGGCCATCAGTGATGCTGCATCTGATTGCGCCTCGAGCGTTCCAAACCAGGGCAGCATTTGACTGAGCGAGAATTTTGCCCGTTGCGGACCTACACGTGTTTCCACCGGCGAAATAAAATAGCCGAAAGAAAAAGTAGGGTCGGGAAGAGCGCGATACTGCGTCACTTTTTGCAGGGCGGCCTCAAAATCCTTGTACTGCGCCTGCAAGCCCGGGTTATTTTCGGCCGCCAGCTGGAAATAATCTTCCAACGTTTGAGCCTTTAAAGTGAAACTTACCACGAGCAGTGTAATGAATATTATTAGTATTTTCTTCATGGTTACAGTTTTTTAATTTTTCGTTCTTCCCGGAAGCTGTAAAATACCGGCACCACAAAGATGCTGATGAGCGCCACAGCCATTCCTCCAAACGACGGGATGGCCATCGGAATCATAATATCTGAGCCACGCCCGGTGGAAGTAAGTACCGGCAGCAGAGCGATCATGGTCGTTCCCACGGTCATTAGTGCCGGGCGAATTCTGCGTAATCCGGCTTCAACCACAGCGGCTCTAACTTCTTTTAAATTTTTGGGACGGTTGCGCTCGAAACTCTGATCGAGGTAAGTGGCAATCAGAACACCATCGTCGGTGGCAATGCCGAAAAGTGCAATAAATCCGACCCACACTGCCACACTCAGGTTGATGGTGTGCATCTGGAAGAGATCGCGGAAATTGGTGCCGAACACCGAAAAATCCATAAACCAGCCTTGACCGTACAGCCAGATCATCAGAAACCCTCCGCTGAATGCCATGGCAATTCCGGAGAAAACCATCATGGATGTGGACACCGATTTAAACTGGAAGTACAGGATCAGGAAGACGATGACCAGCACAATCGGTACTATGATCGACAGCCGTTTTTCGGCACGAATCTGGTTTTCGTAACTTCCAGAGAATTTATAGGTAACTCCGGCCGGAACCGTCAATTCTCCGGAATCAATTTTATCCCGGATCACTTGCTGTGCGTCGTTTACCACGGTTACTTCCGAGAATCCTTCATTTTTATCGAAAAGCACGTAGCCCACCAGGAATGTTTCCTCGCTTTTGATGGCCTGCGGACCACGCTGGTATCGGATATGAACCAGTTGGTTTAGCGGAATTTGAGCACCGGTAGGCGTTTGCAAGAGGATCTTTCCCAAAGACTCCGGATCGTCTCGCAGTTCACGCGGGTAACGCACCCTTACCGGGAAACGTTCACGTCCTTCTACCGTGGAAGTTATTTTCATGCCGCCAATTGCCGTTTCAATGGTCTGCTGCACATCTTCCACATTCAATCCATAGCGTGAAATTTTATCCCGATCGATATCGAAGAGTAAGTACGGTTTTCCAACGATCCGGTCGGCAAATACCGCCTGCGCTTTTACCGAAGGAACCGTTTTCAGAATTTCTTCGAGTTGAATTCCGAAGTTTTCGATCGTAGTCAAATCGGGTCCGTAAACTTTAATTCCCATCGGGGCGCGCATTCCGGTTTGCAGCATCACCAAGCGGGTTTCAATCGGTTGCAGTTTCGGTGCTGAAGTCACACCCGGAATTTTCGTTGCATTAACAATTTCTGTCCAGATATCGTCGGGTGATTTGATTTTATCGCGCCAGTTGCGGTAGAAATTTCCTTTATCATCCGTAATCAGATCTTCCCTGGTTATTCCGCGTTGTAAGGCTTCTTCGTTCGTGAGCGTATCGCCGTTTGTCAAAATAAAACGCTTGTCTTTATCTACTTTAAACCGTACACGATGCCCTTTTTCATTCAGCATGTATTCCGATTTGTAGTTGATCACGTTTTCGTACATCGAAATAGGTGCGGGGTCGAGTGCTGATTCAACACGTCCCATTTTCCCGACCGACAGATCAACCTCGGGAATATTGGTGAGCAACATATCGAGCTGACCCACTACTTTTCGGTTGTAGGCAATACCTGAGTGGGGCATCGAAGTAGGCATCAACAAAAAGCTTCCTTCGTCGAGCGATGGCATAAATTCTTTGCCAATTCCCGGGAAAGCATGTGTCAGCCCCGACCAAACTTTGGTAGTGCGCACATTCCATCCCAGTTTATCAACGCTTTTTGGAACGAATCCAAACAGGTTGTTGAATCCCATCCACGAGGTAATTCCAACCAAAATCAGGAAAGAGGGGATGAGCAAAAATGCCACTTTATGATTCAGGCACCATGTTAATATGCGTTTGTAGAAATGCTCGAGAAGCAGGAAGCCTCCCAAAATAATTCCGACCAGCAACCCAACAAAAATGAAGTTGGTGACAATACTTCTTGATGCACCCAGCGGCAGCCAGTATTTAGCCAACAGCCATACAACCGCAATAACTGAAATAATAATGCTGGCGTGTTTTAAAACCAGCAGGCCAAATTTTTTCAGCCAGGACGTGATTTTCAAATTTTCTGTTGGTTTTGTTACCTGCGATTTATCGATGTAAATCTGGTTGAGCAAGCCTGAAATACCAAAGGCGATCAGGATCGATCCGGCCCATAAATACCCGGCAATAAGGGCAACTATTCCGCCCGGAACAATAACGATGTTCAACCAACGTACAATGTTTTTCTTTTTGATTTTGGCTCCAAAAACCCAGTGTGAAAAGGCCGGTAAAAATATTAGCGAAACAATGAGTGCAGCAACCAATGCAAATGTTTTGGTAAAAGCCAGCGGGCCAAACAATTTTCCTTCGGCAGCCTGCATGGTGAATACCGGAATAAAACTTACAATGGTTGTGGAAACAGCAGTTAAAATAGCTGAACTTACTTCGGCAGCACCGTCGTAAACCGTTGTAATGAGTTTTTGTCCGGGCGGCGCTTCATCGATGTGTTTTATAATGTTTTCGGAGAGAATAATCCCCAGATCTACCATGGTTCCGATGGCAATGGCAATACCCGAAAGGGCCACAATATTAGCATCGACACCAAAGTAGCGCATGGCAATAAACACCATGAGCACCGCGATAGGCAATAAACTCGAAATCAGGAATGAAGCCCGCAGGTTCAGTACCATAACAATCACCACCAAGATGGCGATCAGAATTTCGAGCGACAGCGCTTCTTCCAGTGTTCCAAGAGTCTCATGAATTAAAGTGGAACGATCGTAAAACGGAACGATGGTAAGCTGGCTTTCCACGCCGTTGTCCAGTGTCTTTTGGGGCAGTCCCGGCGCAATTTCAGCAATCTTATCTTTTACATTGTTGATGACTTCCAGCGGATTGGCACCGTACCGGGCCACTACAACTCCGCCAACTACTTCGGCACCGTCTTTATCTAGTGCTCCACGGCGGTTGGCCGGGCCAAGACTGACAATCCCAACATCCTTCACGCGTATCGGGACGTTATCCTGAACAGCGACCACGGCTTTTTCAATGTCTTCGGTGTTTTTAATGTAACCCAGACCGCGAACCAGGTATTCCGCCTGGTTGATCTCTATGGTTTTGGCACCCACATCACGATTCGATTTTCGAACGGCCTCCATCACTTTATGCAGTGGAATGTTGTAGGCTTTTAGTGCATCGGGATTGACATTGATCTGGTATTCCTGCACAAAACCGCCAATCGAAGCCACTTCAGAAACACCTTCAGCGGCATTCAAAGCATATTTCACAAAGAAATCCTGCACGGTTCGTATTTCGTGCAAATCCCAGCCACCGGTCGCATTCCCGTCTTTGTCGCGCCCTTCTATGGTGTACCAGTACACCTGTCCGAGTGCTGTTGCATCGGGCCCAAGTGCCGGCTGCACACCTTCTGGCAACAAGCCGGATGGCAATGAATTCAGCTTTTCCAGTATCCGCGACCGTGACCAGTAAAACTCTACATCTTCGTTAAAAATGATGTAAATGCTGGAGAATCCGAAAATGGATGAACTCCGAATGGATTTTACGCCGGGTATTCCCAGCAAATACGTGGTTAGCGGATAGGAAATCTGGTCTTCGATATCCTGTGGCGAGCGCCCCATCCATTGTGTGAAAACAATCTGCTGGTTTTCGCCGATATCGGGGATAGCATCCACCGGGACAGGATCTTTGGGTAAAAATCCGGTATCCCAGCTAAAGGGAGATGTTACAATTCCCCAGCTAATGAAGAGAATTAAAACCAATAATGTAACCAGTTTATTCTCGAGAAAAAATCGTATGGTTTTATTGAGCATATCTTTTAAACATGTGAAATTTATACAATAGAAAATCCTGATCATGAGTGCTCATGATCCAGTAATTTATCATAATAATGTCACAAAAGATATACTTGTTCCCAGGCCAAAAGCTCGGGAACCGTAGGCGGGGGTGGATCGCTTGTTAATGTAAATTCTTCGGTTAATTCGTTGGGAGTGAGAACATCAAAGTCGAATAATGTTTGCTGCAAAACCTCAAGTTCCGCCAAAATTGGAACCGTTGAAATTACGGGTGCCGAAAAATCTTCTTTTATCTGATAAAATTGATTTTCATTCGTGCAGCATCCACCGTCATCACAGCACGAATCGGCCTGGCTGAAAAAGGACACGCCAACCAGCGAGTTGTGGCAGTAATGTTTGCTCACAGCCATTCCTATTGTTGATACCAACAACAAGGTTGCAAAAACGATATGGCTGAGCTTTTTAATCATACTTTACTCTAAAAACAGTCGATCCATTTAAATGTTTAAAATTGAAAGACCGCACCAATTTACAGTTTTTCTGCAATATAGCCTGCTTTTTTAAAACTGGCGATCACGGAATCAATATCAGCACCTTCCGAAGAAAAGCTAACCAGTTTATCGGGATGTTGCAGATCGATCGTATAATCAACTATTCCCCGGGTTTCTTTGAGGATCGGCTCTACTTTCATTGCACAATGCGGGCAACTCAAATCTGTTTTTAGTTTAACTTGTTCCATTTCAAATCTTTTCCACAAAGGTAGAATGCAATCAAACAGGAGTTTTTATATAATTTTTGAAAAGTATTGTAAGATTATGGCAATCGACTATCCAATATGATCCAGGGGATTACGATTTTTGTCCTTTAGCTTTTTGTATTGACCCGGTGTCATGCCGGTTTCTTTTTTGAATTGCGAAGAAAGATGAGCCGCGCTGCTGTAACCCATTTTAAAGGCAATTTCGCTGGCGGTAAGTTCGCCATACGAAAGCAGTTCTTTTACTTTTTCAATCTTTTGAAGGATGGTAAACCGCTCGATGGTAAGTCCTTCCGAGGATGAAAACAATGAAGAAATTGACGAATAATCAGCACCGACCAGCGAGGAAAGATGACTGGAAAGGTTGACATTCAGAATTTCGTTTTCGCTGTGGTGGACCAGTTTTATGATCTCCGATTTCACCTGATCGGCAACAATCTTTTTTTTGTTGTGCAAGAGTTCAAATCCTCTGCTATGCAATAGTTTCGAAATTTTTTCGAGTCGATCTGCGGAGGGTTGCCGGTCGATTTCGACTTCACCCAGTTTAATTTGCTGGACCTCGAATCCTTCATATGTCAGTACTTCCTGAACCGATTCGATACAACGCGGGCAAACCATATTTTTGATGTGTAACAGTGTTGACATGGTTTCACATTTTTGCATTCCACAATTGTAACCGATTACCGGAATTAATGTTTAGGAATTGGTGTAATGAATGCGATTATTGTACTTGTAATTCCGAAAATTTTATGATCCAGCCATCGCTGCGTGGATTCAGGCGTTCGTTCATTCCAGGACCAATCACAACAATTCCTCCATCGGGTGCGATAATGGCTTTACTGGCCTGTTCCAATCGCATATTCAGCAGCGTTTCGTCGATAACATTTCCGCTCTGATCAATCCGCAATAACCATGGACCAACTTTTCCTGAAAATGAAGTTGCCTTGGTGCCGGCAATAATAAAATCTCCATCGGGTAAAATGTTGATATTGTTGCCTCCTTCGGATCCTTCTCCGTCGATGCTTTTGGTCCAGATCAGTTTCCCGTCGGCGCTCAATTTTTTAACTACCACATCAAAATCGAAAACCGGGTACTCACTGGTAATGTCATTCAGGCAAAGTCCTCCCCAGCCAACCATAATAAATGAGCTATCAATCGGAGAACAACAAACGCATTGTGGCCATTCTTTGCTGTTAGGCGATGGCAGGTGGCTAAACCAAATTTCATTTCCATCGCTATCGGTTCGGATAACTGCTGCGTCGCAATCGTTTTTCACTTTACCGGCAATTTGGGCACCAATTATAAACTGCCCATTCGGCATTTGTTTAATGGAGTTGGCACAACCTTTTCCTGCGTATGTCTTCTCCCTGATGATCTCTCCTTTTTCATTAATTTTTGCCAGCCAGATATGTGGAGTTTCAGCGCCGCTTTCGGTTTTACTTCCGACGATCATAAATTCACTTTCCGAAACGGAAACAATGTCGTTGCCCGTGTATGCATTTTCTAAAGTCGATTCCCATTTTAACTGACCGTTTTTACCGGTTCGTTTTAAATGGGTGCTTGTTTTTTCATCTTCTGTAGATTTTGAAAGAATCAGCAAATCATCGTTTGGCAGACAGATAAGTTTTCCGGGAATGTTGTTGCCGGGAGAAACCAGTGTTCGGGACCACAAAGTATCGCCTTCCGAATTGTACTTTACCAGGTATAAATCAGCTGCCGATCCTGCTCCAACCGATCCGAGAACAATGAATCCACCGTCCGGGGCCAGGGTAATGTCAGAATAAAAATCCTGTGTATTAATTCCCGATAATTTTTCCCACTCCATGTTCCACGATTGCGAAACTACAGGAGTTGTAAGCACCAGCAATATCAGTGCAGAGAAACAAATTGATTTCATGTTTTTTCAAAGATTAAGTTGATTTTTCACTGTATACGGATATTATCCCGGCGGGTTTAGAATGAATATATATTGTCGAAAGTACACAAAGACCCTTATTGATTCTTTTTCCGAAAAAAGAAAATTCTTATCTTGCTAAGCCTTGACTAAAACTATTGCTTTACAGCAACGACAGGGAAAACCGAAATTCTAAACTAAAATTTACCACATGAATAACAATGAATCTAATCAACTGAACCGTAGGAAATTCCTTAGTCTTTCAGCACTTGGTTTAACTGGATTGACCATTCTTCCGAGTTGGACCATAAACGGAATTAAAATTGCTCCGAGCGATCGTGTAACGATGGGTTTTATTGGCCTCGGCCAGCAGGGGATGAACGACTTCCTGAGTTTTTCATCGGTTCCCGGTGTTGAGGTTGTTGCCGGCTGCGATGTCGACAGCATGAAAACCGAACGTTTTAAACGCAGGGTAGAAGAGTGGCAAAAATCGAACGGACTGGCTCCTCGTTGCGACAAATACGAACAGTACGAAGAACTGCTGGAACGCAAAGATATTGATGCTGTGGAAGTTTGTACGCCTGACCACTGGCATGCGCTGATGACCATTCATGCCTGCCAGGCAGGAAAAGACGTTTATGTACAAAAGCCATTATCGTTTACCATTACCGAAGCACAAAAAATGCTGCGTGTTGCCAACGATAACAAGCGCATTGTTCAGGTGGGCAGCCAGCAACGATCGAGCGGCGAATTTCAGAAAGCTATCGAACTGGTCAGGAACGGTGCCATTGGGCACATCGATAAAATTTATGCCCGGGTAGGAGCACCGCCAAAACCTTTGGATCTGCCCGAAGAGAAAGTTCCCGGAAACCTGAATTTCAACCTGTGGATGGGACCGCTGAATGATCCGAATATTCATTATCACCCCGATCTGTGTCCACCAATTTCGCTCGATCCGCCAGAAAAAGAAAAACTGTGGGGAGCCTGGCGCTGGTACTGCGAAACCGGAAACGGATTTACTGCCGATTGGGGAGCTCATATGTTTGATATTGCGCAGGCCGCCATTGGAATGGATGGATCGGGTCCAGCCGAAATTATTCCAAAAGGTTACGACGGAGCAGAATATTTGACCTTTAAATATTTGAACGGAATTGTAATGACCGAGCAACCCTATCTGGAAGATATGCCGGATGCGCAGGGCATTAAATTTATTGGCGACAATGGCTGGATAGAGGTGGCTCGCGGTTACCTGGGATGTTCAGATTCATCGCTGGTTCCGGAAGAATTGGCTGGACGCCGCCCACGAAATCTGACGCCTGAAGAGCGCAAGAAAATGTATGAAGAAATGCAAAAAGCGCAGGCTAAAGGTGGTGGTAGTTTCGAGATCAGTGCACCACATATGGAAGACTTTATCAACAGTGTTCGTTCGCGTCAGAAACCGATTGCACCAATTGAAGTGGGTGCAAGTACGGCCATTGTCTGCTGTCTTGGCAATATGGCGACCGAACTTGAAAGACCGGTTAAATGGAACCCGGCTACTCAAAGTTTTGGTCAAGACAAGGAAGCTTGGAACCACCGTTTGTATCACTACAAATACAGAGGATCGTATAAATTGTAATTGAAAAAAAATCTTTAGAAGTAATTGCCTAAAAATTTTCAAAAGGCGTCATTCTGTCCCGATTATTATCGGGATATTTCAGAATCTAAACTATCGGATAATGAATGCAAAAAGATCCTGAATCAAGTTCAGGATGACGTTGCGACGAAACTTTGGGCAATCACTTTTGAATAATACAAATAACCTAAAACAATATTAAATCAATGAACAAAAGAGAATTTTTAAAAGGACTTGGCTTAATCACAGCCGGCGGAATAGTGACAAGTGCGCTTAATCCGTTGTCTGCCGCATCGAGTGTCAGCAGTTTTGCTGCTAAAAAGAAAATAGGTCTGCAATTGTATTCGCTTGGTAGTGAACTAACCGATGACGTTCCAGCCGGATTGAAAAAGGTGGCTAAAATTGGTTATGCTACGGCCGAAGCAGCCGGATACCGCGAGCAAAAAATGTATGGTTACGATGTTACCGAATTCAAAAAAGTAGCCGACGACGCCGGACTGAAAGTATCAGGATCGCATGTAAATCCGCCGGTGCGCAAGTACACCAAAGAAAACAAAAGTGAAATTGCCGATTTCTGGAAGGCGACGGTTGAAGATCACGTCAAGCTGGGTGTTTCATCCCTGGTTCAGCCCGGAATGCCACAGGTAGAAAGCCACTATGATGCTGCAATGGTTTGCGAGGTGTTCAATAATGCTGGAGAAATTGCCAAGTCAGCAGGAATTAAATGGGGCTATCACAATCACAGCCATGAGTTTGAGCGTGTTGTAAAACCTGAAGATAATGAGAAACAGCAAAATCGGTGGAGACCAGCAGGCGATGTGATCTACGATCTTTTCCTGAACGGAACTGATCCGGACCTGGTATTCTTCGAAATGGATGTATACTGGACGGTGATGGGACAAAACGATCCGTTGGAATATTTTAAAAAGTACGCGGGCAGGTTCCCGATTTTACACATTAAAGACCGCAAAGTGCTTGGACAGTCAGGCATGATGAATTTCAAGAATATTTTCAGCAAAGCTTACGAAAACGGGCTCGATGAATTTTATGTGGAACTGGAAGGTATTGGAGAAGCGGATAACATGACACAGTTTGAAGGCGTAAAAGCTTGTTTCGACTACCTGAACAAAGCTTCATTTGTAAAATAGAATAAACAAAATATCAAGAAAGTTAAAAGGCTCCGGTCCCACTCAGGGATCGGAGCCTTTATTTTTTTAACCTGCTAATTCTCTATCGGCAATGCATTATTGTAATCTTCTTCGGTGATGAGGTAAGTATAGCGGTATTTTTTATGCCCGAATTCAGTATATTCGTAACTTTCGCCTTCACCATATGCTAAAATATTTCTTTGAACATCCCAACAAGCAGACAATTCAGGTTCCCCACAACTTTGTATGATTATTTTTTCACTATCGAAGATAATATTTACAGAATCAATTAAATACGCTTGAAATAAACTAAAGTCCGGGCCTCCTTCTATATCAATATATTGCGAATTAGTGTAGCTCTCAAAAGCTTTAAGTATTATCTCTTCCTGTTTCTCTTTCTCATGAAATGCTTCAATAACTATATCGTGTTCGGTAATATTCTCAACAATAATTTCGTAGTATGATAATTTTTGACAAGCTGAGAAAGCAAAGAGTATAACAAGAATAATTGTATTTTTCATATTCATATTAATTTAATTCTTGGAAGAGTGTGGACACAATCACTTCGGTTGGATTATTATAGTCTTCTACTAAATGATCGCGCCATGTCCACCAGCAGCCAAATATGGTTGGCACGGCACATTCAAATTGTAACTGTATTTTGGTGGATTTCATAATTGTAATTCGGAATTGAGGTTCATTATTCGTTGTGAAATTAGAAGATTTATTTTATTAAAACAACATTCTGATAATTAGGGGGGCATTTAGAGTTGTTCAAAATAAAAGAATCCGACTTTTTAAAGGAGATAAATACTAAATAGAAAGAGGCTGTCAGATTAATTTCTAACAGCCTCTTTGATATATAAAAATTGGGTTTTTTCTTTTTCCGAATTAGTACCTCGACATCATGGCCGAAATACCACCACCGTTTTTAACGTTTGAAAAGCCGCGGCTCATCAATACCTGCTGGGCATAAGCCGAGCGGGCACCGGTGGCGCAATACACAATAATCTCGCGATCAGTATCCTCACCCAAATCGGCATTGCCCGACATCAGGTCGTCCAGCGGAATATTTACAGCATCGGGGAAAGCACCGCTTCTGAACTCTCCAGGAGTACGCACGTCAACAACAAGGCGTTCCAGTTCTTCGGTACTCACATTGTTATTGGTCTCGGTTTCCTCCATTACTTTCTCGTTGATGCTCTTTTTATCAATTGGCAGAGGAACCATTTCAATATTCTTGAATCCAACGGTCACTGTATGACGTTGCAATGAGGTGTGACCACCTGAAATGTTCTTCACTTCCTTGCAGCCGGCTCCCATCAATATTCGAACAGCCTGGTGACCTTTTTTACCGGTTTCGTCGTAAATCAGCACCGGAACATCTTTTGGGATTCTTTCGAGGTTGGGTTGCAGATTCTCGAGCGGTAAGTGATAGGCACCATTCATGTTGCTTTTCTGGTGGGCGAAAACGTCGCGGATATCCAGAACGATTAACTGTTGTTTTTCCTCGATGTAAGCATCAAGTTCCGAAGCCAGAATACTTGGTCCGTATCCACTCATTTTGTTTTCGGCCGCGTAAGCTGCCATGTTCATGGCATCGTTGGCAGTTCCGATTGGTGGCGAATAGGCAAAGTCGATATCAGCTATCTCGCTTACCGGAAGTTTGGCTGCGCAAGCCGTTGCAATCACATCCAGACGTTTGTCGGCGCCTTTGTATCCTGCAGTCTGACCACCCAAAACAACACCGGTGTTTTTATCGTAAACGAGCATTACACTTACGGTTTCTGCTCCCGGGTAATACGAAGTGTGGTGTTCTTTATGCACCACAACTGCATCGGCATCGATACCGGCAGCGCGGGCTTGTTTGAGTGAAAGTCCTGTAGTTCCGGCAACGGCTTCAAATACACGAACAACTGAAGTTCCAATAGATCCTTTGTAGCTATGATTTCCACCCAATGCGTTTTCAGCGGCAATCCTTCCCTGGCGGTTGGCAGGTCCTGCCAGCGGGATTCGTACTTTTTTATCGTTTACGCGATGTTCAATTTCCACCATATCTCCGGCGGCAAAAATATCGGGATCCGAAGTTTGCAGTTTGTCGTTTACGAGCAAACCGCCGGCTTCGCCAATTTCAAGTCCGGCATCTTTAGCCAGTTGCAGGGTTGGACGAACACCGATTGACAACAACACCATATTGGCATTGATGGTTTTTCCGTTATCCAGTTCAACCATATTGTGGTTAATTTTTGTAACCGCAGTTTCGGTATGAACACCAACGCCGTATGCTTTCAGTTCGCGGGTGATAAACCCAGAGGTTTCAGCTTCCATTATCGACATAACGTGCTGCATTTTCTCCACCACATGCACTTTCAATCCTCTTTTAACCAGCGCTTCCACCATCTCTAGGCCGATAAAACCACCGCCAACAACTACCGCAGTTTGAGGCTCTTTGTTTTTCAGATGGCTGTCAATCTTATCCATGTCCTCTAGTGTCCACAAACTAAAAACATGGTCGGCAACTGCACCCGGAATATCAGGCTGAATCGGGCGACCACCCTGGGCCAAAATAAGTTTGGTGTATTCGAAATTATTTTTTGATCCATCACGGCCATCGATGGTATGAACGATCTTATTCTCACGGTCGATTGAATTTACTAAAGTGTGTGTGTGCACTTTCACCTGGTATTGTTCATCAAAACTCTCAGGGCTTTGCAGAATCAGCTTTGAACGGCTATCGATATCGCCTGCAATGTAGTAGGGTAATCCACAGTTAGCGAACGAAATATCCGGACCGGCTTCCAGCATCGTAATTTCAGCATCGGGCGATAAGCGGCGCGCTTTGGCTGCCGCAGTTGCCCCGGCAGCAACTCCTCCAATGATTAAGATCTTTTCCATTTTTCTATTTTCTGTTTTTAATTTTTCCTTGGTATTTAATAATCCAGATATCTAGATATGTGGCGGCGAAAATAGAGAACATTATTCAAAGGAGCTGCAAAGAAAAGCCAATGTTAAGTTATTGTTTAGTGCCAAAAAACCGATTTTGAATGTGTTTTTGGAGCCGATTAATTTTTTCGATTAAGCATCAGATATGGTAAAAAATACGGATCATCAAATAAAGTTTTTCATTATTTAATATTTGGTTTTGTGTTTGAAAATCAGATTCTTAATTTAGTAGAAAAATGGTTTAGATTTTTGAGTTCAGTACTTTAACTGCGTTCGTAAATAAGTTAATTTCCGCGCAAGGTTTTTCAACATTTGGTGTCGAATAAACATGAGGCTGAAATTAGACAGGAAAAAAGCTGTTAAATTTCAGGAGCTCGCAACAAACATATTTTAACATAAGAATGTTTAGGATACAAAACTTTTAAACTTAAAAAAATCAACTTGCAGTAAATGAACAAATACACATTACTATTATTTGGTCTGTTCTTATTTTGTATTCAGGCTTTTGGTCAGGATTCCCTGTTAACAATAAACATGGCGGTTCAATCGGCCTACGATCGCAACGCCGAGCTACAGCAACTATATGCGCAGCTTAAGCAAAAAGAGAACGCCAGGCGCATGGAGACAGGAATCTCTGCTCCGGAGATCAGCTATTTTAAAGAGGGAATTTCGTCGGGGCCGGGAGATGCTTTTGACGAACAACGAATCACCATTTCACAGGAGATCGATTTTCCGCTCACCACAGCTTACCGAATGAAGGGACTGGCTGAGGAAGTTAAGGCCGTTGAACTTAGGATAAAAGCAAGGGAGAACGAAATTAAGGCGGCAGTGAAAAGCAAGTATGTGGAGGTACTTTATGCACTTCGCCTGCAAAAGTCGCGACAAAATCAGTTAAAACTTTCGCAGGAGCTGTACAACGCCGTGTATACCAAATTTGAAACCGGAATGGGAAACGGGATCGATCTGGCGAATGCCGAATTGCAGCTCGAGCAGTCGAAAAACGATCTCGACCAAACCGAATGGACCTTGCATCAGGCTCGGTACGGCTTGTTTTTTGCCATGGGATTACCTGTTGAAGAACAAAAATACAGCATCCAGTTTTCGGATACGCTGGCAGCCACTGATATTGAAATTTCGCAGATTATGACCCTGGCCGTTCAGGAAAATCAACCTGATTATTTGTCGGCTGAGCATGAGTTAATGGCCACCGACTTTTATATAAAAGAAGCCCGAAGTAATATTCTTCCTGATATCCGGCTGAATTTGTACACCCAGGATTACGGATCAGGCTACGATTACAAGGGTTTTGAAGTAGGGTTAAGAATTCCCATCTGGTATCCTTTGGATCAGCGCGGAAAAATCAACACGGCACTAGCCCGGCAGGAAGAAATTCAGTGGAAGCAACAGGAAATTCGCCTCGATATGAAAAAGCAGATCGAATATGCCTGGCACAACTATTCGGTTAGCCGAAAAATTATTGAACGCTACAACAATACGATGCAGGATAAAGCAGCGCATTTACAGAGCCTTACTTTAAGAGCATATCAACTTGGCGAAGTTGACCTTTTGAACCTGCTAAATGCACAGCGAACTTATTTAATGAGCGAAGAAAGTTATCTGGTGGCGTTGCGCGATTATTACCTGCAACTGATTGCACTGGAAAAATACCTCGATGAAGACCTGGTCTATTAAACACAAACAAATTTAATCTCATGAGAAAAATACTATTACTCCTGGCATTTGTAGGAATTTCAACATTGTTGCTGTCCTGCCATTCTTCCGAAAATCAAGAACAAACAAAACCCGCAGAACAAACAGAGTTGCCACCTTCGCTGAAGGGAGAAAGCGAAAATTCCAACCTGATCCACTTATCAGAAAAAGAACAAAAAGAACTGAGTATAGAGACGCTGAGAGTCAGCAACAATTTTATCGATTATACAGTATCGGCACCGGGAGTGGTTTTTCCGGCACCTAATCATGGGAGCATCATTAGCACTCCAATAAACGGGCAAATTAGCAAAGTGAATAAATTCGAAGGGCAGTGGGTACGAAAAGGTGAAGTGCTTTTCGAGATTCAAAGCCTCGAATTTGGAACACTGGTTTCGGAATACCTCCAGGCTTTTGCCGAAGAGCGTTACCAGACCAACCGATTGAGCCGGATAAAACAACTGGTGGAAGAAACCATTACTTCGACCAGTGAATTGGAGCGGGCAACTGCCGAGTACGATCGGGCGTATGCTTCCGCCCGGGCAAGTTATTCAAAACTCAAGGCAGTTGGTGTTTCCGATCAGGAGATTAAAGCGTTTACTGAAGCGGAAAACATTGATCCTGTGCTCAAAATTTCGGCTCCCATCGATGGAATAATCGAGAAAAACTTTGTTGAACTCGGGCAGTCGGTGAATGCACTCGAAAATTTGTCTAGGGTACTCGATACCCGCGATGTGCTCATCAGAGCTTACCTGTCGCCTGACGATGCACGGATGATTAATGTCGGCGATTCTGTTGACGTCTCGAAACGTGAGAAACAGGAGAATTTACTGGTTGCCACCATTACATCGGTTAATCCCGGTCTGGATGAAAGTAGCCGTTCGGTTATTGCAAATATTTTGGTACCCACAAAAGACGGCTGGCCAAAACCCGGTGAGAATGTACGCTTGTCAATTTCCACATCGTCGAAAAAAGAAATTATTGCTATCCCGGTGAAAGCATTGACATACGATGGAAACGATCCGGTGGTGTTTGTAAAAAAGGCTAATGGTGTTTTTGAAAAACGTTATATCGGAGTTTCCGAAATGAGGGATCAAAATGTTTTTGTCGATCGCGGTTTGGAAAAAGGTGAAGAAGTGGCTGTGTCAAATGTGTTCAGTTTGAAGGCACTTTCGCGCTTTGATATTATCTCTGAAGAATAACCAGGAAAAGAAAACACCATGCTTAAACAGATCATAACATTTAGTGTTCGTCAGAAATTTGTAGCCCTGGCTTTGGTTATTCTCATGGCAGTTGCCGGGTATTTCTCATTGATTCAGTTGCCCATCAACTCGCTGCCCGATGTAACTCCGGTGCAGGTTTTGGTGATTACAAAGGCGGGCCGGTACTCGCCGTACGATGTGGAGAAACTGGTGAGTTATCCCATTGAAACAGCCATGAACGGCTTACCCGATGTGGCCGAAGTCCGCTCGATCTCTCAATTCGGATTATCGGCCGTTACCGTAGAATTCGAGGAGAACACCGATATTTATTTTGCCCGGCAAATGGTGAGCCAGCGTTTGCAATCGATAACCGACGAACTGCCTCCCGATGTTTCCAGTCCGCAACTGGGGCCCATAACAACGGCTTTAGGCGAAATTTATCAGTACGTTGTTCGGGGCGAAAATTATTCGCTTACCGAACTGCGCGAAATCCAGGATTGGCTGATCGCTCCGCAGTTAAAAGTGGTGAAGGGCGTCACCGAGATCAATTCATTTGGTGGATTTGTAAAGCAATACAATGTAGTAGTTCAACCCGGACGAATGCGAATGTTCGATATTGGAATATCAGATGTGATTACCGCGATCTCAGCAAATAACAGTGTTTCTGGAGGAAATTATCTTGAACACAATGGTGAGCAGTTTATCATTCGAGGAGTGGGGCAAATCAATAAAGTCGACGATCTTGAAAATATTGTAATCACCAACATCGACAACAAGCCGGTTTTTATTAAAGATGTGGCTTCGGTTGAAATTGGCACACAAATCAGGCAAGGCGGCGTCACCCAGGACGGTAAAGGTGAAATTGTTACCGGAATTGTAATGATGCTGCGCGGAGGAAATGGCCGAAAAGTAATTGCAGCCATCGAAGAAAAAATTGATAATATCAACCAAAATTTACCTGAAGGGGTCAGCATCGAAAAATTCTACGATCAGTCGGATTTGATCAGCCGCACAACCTCTACCATTTCTACCAACCTGCTGGAAGGTGGTTTCCTGGTGATTGTGGTTTTATTGCTATTGCTCGGCGAAATCTCAGGTGCACTGATCGTTGCCATGGTCATTCCTTTTTCCATGCTTTTTGCGTTTATTGGCATGCGTGAATTCGGACTGGCAGCCAATCTTATGAGTTTGGGTGCCATCGACTTTGGTATGGTGGTCGATGGATCGGTGGTGATGGTGGAAAACATCGTTCACGGACTTCAAAAAGATAAAAGTGCCAATAAAAGTGAGGTCATCCGAAAATCGGCACAACAAGTGGTTCGACCCATATTTTTTGGGGTGCTGATTATTCTGATGGTTTATGTCCCGATTATGACTTTCAGCGGAATGGAGGGAATTTTGTTCCGCCCGATGGCAATTACCGTGGCCGCAGCTGTGTTGGGATCGCTATTGCTGGCACTGATATTTGTTCCGGCAATATCCTCCATCGTTTTCCGAAAAGGAGTGAAAGTGAGAAGGAATTTTCTGATCGACTTTTTGAGGCCGCTTTATAAATCGCAGCTGGCACTGTATATGAACCGAAAGTGGTTTGTTGCAACATGGGCCGGATTGCTCTTCGCAGCTTCAGCATTTTTAATGACACGATTGGGAACAGAATTTATTCCCGAACTGGATGAGGGTTCCATTCTTATCGAGCAGGTCAGGATGCCTTCGGTAACGCTCGACGAATCGATTGAAAATGCCAACTGGCTCGCCGGGAAACTGGTTCAAAATATCCCGGAGATTCAAACCGTGGTGCCGAAAACAGGACGTTCGGATTTGGCCAACGACTGGATGGGAGTACACCAAACCGATGTGTGGGTTATTCTTAAACCGGCAGAAGATTGGCGGGAAGGAATCAGCAAAGAGGATATCATTGCTCAGATCCAACCCTACTTGGAAACAGAACCCGGACTTTCGTACAATTTTACACAACCCATTGCTATGCGTGTTGATGAATTGACCAGTGGGGTAAAATCCGATTTGGCCGTGAAAATTTATGGTGAAGAGCTTGATGTGCTCAGTGCAGTTGGTGAGAATATTTCGAACTTGCTCCCCGAATTGAAAGGAACCGATAACTTTTATGTGGAGCAAACAGTGGGACAACCTTACATTACCATCGAAATTGATCGCGAAGCTGTAGCCTCATTTGGTTTGAATGTAGACGATGTTCAACAGGTAATTGAAGCCGGAATAGGCGGCCAGGAGGTTGGTCAACTTTACGAAGGTCAGCGCCGCTTTGGTATTGCAGTGCGCTATCCGGAAGATATTCGGGACGAATTGCATAAAATTCAGGATGTTCCGGTGCATTTACCCAACGGCGATTATGTGCAGTTAAAACGGGTGGCTAAAATTATTTTACAGGAAGGTCCCCGCGAAATTCAACGCGAAAATGGCTGGCGCCGCTTAATTGTTGGAATCAATATTAAGGACATCGACCTTGGATCTTATGTTTCGAACCTTCAGGAGGAAATTCAGAACAAGGCAAATATACCGGCCGGTTATTTTATCGATTACGGGGGAACATTCGAAAATCAACGTCGTGCAATGCGCCACCTTTTGCTGGTTGTGCCACTCTCCATCTTTATTATTATCGGCTTGCTGTACCTCAATTTCGGTAAGATGAAATATGCCATTCTTATTTTACTGAACCTGCCATTTGCGTTGTCCGGCGGAATTTTTCTATTATGGGTTCGCGGAATGTACCTTTCAGTTTCGGCAAGTATTGGTTTTGTAGCCCTGTTCGGAGTGGCAGTGTTAAACGGTATTGTATTGATCGATCACATAAACGAACTTCGAAAGGAGAAAAAAGGATCGTTGAAAGACCTGATTATTCAAGGTTCTGCCGATCGTCTGCGTCCGGTACTTATGACGGCTTTGGTGGCCAGTCTTGGTTTTATCCCGATGGCTTTTAACACCGGTCCGGGTTCCGAAGTACAGCGTCCGCTGGCCACGGTAGTTATCGGAGGATTGATCACATCAACCTTACTTACTCTAATGGTGCTGCCTATTGTTTATCATTGGATGGAACAGAAAAAAGGAAAGAAAAAGCAATCAATTGAAATTTCTGGTTGATTAAACGTTGATCAAATTAGTTAAAGTTTACTGTGTCAATTATATGCATCTGTCTTTCCAGACAGGAAATACTTTTTCCTATAGCTGAAAAAGTATTCAAAAAAGCCACCGCTGACATGAAAATTGCTAAAATCAAGTTCATTCCGCTAAAAGAAAAGAACTCACCCCGATTTAAGCATCGGGGCTCAAACAGCTTTTCTTTTACAGCGCTACATGATCTTGATTTCTTAACGCATTTTCCTGAAGGCGGGCCTGAGGGAAAGCTTGTGCGGTCTCGTCAAAAATCCGTCAGTCGGGCTAATGTGTTCCATTGAATAAACGCAAAGGTTATTTTTGACAAGATTTTTGGTCCCTTTTGATCGAATGCAAAAGGGGCTGCCTGTCTGGCATTAAGACAAAAGAATGACCGTTCAAAAAAATCAATTTATTAGGAATAAGCTAAATATCAGGAAGCTAACCTAAATGCAACATTATGAAATAAACTATAATTGCTACGATTTACAAGGAGGTTCCCAAATAATGAAAATTAATTCACAATATCGTCCAGCTTAACCTGGTTCTCCATCAGGTCCTGGATGGTAGTGGCTTTCAGGTATTCAATGATCTGGTTGTTCAGTTGTCCCCAGAAACCTTTTGATGCACATCTTCCTTCGCGTTTGCACGAGTAATTGTGCGATAAACAGTCCACGACACAAACGCCGGGTTCAAATGCATTGTGAATATCGTTGATGGTAATTTCAGTAGGTTTTTTGGTGAGAATGTAACCGCTTTTTCGGCCCGCAGCTTTACTTACCAGGCCGGCAACTTTTAGCGCATTCATAATATGGTCGAGGTATTTGTAAGAAATGTTCTGATTTTTGGCAATGTCTTTTTGATAGATGCCATTTTCAGAATCGTTCATAGCTATTTCAAGAATAGCACGAACCCCGTACCTGGTTTTTGTACTGAATTTCACTTGCGGTCAGTTGAATATGCTTTCAAATATAATTAAAAGAAAAAGTAATAAAAACCTCATCATCAACTTTTACGGTCCCCAAAACTTTTCGCGGTGCTTCAATATTAAATGCCGAGAGCTTCACTTCGAGGTTGCCTTTTATAACCATGCCTTTATTTTCGCAATGATCTATTTCACAGGGGATAATATAATCGCGGGTTTCACCGGCAATGGTAATTTCAGTTTTAAGCAAGGTTCCTCCGGTTTCTTCATCAAACTCAGCGGTATCGTACGATTCAAGTTTTATATTGATGAATGGGAAATTACGGGCATCGAGCAGTTGGTAAAAATCTTTGAGCATTAATTTATTGGGGCCTGAAAAATCGTATACGGGAATGTAAATGTTTCTGGTGTGCGGCTCGTATTTTTCCGAAGAATCTGTTTTTTTGATGTTGGGGTTGTGGTTAACAAATTCGAACTTGTTGATGTTCGATGAACCCTGGATTAGCACATAATTGCTGCAATCGTCGGGTTTTTCAGAACTGTTTTCGTCAGCAGAAAGTTGAAAACAAAAAACTAAAAGCAGGAATATTAAACGGTATTTTTTGTGGATATACAATGTTTGATTTTTTTGAAAGAAGATTGTCCGGTTGAATGACCGGACAATCTTGCATTATTCCGGAGTTTAAAACGAAATAGCAGCTTCAATTACTACTCCATTAAACTTGCCCCCATCAATCTCTCCGTGAGCCGGTCCATCATATTTTTGATTAACATAGTCGAGTTTAACCAGAACATTCGGAGTCATAAACCAACCTCCGCCAAAATTGGTACGGTCAACTTTCGATCCGTCGTTGTTATCAACATGGTTGTAACGGGTTCCGATGTAGAAACTTCCCAGGCGGTAAAGTGCTTGTGCCGCAGTTTGTGTAAAATGCTGATCGGCATCGTTTCTTATACCTTTCATGTTTTCGTAGATACCGAAAACTTCCAACCCGTGGAATTTTACGAATAAGTTAGCCATGTAGCTGTTCATTTGCGACTGGCCGCTACCCGGATCCCAACGTCCTGAGCGGAAGTTGTCGCCCTCGCCCTCGGCAGTTTGCATTACGTTGTAGTAACGGGCACCACCGCGGTCGCCGCCCCAAAGGTACGATCCGCTGTGGCCTTCGCCAACGTGGTAACCCGACAAGGTTGCTCTTACTCTTAAATCGTCGGTAATGTTTTTGTCGTAACCTACTTTCCAGTTAAATACCAGGTCTTCAAGAAGGTCGCCGCCACGGCCATAGTTCAAACGTCCGTTGTTGGTTCCTACCAAAGCCAGAAATCCATCTTTACGGAACATCACTTCCATTCCCGGATTGGTGGTGTAGGCATCCATAATCCAGTTTCCAACAAACGGGTTGTTCAAAACACTCGCGTTGGTACTGCGGAAATAATGCGCATCACCATAGTCGGGCATCATAACACCAACTTTAAGCGTAAGGTACTTCATTACGTTATCGGCAGCCGGCAAAAACGGCATGTTGTCGATAAGCAGGTATCCGCCTTCAACCCATGCTTCGTTGTGGTGTCGCGACGACAAGTACGTGTTCATGTGCAACTGAATACCAGGTGCTAAATCGGAGATTATACTAAGGTTGGCAGTTGGTAGATTGAAATTGTGTTTCAGATCAATCAATTCCACATCTGCCTCATGGTCGAGCGCTTGCATTTGTATGGCGAAATCGGCTCCAACTTTTACTTTCAGTTTTTCAAAAGTACTTGGATCCAGTTTGGCCTGTTCGAATTGCTGGCCAAACGATAACATGCTTACAAAAGCAGCAGTAATTACAAGAATAAATCTTTTCATTTTAATAGAATTAGATAATTTACGTTATTACTAAAGCCGAAGAATTCCGGCTCCTTTTTATTATTTCGCAGGTTTTTGCAGAACAATGTCGTAGCTGATCACCACTTCGTCGCCGGTTTTTAGAGCGCCCATCATAGCTGTCGGAGGTTCAATGCCGTAATCGCTCATTTTTACCGGTATTTTACCGTTTAATTTTACTGATGAATCGTTTTCGCCGGCCACAGTGAAAGGCAAGACAACTTCTTTTGATATGCCTGCTATATTCAGCTTCCCTTTAATACTGGCTTTACCATTTTCCGATATGGTAACTTGTTCGGTACTTTTAAATGTAATCTTCGGGTGATCTTTGCCATCGAGTGCTTTGTAGGTTTTGTTGTCCATTATTTTGTTATGGCTCTTCACATTTTCCACTTCGCAAACCACGTTTACATCTGATATTGAAAATGTTTCATTTTCATCGGTTTTAACAACCGCATCACATTCAAATTCCGAAACTTCGATCTCCCAGTCGTGAACTGATGAGGTGCCGGAAATAACCATTTTACTCGCTGCTCCATCTAAACGAAAAGGAACATCTGCGTTGGCAACTAATTGCGCTGATATAATTAAAGCGCTTAAAATCAGGTATCTAAAATTCAATTTTTTCATGATATTTAATTTAACTATTAATCCTATCGGAATAGTAGGACAAAGATAAATTGGAAAAACGATTACTCAAACTGAGAAAAGTCATGAATTCCGGGATTATAAATAATCCGAAGGCTTCCGGACTTCCCTTGGATATTGGTTAATAAACAATTTTTGCGATGGAATTTTGATTGTTAATCAGGATTTTATTCAGGAACTTTTTGAAATTAATTTCGTTAATTTTTGAAAGTTACGGGATGAAATTAAAGTTACAATTATTGGTTATTTATATCCATTCTGTTAGCTTTTTCTTAACAATGGCGGTTTTTGGACAGGGAAATAACTATTCGACGGAGCGTTACCACATGGTTAAAAAGCAAATCGAAGCGCGTGGTATAACTAATAAAACTGTTTTGGATGCTTTTCTTTTGGTGCCCCGGCACGAATTTGTTTTACCCGAATATGTTCGGTATGCCTATAACGATTATCCTTTACCCATTGACGAAGGCCAGACCATTTCGCAACCATTTATTGTGGCTTTTATGACCGATGCGTTAAATCTGCAGCACACCGATCGCGTGTTGGAAGTTGGTACCGGATCAGGATATCAGGCTGCTATTCTCGCTCAAATCTGTGATTCAGTTTTCACCATCGAAATTTTTGAAGCCCTTACCCGAAAAGCCAAAGCCACATTTAAAAAATTAGGCTACCGGAACATCTTCTGTAAAGTTGGTGACGGTTACCTGGGCTGGAAGGAAAAAGCACCTTTTGATGCCATTATTGTCACCTGCGCACCTACTCACATACCAAAAGCGCTGGAAGAACAGCTCGCTGAAGGTGGCCGAATGATTATTCCGGTGGGTGAAAACCAGGTTCAGCATCTGGTACTTATGCAAAAGAGAAAAGGAAAATTGAGGCAAAAAAAGATCTTGCCCGTACGTTTTGTGCCCATGCTCGACGACGAAGGAGATAAGTATTGATTTAATTTAACGGGCTTTCGAAAATTGATTATTTTAGGGTGCAAAAATCAGATCATGACTAAATCAACCTTCCTTTGTTTTTTAACACTTATTGCATTGTTTTTTACAGCCTGCAGTCAGCAGGTTGATCCCGCCCGACAATGGAGTATGTACCGTGGAAATTTTGTGTCGGGTGTGCTCGATGAAGCCAATCTTCCTGAAAGTTGGAATATTGAAACCGGAGAAAATATTGCCTGGATAGCCGAAATACCCGGTTTGGGACATTCGTGCCCGATTGTGTGGGGCGATAAGGTTTTTGTGACAACCGCAGTAAGTGAATCGGATAGTAGCGAAATAAAAACCGGTATTTACGGATCGATCGGTTCGGTGCCCGATGCTTCTGTTCACCAATGGGAAGTTTATTGTCTGGATAAAAAGAGTGGAGAAATCAAATGGAAACAAACTGCCTGTTCCGGGATTCCAGAACAGAAACGTCATCCAATGTCGTCGCATGCCAATTGTACCCCGGCAACCAACGGTAAGTATGTGGTCGCTTTTTTTGGCTCCGAAGGACTCTACTGTTATGATATGAATGGAAAACTACAGTGGGAAAAAGACTTTGGCGTGTTGAAATCGAATTTTTTCCTGGTACCCGATGCCGAGTGGGAATTTTCGAGCTCACCGCTTATTTATAAAAATGTGGTCATTATTCAATGCGATGTACACGAAAACTCGTTTGTTGCAGCATTCGATTTAAAAACCGGCAAAGAACTCTGGAAGCAGGAACGCGATGAATATCCGGGATGGTGTACACCAAACATTTATTCCGATGGCGAGCGTGATATTGTTACAGTAAACGGTTATAAACATCGTGGCGGTTATGATTTTCAAACCGGAGAAGAAGTGTGGCGCATGTCGGGAGGTGGCGACATTCCTATACCTTCGCCTGTTGTTGGCGAAAACCTGGTTTATTTTAACAGTGCCCATGGAAAGGTATCGCCAATACTGGCCATTGATAAAGAAGCTTCCGGAGATCTTACACTGGCTGAAGATGAAACTTCGTATGACTATGTAAAATGGGCAAAACTTCGCGGTGGCGCGTATATGGGAACCATGCTGCTTTATGGTGATTATTTGTACAATGCCCGATGGAACGGCAATTTAACATGTTACAACGCATCAACCGGAGAAGAAATATATTCAGAGAAAGTGGGGCATGGTAACAGTTACACTTCCTCGCCCGTAGCATCCGACGGAATCATATATATTGTAGATAACGACGGTGTGGTTTATCAGGTAAAAGCCGGCGAAAAATACGAACTGCTGGCTGAAAATAACCTAAACGAAGTGTGCATGTCTACACCTGCTATTGCAGAAGATTACCTGTTGTTTCGTACTTCAAGACATCTTATTGCGGTTTCGGCAAACAAATAATATCACTCTGTAAAAAGACTTTTAAATAGCGGGTTTCACGGGGCTTCACTTTTCATAAATCGGAGAAATTGTACTACTTTCGCTGGGTGATATAGATTTAAAAGCATGTGGGTCAGGGTTTCCCGAATTATTCTTAGAAATCGTATTTTATTGATTAGTGCACTGGCGCTGATTACCGTCTTTTTTGGTTATCATGCCCGAAAGGTGGAAATGTCGTACGAATATGCTTCATTATTACCCAAGAAAGACCCGGCCTACAAAGATTACCTGAAATTTGTTGATGTTTTTGGCGAAGAGGGAAACCTGATCATTGTTGGGATCAAAGACTCTTCGTTTTTTAACCTGGATCATTTTAACCGGTGGAAACGCCTGAGTACTGAAATCTCAAAAATTGATGGCGTTGAAAACCTTCTTTCTGTAACCAACACTTACAACCTGGTAAAAGATATTGATAAGAAGCAATTCAGGGTGGTGTCTGCTTTCCCCGACAGCATTAGCAGCCAGGAAGAATTGGATGAATACACAAAAGAATTCAAGCGCTTACCTTTTTATCGCGACCTCGTTTATAACCCCGAAACCGATGCATACATCCTTGCCATTACGGTGAACAAGGAGAAAATGAAAAGCAAGGAACGTGAGGATGTGGTCGCTGATATCCAGAGAGTATGTAAGTCGTTTGAACAGGACGAGAACGTAAAACTGCATTATTCCGGCCTACCATATATCCGGGTTGTGAATTCGGTGAAAATTAAAAAGGAACTTTACATGTTCAGCGCCCTGGCACTGGCCATTTGTATTGTGGTTTTGTTCTTCTTTTTTCGCTCATTCAAAGCCGTATTTGTTCCCGTACTTATTGTGATAACCGGAGTGATCTGGGCTATGGGAATGCTTTCGTTGTTTGGCTACAAAATTACTTTGCTTTCGGGAATGATCCCGCCTTTATTGATCGTGATCGGAATCCCGAACAGCATTTACATGCTCAACAAGTTTCATCACGAATACGTGAGCCACGGCAATAAAGTGAAAGCCCTGCAGCGCGTGATAATAAAAATTGGTAATGCCACTTTTTTAACTAACCTTACAACGGCTTCGGGTTTTGCCACATTTATGATCGTTAAGAGTGATATTTTAAGGCAATTTGGAATTATTGCTTCACTGAATATACTTGGACTGTTTGTGTTGTCGCTGCTCTTAATCCCGATTATTTTTAGTTTGATCGGCCCGCCATCATCAAAACACGTGGGGCATTTGGATAACAAGATTGTTTCGTCCATTATTGATAAACTGATGTACATTACACGGTATCACAGGAAAACAGTTTACATTGTTACCATTTCCATTCTCATTGTGGGATTTTATGGAATATCGCGTATGAAAAGCTCGGGTTACATGGTGGATGATATCCCGGAAACCGATCCGGTGTATGTCGATCTGAAGTTTTTTGAAAATAACTTCCATGGCCTGATGCCGCTCGAAATTATGGTGGATACCAAAAAGCCTCAGGGAGTGATGCAACTTACTACTTTTCGAAAAATCGAACAGCTTGAAAAACGTCTGGAAGCTTATCCCGAGTTATCCCGGCCGACTTCGTTGCTCGATCTGCTAAAATTCTCAAAACAGGCTTTTTACAACGGATTTGAGAGGTATTACAGCCTGCCCAACAATCGTGAAAAAAACTTTATCCTTCAATATGCTGCAACCGGTGAAGAAAATGCACAGTTGCTTCACTCATTCCTCGACAGTACGCGGCAAACCACTCGGATCAGCATCCGTGTAAAAGATGTTGGTGTGAAGCGAATGAAGGAATTATATACTGATTTCAATAACGATATTGATTCGGTTTTCACATCCGATAAATACGATATTACGGTTACCGGTTCGAGCATCACAGCGTTTAAGGGAACGCAGTATCTATTGCGAAATTTATTTACCAGTCTGGGGCTGGCCATTTTGCTGATCTCCCTTTTTATGGCCTTTATGTTCTCTTCGTGGCGAATGGTGATTATGAGCCTCACACCAAATGTTATTCCACTGATTTTTACAGCGGCCGTTATGGGCTTTACAGGAATTCCGATCAAAGCTTCAACCATTTTGGTTTTTAGTATTGCTTTTGGAATTTCGGTGGACAACACCATTCATTTTCTGGCCAAATACCGCCAGGAACTTAACCTTACGAACTGGGATATACGTGAGTCGGTTGTGCTGGCTTTAAAAGAAACCGGGGTAAGTATAATCTACACCTCGGTTGTGCTATTTTTTGGTTTCGGAATATTTAGCATTTCCAGTTTTGGCGGAACGCAGGCCATGGGAATTCTGGTTTCGCTGACGCTGTTGGTTGCGGTAACTTCAAACCTGATTTTACTGCCATCGTTGCTCACCGGACTTGAAAGACTGACCACGACCGAAGCATTTAAAGAGCCGCTGTTGCACATTTACGACGAAGAAGAAGACATTGAGCTGGAAGAGTTAGAGATTGCAAACGATGACGAAAATAAAAACTGATGTACACTGTTGAAGATCTTCAGAAACGGGTTGAGAAGGAACTCGAAAAACGGTCGGCAGAGCTTTTAGACCGAATGCCGGTAGAACTTTATAAGCCAGTTACCTACTCGCTTGGAATGGGCGGCAAACGATTGCGTCCCGTGCTGCTGTTAATGGCCTATAATATTTTTTCAGAAGAGATTGAGAATGTACTTCCTTCTGCGCTTGCAATTGAAGTTTTTCACAATTTCACGCTCCTGCACGACGACATCATGGATAAAGCCGAAGTGCGCAGGAATAAGCCCACGGTGCATATCGAGTTTAACGAGAACAGTGCCATTCTTTCGGGCGATGCCATGGCCTTTCAGTCGTATAAATACCTTGCTGAATGTAAGTCGCCGCGACTGCTGGAGACAATCGATTTATTCACAACCACTGCCATCGAAGTTTGCGAAGGGCAGCAATACGATATGGATTTCGAAAATCGTTTGGATGTCCGGGCGAAAGAATACCTGGAAATGATTCGGCTGAAAACCGCGGTATTGATCGCTTGTGCCTTAAAAGGAGGAGCCCTGCTCGCCGATGCATCAACAGAAGTGGCCAACGAATTCTACCGGTTCGGTGAAAACCTCGGACTGGCTTTTCAGCTTCAGGACGATCTGCTGGATACCTTTGGCGATCAGCGTACCTTCGGAAAGAAAATAGGTGGTGATATTCTGGCCAATAAAAAAACTTACCTGCTGATAAAAGCGCTTGAAAATGCCTCTGAAGTTAAAAGGAAAAAACTGCTGAAGTGGATCGAAAAAACAGACTTTATTCCGGAAGAAAAAATAGAAGCTGTGACAACCATTTTCCATGAAACCGGAGCAAAAAAAGATGCAGAACAAAAAGCCGACGAATATTTTAATCGGGCCATTGCTATTCTCGATGGTTTACCCTTTCAAAATGTTGTGAAACAGCCGCTTCGGAATTTGACACTGAAAATGTTGACCAGAGAGCAGTAGCGCACGTTTAATTCTGCAAAACGACTCAAAAATAAATAATGCCCGGTTGTGTAAAACCAAAACAATGCTAAATTTGTTAGCTGTTTAAAATTTTAAAGAAAAACCGGAAATAACGTTATAAAAATCTAATCCAATATGGCTCAAAGCATAGGAAAAATCATACAGGTTATTGGACCTGTTGTTGATGTTAGTTTTGAAAATGAAGGAAGTGAGCTTCCTGCAATTTACGATGCACTTGAAATTCCGCGTGAAGGCAAAGATAGTCTGATCGTTGAGTGTCAGCAACACATCGGTGAAAATACCATTCGCTGTGTTGCCATGGACTCTACCGACGGATTGCGACGCGGAACCAAAGTAAATGCTTTGGGTAGTCCGATAAGAATGCCAAAGGGCGAAATTTCGCTTGGTCGACTACTGAATGTAGTAGGTAACTCAATTGATGGTTTGGAACAATTGCCAAAAGAAGGTGGAAATATTCATAACGAGCCACCAAAATACGAAGACCTGACAACAGAAACCGAGGTTCTTTATACCGGGATCAAAGTAATCGACTTGATCGAGCCTTATGCAAAAGGAGGTAAAATTGGATTATTTGGTGGAGCCGGTGTAGGTAAAACTGTACTTATTCAGGAGTTGATCAATAACATTGCTCTTGCTCACTCCGGTCTTTCTGTATTTGCAGGAGTTGGTGAACGTACACGCGAAGGAAACGACCTTCTTCGTGAAATGATTGAAGCCAACATTGTGGATTATGGCGAAGAGTTTAAGGAGTCGATGGAGAAGGGAAGCTGGGATTTGTCGAAAGTAGATGAAAAGAAACTGAAGGAGTCGAAACTGGCCATGGTTTTTGGGCAGATGAACGAACCTCCCGGTGCACGCGCCCGTGTTGCACTCTCGGGACTGACCATTGCTGAAAGTTTGCGCGATGGCGACGGAAGTTCGGGTGGTGGTCGCGACATTTTGTTTTTTGTCGATAATATTTTCCGTTTTACACAGGCAGGTTCCGAAGTGTCGGCCTTGCTTGGTCGTATGCCTTCGGCGGTAGGTTACCAGCCAACGCTGGCTACCGAGATGGGTGTGATGCAGGAACGGATTACTTCAACTAAAAATGGTTCCATTACATCAGTTCAGGCAGTTTACGTGCCTGCAGATGACCTTACTGACCCGGCCCCGGCAACAACCTTTGCTCACCTTGATGCAACAACCGTATTAAGCCGTAAAATTGCAGAGCTGGGTATTTATCCGGCTGTGGATCCGCTCGATTCAAGTTCGAGGATCCTGACACCGGAAATTGTAGGTGACGAACACTACAATTGTGCGCAGGATGTAATTATGTTGTTGCAGCGTTACACCGAGCTTCAGGATATTATTGCTATTCTGGGTATGGACGAACTTTCGGAAGAAGATAAACTGGTGGTTCACCGTGCCCGTCGTGTGCAGCGCTTCCTGTCGCAGCCATTCTTTGTGGCTTCGGCATTTACCGGTCTCGAAGGAAAACTGGTTTCGATTGAAGATACCATCAAAGGTTTCCGCATGATTATGAATGGCGAAGTGGATAAATATCCTGAATCGGCGTTCAACCTCGTTGGAACCATTGAAGAAGCTATCGAGAAAGGCGAAAAGATGTTGGCTGAAAATTAATTCAGAAAGGAAAAACATGTACCTTGAAATTATTACACCCGATAAAAAGGTTTTTGAAGGAGAAGTAAAACTGATACAGCTTCCGGGAAGTAAAGGAGGCTTCGAGATGCTGAAAAATCACGCTCCGCTTATTTCTACCCTCGAAAAAGGAACCATTAAAATCGAGGATATGAATAGCAGAGAGCAGTTTTTTGAAATTGATGGTGGTGTAGTAGAAAACAAGGCCAACAAAATTATTGTACTTGTTGAATCAGTTTAAGAATAAGAATATGCTTATATTTCCCCGTAGAGGTTTCTGCGGGGATTTTTATTTTTTAAGAGGATTTTAAGTGTAGTGAATGAAGGTTAAGTTTCTGGTCATACGATTTAGTTCTATTGGCGATATTGTTTTGACAACGCCTGTAGTGCGCGGTCTGAAACAGCAGGTTGAAAATGCCGAAGTTCATTTCGTTACCAAGAAGAAACATGCTTCACTTGTTAGCTCAAATCCTTACATCGATAAAGTACTTCTGTTTGGAGATAATATAAATGAGCTGGTCGCTCAGCTTCAGGAAGAGCAGTTCGATTATATTGTCGATCTTCATCAGAACATCAGGAGTAACCGATTGAAACGCCGTCTGGATGCCCCGTCCTTTTCCTTTCAAAAACTGAATTGGGAGAAGTGGCTGATGGTTAAATTTAAGATAAACCGGCTTCCCGATCAGCACATTGTAGAACGTTACCTGAAAACCGTTTCAGTTTTCGATGTAAAAGACGATGGTAAAGGCCTCGATTTTTTTATATCTGATAATGAAGCCTTTAATAATGATGATCTTCCGGCTACTTTTAAGGATGGCTATGTAGCTTTTGTTATAGCCGGCACTTATGCAACAAAGAAGTTACCGGTAGATAAAGTTTCACAGATTTGTCAACAGATTTCGTATCCCGTAATTTTGCTTGGGGGCAAAAGTGAACAGGCCGAAGGCGAAAAAATACTGTCAGAATCAAAAGGCAATGTATTGAATTACGCCGGCAAGATCAGCTTGAATCAGTCAGCATCGCTGGTGCGCGATGCGAGGCTGGTGCTTAGTAACGATACAGGATTGATGCACATTGCGGCAGCTTTTAAAAAGAAGATCCTTTCGTTTTGGGGGAACACAATTCCAAGCTTCGGAATGACTCCTTATCTGGCTCATTCTGAATCGCAAAAGCTTGAAGTTGCCGGTCTGAAATGTCGTCCGTGTTCGAAACTGGGCTATCAGAAATGCCCCAAAAAACATTTCAGGTGCATGAACGATATTGAAATTGCTGCCGCTGTAAAGTGGATCGAAAAAAACTATTAAAGCTATCCGAATGCTTTTCCCAAGCGCTGCAATGCCTCCTCAAGAATACTTCGCGGACAACCAATATTTATACGTAACCATCCGTCGCCACCTGTTCCAAAACGGCCACCATCGTTTAATGCCAGTTTGGCTCTGTCCATGGTGAATTTAATCAGTTCATCGTTATTCATACCATAGGCCGTAAAATCGAGCCAAACCAGATAGGTCGCTTCGGGCTTCATCACCTCAACTTTGGGAAGGTTTTTGGTCATGAAATCTTCAAGCAGAAGGTAGTTGTCCCATAAATAATCGAGCATCTGATCCAGCCAATCATCACCATTTGTGTAGGCGGCTTCCAAAGCAATCGATCCGAAAATATTACCCATTCCAAGGTGGCCGACGCCCAGCGTACGCTCGTAACGTGCAAATTTTGTTTTATCCGGAATAATGACCAGAGACGAGGACAAGCCGGCAACGTTAAATGTTTTGCTTGGTGCCATCGAGATCATGCAGTTGTTGGCCACTTCTTCCGAAATGCTGGCCAGTGGGATATGTTGATGTCCTTTGTATACTAGGTCGGAATGAATTTCATCTGAAATGATCATGATGTCGTTTTCGAGGCAGATGTTGCTTAGTGCGGTCAACTCCTCGCGTGTCCAAACCATACCGCCCGGATTTTGCGGATTGCAAAGCAGCAACAGTTTGGTGTTTTCATCGATTTTATTTTTCAGATCTTCCAGATCGAAAGTGTATCGTCCGTTTTCTTTTTTTAGCGGATTCTCGATCATTTTACGTTTCGTTCCTTTTATACAATCGAAAAACGGAAAGTAAACCGGGGGCATTACCACCACGCCGTCTCCGGGTTTCGAGAAGGTTTCTATGCCAAGTGTAAGACCGGCAACCACACCCGGGCTAAAGTTGATCCATTCTTTCTGAATCTCCCAGCCAAAGCGTCGTTTCATCCAGTTTACAACGGCTTCGAAATAAGAGTCGGGCCTGAATGTGTAGCCAAATATTTCGTGTTCCATCCTGCTTTTCATGGCATCGATAATAAAGTCGGGTGTACGGAAGTCCATGTCGGCGACCCAAAGCGGAAGCAGACCATCTTTCTTAAAAAACTTTTTTAAGCCATCGTGCTTGATGCAGTTGGTTCCCTCGCGCGGAATTATTTCGTCAAAATTGTATTTCATTACAGGTAATATTTTAGAGAATTCGAAGATAATCGAAATCTTTTCCTGTAAAAAATTAATCCGGGCTTGGATTCTTTCCGTTTATGCGGTAGCCAACACCAAACAGCAAAGCTTCGGCCCGAAATAGCGGGATCGCGCGTATCAGTGCAATTGCGAAGAAATTGTTGAAGTAGATTTTTGTTCCCACTTTGTAGTATGCCCGGGTAGTGTAATAGTCGGTGTTGCCTAGATAAAAGCCATAAGCTGCAAAAAAGTTGGTTCTTCCAAATAAAAATTCTGTCTGAAGATTAGGACCACAGCGGAAGTTGAGATCTTCTGTGCCCGAGTAATGGTAGTTCTCGCGTGCATATTTCGTGGCAGCTCCGTCGCGCACAAAATCAAAACCGAATCCTAGTTTATTGATCATGCTTATTTGTCTTGAATAATTCAACGACATGGTCACGAATCCAAATCTTTTATCGTGATCTTTAACCTCTTTTGTACCAAAAACGGTGTATATCCAGTATTCATTTTTTATGTAAGGCTCCCGGGGTCGAAGAGGCACGGTGTATTTGTCGATTGGATTTTCCAGTTCATATCCAACTGAAAACTGATGATTTAAACTGTTGATTCCCAGGTTGGGTGCTTTTACAAGGCCATTAGAGAAATGATTCAGTCCGTAGGAATATTCAAAAAATACGGGATGCAAACGAATTTTTGAATAAAACTGTGTTTCGGCTGCAATATTGAGATGCGAACTGATGGCAGTGTTCAGCGGATTAGTATCCTGATCGTAGGTTTTGTTCAGGTACGCCAATCCGATTTTTCCCCTGAACCCCAAATCAAAAATCCGGCGCCGCTTTAAAAATGATAATTGTAGAAATGTGGTGAATGAATGCGCATGTCCTAAAACTTCCGGATAGTTATAAGATTTGTATTTATAGGTAAATCCGTAATTGGGGTAATTGTAATAGCGTTTCCATTGCGCGCCCAGTTTATTTTTTGTGGTATAAGTTAGTGAGAAACCATCTACACGATTCCCCGCAATGGGCTCGATTTGTGCTGTATGTACCAATATTGATCCGAAAGAATAAGAGACATCGATGCTTTCCTGGGCAAACAATCCCGATAGCGGTAAGCCCACGAGGATAATCGATAAGAGATTCAGCCGATAGGAAATTGTTTTAATCGACATAAAAAGATCAAGTTCTGGTTAGATTCAATGTTTTAAGATAAAGTTTTTTGCGCAGATTTATCGGTAATATTAAAATGGGAAGAATACTAACACTCTATTTTTCGTAATACCTGCAGATCGCCTTCCTTTTCAGCCTTAAGGATAAAATTAAAACGGTTCAGATCGAGACACAGATCAAAATCGCTTTTGGGCGACCACTCCTGTTTTGATTCTTCGAAAAAACGTGCGCCATCACGATTTCTGATAGTTTCAATCATCGATTCAAAATCGTTAGGTTGATTTTCCAGTTCATTCTTTATATAAGTTGCGCAAAGTGTATCCTCATCGGTAGGATACTGGCAGGCGTAGCCCATACATACTAACGATACTGTTAATGGATTTTTGTTTCTTATATAGCGTACAATGGCTCGGGCATTTACAAAACTGCCGGTAATTATTTCATCGGCATTTACTGCATTTACAATGCCTTGCGTTCCGGAACTGGTGGTATGGATCATGCTTTTGGCAGAAATGTCGGCATTTAATAAATGGGTAGGTGAATTTCCAAAATCAAATCCTTCAGGTTTTTGTTCGTTTCTTTCGCCTGCAAGAAGATAATCAGGATTAGCTCTTTTTAGGGCGTAAGCCTGTTCAATATCGCCAACCGGGCAGATTTTTTCAATGCCCCGGTCAATTGCATAGCAAGCAGTTGAGAAGGCTCTGAAAACATCAATTATAATTGTTAAGCCTTCTGCATCTCTTGCACCGCCTGTAAGTTGGAGGATTTTAATGTTTATTTTTACGTGTTTTTGTGAAAGTATATAAAATTAACTTAATATTGGAAATAAATAAATGGCATGAAATTTGTTATATCAAAATGTCCAAATAACATAAAGTCTGTAAATAAAAGGATATAAAGAAATCCTATCGCTTATATAAGAATCCTATGTTAAGCTTATATTTAATCTTTCAAGATAGTTGACATGTTTTATAGCATTTATGTTGAAAAACATATATGTTTGTATCGACATTCATGTTAAACATTAAAATTGAATGGTTATGAAAACAATTAAATTTTTATCTACAGTAGTAGCGGTATCAATTGTAGCAATTGCAACCGCAGTTGAAAAACCCAAAATGAACGTAGTCCCCTTAACCCCGGACAGAGCCGTTGTGTCGATTCACAATAATGAAGCTGCTGTGTTCGAGTTAAGTATTGTCGCTAACAATGGTGATTTGGTATATTATAAGCAAAGCGCCAAACCATTAAATAGTTATCAGAAAGTTTACGATTTTAAAGAGTTGGAAAACGGTAACTACACGTTGACGCTGAAAGTTAACGATACCAGATTATCAAAAGAGTTTGAAGTAGCTACTTCAGGTATTTACGTTGGAGAATCTAAAATGCGCTTCGATCCGTACTTCGCATTTTCAGATGACGTATTAAAACTTTCTTACCTGAATTTCGATGGTGAGAATTATGCTTTGAACATCTACGATGAAAACGGTTTGGTATACAAAACCAAATTGGGCAGCGATTTCAACATGGTAAACGGATACGACCTGTCGGCACTGGCAAGTGGTTCTTACAATGTTGTATTGAGCTCTGCAAACAACGAATTTACTTATAGTTTAGTGAAATAGATTAGGAAAATGTTATTGGTTTAGAAAGGCCGGTTCGATTGTGAACCGGCCTTTTTTTGGCCTTAAACTGCAGGTGATGAATTTGGCGAAAACCTGAAATCGATAGCCTTTAAGAATAAAATAGTAAAATGTAGGATGAAGGATTGAGAATCTGTGTTGGTGCAGCAGTAAAAGAAAAGGCTGCCCTACTGACAGCCTTTTTAACCTAAACCAACTAAACCTAATAAACCGCAGGCACGCCAGAAAAGCATGCCCGGTTTTTCATAAATATCTTATTACCTTTTTATAGCTTTTCTACACAGCAAAGATAGAATTTTTTTTGGCCACAGGAAATCAACTTAGAATTTAAGCGTTCAACTTTAATTAATCGTGTTATTGTTTAAGTTTGTACTACATAATACCACTTAATTTATGAAAGTACATTTGCTGTTTTTAACCCTTTTTTTTCTGGTTGTATGCAAGGTAAATGCGCAGCCAAAATACGAGTTTCGGGCCACCTGGGTAGCCACTGTTGTTAATATCGACTGGCCAACAAAACCCGGGTTGCACAGTGATACTCAGAAAAAGGAGGCCATTCAAATTATCGAGGCACAAAGGGCACTGGGAATGAATGCTATTATTTTGCAGATCCGTCCCACTGCCGATGCTTTTTATCCTTCACACCTCGAACCGTGGTCGCGTTACCTGAGTGGGAGTCAGGGAACAGCACCGGCACCTTACTACGATCCGCTAAAATTTTGGATTGATGAGTGTCACAAGAGAGGTATGGAGTTGCATGCCTGGTTAAATCCTTACCGTGTGGCACAAAATACTGAAGATCCACTGGCAACAACACACATTGCGTTTCAGCACCCCGACTGGATTCTTAAATATGGCAACAAATTGTATTTCGATCCGGGTGTTCAGGGTGTGCGCAGTTTTATTACAAAAGTGGTACAGGATATTGTACGACGATACGATCTCGATGCCATTCACATGGATGATTACTTTTATCCGTATCCTCTTGCAGAACCGTTTCCCGACAGCGCTTCTTTTTTTCTTTACAACCGTGGATTTTTGCCTGAAGATATTGCCGACTGGAGGCGCGAGAATGTGGATATCACCATAAAAATGTTGAACGATTCGATTAAAGCAACAAAGCCCTGGGTGAAATTTGGTATCAGTCCGTTTGGAGTCTGGCGCAACATTGCCGATGATCCAACCGGTTCGGATACAAGAGCCGGTGCTACCAATTACGACCATTTGTATGCCAATATAATAAAATGGCAGAAAGAAGGCTGGATCGATTACTGTTTGCCTCAATTGTACTGGTACATTGGTCACCCGGCAGCCGATTTTGAAGTGCTGGTTAACTGGTGGGACAAGCACACTTACGGGCGCTCGATGTACATTGGTTTGGCTCCGTATCGTATCGATCCGCAATCTCAAACACCCGTATGGCGCGATCCGGGACAGTTACCCAAACAAATCAGGTTGTTGCGAACCATACCCGAAATCCAGGGAGAAGCGTATTTTAGCAGCAAATCATTTAATAAAAACCTGCTGGGTTTTCAAGACAGTTTGAAACTCGATCTGTACCGCAAACCGGCAATAATTCCGCCAATGCCCTGGCTCGACAATACTCCTCCGGCACCCATTTCAGCATTAAAAAAACGCGGACGAAAAATTAAATGGGAGAGTACCGAAACTCAAAACGAACTGGACAAAGCCTGGCAATATGTGGTTTATTTAAATCAAGTAGGTGAAAGTTTTGATCCGGAGGATGGAACGTTTATTTACGCCATTCAAAAAGATCAGGAGATAAAGCTGGAGCGGCTGAACAAAAAAAGAAAGAAATATGAAGTCCGGGTATCTGTGCTCGATCGCTTAAACAACGAAAGTAAAATAAGTGTGCCGGTGGTATTGAAGTTATAAAAGTTAAGCGGGAGCAAGTACCGAAAATGGATACCACGGCAGATTACGGAAGATCCAGAATAAAATTACCACCACAAAAATCACCCAGGGCGTACTTTTCAGGTAAAACAGATTAGGAAGTTTCCATTTAAAATATTTGTTGAGTAAAGGGTGGATGTAATGGTATAAAATGAGTAGCGCAGCGGGTAAAAACAGGAAGTTGTAGTTCACTACGCCTGCAATGTCGAAATGCAAAAGGCTGTGCAGTGCGCGCTGCGAACCGCATCCCGGGCAATAGGCACCGGTGAGCGAATGAAACATACATTTGGGGAAAATGGAGTGTTTGGTAGGATCGAGAACAAAAAAAACAACTGCTACTCCCAAAATCAGGAATAGCAGTATGATGTTCAAAATTTTCTTCATGTATTAAAAATCGAATGCATCGAGAGATAATCCGGCAATAATGCCAAATGCTGAAAGTATAAATGCAATAATAACAATGGCAAATGCACTGGCAAATCCAACCCATGCCCACAGTTTAGCATTTTTACTTGCATTTAAAGCTCCTTCATAATCACCTGCGTTCCATTTCGTATTTACCTGTGCAGCAAATACAATTGAAACAATTCCTAAAATCTGGCAGCAAAAAATTGTTACTAAAATGGCAAAAACCAAGTAGTTGGGTGGAGGTGATTGTGGCTTCGAAATTTGTTCGTTCATAACATTTGTTTTAATTCGGTTCTTTAGTATTGAGAATAACCAAATTTAAGTGAAGTAATCTAAAAATAAAATAAAATGCTGTCTTTTAATTCCATGGGAAAACTGCATAGTTACAAGGAATTGATTTGCCAATTTTCAGAAAAAAGAACAGACTTTTAGCCTGTTCTTATTTTTGTTAGAAATGCCGATATAAATTCTTATTCACTAATTTTTAGCACTTCAAGTGTTTTATGAACCAGTACTTTCAGTTTCGACGGATTACCTGAGACTTTAAGCTGATCAAGCATTTCTTCAGTAGGGAAGTTATCAGGCAACAATTTTTTGGTGCTTAATTCACTAAAAATATGGTGAGCACCGTTCAATACAAACACCGAATCATGCTTGTCGAGGATTAGTTTGAGCAATGGTTTTACTGTGGATTTGCCGATACGGACTAGGCCCTCTGATGCAATCCAGCGAAAATCTCCACTTTCATCAACCAATGCCTCAAGTAATATTGGAATGGATTCCGGCGAACCAATTTCTGCGATTACTTTTAGAGCTTCCCATCGGAAAATATGCTTTGGACTATCCAGCAGATCCATTACAAGTGGTATCGAGCTTGATCCTATTTCTACGAGAGATTTGCGGGCTTCCTTACGTCTTAATCCATTGTCAGAACAAAGGTTATCCAGAGAATTCTGAATGATGGATGCTTCTTCTTTTGTTATTTTTTCTGTTTTCATGATTATTTATCTTTTAAAATTATGCACAGTTTATTATTCAATTTATTTGAGCTGGTTGAGCACTTTTGTGGAATTTGCTAAACGAAATATCATTGTGATCGAGCACTTTATACATCCGTATTTTCAGGAAATCGGTTATCAGGAATGCGACTATGGCATATCCCCAAACCAACGCAGCCAGTTTCCAGGAAATAGGTGTGATAAACCAGCCATAAACAGCAACAAATGTTGCCAGTATTTTGGTTGAAACCGCTGACCAGAACATGACCGGACTTGGTTTGATTGACCAGAACGGTCCACGGGTTCGTGTAACAAAAATGGTGAGGTGCCCGGCAATCGCCAGTTTCAGGAAAATAAATGTCTGGACCTGGTCGGCCGGCAATTTCAATACTGACTGCCCGATATAAAAGATGGTAAAGGAACTCACCACACCGATCAGCCCTAGGAAAGTAGCCATACTCAGCAGCACGCGCATGTTCCATCGTTCCGGTATGGGCGAGTATCGCACATTGTCGTAGGCAATGGCCATAATCGGTGCATCGTTAAACAGGGCCAGCAACACGATCATAATGGCAGTTACCGGGTAGAAATTGAATACCAGTATCGCCAGAGTGATAAAGAGTAAAACACGAATGGTTTCCGCAATCCGGTAAATGGCGTAACTGTTCATGCGTTGAAATATCTTCCTGCTTTCTTTTATAGCATCGATAATTACTGATAATCCCGGTAAAGTAAGTACAATATCGGCAGCTGATTTAGCAGCATCGGTGGCACCGGCTACAGCAATTCCCACATCAGCTTTTTTTAGTGCAGGGGCATCGTTTACGCCGTCACCTGTCATTCCTACAATGTGTTTTCGGTCTTGAAGAAGTTCAACTATACGGTACTTATGTTCCGGGAAAACTTGTGAAAATCCGTCGGCCTTTTCTACGATTCGTGCAGCTTCTCTTTCATTCTTTTTGAGAAAAATGGTTGCTTCACTGATTCGTGATTTAAGATTTACTTTTTGTGCGATCTGTTTAGCAATAGAAGTGTGATCGCCCGTTATCATTTTTACGTTTACTCCCATGGCGGAAGCCGTTTTTATAGTTTCGGCCGAATCTTCTCGTGGTGGATCAAACATCGGAATCAGTCCTACAAATTCCCAGTTTTCGTTTTTGTTTGTTCTTGCAATGCCAAGAGTTCGGTAGCCTTTTTGCGCCAGTTCATCTACCTGAATGTTAACGGTCTTGCCGATTTTTTCTTGTTCTTCTTTGGGGAGCAAAGACAGAATTACCTGCGGAGCTCCTTTTGAAACTGAGAAGGTTTCCTGCCCGGAAACAACACTTGCTTCACTTCGTTTAATCACCGGATCAAAAGGCTTGAACCCGGAAGCGGAAAAGTCCTTCAGTTTTTCCCTCGGAGCATCCAACGAATTTGTTTTATTAATAATTGCAGTGTCGATTGGATCGTTGTCTTCTTCGCGCGATGCCAGCGAGGCAAAGACCAGTACATCATCATTAGAATAATTTTCTTGCGAAAGAACGTCGTCGAGCGTTAATTCGTTTTTGGTGATGGTACCTGTTTTATCGGAGCAGAGAATATCCATCCCGGCCATTTCTTCGATGGCAACCAGTTTGCTGACAATGGCTTTCTTTTTGGCCAGGGCCGATGCACCTACGGCCATAGTCACTGAAAGAACTGCTGGCAAAGCCACGGGGATGGCCGCGATCGTAAGAACAAGTGCAAATTGAAGGGTGTCCAGAAAACTTTCATTTCGAAAGAAAGAAACGAGAAAAATCAAGGCGATCATAAAAGCAGCCATTACAATCAGGTAATGCCCAATTTTTACAACGGCCCGCTGGAAGTGGCTTACCGTTTTTGCTTCTTCCACCAATTTGGCAGTTCGGCCAAAAAATGTTTCACTTCCGGTGGCAACTACCAGGCCATCCATTTCACCTTGTCTTACTACAGAGCCTGAAAACGCGAGGTCTTTGGTGTGCTTTTCTACAGGAAGCGATTCTCCGGTCAGCGCCGATTCATCAGTGGATAAATAATCCCCGGTAAACAGTTTTAAATCGGCCGGGACCACATCGCCCAGTCGGACACGAACCACATCGCCGGGTACCAATTCACGGGCAGGAATGCTACTCCACTTGCCGGCGCGCTTTACCCGGGCATTCAACGCCAGTTTTTTCTTAAGTTGCTGAATAGCATCACCGGCTTTGTATTCCTGCCAAAATCCGACCGTAGCATTGAGTAGCAGCAACACAAAAATGATCCAAAAATCTTCCCAGTGACTGATGACTGCCGATAAAATGGCAGCAACCTCAATCATCCATGGAATAGGGCCCCAGAAATAACTCAAAAATTTGAGAATGGGATTTACACTTTTTTCTTCTAATTCGTTATAACCATATTTGTTATAACGTTCCTGAAGAGATGAAGCAGCCAGGCCGTCTTCACCAGAAGAGAATGTTTCAAACGTTTTTTTTATGGCAAGCTTTTTCAGCTCGCCAATGTCTTGAATTGACTTTTTCATACGATTATATTTTTATACAAAAGGAATCGTATGCCTGCCTGACGACAGACCGGGAATTCGGCCGGATATTCATCCGGTTTCATTTCATTTGTAATTCTCTTTGTTGGTTTTTCATCAGAATTTAGTTACCAAAATATTTCAGAACGTAAATGGATTTATTGGCTGTAGCTGTGGAATCAGAACTTTGCTTTAGTTCAACATTTCGGTCATGGTCCATCTAAAATGATTCCAAAAATCATGAATAGTGCATTCCAGAGGCATAATTTAAACTCTTTTAATACTAAATGCTCTTTTTTAGTGTTTGATAACGTTTCTCTCCTCGAAATATATGGAATTACGTAGGCTGGCGGTTGTTTTGTCATGGAATTGGAGAGAGGAGGACAATTGTAATCTTACCAGTTATTAACAACTCTTTAACAACTTCCGGATTAAACCAATAAAGGACAAAATGGTCTTATATACTATATTTGCGAGCTTAATGAAAACAGAAAAACAGGTCATTTACGTATGAAGAAAATAGTTTTATTGCTACTAATAATTAATTTCTCTGCAGCGTTTGCGCTCAGTCCGAGTGTTGAAGGTGAAGAAGAAAAAAGCGACGACGGAAAGGGAAAGATAAAGGGCGTAGTCATCGATGAAGACAGTGATTCGCCCATGGAATTTGCCAATATTGCCGTTTACGATCTGGCAGATTCATCGCTTGTCACCGGCGGTATAACCAACGAAAATGGTGAATTCGAGATTGATAATATTACTTATGGTGAATATTATATGCAGGTGAACTTTATTGGTTTTGATGCCCGCAACATTAAGGGTATTTCACTGAATAGAGAAAACAAGACAGAAGATTTGGGCGACATTAACCTTAGTGCCTCGGCTGTTGCACTGGGCGAAGTAAGTGTTGTTGCTGATAAAGCAGCAGTGGAATACAAACTCGATAAAAGAGTGGTGAATGTAAGCCAGGTAATTAGTGCCGTTGGAGGTACTGCCGTTGAGGTGCTTGAAAATACACCTTCGGTTCAGGTGGATATCGATGGAAATGTTTCCTTGCGCGGATCATCCAATTTTACGGTATTGATCGACGGGCGCCCCAGTGTGCTCACCGGGAGTGATGCCTTGCAGCAAATTCCGGCCTCGGCCATCGAAAATATCGAAATTATTACCAATCCATCGGCAAAATACGAACCCGATGGTACCACCGGTATCATCAACCTGGTCATGAAAAAGAATGCAATGAACGGGCTAAGTGGTATTTTCAATGCCTCGGTGGGTACCCGCGACAAATACCGTGGTGATTTCACATTGAGTTACCGCACCGAAAAATTCAACATTACCGGTGGGGCCGATTTCCGCGATGAACGCGGAAAGGGAGGTAGTGAATCGCGTTCTGAAACGTATTCGGGCGATACGATCAACTATCTGAATATGGATGGAACACGTTGGGACATCAGAAAAGGACACAACTTTAAAGGTGGTATTGAATGGTTTGCATCGGATAATACCACTTTTGGTTTGCAGGGACGGATTGGTAGTCGTGAGCGCTCCAACACAGGAGGTGGAAAAACGCATGCCTTTTCAACGGTAAATAATGGTGATCCGTTTGCAGAACTATTTTCGATCACCGAAGAAACTTCAACCCGTACCAACGATTATTACAGTGCCACATTAAGTTTTCATCAGAAATTTGAGGGCGAAGGTCATAAGCTGGATGCCATGGCATTTTACTCGGGCGAAACCGGCGACGACAACGAAATTGAAGGAGAAATCTGGTCGGATGAAAATTATGAATACGATGAACAGAATCCGGATTTTGCGGAACGTGTTTCAACCCTTGAAGGCGAGGATGAACGCGAGTTTCGTTTCCAGGTAGATTATGTGTATCCCTTCAGTGAAAACGGACAACTGGAAGCCGGAATGATGAGCCGTCTCGAATCGGAAGAGGAAAGTCTCGATTTCAGGGATTACAATCAGGAAACCGGCGAGTGGGTTCCCAACGAGCAATTCTCAAGTTCCACCGATTTTAGTCGCGACATTCATGCGGTTTACACCACTTTTAGTAACAAAGTTGGTAACCTGAGTTACATGGCAGGTTTGCGCGGAGAATATACATTGCGAAAAATCGATAACACAAACGCTGAAGCAGTATCCGAGCTCAACCGCTTCGATCTGTTTCCAACAGCACATATTTCTTACCCAGTTGGCGACAACAACGAATTTATGTCGAGTTTTAGCCGACGTATTAATCGTCCGCGTGGCTGGGATCTCGATCCTACACCGAATTATTACAACCGATATACCATCCGCTACGGAAATGCCGATTTGAAACCGGAATACACAAACTCTTACGAGCTGGGTTACATGCGTCGTTTCGGGCGTTCATACATTTCGCTCGATGCGTTTCATCGGGTAACCAACAACAAAATCGATCGTTACACGGTACTGGAAGACGATGGTACTTATTCGCTTTATACCGACAACTTTGATAAAGATTATGCCACCGGTCTTGAAATAACCGGGAATGTAAACATAAAGGAGTGGCTGATCATTAATGCAAGTACTTCGATGTACCATTACCGCATTACGGGTTCGCTGGATGAAGAATCGATTGATCGGACCAGCACCAATTGGTCGGGTCGTGTAAATACCACATTCCGTTTCACCGACAATTCAAGACTGCAAATACAGGGATTTTACAGTGGCCCCTCAGTGCAGGCACAGGGAGAGCGTAAGGCAATGATCCACAGCAATATTTCCTACCGCCAGGATTTTTTGAAGAAAAAACTTACGGCTACAGTAAGTGTTCGCGATCCGTTTGGAACTGCCCGCTACGAGGCTGAATCGTATGGCGACAACTTTAAACGCTGGTTTAAATGGGAGCGCGAACCACGTGTTGTAATGCTTACTCTTAGTTACAAACTGAACAATTTTAAAGAAGATAGAAACGGAAGTCGCGGCGACAGTGATGGAATGGACATGGGAGGAGGAGAGTATTAAAATACGCCATAAAAATTAACCAGGGAATGCCGTTCATCGTTTGATGAATGGCATTTTTGTTTGGGGAGGTCGGGTGAGTAATAGCTGTTTAAATATCATCATTGCTCAATTAAATTTAGATTACTTCGCTGCCAATTACAGATTTTTGTAGGATCCTGAAACGAGTTCTCCCAAAGGGATCACTACGTGGAGGATGACGTTCAAAACTTTTTTGCGGATTTTGGCTGGTTCGTCATGGTGAACTTGTTTCAGCATCTTTGTCATTGTCTCATTATGCCCTAAACCCTTTCAACCGTTAATGCAATAACCATTTTGGAATCACGATCCCGAGATTTCGGGAGAAGCAATCTCTTTCTTAATTAAAATACTAATCAATCATTTTTGTAAATATCAGAAAAACAGAAATATAGGTGATAGGTGCGAATGTTACAACTGAAAAATCAGTTCTAAAACTGAAAAAATAGTTGCAAAACTGAAAAATCAGTTGTAGGTTTGTTGTCAACTTGGTGGACCGTCATTCCGAACTTGTTTCGGAATCTGGTTGATAGATGCTGAAACAAGTTCAGCATGACGACTGACTCAATACTTAATACTCACGACTAAAAGTCTAAAAAATGAAACGACTCACGCGAAAAGAAGAAGAGGTGATGAAGATCCTCTGGAAACTCAAAAGAGCTTTTGTAAAGGATATCATTGAAGAGTACGACGATCCGAAACCACACTACAATACCATTTCGTCGTTAGTGCGTCTCTTACAGGACAAGGGAATTGTTGGCTACAAACAGTACGGCAATACCTACCAGTATTTCCCGCTCCTTTCAAAAGAAGAGTACCGAAGTACTTTTATGAAACAGGTGGTGAGCGACTATTTCGATAATTCGGTAAAAAGCGCCGTAGCCTATTTTGTAAAAGAAAAAGGATTGTCGGAAGAAGAGTTAAACGAACTGATTGAACTCATCAAAGAGAAAAAGTAATGGAAGATTTCCTGATTTATATTGCCAAGTCGTCGCTGGCGGCCGGGGCTTTTTACCTGCTTTACCTGGCTTTGTTTCAAAACCGAAAACACTTTGTATTTAACCGGATTTACCTGCCGGTTTCGCTGGCTTTGAGTTTTTTGATTCCGCTGCTTTCTTTTACGAGTGTTCGTTATATTGAAGCTGCACCGATTGAGTACAACGGATTTGCCTACCTGGCTGAAACATCTGCTATTCCTGTTGTGCCTGAATTTCAACTGCTGTGGTATCATTATCTGACCGGTCTGTATCTGCTCGGGTTGCTCGTTTTTTTCATCTACCTTATTCTTGGGCATTTGAAAGCACTTTCGATTGTGAAAAACAGTCGGATAACAAGGCTTTTCAATGTTAAGGTGAACGTAACTCTTAAGGATGTTCATCCCTTTTCGTTCTTCAATAAAATTGTGATCTCGGAAAAAACACTTGAAAATCCAAGCTTGCCGATGATCATTCAGCACGAGGAAATTCATGTGCGGGAAAAACACACCCTCGATATTCTTTTTTCCGAATTGCTTTTCCTTTTACAATGGTTTAATCCTTTTACCTGGCTGATTAAAAATGCCATTAAGGATAACCTGGAATATAAAACGGACCACGAAGTGGTAAAAACCAATAATCCGCAAGTCTATCAGGTGGCCATGCTTGAACTGGTTCATAAACAAGGTGTGGCTCCATTTTTAACGGCCCTGAACGGCTCGCAACTAAAAAACCGAATAATCATGATGAAGAAGAAAACAAAAAACAAATATGTTGTGCTCAAACAGTTGGTGGTGCTTCCTTTGCTGGCAGTTTTAATAATGGGACTATCGAATAAAGAAGTTAAAACCGAAATTATTCAGTCAGAAGTTAAAACAGAAAAAGCTTCTAAAGAGAATAAAGGGGAAGAAAATAGTTTTATCAAAGTAAATTCGAACAAGATAGATAGTTTGGTGAAAAAGCAGATCGATATGTACATACAATATCTTGGATCTGAATCGGCTGTCGAAAAATATTTTGATAAATCAATTGTTAATATTAAAGCTGAAATGCACGATGTAATTGAGGATCAGGTATTAAGAAAAGAAATTGAAACCAAAGAAGCAAAAATACTTAATGAGAAGTATGAAACGGCAACCATTTTGACCGGTGATGAAGCTGTTCAAAAATATGGCGAAGTGGCACGCGATGCCTCTGTTATTGATTTAGTAACCGGCGAACCGAATGTGACGATTTCTTCGGATACTTCGATAAAAGATATTTATGTTTCCGGTAAAATTACCGATTCATCGGGCAATCCGCTTTCAGGCGTTGCTGTTTTGGAAAAAGGAACAACCAGCGGTACTATTTCTGATCCCCAGGGGAAATATAAAATCTACCTAACCGACGAAGGAGCGAGTTTGGTTTATGTCATGGCAGGATTTGCTAAGCAGGAAATTCCGGTGGAAGGTCATGAAACAATTAATGTGCAACTGGAGTCCGAAAAAGAAACCAAGTCCGCTGCCACGATTCGAATTAACAGTCTCAATAGTAATGATCCTTTGTATGTTGTGGATGGAAAAGTGCAACCAGATATAGAGTACCTGAATCCCGATGGAATTCAATCGATTGATGTGTTAAAAGGAGAGTCGGCTACTTCTGCTTTTGGCGACTTAGGAAAGAATGGAGTGATTATTATTACGACCAAAAAACCTTCGATGACCGATGCTTTAGTCATTGTTGACGGGAAAAAGTATGACGGAGAAATTAATGACATATCACCCGAAGAAATCGAGTCCATATCGGTATTAAAAGGTTCTGCAGCTACGGAAGTTTATGGAGAAGCAGGAAAAAATGGGGTGATTATAATTACATCGAAAAAGGATAAAACAAAAAAAATTCTAAGCAGTGCACACGATTTTGGTAATCAAAAAAAGCACTTGGTTCTGATGGATGGAGAAAAAATTCACGACATCGGTCAAATTGATCCGCGGTATATTCGTTCTGTTAATGAATTGAAAGAAGAAGCGGCCGTAAAAAAGTATGGCGATTTGGGCAAAGACGGTGTAATTGAGGTAACCTTAAAAACGCCGGACGAATTAACCCAAAATGAAATTCCGGTTGTTCTAAACGGTAAATCTACAAGCAAAAAACTGAATGAGATTGACAGAAATTTAATTGAAAAAATTCAAAAAATCGAAGTTGATGAAGCTACCGAAAAATATGGCAACTATGGTCGATTTGGGGTATTGGAAGTTACTACCAAGGAAAACCAAGTTACATCAATGGATAATATTAAAATTCCTGAAGGTTTCACCCCGAATGGAGATGGTATTCATGATGTTTTTGAGGTCAGGGGACTTGAAAAAGTACATCCGGATTTCGAAATGCAAATATTTAACAGCGAAAAGGAACTCATCTGGAAATATAAACACAACGGAGATCCGAATACAAAACCTGAGTGGTGGAATGGGAAAAACAAAAAAAATGAAATTGAAAATGGAACTTATTCTTACGTCATAGAATATAATGACGGGTCTTGGGAAAAAAGTAAATCAGGGACTTTATTGTTGGCTACTTCAGAAATTCAAAATATCACCTCTGAATTGGACTTGCGCAGGTTTATTGCACGTAAGATTGCATATCCTGAAGCGGCGCGTTTAGCCGGGCGAACAGGAATTGTTAGTACTAAATTAAAGTTTGATGACACAGGGGAAAAAATTAAGGGCCCTATACATACGGAAGGGCCGCAAATAAGTTTGGATGAGGTAGTTGTTGTTGGGTATAAACCTGATAATTTGGTTGAAGGAGATTTTGAAACAGACCTGAAGTTACTAATGAGTGAAGTGGATCGCGTTACAGATATGCTTCCTGCCGTTGATATTCCCCGATTTAAAGGGAAAACAGTAGTAGTTAATGTGAAGTTTGTTTTGCAAGAGAAAACGGGCGGAGCCGCCATTGAACAGGATCAAAATCCAATTCAGTTGAATAAACATTACCAATTTGTTTCTAAGGTTAATGGAACATTCTTTTGTCGCGGAACATTTGTCTTTGAAAGCAAGGATGAAAATGGCTTATGGCATGGAACACAAATTAATGCAACACAGCATTCAGAAATAACTGTTACTGCTAAAGTGGTTAATAATAGTCTCGAAATTTATACGCCCTCTCCATGGAATGAGACCTGGAAAGTTACTGCAATGGAGAATGGCGTTTCCTCAGGTATTGTGAGTGGAGATTATAGTTTGGCTAGAAATAATACCATTACTTTTGAATTAAGTGAAATAATAAACAAAGGCGAATAAATTTAAAGTTTCACCTTTTTAGCTTGCCATTACTCATAAAAAGGGATCCGATCCGTGTCATCTACAACATATACGGATCGGATCCTTTTGGTTTGCTCGCAGCAAGAAGCTCGCGGCTCAAAGCTATTTCTTACTAATAATAGCCACCCAGCCTCCACCGGGAGCCATTTTTACGTTTACGCTTGAATCTGAACTTACTTCCAGCGTTTCCTGTGCAAAGTCGGCCGCGTGTTTATCGGCGTTTATTCCGTCTTTCCATACCTTCATGGTGTAATTACCATCGCCCAGGAAATCGAGTTTCAATTCCAGCTCACGCGGATCCCAGTCGGTTAGCGCGCCCACATACCAGGTATCGCCCAGGCGGCGAGCAATAGCTACATAATCGCTCACTTTAGCTTCCAGCACTTTGGTATCGTCCCATACCGACGGAACTGCAGAAAGGAATTCCATGCATTCCGGCTCGCGGTAATAGTTCGACGGATTGTCGGAAAGCATCTGCAGCGGGCTTTCAAACACCACATACAATCCCAACTGATGACAACGGGTGCCCATACTCATTGGCTCGGTAAATACCTGCGAGAAATTCTGTTTTGTTTTATTGATCATCGCACCCGGTGTATAATCCATCGGGCCGGCAACCATACGGATAAATGGCAGTGTTAAGTTATGTTCCGGATCGGGCAGATCGGACCATTTATTATTCTCCAATCCTTTTACACCTTCGTACGAAATTACATTGGGGTAGGCCCTATCGAGGCCAACCGGTTTGTAGGCCCCGTGGAAATCGACCAGCATTTCACGTTTGGCACATTCCTTTGCTATTTTTTCGTAGAAATTCACCATCCATTGGTCATCGCGCTGCATAAAGTCGATCTTAATTCCTTTTACGCCCCAGGCTTTAAACTGGTCGAGTGCTTCAATAAGTTTATCATCGAGTGTTTTCCACACCACCCAAAGAATAATATCCACATTTTTTTCTTTGCCGTAATCTACCAGTTCCTGCACATCAATGTCGTCCACAACATCCAAAATGTCGCCAAGGTGGTACCAGCCTTCATCCAAAATGATGTAATCAAGTCCGTATTTCGAGGCAAAGTCGATGTAGTATTTATAGGTAGCATTGTTTACTCCCGATTCAAAATCAACGCCATAAACATTCAGGGCATTCCACCAGTCCCACGCCACTTTCCCCGGTTTTATCCAGTCAGTCTTTTCAATAATTTGTTCAGGTGCCAGCTGATAGATCAGATCCGATTGAATCAGGTCTGCGTCCTTTTCAGTGATCAGCATAACACGCCACGGGAAATTTCTCGGGCCGCTGCATTCGGCAATGTAGTCGGCATATTTCGTGGGTTTCATATCGCGGTCTCTGATCAGTGTTTCTTCGAGTACCACTCCCGGAAATTTGCTCACCAGCGTATACGGATCTTCATCTGTTCCCTGCAACCACAAACCGGCGTAGTCTAATAATCCCGATTCCGATATGTAGGTTTTAACACCGTCGCCGCAATCCACCAGCATCCCGGTAGAGCAGAATCGGTCGCTTCCTACATTCGAAAGTTTCTCGCGCAGGTATTCACGTTCCTGGTGGCTCATCAGGCTTTCTTCTTCGGGAAACCAGATATTGCGATCGGCCGGAAAAGCAAAAGTTACTTGTTCGTTTTTTACTTTGTAGTCGCCTTTTTTAGCCGACACCCATCGATATGCAGCACCTTTATCGAAGGCACGAATTTCAAGCGAATGGTCTTTAAACGAAAGAGTCAGCTGGTTGTATTCGTCTTTTATGGTGGCAAATTTGCGATGTACCACAGGATTCAATTCCTGTGAAACCGAAATAGTTTTTACTTTTTTTACTTTTTCGTCATTGCCCCAGTTTGTTCCGTCATCAAATGACATTGATATTTGTGACGGCGAAATGATCTCTTTTCCATCCAGCAGAACGGAGTAAGTAGTTGTTTCATCTATTGCAATTTTTACGGTAATTTTTCCTGATGGCGATTCGAGGGTATAATCCTTGGCCGACAGGTTAAAGCCAAACACCAGAAGGCTTAAAAACAAGATGATCTGTTTCATTTTTATTAGGTTTTTTGTTCAATGCCCGAAAGTACAAAATTATTCCAGTGCCATGCTGTAACATATGCCTACATTTATAGTAAAATTGGTATTTTATACGTAATTTAAGAGAAAATCAACTTTTAGAATCATGAAGAGCAGCATTGTTTTATTACTATTGGTTATGGTCTTAAGCGTTCAACATACCTCGGCAACCGAGTTCGAAAAAGATGTTTTTCAAACCTCGCAAGGCGAGTTAACTATCACATTTATCGGGCATGGTACTTTGATGATGGAATACCAGGGTAAGGTGATTCATATCGATCCGGTTTCGTGGTATGCCGATTATGCAACTATGCCCAAAGCCGACCTGATCCTGATTACGCACGAACATGGCGATCACCTTGATTCCAAAGCCATTGATGCGGTAAAAAAAGATAACACAAGTATTGTGCTTACATCCATTTGCAACAAGAAGTATGCAGGAACCGATGTGATGAAAAACGGCGACACAAAAATGTTCGACGGGATTGAGGTGACAGCAGTTCCGGCCTACAACATAAAACACATGCGTGCCGAGGGGCAACCTTTCCATCCCAAAGGCGATGGTAACGGATATGTCATTCGTTTTGGCGATAAAAAAGTTTATGTGGCCGGCGATACCGAAAATATACCCGAAATGGCGAATCTGAAAGACATTGATATCGCATTTTTGCCCATGAATCTTCCGTACACCATGACTCCTGAAATGTGCGCAGATGCTGCACTTTCGTTCCATCCTAAAATATTATATCCTTATCATTTTGGCGAAACCAATACCGGTGAGTTGGCTGATTTGTTAAAAGATCAGCAGGCAATTGAAGTACGCTTGAGAAAGTTGAATTAGGGACAGGGACATACACTAATTGGCAATCGGACAATACGATTGACTAACTTTACTATTTCGTTTTCGTAAACACTTTATTAAGCTGTGGTTATTCCATGGTTTTTTTACAGCCTCGTGCAACGCAATATGAACTGGCAGCAATTCCGATTACAGCAAAGACAATTAAAGAACCATAAAATACATTTGCTGATAAATTAGCGCAGCATGATAAAAAACCAAGAAGAAGTGTTGCAAAGAAACCCAACAGACCCCAGAGTGCGAGGTTGTAACAAATTAATACCAAAATCTTTTTCATAATCGTATATTTTAATGAATAATTTCCTGGTATAAAAATACATGCTGTAATGAACGAATGATCAATAAATGTCGTGGCATTTAGCGTAATATATTGAGATATTTCGTATATTTGAAAGTGAAGAAAGTAACATTTAAATGTGATATTTAGCACATCGGGAATGTAGAATTAAGCGATTGAAACTCCCATATTGCAAATGTACATGGTTAAAAAATCAAGCGATGGAAAATAGAGGCGAAACCTGTTTAAACTGCACGATAAAATCGAATATTGTTGCTTTGCTAACAGAAAAGGAACTGGCACGTCTGGAGACCGGTTGCCTGCAAAATGTCTTTCAGAAAGGCGAGTTGATCTTTAAGGAAGGCATGCCCGCCAATCATATTGTGTACATTCGCGAGGGATTTGTAAAGCTCAGTAAAAGAGGTATCGGAGGGAAGGATTATATTCTGAGTATCGCTAAAAAGGGAGCTTACCTTGGTATCAATAACCTCAATAAAAAAACGCGGCTTTATTATACTTCGGCTACTGCATTAATCGATACACAGCTTTGTTTTATCGATATTGAAAAGTTTGGAATATTGTTAAAAGAGAATGGCAAATTCGCCACCGAAGTGATCTATTACATTTTTGATGATGAAATGAATTATTTCGAAAGGTTGGTGAACAACGTGCAGCAACAAGTGCCGGGTCGATTGGCCAACACCCTGTTCTATTTCAAAAACCAGGTTTATGGCACAAATCCTTTCAATATGAACATTACGAAGGTCGAACTGGCTTCACTGATCGGTACTTCGCGCGAGAGTGTTACCCGCTTGTTAAAGGAATTCCAGGAGGAAGGAATCATTCGGGTGGAGAAAAATAAATATACAATCCTGGATGAAAAGCGACTTGGGGCTATTCAAAAAAAGGGATAGTTCGCGAATAAAACATTTAATAAAATTTGACAAGAAAAAACCGCTAACCTGTTTCTGATTAGCGGTTTTAATTTATATGAACCTCGAATTATTTTATTTCCAGACCGGTATCAACAACACTTCCCAAATCAATTGTTCCCAACGATTTTAATTGGATGTCAGGTGAATTCAATATTGAATTCAAATCAGTGGCATCAGCGTTTGTCATACTCATAAAGTCAGACGGTACAACTACTATTCTGAAGGTTTGCCCCATCGTGTAATCGTTTGAAAGAGTAGATAAATCTACATCTCCATCTAAAAATACCGACATATCCACAATGCGATCGTTAGAAATATCAGCGGTAAAATCGAAATTATATTGCAGAATAGCTCCCGATAGGAAATATTCGGTTTGAGGAAGCGGGCGCCAGAAATCCAATCCGCTATCATCGGTCCACAGAATGTAGGCTAAAATCACATCCGATTCGTAGGGATCGAATCCGTTGTCCAGAAAATTAAAAACCAGCTGGTAATCGTTTGCAGGTGTAAAATTGCCGGTAAACTCGAATGTGGTTCCTAAAAAATTGTATCCGTCTTCTCCGGGAGGACCTATCGGACCTGCAGGACCTTCGCATGCACCAATCAACAAGGCTACTGCGATCAATAGAATGTTTGTAAGTTTTTTCATGATATTCTGAATTAATTGGTTAATAAATTGTTTTCAAAATTTTGTAAAACAAGTATAATGCCAAAAAAAACCTCCGACCATGGCCGAAGGTTCATTTATAACTTTAAAATGTTTACCTATCATCTGATCCGGGTACCGGAACGCTTGCTTTTTCCATGTAACCAATATCTCCCATAATGTAAGTATCGGGTCCCAGTTTCATGTCCGAATTCATCATTTCGTCCCAGGTAACTTCTTTTCCGGTGTATGCCGAAACACGTCCCATGATAGCTGTTAATACCGAGTTGGCAGTGTTTTCAGCTTCATTAAACGCAATGTTCTGGCGGATACAGGTAATCAAATCTTTATGTTCCTGAACGTAAGGGCTGGTTTCGTGCTCCTCATATGCGGTGATGATGTTTCCTTCAAGGTCGGTAATATTTCCGGCATTGGGGAAAGCGCGTCCTTTTGTTCCATGAATGATTTCGTGCACTGCGTTCGTGCATCCGTTTATTTGGCGGCAGGTACTTGTAATATGTCTTCCGTCTTCCAGGACGTAGTCCACTGCAAAGTTATCGTATTGGTCTCCGGTGGGTCTGCGTTGGCGAGATCCAAATCCAAGGGCTTTAACCGGATGCTTGCCAAAGAACCAGTTGGCAACATCGATATTGTGTACGTGCTGTTCTACAATATGGTCGCCCGACAGCCAGCACCAGTTTACCCAGTCGCGGATCATCCATTCCATTTCGCTCCATTCGGGCATGTTATTGCGGTACCACAATTGTCCGCCATTCCAGTATACTTCTGCTGTTGTTAAAGCGCCGATGGCATTATTTGTCAGGTCTTTATAAACATTAATGTATTTGTGCTGATGACGACGCTGAGTTCCTGTAACAACTTTCAGCCCCAGGCTATCGGCCATTTTCGCGGCGGCCAAAACTTGTCTTACTCCTTCCGTATCCACTGCCACAGGTTTTTCCATGAAAACGTGTTTCCTGGCTTTTACAGCAGCTTCAAATTGTGCAGGACGAAATTTTGGTGGAGTGGCAAGAATTACAATGTCAACACCCGAATCAATCACTTTTTCAAAAGCATCGAAACCAACGAAACAGCTTTCGTCTGGAATATCCAACTCGTGATTTTTCTTTATTCTTTCGCGGCAACCGTCGATTCTGTCTTGAAAAACATCACCAAGGGCAGTAATTGTAACTGTTGAACCTCCGGCTTCCAGAAAATTAAGGGCAGCGCCTGAACCACGGCCTCCGCATCCAATAACTCCTGCTTTTAAAGTATTGCCTGCCGGAACTTCATCCAGCATTGGCGGGAAATTGTATTCCCGTTCTTTCCAGTCGTAAATAGCACCGCCACCTGCAGAGCTATCGCCTGTTGAACATGATGATAAAGGGCCAATTCCCATGGCACCGGCGGCTCCTAATGCAGCAGCTCCGCCTAAAAACTTTCTTCTTGAAAAATTAGTTTCACTCATGATGTAGATTTATTTAGTTGAATTTAGGATACTAAATGTACTTATTTTTTGCCTGTTTTTTCATCAAATTCACAAACTACTCTAAAACTCATGTAATTGCAGTCGGATAACCACCAGATGGATTTTGGGATTTGAGGATCGGTTTTCATCCATGCCACCGACTGGGTATGATCGCGGGCAGCTGAACGAACTTCTCCGACCGGACTTTTAAATGTTCCGCCGCGAATTACCCGTTCTTCACCGCTTGCTGGGCCTTTCGGATCTGTTGTGCCGTCCTGCAATGTGTTATACGCATCTTCTGCATACCAATCCAGGCAATACTCGGCGGCGTTACCAAGCATGTTTTTCAAACCGTAAGGATTGGCTTCAACTGCATCCGGCAGACCGGTTTTCAAGCCGCTGTTATTTTCATATATCACGTAATTATTGATCGAATCGCTGCTTTTTCCAAATATTTTGCCCAAAAATCCTTTTTCCGCAAAATCTTTTGGCGATCCTTCAAAGAAGTAAGGTGTTCCGGTTCCTCCTCGTGCTGCATATTCCCATTCTGCTTCAGTAGGTAAACGATAAGTTTTTCCGGTTACCTGCGACAGCCATTCACAATACGTTTCGGCCGAATGGTAACTCATAGTAATAGCCGGCCGGCCACCCATTCCCCAGTTTTGGTCGGGTTGACCATACGGTGGTGTCGGTCCGGATATAGCATCCACATCTGCCGATGCGCGTGTTCCTTCCGTGTCAGTAGTTCTGCCTTCGGTAGCTGTGGCACCATAAAATGCCAAATATTCGTCCCAGGTAACTTCAACTTCCGCCATAAAGAACGGACTGATGTTTACTGTTTTTTGCGGACCCTCGTCTTCATCTCTGAATTGTTCATCTGCCGGGCTTCCAATTTTAAAACTTCCTCCCGGAATGGCTTTCATGTTAAATGATATAGTCGTTCCCGGAATTTGTTCCGTGTAATTTTCGTGAGTTGTTACCGTCGCAGGCTCAACAAATTTTTCGGCATTTTGATTGCCCGCACTGCCAAATTCAACGTTTTTAGCATGAATTGCATTTGGATCGTAATGTCCGACATTTAAGTGACAATTGATACAACGCAACTCTTCTTCGTTTTGCGTATAATAAAGGTGTGCATCCTGGCCTTTCCGGTTAAGTGTAATGGGGAACAAATTGGAATGACATTTTACACATGAAGCTTTAAAAACATGATGCTTGGCTTGGTCGAGACTTGATTTTGCTTCCCAGTTAAAATCAGCTGAATCTTTAAAGAAAAAACCATAGGCATCGCGTGCCGAGGCTTTTATTTTTTCTTTTAAATATCCTTCTCCTTTTGGCGGGAGGTGGCAATCGACACAACCGATCTGAATACCAACCCGCGTATCGTAATGCACCGACAATTTCCACGATTCGGTAACGTGCGGATGAACGTGGCACATTTCGCACGACTCGTTTGTTGAAGTAGCTTCGATGGCCTTATTTGAATAAATCGCTGCCAGCAGGCCAAATACAAATCCTATAAAGATTACCAGAAGAAGTTTTTGGCGAAGGAATTTCACAAACCGACTTAGCATATCAGTTAATTATTAGGTTTAAGTGTGGTTTAAAGCATTCAAATTTATAAAAATATTGCAGGAATACATATAGTAATATTTAAAACAAAAGAAATATTTTGTGGTATTGCGTGTAATCTTTTCGAAAATATTAGGAATTGCGCAGAAAGGTTGCCAGTGAAGCGACAACCTTGGGAGAGTTTTTGAAAATAACAGGAATACAAGAGAGATAAGAATTATCTCGATTGCAAGGTAGATCGTTTCGCACGAAAAGGGATTAACCTAAGATTATGAGAGTTTTAAACGATTGTTAAGCAGGATAAAATAAGAATAACTTAATTTTAAGCCTATCTCGGTTATTTATCGTAAATTCGGGTATGATTAGCCTTCATCAAAACATCTCCGATTTTCTGGAACTATTATTCCCGACAATTTGTGTGACTTGTGGAGAGCGACTGATTACACAGGAAAAATACGTTTGTTTTAAGTGCTGGAGCGATCTTCCGGTAACACATTTTCATCTGGAACCGGAGAATAAAGTGGCGCAGTTGTTTTGGGGGCGGGTGAATATTGAAAATGCAGCATCTTATTTTTCCTACAAGAAGGGAAGTAAATACCAGCAGCTTATCCATTATACGAAATACAAAGGTTTGAAAGAATTGGGTTATGCTGCAGGCAGAAAATACGGTTATGTACTCGGTGATTCGGAGGCTTTTAAAATTGTGGATTTGGTCGTTCCGGTGCCGCTTCATCCCAAAAAGCATAAAAAGCGGGGATACAACCAGTGTGAATGGATTGCAAAAGGAGTTGCCGAAGGTTTGAAAAAAGAAGTTTCAATCGGCAACTTGTTCCGAAAGACTTTTACGAGCACTCAAACCCGCAAGAACCGATACGAGCGTTGGCAAAATGTGGAGGGCATTTTTGGGATCAATCGTCCCGAAGAGTTTGCCAACAAACACCTGCTTTTAATCGACGATGTGGTGACTACCGGTTCTACCCTGGAAGCGTGTGCGTCTGAAACTCTAAAAATTCCGAATACTAAAGTGAGCATTGCAACACTTGCTTTTGCCGATATCTAACACTTATTTCCGATCATTTAATTAAAGTCAATTCTTCGTTAAGCACCATTAAACAATGTTTCCCTTCAATCTGTTAAAGCAACAGAATGAATGTGTTTAACATTATAAAAAATAGAAGAATGAAAATTACAAATTTATTTGTGCTTGCCCTGGTAGTTCTGGGTTTTGTGGCATGTAACCAGAAACCGGCAAGCGAAGAAGATGCTAACGTAAAGTATTACAGGCAGTTGTTGTTTAGTGAAACGCCCTGGGATCTGGAACGGGGTGCGCATGAAATTTCAGCTGATGAAGCCGAAAAAGTGAACAACTACAAATTCACCTGGAACGACGATGGAACATTGGTATCGGTGGAATACAACCGTAACGGTGTTTTGCTTGGTTATTCCAGTTTGCGTGCCGCAAAAATTACCTACACTTACGAAGGCAACAAACAGCTCAAGCATTTCTTTAACAAAGAAGGTGAGCCCATTGAAAGCGGAGGTGCTTTTACCCAGGAATATACCCTCGACGATTCAGGAATGCGCGTTGCCATGCGTTTCCTCGATAAAGAAGGAAATCCAACGGAGAACCGCAATAACATTCATAATTTTGAGTGGTCGAAACTTGCCGATGGAATGATACGCGAGTTGCGTTACAACCTGGCAGAAGAAGAAACGATCATGAATCCGTTTTGTCCTTTTTATGAGTTGCGTTTTACTTACGACGATAATGGATACGTAACCCGAATGGCGAACTTCGAAGCGGATACCATGTACAATTGTACAGCAGAAAATTGTGGCGATGTTGGTGTTTCGTACTTCTTATTCGAGAATAACGACAAAGGCGATTTGCTAAGCTTTTCGGTACACAGTACAACCGGTCAGCTTTCGAATTTATACTGGGGTTGGGCCAAACGCAGTAATACTGTGGATGAAAACGGCAACCTGTTAAAAATGGTTATTTACGACCAGGACGATGAATTGCTTGGCGGAAAAGGGATTCCCGTAACCGAGAATGTATACGATGAACATGGTGCGCTGGTGAAAAGTGTTTCGAAAGATAGAGACGGGAATGTGGTCAACAACCCGAACAATGGTGTGGCCATTGTTGAATACAAATACGATGAGCAGGGCCGCAGAACGGAAACCCTTCGCTACGACAAAGAAATGAATCCTGTTGAAAGTTAGAACCAACTCGTTTTAATTTATGATCAAGATAAAACCGATTTTAAGATTTTTTTCACTGGTAGCGTTTGTCGTTTCTCTATCCTGTTCGGGAGGGCAGAAAAAGACGGAACAGACTTCAACCAGTGTAAATGAAACCACCCCAAAAGTTGAGATAAATACCGAGGCCAAATTATTGCTGAAAACGCTTAATGAAATGGGCGATTATGCCAATAGCCGTGATTTCCCGTCGCTGATAAAACCATCTTCGGTTTATGAAGAACTGGATGGCAACATTCTCATTCTCGATCTGCGCAGTGAAAGTGCTTTCGATGACGGTCATATAAAAGGTGCTGTTCGTGTTGATTTTAGCGATTTACCGGCGTATTTCACCAATGATATCAAGCCCTTTGAATACGACAAAATTGTGTTGGCATGTTATGCCGGGCAGATTGCAAGTTATGCTGCCTCGTTGTTGCGCTTAGCCGGCTATGGGAATGTTTATGCCATGCGTTGGGGAATGAGTGGCTGGAACCAGCATTTTGCTGAAGATTCCTGGCTCGCCAATGTTTCGTCCGATTTTCAGGATCAGCTCGAAACGGAAGATCACGATAAAGCACCGCTTACGGATTTTCCACAGTTGAATACCGGTTTGAGTAGTGGCGATGAGATTTTACAGCAACGCATCGATTCGCTTTTTGCCGCCGGTTATTCCGATGCTTTGATCCATGCTGACGACGTGTTTGAAGATCCCGAGCATTATTATACGATTAATTACGACAGAAGAGACAAATACGAATCGGGACATATTCCTGGCGCGATCCGTTACAAACCAGGTGGTACGCTTGGAATTGTTTCTGAGATGCAAACCATTCCGGTTGACAAGGAAGTGGTTTTGTACTGCAATACCGGACACAATTCGGGATTTGCAACGGCTTACCTGCGTTTGTTTGGATACGATGCCAAAACACTGACCTTTGGAAATAACGCTTTTATGTACGATAAAATGAAAGAGGAGGAAAGCTCGTTATCGTGGCTGCCGTTTACCGAAGCCGAAATTCACGACTATCCTTACGTCCAGGATTAATTGCAACTTAATTCAAAAAGATATTATTCCAGCCTGATCGTTGTATCGGGCTGGAATTTATATTTTAAGTGCTCCGGATTTTCTTCATCGGAGAGGATGTAAATAGAATCAAATTCCAGTTGATTTAGAATTACCCACGCTTTCGAACTTGTAGCAATATCGTTGGAATAAAGCAGGATTTTACCATCAAGCGAAGCCAGTTTCTCCTTATTTTCTTTCTGAAGCAGTTGATCAAAAGGAATCACCACTGAATTTGGGAAGTGTTGGTTTTCCGCCTCCAGTTCAACAATAGAATAGTTATCTTTTAATCCGTTTAAATCTTGCACAGAAACCGTCATTTCGCTTGTAGCTTTTAATGCCTCGCTTACGTTTCTTTTAAACAAGTTCGGATTAAATGTTCGCACTAAAACCATTAAAAGAAGTAAGATCAGAGCACCTGAAATCCAAAGTATATTTTTCTTCATTTTATTTTGGTTTTATTCACAACCTCCGTCGAGTTGCGATTCTTCCAGTCGCTTTGCTTCAAGGTATTGCATTTTCAAACTGTCGGGCAAACTGTTGATTTGAGTAAAGGTTTTTCTTGCTTTGTAGCGGTTTTCGAACAGCGCATTTTCGCGTGATGTAATTCGTTCACCATAAAATTCACTCAGCATCACCGTAAGGTACCATTCATTCATTCCGCCTTTCATTACAAAAGAATTTGAATAGCCTAATCCGCTTACAATGGTCCAGGCCAGATTGGCTTTTTCATCTCCGTTGGCGTAATAAACATTTCTTACTTTGTCCTGATTCAGGTAACCTTCCCAATTTGGATTGAGCAAATCGTTGAACGGAATATTGATCGATCCCGGAATGTTACTTTCCATAAATTCTGAAGCACTGCGTAAATCGATAAGTTGAATGGTGCTGTCTTCGTTATTTACAAAACGAGCTACCTCGTCAACCGAAAAATAAATGTCAGGATTCAACGAAATTTCCAGCAATTCGGTGGGTTTAAGTTGAAAAGATTTAGCCGCATTAAAAGGCAGAAAAGCCAGGATCAATCCAACTCCTGCAAGTAGTACTGATATTTTTATTCGTGCATTCATCGCTAATTAAATTTCGGATGTGATGTCGTTTCGTGAAAATTTCTTCTCGGCCAGTTCTGCCAGCCAGAACATTGCAATTGCAGCCGCTATCAGCAGAAAGGTAAAAACTCCGGGAGAAACTCCCAGCCATTCATCCACTCGTATCGGACCTTTGTAATTCGCTCCGGCCAGTGTCTGGATCATCGGATAAGTTTCAGCAAAAAGAAACGCGCCACTCAGTCCTCCAACCAGAAAGAACAAAGCATCGATTTTCCCGATCGACAGAGCGCTGATCCCTGTTCCCGGACAAAAACCACCCATGACAAATCCGGCTCCCATAATTACTCCGCCCACCAGTGTGGCTGTTACGTAGTAAGGATTTACATACACCAGGTTTAAATCGAGTAAGCCAAAATAGCTGAGTAATTGCGAACCTGCCAGCGCCACGATTGCGGCTGTAAAAAATACTTTCAAAACGGTGGTGTCGTAGCCATAAAACATGCCGGCCAGTTTGCGGCTCGAAGAAAAACCGGCCTGCTCGAGCGCAAATCCAAAGCCAATTCCAATAAGAAATCCGATGCCGAGGTTCATCCATTCACGAAGGTCGTTAAGTAGTGTAATCGGTCCCATAATTATTAATTAAATGAAGGATTGATGGACTGAATTTTAAATCCAAAGTTTTCTAAAAAACCATGCGAAGAAAAAAGCCGAGCCAAAAATACTAATCATGGTCATAAATCCGGCTACCGAAAGTACCGCCATTCCGGAGAGCGCAGCGCCACTGGTACATCCACGGGCCAGTTGTGCACCGTAAACAAAAAACACACCTCCCAGAAACGCAAACAGCAATCGCTTCCCATTCGATATTTTGGGCGATTTTTCAATTTTGAATTTTAAACGGCCCGAGAGAGCTCCCGAAATAAATCCTCCTAAAAACATGCCGAGTACTTCAAGTGCCAGCCAGCTTTTTAATGGATTTTTACCATCTTCGAAATATTTTCGGTAATAAGGCGATTCCATGGCATGTTGATGATCAACCGTTTCAACAGCCGCAACAACGGCATATTTCAATCCACCACTGGCTCCCAGTCCGCGCCCCGAAAAAAACATGGCACTTAAAAGGACCAGACCAAGCAGTACTCCTGCCAGGTATGAATTCATGTATTTCTTCTTCATAGTAGTTAAAGGTTTTGGTTAAATATAACCAGTATTCGTTAAGACAAATTAATCGAGTTTATTGTTCTGAGGAAATGTGGCGGAACGAATATTTTTTGCATGTGATTGGCAGGTACGGCAACTAATGTGGTAATTTTGTGGCAAGATGTTTGAAAGATATTCCTGAAACCAAAATCGTGAAACAATGAAAGCGCTAACCTTTATTTTGCTGTTCTTCATGGCTCTTGCTGCCACTGCTCAAGACAAAATCTTCAAGAAAAATGCTGAAATAATTGATTGCAAAGTGACTGAAATAGGTGCCGATGAGGTTAAATACTATTATGCCGACAGCCCAAAACTTATTTTTGGAATTGACAAAGCACTGGTTGACCGTATCGAATTTGGAACGGGCGAGATCATAGAAGTAGTAGAAAGTACCTTCAGAAATCCGGAATACTATGCGAACCAATCGAAAAATGCTTTAAAAGTCAATTTCTTGTCTCCGCTGTTTGGTACTACGGAGTTTGTGTACGAGCGAAGCTTAAAACCTGGTAAATCGTGGGAAATGGCTTTGGGAATTGTTGGTCTTGGGTTCGATATTGACGATATCGATCCGTTTGGATTGTATGGTAAATTTGCCTGGAAATTTATGCGCGATCCGGATTTTTACTTGCACCGCATGCATTACTCACACATTTTAAAAGGTGCTTATTTCGCTCCCGAGATTGCTCTGCGGTTTATCGCTTATGATGTTTATAACGTAACCTACACCGGATATGGGAATTATAGTCCATATGGTTATTCCAGCAGCTATTATTACGGAGGATATGGCTATAATTACGAAACTACTACCGAAAGAGAAAATCGTACTACACTTGCTTTAATGCTGAAATTTGGGAAACAATGGGTTTTTGACGATTCTTTTCTGATTGACACATACGTTGGTGTTGGGTACGGATTTGGTGCCGACGATTATGAAGGTCTGGCTTACGGATTTTTTGTAGCTCCCGATGAATTCCCGATTGCCCTAACTGCCGGATTAAGAATCGGTTGGGTTTTTGGGAAATAGAATCTATCTGCTAATTTCAACATCTTTTCAATTTCTTTGTTTGGGGTAAAAACAGGAATTAGGAATGGAATTTACAATCAGTAAATATTTCCCGGGTGTGCGGCCCGGTGTTACTTTGCCGTCGAAACAAATGTATGAGTTGCTGGGTGAGGAAGGAATGCGGCAAATGGTGAGCGATCATTACGATTTGGTGGTACAAAGTCCGATTAAGGATCTGTTCCCGATAAACCCGATTGCGTTGGAAAAAGCCAAAGAACATTCAGCCGATTTTTTTATTCAAATTTGCGGAGGCCCCGAATATTTTAACCAAAACCGCGGACGTCCGCAATTGAATCGCCGCCATCAGCCTTTTTCAATTACTGCTGAAGGTCGTATTGAATGGCTCAAATGCTATCAGCAGGTTCTGTCCAAACTTGATCTTCCCAAAAACGTTTTGCTTTCGTTTTGGAACTACCTCGACGTTTTCTCAAAATGGATGGTAAACAGGTAGTTTGCCAAATCAGAGCCGGTAATAAAAGGCCAGTGAGATAACATTGTTGAATAGTCCGTTGTGGAAATAATAGTTACTTCCCGCCTGGTCGCTGCATGGAATTACCGAAATCGCAAGTCTCAGATCAAGAGAAACTCGCTCCAGAAAATCGAACTGGAAGCCAACAAAAGGTTGCAGATCAAATGTGTTAAAGGTTTGTCGGTCCTGTTCCGGTATTTCACCATCGCTGTTCAATTCTTTGGAATGGATTAAAATGCCCGGTGCAATACCGCCAATGATCATGCTCCGTTCATTGGCTCTGAAGCCCATAAAAAGCGGTATGTCGATGTAGCCTAAACGCATCACATATTTATCGACATCGGGTTTTTTGGGATCGTACTTTTTACGGGCACCTTTTTGTGAATATTTGATTTCCATACCGGCAACAATAGCAGGGGCAATATCGGTTTGAACATAAATTCCGCCAAGTGCTCCCACTTTGTGGTATCCCCTCAATTCGTCGCCTTCTACCTGCGTACCGTTAAATCCGGCAATCAATCCGGCATCAAAACGTTGAGCAAAAATTAAGTTTGCTGTCAGTACAAGAAATGAGATCAGTAAAAGTCTTTTCATAAGGTCCAATTTACATCAATTTTTTGAGTTCTTCCTTTAATCGCACCGCACCTTTTCCGGCTTTTTCAACAATGTAAGTCACATTATCCTGATACACCTCGGGTTTCCCGGGATCAACAACAAATATCGGAGTTCCCCGTTTCACGTAGTTCACAAGGCTGGCCGCAGGATAAACCGCCAGCGAAGTTCCGATGACCACCAAAATTTCTGCTTGTTCAACAATTCCAATCGCGCGTGGAATTTCGGGAACTGCTTCACCAAACCAAACGATGTGTGGCCGCAATTGACTTCCTTTTTCACACACATCACCCAGCTTGAGTGCCCAGTGATCGAGTTCATACACCAAAAACGGATCAATGGTACTTCGGGCTTTCATTAGTTCGCCATGAAGATGAAGTACTTTTGTGCTTCCGGCTCGTTCATGCAGATTATCTACATTTTGAGTGACCACCTCCACATCAAACCAATTTTCAAGTTCAGAAACCGTGCGATGCCCGGCATTTGGTTCGGCAGAAAAAAGTTGTTTTCGCCGCTCGTTGTAAAAACGTAGAACAAGCTCCGGATCTCGCTGCCAGGCTTCGGGTGTAGCAACTATGGTTACATCATAACTCTCCCAAAGTCCGCCCATGTCGCGAAAGGTTTTTAGGCCACTTTCCTGACTCATACCCGCTCCCGAAAGAACCACCAGTTTTTTCTTCATCGAAATAAGATTTCTTTAAAAATACAATTTATGAAGTATTGGCTCAAAAAAAAGATTTTGATCACATGTTTCAGACGATTTCTGATATTTTTGCAGTTGTGATCGATCCGGCTACCATAGAACGTATTTTAGATGCAGCAGAAATTTCCGATGTGGTTTCTGATTTTGTAACGCTTCGAAAAAGAGGTGTCAACATGCTTGGATTGTGCCCGTTTCATAACGAAAAAACACCGTCGTTTACGGTTTCGCCGGCAAAAGGGATCTTCAAATGTTTTGGCTGTGGGAAAGGGGGAAACTCCGTGAATTTTATCATGGAACACGAAAATCTTTCTTACCCAGAAGCTTTGAAATGGCTGGCGAAGAAGTACGGAATTACCGTTGTGGAAGAAGAGGAAACCGAGGAACAAAAGCAGCTAAAAGACGAACGCGAAAGTTTGATGATCGTAACCGGGTTTGCTCAAAAATATTTCACGCGTTATTTGTGGGAAGAAAACGAAGGACGAACGATCGGATTGAGTTATTTTCGCGAGCGAAGTTTTCGCGACGATATTCTGAAAAAATTTGAAGTGGGATTTGCTCCCGATGGTAAAACTCCGTTTACCGATGCCGCACAAAAGCAGGGTTACCGTATGGAATACCTCGAAAAAACGGGGCTGACTATTAAACGCGATAACTGGTTGCGCGATCGTTTTGCGGGCCGCGTTATTTTCCCGATTCACAACCTGGCTGGTCGCGTAATTGCTTTTGGTGGCCGTATTTTAACAGAAGATAAAAAAACGGCTAAATACCTGAATTCCCCTGAGTCGGAGATTTACCACAAGAGCCGTGTTTTGTATGGTATTTATCAGGCCAAACGCGAAATTACACAGCTCGATAAATGTTACCTGGTTGAAGGTTACACCGATGTGCTTTCGATGCATCAGGCGGGTATAACAAACGTAGTTGCCTCGTCGGGAACGGCTTTAACTCCCGACCAGATCCGTATGGTCAGACGTTTTTCGCAAAACATTACAATTATTTACGATGGCGATGCTGCCGGAATAAAGGCATCGCTGCGCGGGATCGACCTTGTGCTGGAAGAAGGAATGAACGTGAAAGTACTTTTGCTTCCCGATGGTGAAGATCCGGACTCGTTTGCAAAACAACAGGGCGCCAGTGCTTTTCTGGAGTACATTAATAAAAATGAAACCGATTTTATTCGTTTCAAAACCCAGTTGCTTTTAAAGGTAACTGAAAATGATCCGATTGCAAAAGCAAAGTTGATCACTGAAGTGATCCGCTCGGTAGCTGTAATTCCGGAAGCCATAACTCGCTCGGTTTACATTAAGGACTGTAGTCGCCTGCTTGATGTTGATGAGGAAGTGTTGTATACCGAAGTGCGCCGTCAAAAAAGGAAAAAGGACGAAGATTTCAGGAGAAAGGAAGAGCGAAAAAAACTTTCGGATCAGAAAGCACCAAAGCAAGAGGTAAAAACGGTTGCACTTCCTTCTGATATGTTAACCGAAGACCTGCAGTTTTTGCGTTTCTTGCTGAAGCATGCCAATGCAGTTATTGAACTGAAGAATGCAGAGAGTCAGGAAAATTTTGAAACTACCGTGAAGGATTTTATGATTTCGGAAATTGAAGCTGACGAGTTGGTTTCGGAAAATCCCTTGTTCCAAAAGATCTTTTTCGATGTGGCTGATCATATTGAAGATGAAGGATTTGATCCGTGGAAATATTTTGTCTACCACACTGATGGAGAATTGAGTAAACTGGCTACCGATTTGTTGTCGGATAAATACACAGAGAGTAAGCGTTGGCGGAAATCGGGTGCTTATACTGAAGCGGAAGAAGATATTCTGGATTTGCTGATTCCACGCATTGTAAATGAATATAAACTAAGCAAAGTGAAGCTGATGCTTACTGAGATTGAAAAAGCGATCGATGAAGCAGCCGCAGCCAATGATTTCGATAAAGTAATAGAAGAACAATCGATGTATATGAACCTGAAACGGGTACAAAAAGAACTTTCGGAGGCACTTGGGCGAAGAGCCATTAACTAAAACTTATGCGAACAAATAGTATTGAAGACAGAAAGGAAATTGATGATGTGATCAGGGCATGTAAAACCTGTTATCTGGCCATGTCATTAGATGATAAACCCTATGTTCTGCCTATGAATTTTGCCCTAGATGGAGACCTTGTGATTCTACATTCGGCTCAGGAAGGTCGCTTGTGGGAGAGCATTTTGAAGAATCCGAACGTTTGTATCAACTGGACTCTGGGCGAAGAACTTGCGTGGCAGGATGTGCGCGTTGGTTGCAGCTACCGGGTAAAATCGAAATCGGTAGTTTGGGAAGGACCCGTTGAAATTGTTGAAGATTACGACGAGAAATACCGTTGCCTGGAAGTTTTAATGAAGCAATACAGCGACCGCGAATTCAAATTTGGGGAACCGGCAGTAAAAAATGTAGGAATTTTTAAGGTGAGTATTAAAGAGCTTTCGGCTAAAGAGTTCGGAGCGAAGGCAGTTACGCCATGGAACAGCTAGTAAAATAGATATGATATTTGTAACCGGAGGTACAGGATTGGTGGGGGCTCACCTGCTTTTTGAACTCACAAAAAGAGGACAACAAGTGCGGGCATTGAAACGAAACACGAGTAATCTTGACCAGGTTTTAAGGACTTTCTCTTATTATACGAAAGAACCTCAGCCATTTTTCAATTCGATTGAATGGGTTGAAGGAGACATTTTCGACTATTTTTCACTGGAAGAGTTGTTGCGCGGAATTGACGAAATTTATCACTGCGCGGCCATTGTTTCTTTTGATGAAAAAGAACGCAGCCATACCATAGGTAATAATGTGGAAGGAACTTCTAACCTGGTAAATGCAGCGTTGGAAAACGGAGTAAAACGAATTTGCCACGTAAGTTCGATTGCTGCCCTGGGGAAGCGCGAAAATGGTGAAATGGTGTCCGAAAAAACTAACTGGATACCGGCAAAAAAACATTCGGCCTACTCTGAAAGCAAGTTTTATTCCGAAGCTGAAATTTGGCGAGGCGTGGAAGAAGGACTGGATGCTGTGATTGTAAATCCATCGATTATTTTAGGTCCGGGGAATTGGGAAAACAGTAGTGCACGATTCTTTAAAACCATTTGGGATGGAATGAAATTTTACACCAAAGGTGTTACGGGTTATGTCGATGTAAATGATGTAGTTAGCATTATAGTGCAGTTGATGGAGGAAGAGAATTTTGAAAGGGTAAAAAACGAGCGCTACCTGTTAAATGCCGAAAACCTGAGTTACGAAGACATTTTTAACCACATTGCCGTTGCATTGGGAAAACCACAACCTTCGGTTTATGCTTCAGATTTTATGATGGGGATGGCCTGGCGTTTGGCTAAGTTTGCTAGTTGGTTCACAGGGAAAAAACCGTTAATTACCAGAGAAGTGGCAACCGGAAGAAACGACATTAACAATTTCGACGGATCGAAAATTACAGGAGTTCTGAATTTTCAGTATACACCAATTTCTGACTCGATTCAAAAAACAGCAAAATTATTTTTGGAGGAGGCAAAATAAAAAAGGGCAGAAAAATCTGCCCTTTGAATAAATACGTCCTTTTTTTATCATCCGAGATGAAATGCCCTATTTCAAGCACACGGACTTCTTAATGCCCGATTTGTTCCAATTAACTTGGTATGGTTACAATCAATAAGTAGCCAAATTCCATAACTTACTGTACGCGAACACTTTCGCATACGGGAAAGGGGGCAACTCTTGTTCAAAAAGCTGCCCATTAAAAAAACAAAAAGATAAAAAATAAGGGTTTGTGCCGTTAAAGTAAAGGTACCTTTTTCAAAAATCCAAATTTTTCCATAAAAAAATTATGTAAGTGATATAAAATTTATGGATTATAAGGGCCTGCTATTCATGCATTTAATTCAGAATGATTTTTAATTGGCTAAAAAACTTAAACCTTGATCAAGTAATAATTTATATAAAAGTCATATTTAACTTAATTAAAATAAATCTGTTGGTTAGATAGAATGCATATCTTCGTGAAAAATAAAAAATGTAATGCCAGACCCGTCAACTATTAAAAATATTATTTTCGATTTGGGGAATGTTTTGCTAAATCTTGATTTCGATGCCACCATCAAGGCTTTTCATAAACTGGGATTGAGTGGTACAGCTGTAACACCAAAACAAGCTTATGCCGATCCGGTGTTTTATCAACTGGAAACAGGGCGGATTTCGCCTGAAGAATTCAGAATCCGCGTCCGAGAGTTACTTCAAAACCCGGAAGCGACCGATCAGCAAATCGATGATGCGTGGTACGCAATGATTCGAGATATTCCGGCAAAACGGGTACAAGCTCTGCAAAAGCTGCGTGTGTACTACAAAATATATCTTTTTAGCAATACCAATGCCATTCATATTAGCAGGTTGCTAATCTGGTTTCAGAAGGAATACGGTTTTGATTTACCGTCTTTATTCGAAAAAGATTTTTATTCGCATGAAATTCATGCCCGGAAACCGGAGATCGAGGCTTTCGAAAAGGTGATTAAACTCTCTGGTGTTCAACCGGAAGAAACGCTTTTTGTTGATGACCTTGTTGAAAATACGCAAGCCGCAGAAAAGGTCGGATTAAAAACCTTATGGCTACGTGAAGACATGGAAATGTCGGAGCTATTTTAATATCCGGACTCGTTTAATGCGAATATCTTTCACCGGACGCCAGTTTTTGTCAGTTTCCACTTTAACAATTCTATCCACGACATCCATTCCCGAGATTACCTGGCCAAAAACGGTATATGAGCCGTCAAGGTGAGGAGCCCCGCCAACCGTTTTATAGGCCTGTCGCTGTGCAGCAGAAAACGTATAATTGTTCTGTTCTTCCATGTCATCCAATTCATTGTCGAAATATCGTCTTCCTGTAACAATGTAAAACTGCGATCCGTCGGAGCGACGACGGCTGTTTTTGGTATCGGGTTTTCTGGGCGAACCGATCATTCCCCGTTTGTGATAGAGGCCGGGAACAAAGTGTGCCGGAATGGTATAACCTGGTCCTTTCCATCCCACATTATCGCCGGGATTGGCATAACGTGTATCGGCAGCACCGCTCTGAATTCCAAAATCGGCAATAACCCTGTGGATCAACAAACTATCGAAATAATGTTCTTTGGCCAGGCGAATAAAATTATCACGGTACTCCGGTGTTTCGTTAAAGAGTTTTATGGTAATGTTACCGGCATCGGTTTCCAAAACCACTCCCTTTATTTTTGCATTTTCAGCCGAAACTTTTGCATTGGTACTTTTCAAAGATTCCAGTTTCTCGGGATTTTCCTTTTTATGGCGCAGCATTTCTGCCAGGTACATCGAAGGAATTGTAAAACTTTGTGGCTCGTACATTACTGTTCCTGAGTAGGCGATACCAATGGATTTTTTATTCGACACAAAAACCGGCGCTCCAAATTGCGATGGCCGGATTCGGTTGGTGATGCGATATAGTTTTAATCCCTGGACAGTAGTCAAATTAAGTACTTTCCCGGTTAAAAGTTGCAGCGTCTCGGTTGGCTGCGACGAAATCAGCATGGTTTTGGCCGAGTTTGGGACTTTGCCTTCTACCAGTTTTATTGGCGTCCGGTTAATGCTATCGACCTGGAGAATGATGAGGTCGTTAATACGGTCGAAAGCAACAAATTTATCGGCTATGTATATTTTATCTTCATTGAGTGGTTTTACCTGAACGTTGGTGGCCTGGTTTACCAGTGAGTATTTGGTAGCCAACAGGTTTTTGCCTACAAAAAATCCTTGCCCGCCTTCGAGAATTCGTGTGCCATCATACGATTCGATTTTTGCCACCGATGCAGAAATTTCTTTCCACTCGTTATTCTCTTTTTCTGCAGCAGTGTTTTGGCTTTTAGGAGTTGCTTTTCCACTTGAAGCCTGCTCTTTTTTGCCTCCGCCACATGCAGTCAGTAACACCATAAAAATCAATATGCTATAAAAGCTTTTCATCATTTCAGCACTTTAACGGTAATTTTTACATCGGTATACGGCCGGTTATTTTCGTCGGTTTTTAGCGATGCAATCTTGTCGATTACTTCAAATCCTGAAATACACTCCCCAAAAATGGTGTATTTCCCGTCCAGGTCGGGGTAGCCACCAATAGTGGTGTAGGCCTTTCTTTGTGCTTCTGAAAATTCAAGAATTCCGGGATTAAGATTGTATTCCGTTTCTATTTTACTTTTTATTTCACCTGCCAGCTCACGAAACTCTTCCACCTTTTTTTCTTCTTTCAGATTTTTTAACTCTTCACGAACTTCCGGAGTCATGTATTTTTGAACAATTTTATTTCGGATGGGACGGTTTACGGCCATTTCCATGGTGTCGAGTGCACCTTCGGTATAAACACTGCCTTCGATAATAAAGAATTGCGAAATGTCGGATTGTTTAAACGGATTTATTTCATCGGGCTGGCGCGGGGCACAGAGCGATCCTTTTTTATGAAAGTGATTCGAAAGAATTTCGTCGTCTACTGTTTTGTCTGGATCGCCATACCCAATGCGTTTCCCCGGTGGTGCATTTCGGCTGCTTTTCGATCCGCCCTGGATGAGGAAATCGTGGATGACACGGTAAAAAAGCGTCCCGTTGTAATACCCCTCTTTTGCTAATTGAATAAAGGCATCACGATGTTTGGGCGTGTCATCGTACAGCTTAAATTTCATACTTCCCATATTGGTTGAAATTTCAACTTCATGCGACTGAGCCAAGCCTGAAAAAATGAATGAAAAACTAAAAAAAGATATCAGAATTAATCGAATCATAAGCTACTCCACTACTTCAATTTTCATTTTAATGTCGCCAACCGGCCGGTCATACTGATCGGTCTGAACAGCGGCTATTTTATCCAAAACATCAAATCCTTCAACCAATTCACCAAAAACAGTATAATCGCCATCGAGCGAGGGATAACCACCAATCGTGGTGTATACTTCGCGCTGTTCGGGAGTGAATTTCTTAAGCGCTTGTTGTTCCCATAAGCTGTCAGTTTCTGCCCTGATTTCGGCAACCCGTGCATTAAAACCGTCACGGTCGTTGTTTTGTCGGTAAGCATCCAGCTCGTCGTTTGCTTTGGCAAAACACTCTCTGTAAAATTCATTTTTCGCCCGGGTGTTCATCATCATTTCCATGGTATCGAGCGCGCCGTCAGTCATTACTTCTCCCTGTACAATATAAAATTGCGAGCCACTCGATCTTTTCTCCGGATTTGAGGAACCACCTCGTCGTGCAGCTGCCAAAGCACCTTTTTTATGAAAATGCGGTGGATTGATCTCTGAAGGTATGGTATAACCTGGATTGCCACCACCCAGACGCTTGCCCGCCTGAGCATTTTTTGAATCGGGATCGCCACCCTGAATCATAAAGTTCTGCATCACCCGATGAAAAAGCAATCCATCGTAAAAACCTTCATTTATCAGTTTCAGAAAGTTCTTTTTATGTTCGGGTGTATCGTTGTACAACTTTAACTTCATATCTCCAAAATCGGTCGTAATCAGCACCAGGGTCTCTTTTTCTGCCTTTTGGGCACTACTGTTTGTAAATACCGCCCCGGCAACAATAAGCAACAGAAAAGTGAGAAACTTCTTCATAGGAATAATAAATTGTTTAATATTTGACCTTTCAAAAATTCCCGTAAAGATATAAAGATGACTAAGATTGTCACAATGCTATTCTTATTGATGTTTCTTTCTTCTTGTACCTCTTCAGCAAAGAAGACCGAAAATAAGGGACATAGACAGGTGCAAGAGGCGGTATCGATTGACGTGATTCCTTTTATCCCTGAGCTTTCGGATAAATTGCACGAGATATCGGGTCTGATGGTTTACGACGATCTTTTTTGGGGATTTAACGATAGTGGTGGTGACGAAAGCCTTTTTGGTTTTGACAAGACCGGAGAAATTAAAAAAGAGGTGAAGCTTAAGGATGTAAAAAATCACGATTGGGAATCGATTACTCAAGACAATAAACACATATACATTGGCGATTTTGGGAACAACACAGGCAATCGCAAAAACCTGAACATTCTGAAGATTAAAAAGAAAGACATCGACAACGATAAAAAGCAAAAGATTAAAGCAAAGACAATTGGTTTTGAATATAAAGAGCAGAAGCAATTTGGATACAGCCATTTAAGAACTCCTTTTGATTGCGAGGCCATGGTTGCTTTCGGCGATTCGCTGTATATTTTTAGTAAAGACTGGGCATCAGGAACCACCGTTATTTATGAAATTCCGAAGAAAAAAGGAGATTACAAACTTGCCTCGGCAGATACTTTTGATGTGAAGGGTTTAATAACAGGCGCCGATATAAATCCTTCGAAAAACAAACTGGCTCTGGTTGGTTACGAAAACTACCATTCGTTTATCTGGTTGTTTACCGATTTTGAAGGATCGGATTTCTTTGGTGGCAAAAGTTTATTGATCCGGCTATCGAATCTCGATGATGCTCAAACTGAAGGGATCAGTTTTTTGGGAAACGATTCCTTGCTGGTTTCTTGCGAACATTCGAGGGGAATAAAACAACAGGTTTTTGTAGTAAATTTAAATAAACTAAACAGTGGAACACATTAGGATAAACGACAAACTTCGGCTGGAACTGCTAAAACCGGAAATGGCTTCCGTGGTTTTCGAAACCATTAATCACGACCGTGACTACCTTAAAGAGTGGTTGCCTTTTGTGAATCATACTTTTGATATTTCTGATACCGAGCGCTTTATTGAAAGTGTTAGCGGTAACAACAGAGACCAGGTTTTTAGTATTTGGTACCGGGAGGAATTTGCCGGATTGATAGGTTTTAAAGACACCGACTGGATCAACCGAAAAACTGAAATTGGATACTGGCTGGCAAAAAATATGCAGGGAAAAGGAATAATTACTTCTTGTGTACAGACCTTATGCAACCATACCTTTCGAAAAATGAAATTGAACCGCATCCAGATAAAAGCAGCTGTTGAGAATTTGAAAAGTCAGGCGATTCCCGAAAAACTGAACTTTAAATACGAGGGCATTGAACGCTGCGGTGAATTGCACGAAAACAAATACATCGACCTGAGAATATACAGTTTGCTTGCAAATGAACGTTTTGATGAATAGGCCACAAATTCAGAAGTGAGTGAGGGCAGTATTTTCGGGTAGCAGTTGGCATTTAATCGGATGTAAAGAATTCATAATTCGCTGATTATTCTTATATTTGACCCGAAAATTCATTTGTTCGAATTTTAAAGAGGAAACATGAAAACAGAAATTTTAGAAGAAAAGTCGATTCGCAGGAACCTCTACCGTGTTTTGCGTAAGACAGGTGTAAACAGAAGCAACATCTGTTTAAGTGCTTCTTTTATTGAGGATCTGCATTTCGATAAAATCGACTGGACCATATTTACTTATTACCTCGAAAAGATCTTTAACATTAATATCAAGGACGAGGAATTAAGCAAATTTGACGATGTAAACGACACGCTGCATTACTTACGTGGAGAGTTGCTCTACTTAAGTAATTAGAATGAAAAATGAGTTTATTTGATAAAGGACCTTATTGTTGAGGTCCTTTTTTTATGAACTTTTCAGGAATAAAATTGTAATTTGGGTAATTGTTAACATTAAAAAAATAAAGATGGAAAACCTTTCAGAACAAATTTATGGGATTGTAATGGAGTACGGCCCAAAGTTGATCGGTGCGATTGTTACCCTGATTATAGGTATGTGGGTCATTTCAATTATTCGCGGTGTACTCAGAAAAAATTTCGAAAAAAGGGAAGTTGATCCTTCGTTGCGCGGATTTCTAAACAGCATGATTGGTATTGGTTTGAAAGTGATGCTGTGGATGGCTGTAATCGGTATGATGGGGGTTGAAATGACTTCATTTATTGCCATTCTTGGTGCCGTTGGTTTGGCCGTTGGTATGGCGCTTTCGGGAACGCTGCAGAATTTTGCCGGAGGTGTAATGATTCTTCTCTTTAAGCCTTTTAAAGTAGGTAATTATATTAGTGCCCAGGGCCACGCCGGAATTGTGAATGAGATTCAGATTTTTAATACGATTCTGAAAACTCCCGACAACAAAACCATTATTATTCCAAACGGTGGTTTGTCGACCAATTCGATGATAAATTTCTCGGCAGAGCCGAAACGACGTGTTGATTTTACTTTTGGAATTGCTTATGGCGACGACGTTGACAAGGCAAAACAAGTATTGATGAAACTGATAAAAGCCGATGAACGAATTATCAATGATCCGGCTGAACCGTTTATTGCTGTTAGCGAACTTGCCGACAGTTCGGTTAACCTGGTAGTTCGTGTTTGGGCTGAAGCATCAAATTATTGGGGAATTTATTTCGATTTGCACGAAAACGTATACAAAACATTTGCCAAGGAAGGTCTCAATATCCCATTCCCGCAAATGGATGTTCACGTTCAGAAATAGTTATTACTTTGAAAATATACTTAAGGCTGTCGGCTTGTTTGCCGACGGCCTTTTTTGACTCATTAAAAGTAAGCATAACATTAATAGGTAATTAGCCGTAGTGATTGCCGGAAATAAAATTTAGATTACATTTGTGCGCTCAAAAACCGATAGGCTCTGATCAAAACTACTTTCTCGATTGTTGTTTAGAAATAGAAAATTGAAAAACAGGCATGAAGGTTATAGTCGGAATTCTTTTATTATTTGGTGTATTGCTTGCACTTGGAACGTGGATCAGCAATAAATTCTCAAGAAACAACAAGGAGTCGGAACCTGAAGAGGAAGATAAACTGGAAATACCTTCTGATTGTTGTGGTGCCCACGAAGTTTGCGAATTTGAAGAAATGCTGCAAAATCCGGAAGAGATCGTGTATTACGAAGACGAGGAACTGGATCGATTCAAAGGGATTTCTGCCAATGCCTATAACGATGAACAGATCGATGAATTCCGCGAAGTTCTGTATACCTTAAAAAACGACGAAATCAGAATGTGGCTGTTAAGTATTGAGCGCAGGAAGCTTCAATTACCGGCAATTTTGCGCCAGGAAGCTATGTTGATGGTTGCCGAAGCCTCATGAATACGTCTCAAACGATTTTAATTTGATCTCCTGACACTTCAATTACGTCACCTTTAATTAGTTTGGCCCGCTTCCGGTATTCCGGTTCACCATTGCGAATTACCTCACCATTTTCAACAATTATTTTTGCATGCCCGCCGGTTTGAGCTATCCTTAAAAGTTTAAGAAGTTTAAGCAATTCAATGTAATCTTCGGTAAGTGTAAATTCACGCATTATAAACCCAGTTTCGTTTTAATCTCTTGTGGAATAGCATCTTTGTGTACCAGTATCGCTATGGTTTTCAAACGAACATAGTCATCGGTCATGTGCAAATAACCGCCAAAATCGTTACTTTCGGCACCCCACGAATTTTTGGTGTAAAAGCAGTCTCTGCCTTCCGAATCTTTCGACAAACCTACGAGGTGCATCAGGTGATCGTCGGTAGTAGTTCGATCGTAAAAGGTTTGCTGGCGTAACTTCTGATCTACTTTCCCAATTTGTTTTTCAACCACATCGGCTTTTCCCTTTTTATGCTGAAATGTTTTTTCGCTGGTGTCTCCATCCCAGGCAACTGTGTAACCGTTGTTCAGCGAATAGTACATCACTTCCATCAACTCGTCAATGGGCAGATTGTAGTATAATCCGTGGGCCCAGTTATCGGGGATCTCCAGCACAAACTGCTGATAAAAAGGATGATGGCTGAACGAAGACAGTTCAACATAGTCGTCCGTATCGATCTCGAATTTGTCCCTCAATTCGGTTGGCGAGTATTTTCCGTCATCAGTTTTAATGTTTTTTGGAAGCTTGCCCACAAGGTCTTTTAAAACTTTATCATAGCTTTCTAAATCCGACACATCAATCTCGTCCTGTTTCATTTTATTGATGTCGATTGCCTGGCTTTTGAGTTTGGCCACTAGTTCACGGTGTTTGTATTCACCGTCGACCATAATTCCGGGGTAAGCTTCGTAGCTTGATATTCCTTGCTCGCCAACAATTTTCAGTACATCGTGAGATACACTGCCCTGGCCATAGTTGTTGTTTCCGTGATAGAGCAAATACTGAAATGCCTTGTTTTTATAATTGTAATAAACGAAATACATTTCCGAAAGATTGGTCTCTGGAAATCCTTTGCGCATTATTTCCGACTCCAGGAAACTTGTTGTGGCAAAACTCCAGCAGGTGCCCGTACTGCCCTGGTCTATAACAGGAGTGTGGGGGAGTTCCTTTACGATTGTAAATTGTTCGTATTTTGTTTCATCCTGTGCCGAAATTACTCCGGTAACAAATAACAGAATTGCTGTTAAGGCCAATAACTTCTTCATATTTTATAACTTTTTATATTCTTCTTTTACCTTCCTCGGCAAACTTTCTAAAATGAGTCGATACGAGTCGTCAATCATTTCGCGAAACAAGGCGGGAGGCACTGTCCCGTTTAATTCAATGGTATTCCAGAGTTGTTTGTTCAAATGATAGCCCTGAGTAATCGCGGGGTAATGTGCCCTGAGTTCGATATTTTTTTCGGGATCATTTTTTAAACTTACCCGTGAATTATCTAGGCCCAGCAGGCAAAACATTTTATTCATTACCTTAAAAACCAAGGTGGTTTCGTTAAACGGAAAACTTTCGGTAACAGCTTTCTTCGTAATACAATATTCTCTTATTTCTTCAACGTTCATGTTAAAATCGCAAGGTTTAAAAATAACAGAATTAGGTAGAATTAAGAATTATATTTGACGTCATTTTTTTTGACGTGTCTGCATATCATTACATGGTGGGGTAAAAAGCATCTTTAAAATGCTCGAGTTCAAACTTCTGGTGAACAAAAATTACCGTGATCACATCGAAACGTGTTTCTACATCGAGGTCGTTTTCAACAATGTATGCATCGGCTGCCTCAACAATGTGCTTTATCTTGGTATTGGTTACTGCTTCCGAGGGGTGCTCATAACGCAGACCTGTGCGGGCTTTCACCTCAACAATAACCAGTTCCTCACCATCTTTGGCAATAATGTCGAGTTCGAGGTGACCGTGGTACCAGTTGGTTGCTACAATTTCGTAGCCCAGTTTAACCAAATGTTGCAAGGCGAGTCCTTCAGCCATTTCTCCAAGTTCGCGGGTGCTAACCATAACAGATTTGAGTTTAAAGTTTCATATTTATCGTAGCAGCTTAAGTGTGGTTTCGTTTTTTGAGACATCCAGTTCCCACTTTTTTCCGAACATCAATGCCAGGTTTTTTTTATCGTGTCCGGCTTGAAATCCGTAACAAACCGGATACGAATAATCGCTGGTTACTTCGGAAATAATTTGGTGTACCGATTGCCCGAAAGGTGAGTCGTTATCTTTCATGTCGGTAAAATCTCCGATGATCAATCCTGCCAGATTATCCAGTTTGCCATTAAGTCTCAACTGGTGCATCATTCGGTCGGTGTGGTACAAGTATTCATCAATGTCTTCGATGAAAAGAATTTTTCCATCGGTATCCAAATCGTAAAAAGTGCCCTGAAGGCTGCACACTATCGACAGATTTCCACCCACAAGTTCGCCGCTTGCTTTTCCTGTCCGGTTAAAACTTGAGGAATCTATTTTGTATTGAATCGAATTCCCTGTAAGGAGCTGCATCAACGTTGTGAGGTCTTCTTTTGGTTGACCGTTTTCATCGAAAAAATAGCGGGGCATTACACCATGGATACTTGGTACCTGGTAATTGTTAAGGCAACAATGCAGGATGGTAATATCGCTAAATCCTACCAGCCATTTTGGATATTCCAGAAAGCTGTTGAAATTGAGTCGGTCGATAATTCGCACTGTTCCGTAACCACCCCTCGAACAAATAATAGCGCCGCAATCCGGATCGTCGAGTGCTTCCTGTAAATCGGCCAGCCGCTGTTCATCGGTTCCTGCAAACTGAAAATGTTCGGCAAAAATATGCTTGCCCAGAACAACTTCGTATCCCTGATCTTTCAGCCAGTTAACGGCAGGAAGAACATGCTTTTTTTCGATCTTTCCTGCCGGAGATACGATTCGTATTTTTAATCCGGGTTGTATTGGCGATGGCTCTATCATTTTATCTTTTAGTTCAAAGTTAGTTCAATTTCAGAACAAAAGAATTGTTCCGGATCGTTACGTTCGTTAAGTGTTTTCCACACCGTGGAAACCGTTCTGTCGGGTGTATCGTTGTATACAATTTTGCCGCTATAAACCACCTTTACCTTTTTGTCCAGATCCATCATTTTATCATTAAGTCGGATAATCAGATTGTTGACCAATTCGGCTTTTTCAATGGTAATGGTTTGCCCTTTTATACTGGCTTTTATTTCGGAATCTTTTTTACCTTTTCCGGCAGGCACGGCCAGCCAGTAAAAACGATCGTGAGTCACTCCACTTTGAAACCAGACTACTTTCTCGGGATAAGGACGACGGCTGCACTGCGCCATCCAGTAGATAGCAGCGGTATCTTTCTTTTCCATCCAGTGTCCCATTCCTTCATGGATCTCTACATCGTGAATATAGCCTTCAGGATCGGCTTGTTGTAGCGAATCCAGCATCAGTCCCCATTCTGCTGCAATTTTATTTCTGTTGTATGCGCCATCTTCAGCGCCCATGTGGATCGCAAAAGGAAGGTTTCGCAAACCCAGTGGCGACGCATCGTTGGGATGCCCGGCCATCATAGCGGCAGCAGCCAGCTGGTCGGCCATTCGCGGAGCCAGCTGATATGTGCCATCGCCACCGGCGGAATATCCTGTCAGGTATACGCGGTTGGTATTGATGTCCTCAAATACATCGGCCAGTTGAAGGTACCTTGAAAAGAATTCGTCGATATGGGGTTGATGCCAAAGGTTCCAGGTGTTGGTTGGTGCCCGGGGAGCCATGTAAATTCCTTCTGCGGGCTCGTACAATTTTTTCTGGTTTTCCCATTGCTGGTCATTTACCTCAACCGGTGCATTCCCGCCACCGTGCATCGAAATGTACAAAGTCCAGCCTGTTTCCGGTTTTTTACCAAACTTCTTGTAGCTGAATTTAAGTTGATAGTCATCTAAAAGCAGGGTTTCATTTTCCCATTGGTCACGGAAGTCTGTTCTTAACTTTTCATCCAAATATTCATGGATCAACTTACCTGCCAGTTCACTTTCTTCTTTTGAAATTGAATGATTTAGACCTGCAATCATCTCCGGATTTTCAACCAGATAATTTTTTAAGGATTGAATTTCTTCTGAATTTTCGGGAGAGTTGCTCCGGCAAGCCCATAAAAAGAGTAGCACGAGAACCAGTGGTAATATACGTTTTGCCATTGTACTTTTATTTATTTTTTATGCCGATAAAATATCGAATAATTCTTCCACATCCTCAACAAAATAATCAGGATCGGCATTTTTTAGTTCTTCTTCCTTTCCGAAGCCATAGCCCACAGCTATTGTCGACAAGCCATTTTCTTTACCTCCTTCAATGTCAAAGAGAGTATCGCCAATCATTACTATTTCTTTAGTAGAAGTCAGTTGCTGGCTTGTTATTAAGCTGCTGATAATTTGTGGTTTAGTGGCTTTTTTGCCGTTGTAATCAGCTCCTTTTAACTGCGCGATGTACCTGTCCATTTCGAAATGCTGCATGATTTTCAGCGCATATTTTTCGAGCTTCGAAGTGGCGATATACATTCTTTTCCCAAGGTGGTCGAGTTCGGCAATCATTTCGAGTACCCCATCGTATGGAACATTTTGGTGCCAGCCGCTTTCACTGTAATATTCTCTGAAATATTCAACGGCCAGTTTGGTATCGCGCTCATTTAGGCCAAATAGCTGGCTGAAGCCCCATTGCAGCGGTGGCCCGATAAATCCGTCAAGCAAATTTTCAGGATAATCGTCGATGTGCATTTTTTCGAGCGAATACTTCAGCGAATTGATGATGCCTTGCGTATTGTCGGTCAGGGTTCCGTCGAGATCGAATATAATGTGTGTGAAATGTGCCATAATTGTATATGTGCGAAGGTAAATGAAACGCATCACTTCTGAAAATAACCGGCAAATGTCTTGTAAATTTGCCATTCTGATGATGGTTTAAGCTCACTCCTTTTTATTATCTTTGCAGCCCTAAAAATGAATTTCAGCGAACATCAAAATATTTCAGAATGAGTAAGTTCAAACGTACCCTGATAACCACAGCACTTCCTTATGCCAATGGTCCGATTCATATTGGTCACCTTGCCGGCGTTTATGTACCGGCCGATATTTACGCTCGTTACCTTCGAATGAAGCACGAAGATGTTCTTATGATCGGTGGCTCTGATGAACACGGTGTGCCAATTACATTGAAGGCTAAAAACGAGGGTGTTACGCCACAGAATATTGTCGATAAATTTCACGGTATCATCAAGGATTCGTTTGAAAAATTTGGAATTTCATTTGATGTTTATTCCAGAACTTCCGCACCGGTCCATCACGAAACGGCATCAGAATTCTTTAAAAAACTTTACGATGACGGAAAATTCATCGAAAAAACATCGGAGCAGTATTACGACGAATCCAATAAGCAATTTTTAGCCGACCGTTACATTATCGGTACCTGTCCGAAATGTAGTTTCGAGAAAGCTTATGGCGACCAGTGCGAAAGTTGCGGAACTTCGCTGAGCCCAACAGATTTGATCAATCCAACATCGGTGATCAGTGGCAACAAACCTGTATTGAAAGAAACCAGGCACTGGTATTTGCCGCTCGATGAATACGAACCGTGGTTGCGCGAATGGATTTTGGAAGGGCACCAGGAATGGAAACCTAATGTTTACGGGCAGGTAAAATCGTGGATCGACGGAGGATTACAGCCTCGCGCGGTTACCCGCGACCTCGACTGGGGAGTGCCGGTGCCGGTTGAAGGTGTTGAAGGCAAAGTACTTTATGTGTGGTTCGATGCACCAATCGGTTATATCTCGGCGACCAAGGAACTTACTGAAGATTGGGAGAAATACTGGAAAGATCCGGAAACCCGCATGTTGCATTTTATCGGGAAAGATAACATTGTCTTTCACTGTATTATTTTTCCGAGTATGTTGAAAGCTGAAGGAACGTTTAACCTGCCTGAAAATGTGCCCGCCAACGAATTCCTGAACCTCGAGAACGATAAGATCTCGACTTCACGGAACTGGGCAGTTTGGTTGCACGAATACCTCGAAGAATTTCCCGGGAAAGAAGATGTACTGAAATACGTGTTAACTGCCAATGCACCCGAAACAAAGGATAACGATTTTACCTGGAAGGATTTCCAGACCCGCAACAACAATGAGCTGGTAGCCATTCTTGGAAACTTTGTCAACCGGGCTTTGGTGCTTTTGAACAAATACTACGATGGGCTGGTGCCTGAACGTGGCGAACTCACTGATTTTGATCGGGAAACGTTGGAAGCCATTTCAGGAATTAAAGCTGAAGTTGAAAAAAGCATTGACAATTTCCGTATTCGCGAGTCTTTAAAAAATGCGATGGATCTGGCACGTTTGGGAAATAAATACCTGGCAGATGAGGAACCCTGGAAAGTTGTGAAAACCGATCCGGAACGCGTGAAAACCATTATGAATATCTGTTTGCAGATAACGGCGAATCTGACCATTTGCCTGGAGCCTTTCCTGCCGTTTAGTATGGACAAACTGCGCGGCTTTTTAAATCTTGAAAAACTGGATTGGAGTAAATTTGGAGATACTGAATTATTACCGGTCGGGCATAAAGTAAACAAGCCGGAGCTGCTTTTCGAGAAAATTGAGGATAAAGTAATCGAGGCCCAGTTGAAGAAACTTGAGAATGCGCGTAAAGCAAACGAAATGGCTGAAGCTAAAGCTGTGCCGGCCAAAGAGAACATAGAGTTCGACGATTTTGTAAAAATGGATGTTCGTGCCGGTACGGTAATCGAATGTGAAAAAGTGGCTAAAACAAAGAAATTGTTGAAACTGACAGTTGACACCGGAATCGATCAGCGCATAGTGGTTTCAGGAATTGCTGAATACTATCAGCCTGAAGACCTTGTTGGCAAGCAGGTTTCTATTTTGGTTAACCTGGCACCGAAGAAACTTCGGGGTATTGAATCGCAGGGAATGATTCTTTGTGCCGAGAATGCTGACGGATCGCTTTCAATTGTTTCGCCGGATAAAACCGTTAAAAACGGATCAGAGATTCGATAGTTCAGAAAAGCAGTTTCATTCACCCCTTTGTCTCTCTTGAAACTTCGGCATCGACATCTCCCCTTGAGGAGAGAACTGAAGAGGGATGATCTTGAAGTATGAGTTTTACTATGAAGATTGATTAAGATTACAAGCGCCAACATAGCGTTGGTGCTTTTCCGTAAGGGTTCTTGCCGCTTAAGCGGGTAGAAAACTTACTCCATTATATTTAGACCGTTTCTGTACGCAGGAGCGGTTTTTTTATATGATAATCAGGGCGGCAAGTAATATAATCAGCAGAATGAGCAGTATAAACTGATTGCGAACAAAAAGGCCAAGAAGAATCAGAATTTCCACCTCTTCGTTCATGGGAGTAGCCAGTTCGATGGTTCCTTTGTCCTTGGTTATAAATTCGTGCGAAGTATAAGTAATGATGTCCGAACCGTCGAATTTCCACGACCATTTCGACTGCCAGAAGTTCTTGATTTCGAGTTCGAACCGTTTTCCGTTAATAAGGATATCGCTACGGGTATTAAAAAAGTTGATCATAATCGTCCCCAGCAACGCCTGGCTGTTAGAATCGTAAATTTCGAGTTTCGAGAGAAAAAATTCACGGTTAAGCGTAAACAATCTGCCACTGATAATAGCCTGTGCTTTAGAGCTCACCATGCTTTCCCAGTTGATGCTCCCAATCTTTTCATTTCCCTGCGAAATTTCGAGTTTCGACCCGAAAATCTCTTTCGTCCAACTCAGTTTTTCCATCTTCCTGTCTTCGCTTTCGAAATGCAATTTATGAAAATTCGATCGAATAAATAATGGAGAACATTTACATCGGGACGTTTTGACATTTATTAACATATTGCCCGACAACAAAAAAGGTGCTGGTGTTTCGCAGTGGAATATTCTAGACGTATTCCTGTATTTTTCGAATCTGGTTTATAAACGTTTATCCGAGGTATTTTCTGAATTCGCGGAAATCTTTTACCGTTTTAAAATTACGTGGCAACGAAGGCGAATTGATCTCTACTTGAAGCCCTGTTATAAAGATTTTTTGTTTGGGGAAGCATTCTTTCAAGTCTACGAGGTATTGCTCAAGATCTTGTTTTGAAATGGCATTGGTGAAGGCAGTAAAAACAAAGTCGATTTGTTTTTGACTATTAACTTTAGCTAGGTCACCAAATGGAACTGATTGCCCGAGATAGAAAATATTGTAGCCACTTTTCTTGGCCAGGTACGAATAAAACAACAGACTTATTTCATGTAGTTCTTCTTCGTGCAAAAAGAAAAGAATGGTGGCGTTTCTGGTATTAAGCCTTTCTGTTCTGTCGATCGAAGAAATTAGTTTTTGACGGAATAAACTGGTAACAAAATGTTCCTGTGCCGGAAAAATCGAGCCGATTTGCCAGTAGGTTCCAACGCGTTCGAAAAGCTGGAAGAAAATGTTAAAGTATGCTTCTTCAAAATCGTATTTCGAAAGCACTTCGTTTAGTAGCTCTTCAAAACCTTTGTTGTCCATTTCCACCATAAGGATCATAAATCGATCGATGTAATCCGATTCGGAGGTGCGGCTCTCGGAAATGCTTAGTACTTTTTCCCTGATCTGTTCTTCTTCCCAATTGGCGACTTTCGAAATTTTAAATCCGTTTTTTGTGAGCATCGAAATGTTCAGCAAACGTTTCAGGTCGTTATCGTCGTACCAGCGAATATTTGTATCGGTTCGGTGCGGCGTAAGAAGATTGTAACGCTTTTCCCAAATCCTGATCGTATGCATTTTAATACCGGATAATACTTCGAGGTCTTTTATGGAATATCCTGTTTCTTTCATTTTTACCTGTGGATTCAGAAACCTGCCGGGATCTAATATGTTGTTCAGTGTTATCATTACAAAGCTAAACACTTTTATTTAATAATGAGGTTTTTTAGGGACTTGATTTTAAGAATTACGAAACAAATAAAAGGATTCACGAGGAATCCTCTTATTGGTATCGTCTGTCATAGCGTAATTTTATCGTGTTATTCCGGAATCAACACTTTGTCGATTACGTGAATTACTCCGTTCCTTCCCTTAATGTCTGCTTTAATAACTTGGCTCTCGTTGATGTGAACTCCGTCCGAAAGATCAACTTTAATTTTCTTACCATTCAATGTGGCTACAGAAGCGTTCGACAGATCGCTTGACATCACTTCACCACTCACCACGTGATAGGTTAAAATAGGTGTAAGTTGCTCAGCACTTAAATCATCGATCCCTTTTACCCCAAGTTGTTTAAATAAGCTGTTGAAAGCATCGTTAGTCGGTGCGAATACAGTAAACGGTCCGTCGGCGCTAAGAGCACCTGCAAGGTCGGCTTTTGTCACTGCCTCAACAAGTGTTGAAAATTCGGGATTCGAAACCGCAATTTCTACTACGGTCGAAGACTCACTGTCGTTGGTTGCGCTGGTATTTAATGATAGTCCTGAAACTAAAACTACTGCCAGCATTAATGCAAAAAATGTTTTCATTGTTTTCATTGTTCAATTTTTTAAATGGATTTATATCTGCTTAAAATGTTTTTATAAGAACCACAGCATTGCCTTTTTGCAATGCCGTGGTAATGCATTTCTATTGCGGTAGGAGGACTTTGTCGATTACATGAACTACTCCGTTTGCTCCCTGTATATCTGCTGCTATTACATTACTGTCGTTAATCTTTACCCCTGATGATAAATCGACTTGCAGCGTATTTGTTGTATTTAATGTACTTACTTCGCCATTCGCGAGGTCGGTTGATAACACATTGCCCTGAACCACGTGGTACAACAAAATTGGTGTCAGTTGAGCGGCCGTTAGTTCATCGATGCCTCCAATTCCAAGGTCCTGGAAAAGTGTTTCAAATGCCGCATTTGTTGGTGCAAATACCGTAAATGGTCCGGCACCACTAAGTGCATCGGCTAATCCGGCTTTAACCACCGCATTAACTAAAGTGCTGAAATTCGGGTTATCGATGGCAATATTCACTACCGATGGCGGCAAAATTACATGGTCAACAACATGAATTAATCCATTATCGGCAACAATGTCCGCGGTGGTAACCATTGTATTACTATTGATACTTACTCCGTTATCCACACTAATGTACACATCCATAGGATTGTTGCTAAATGTCGATAAGGTGGAATAATAACCAGTTTCAAGATCGCCCGACATGGCTTTGCTGCCAATTACATGGTAAAGCAAAATGCTTTTCAGTGTTTCAGTCGGAACATCATTGAGCGAACCAGCGCCCAAATCTGAAAGAAGCGCATTGAAAGCGTCGTTGGTAGGCGCAAAAACAGTCAATTGTGCCCCTTTATCCGAAACCGCACTAACCAGGTCAGCTTTCGTCAGCGCTTCAACCAGAATTGAAAACTCCGAATTTGCAACAGCAATATCGGCAATCGTATTACTTTCCTCCGGCATCATATCATCATCGTCATCATCACACGCAACAAAAGTTACCGCAATTGCCATCATCAGAATCGGGATTAACTTAATCCTGGATTTGAAAATTTTCATAAATTCAATTGTTTTCATCTTTTTAATTTTTAATAATCTTGTTTCAATTTTATCTGTTAAAATGTTTAACTATCACTAAAACATGGTTAAACAAATAATGTTTAAAAATAAATATAAAAAAATAAACAAAAAATTATTACTGACTCATAAAGCACGTAAATAAAGGGTTTAAATGATTTGTTAAAAAAAGTTAATACGGTTTACGCCTCATTTCTTTTGAAAGAAGTGTGCCATGTTAGATTACTTTGACATGACTGAGAAATGTTATCAATAATTTACATAGCTAAGGACTTTCTTTATAAACATATGTCGACTTAACTGTCTGTGTATCTGTATTATATCGTCTTTTGGGTTGATATTTGTCAAGCCTTAAGGGTATTTTTGATAGGAATATATCTTTAAATTGGAAGATATAACTAATTAAACATAAACTATGCCGGTTCAGTTAAAAACACTGCTCCCCCTCTTTGCATTGTTTATTCTGATATTTTTAATCGCACGTCATTTCCTCATCCCTGATTCTTTTGGCAAGTACGGTCATTATCGTGCCGATTCAATGGATGAGATTGCTGCACTTCCTGTCCACTATGCCGGGAAAAGCCTGTGTATCGAATGTCACGATACGGAAGCTGAGATGCTTGCGTTGGACCAACACGCTGGTCTGTCGTGCGAAATTTGTCACGGTCCTAATGCCAAACATGCTGATGACTATGAGGTAAAAGAGTTTCTGGTTAAAGATGGCAGTAGAAAATTTTGTGGCAGATGTCACTCCATAAATGCTGCCCGTAAGCTGGAAAATGTGATTCAGGTTGATATTGTTGAACATCACCCTGAAAAAGAAAAATGTATTGATTGTCATAATCCACATGCGGTATGGGAGATAAAAGAATGAAAAATACGCGACGGAATTTTATTAAAAAGTCGGCTGCGCTTACCGGAACGATTTTGGCAGCATCGGCGCTAAACCAGGTTTCTGCTGTAATTTTTGCTACCGAAAAGCCTGAAGATCCGGGCAAACCTTGGTATGGGATTGGGATCGATATTGAAAAGTGTATTGGTTGCGGAATGTGTGCCAAAGCCTGTAAACTGGAAAATGATGTGCCGCAGGAACCTTTTTATTTCAGATCGTGGGTAGAGCAGTACACCATTAAAACAGACGGTACAATAAAGGTTGAGTCACCCAACGGAGGAATTGATGGTTTCAAACAGTCAGTTCCGGATGAGGAAATATTTAAAACCTTTTTTGTACCGAAAATGTGCAATCAATGTGCAAAATCGCCATGTACACAAGTCTGTCCGGTTGGAGCAACTTATGAAAGTCCCGAAGGTGTTGCACTGGTGGATGAAAAATATTGTATTGGTTGCAGGTATTGTATTCAGGCCTGCCCGTATGGTTGCCGGTACTTACATCCCGAGAAAAAGACAGTTGATAAATGTACACTGTGCTACCACAGGATCACTAAAGGTTTGCAACCGGCGTGTATGGAAGTTTGCCCGACACATGCACGGATTTTTGGCGATATGAACGATACTAAAGGAGAGTTATATCAGTTTATGAAAGAACATAACTGTCAGGTTCTGAAGCCCCATTTAAATACTGGATCAAAATTATTTTATAACGGTTTAAGTGCGGAGGTAAGATAGTATGGAACATTTATACGACATGCTTAGCAGAGTTGACGGATATATTTACCCCAATGAGATTGAGCTTCACTGGGGAATCCTGATTGTACTTTACCCATATATTACCGGGCTGGTAGCCGGGGCATTTATTCTAGCTTCGCTCGAACGGGTTTTCAAAGTTAAAGCACTCCGGCCTACATATCAACTGGCGCTGTTAACCGCACTCGCTTTTTTGATTGTTGCCATAATGCCTTTGGTGAGTCATTTAGGCAAGCCATTCAGGGCATACGAAATTATGACAACACCTCATTTAAAGTCGGCAATGGCAATTTTCGGATTTATCTATCTCTGGTACTTGATGGCGGTGTTGTTGCTCGAAATCTGGTTCGATTATCGTCGCGATCTCGTGTTGTGGCAAGATCAATCCACCGGATTTAAACGCAGACTCTATAAAATTCTCACATTGGGTGTTAACGATATTTCACCAAAAACCGTGGAGTGGGATGATAAGCTGGGCTACTTTATAACAGTAGTTGGTATTCCTTCAGCTTTCCTGCTTCATGGTTACGTTGGTTTTATTTTTGGTTCCATTAAAGCTAATCCCTGGTGGTCGACAGTTCTTATGCCGGTAATCTTTCTTTTTTCTGCCATGGTTTCAGGTATAGCACTGGTTATGTTTCTGTATATGGCAGTGTCCTATTTCAGAAAAGAAAAAATAAATATGCTGTGCCTCGATGAGATTGGCAAATACCTGTTTTATGTTTTGGTGCTCGATTTTGCGTTGGAATCATTGGATCAGGTTCATCGGATTTACGAGGCCGAAGAGTCGTTTGAAATACTCGATGTTCTGGTAAACGGTAGATTGGAATACACCTTGTTTATTTTTCAGGGCCTTCTCGGAACAATTATTCCTTTGCTTACACTTGGCTTCTTACGTATTTATAAACCCCGGGAAAATATAAGGAAAGGACTATACCTTGCCTTGAGTTTACTTATTTTGATGGGTATTTTCTTTATGCGCTGGAATGTGGTTATTGGCGGCCAGTTGTTCTCAAAAAGCTTTCTCGGATTTACCAGCTTTAAATTAGGGCTAATTGGCGCAGAAGGATTTTTAATGGCTGCTTTCTGGTTGATTTTACCTTTTGCGATTCTTGCTTTTTTGCTGTGGCTTCTTCCTCCATGGAAAAAGGTTCAGGAAGGTCACACGAGCTGATCAAATACTACTTTTTAATTTAAGTTGGAGGATTGTACTATGAACGGCAACATCAATGAGCAATCGGAACTTAATAGCCTCCAAAATCAACTGAATTCTCTCGAAGAAAGGGTGCTTGGAATAGAAAAGCTGCTGCAGGAACTTAAAGCCGGTAAAAATATTTCGGATCCATCCAAAACTGCAGGATCAGTTGAGGCACTTGATATTCGATTCCCGTTTCAGGGGAAAGGTTCTATCGAAACCGGAATTGGTGAATATGGAATGGCATGGCTCGGAAACATTGTATTGCTCTTTGGAATTACCTTCCTTGTTCAGAGTTTAGTTCGCTCCGGAAATATTTTGTTATCGGTATTGAGCGGATACCTTGCCGTTGCCTTGATCTATATTGTTGCCAGGTATTCAAGCAAAACCTATACATACCTCTCCAGATTGCTGTATTACAACGGCCATTTAATTTTATATGTAATTACCTTAAGATTACATTTCTTTCAAGACGTTCCGATTATTACCAATCCATTCTTCGCCGTGGTTCTTCTGTTCGGAATTAGCCTGGTTTTGTTTTTGATTGCTTACAATAAAAAGTTCCAGTTTCTGGCAACGCTCGCTTTCCTGATGGCACTGTTTACCGGAATTGTCAGCAATTCAACCCAAGCTATGTTGGGAGCTGTTGCTATTGTTTCGGCCCTTACTTTGTTTTTGTATTACCGCTTTAATTGGATCAAGCTTGTTTATGTTTTTATCACCTTGGCGTACTTTGTTTTTCTCAACTGGCTTTTAAATAATCCATTTATTACGAATGAAGCCAACTTTCGCGAACAACCGGATTTTGGAATGTTTTACCTCTTTCTTCCCGGGTTGATTTTTTCTACAATAGCACTTCTTCCGAAGAAAGAAGAGCTTAACGGCGACTGGATAACAACAGCTCTGATCTGGAATGGGATGGGATTTACGACGGCACTCGTTCTTATGGTTTTGCACTATTTTAGTGATAATTTCATTCTGATATTCACAATTATTGCAGGCTTTTGTCTGATTTATTCAGTACTGTTAAAAAAATACTCCATTCTTAAAATAGCAGCATCCATGTACGCTATTTATGGTTTTGTGGCCATGAGTATTTTCATCTTTGGTATTTTTAAGTTCCCGCGTGCATATCTCTTACTTTCGGTTCAAAGTTTTCTGGTTGTATCGATGGCTTTGTGGTTTCGATCAAGGTTTCTTGTGCTTACAAATACGCTATTGTTCTTTTTACTGCTTATCTTTTATATAAAGGCCCCTGCTACTTTCCCATCAACCGATTTCACATTTGTGATGGTGGCTTTTATCACGGCCAGAGTAATGAACTGGAAAAAGGATCGGCTAAACCTGAAAACTGAGTTTATAAGGAATTTGTACCTCCTTGCAGGATTTGCGATGACACTGATTTCTTTGTATCACGCTATTCCGAAAACATATGTTACGGTCTCGTGGATTATTGCGGCATTGTTGTTTTTTATTGTTGGGTATTTACTCAAGAATATAAAATACCGTTGGCTGGGAATAGGAACAATGATTGCATCTTTCGTAAATCTCGTTTTTGTCGATATGAAGAATATGGACATTACTTTCCGAGTTCTTATTTTCCTCTTTTTGGCCATTATTTCTATTGCCGTTTCAGTGATCTATACAAGATTTGTCTCAAATCGGAATGAAACAGAAAGCATTGAAGAAGAACCCACTAAATAATCCAATTACGTAATAAAGGATATTTGCTGAATTGATATTAGTGAAATGTGAAACAATTAACATAGTTTCATACGTATGTACAACTAATATAAGCAGGTACAATGTATTTTAATTCAACCTTAAGTGTGATTCCAATAAATATGATTTTTGTTAACATTCGTCAAAAACAACAGGCTTCCAGTCACTCAATCAGCTAAAAGCCTTAATTTTGGCGCACGATTTTCAAAAAAACAACTTTCAACATGGCAGAAAAAGATAAAAAGCTTTTCGCTGATTTTAGCCCTGTTTCTACAGAGGAGTGGGAAGCCAAGATTAATGCCGATTTAAAAGGCAAAAACTACGAGCGCGCACTGGTTTGGAAGACTTACGAAGGATTTAGCGTGCGTCCGTATTACCGTCAGGAAAACCTTGCCGGGAAAGAGAACCTGGACAGCTTACCGGGTGAATTTCCATATGTGCGGGGAAACAATAAGACCGGCAACGACTGGTTAATTCGTCAAAACATTTTTGTGACCGATTTCGAGGCCGCCAACAAAAAGGGACTCACCGTTTTGGGTAAAGGAGTTACTTCGCTCGGTTTTTTATTTAGCGATTGTTGTTCAGTAACTAAAGAAAACCTGGCTGTTTTGCTGAAAGACATTTGTCTGGAAGCAGCCGAAGTAAACCTGGTTTGCCCGAGCGATGATTGCAACCTGGCCGAATTGTTTGTCGACCTGGTATCGGCAGGTAAATGGGACAACAAAAATGTAATAGCATCAACCGCAACCGATCCGATCGGTACGTATGTACTTAAAGGCGTGATTGCAGATGACGCGGTAACAAAACTCAAGGCTGTTGTAGAAAAAGCCAAAATGGTTCCGAATTTCAGGACCATTGCCGTTCATGGTAAATTCTTTGCCAACAGCGGTTCATCCATTGTGCAGGAACTGGCATTTGCATTGGCAGAGGGAGCTGAGTATTTAACTCAACTCACCGAAGCCGGCGTTTCTATCGACGATGCTGCGAAAGCGATCAAATTCAACATGGGAGTTGGCAACAACTATTTTATGGAAATTGCCAAGTTACGTACCGGCCGACTTTTATGGTCAAAGATTGTTGAAGCTTACGGACCGGACAGCAAAAGTGCTGCAAAAATGATCGTTCACAGCGAAACCAACCGCTACAATAAAACGATTTATGATCCGTATGTGAATATGCTTCGTACTCAAACCGAAGCCATGTCGGCTGCTTTGGGCGGAGCGCATTCGGTTACTGTTCTTCCGTTTAACGCGGTTTATGAAGAAACTACCGAATTTTCGGAACGGATTGCACGTAACCAGCAAATATTGTTGCAGGAAGAATCGCACCTGAACAAAATTGCTGATCCGTCAGCCGGTTCGTATTACATCGAAACATTGACTGAATCGATTGCAGACCAAGTCTGGAAATTGTTCCTCGAAGTTCAGGAAAAAGGTGGATTTATTGCTGCTTTCAAAGAAGGATTTATTCAGAATGAAATTAAAGCGATGGCTGCCGAACGCGATAAACGCGTTGCTCAACGTCGCGACAATATATTAGGGACCAACCAGTTCCCGAATTTCAGTGAAAAACTGAAACCCGGTTTTGACGGTTCACTCTTCGAACCGATCGATCTTAGTGAAGAGGGTGCCAAAGTGGAAACATTAAAACCATATCGCGAATCGCAGGCTTTTGAAGCTTTGCGCTACACCACCGATATGTATTCGCAGGATAACAAACGCCCGCTGGCTTTTATGTTGACAATGGGTAATCTGGCATTTCGTAAAGCACGTGCACAGTTCAGTTGTAACTTCTTTGCGGTTGCCGGGTTCGATGTGATCGACAATAACGGTTTTGCAACTGTTGAGGACGGTGTTGCCGCAGCTAGAAAAGCCGGAGCCGATATCGTTGTGCTTTGTAGTTCTGATGATGAATATGCGGAAATTGCTCCGAAAGTTGCTGAACAACTGGATGATGAGATACTGGTTGTTGCCGGAGCTCCAGCCTGCATGGACGAGCTGAAAGAAAAGGGCATTACCAATTTCATTCATGTGAAGAGCAACATTCTGGAAGAATTGAAGGGATATCAAAATAAACTGGGAATATAAACAAGAGATGCTAGATACTGGTCGCTGGATACCGGATAGGATATCCAGTATCGAGAATCCAGAATCAAGTATCAAATATCTGAAATTATGAAGCCAGATTTTAAAAACATAAATATCAAAGCAGCTACAGAGCAGGCAAAAGTTGCCGACTGGACTGCAAAAAATAACATCAAAAAAGACTGGATGACACCGGAGCAAATTCCGGTAAAACCGGTTTACACCAAAGAGGATCTGGAAGGCATGGAGCACCTGAACTACGCAGCAGGTTTGGCACCTTTCCTTCGCGGACCCTATTCGGCCATGTATGCCATGCGTCCGTGGACGATCCGTCAGTATGCAGGATTCTCAACTGCCGAGGAATCGAACGCTTTCTACCGTCGTAACCTTGCGGCCGGTCAAAAGGGTTTGTCAGTGGCATTCGACCTTGCTACACACCGCGGATACGACTCTGATCACCAGCGTGTGGTGGGTGATGTTGGTAAAGCAGGTGTGGCTATCGACTCGATTCTGGATATGAAGATCCTGTTCGACGAGATCCCGCTGGATAAAATGTCGGTGTCGATGACCATGAACGGTGCGGTGCTTCCGATTATGGCCTTTTACATTGTAACCGGTCTGGAGCAGGGTGCAACGTTGGAGCAACTTTCAGGAACCATTCAGAACGATATTCTGAAAGAATTTATGGTACGTAATACCTACATTTACCCACCTGAGTTCTCGATGAAAATTATTGCCGACATTTTTGAGTACACTTCTCAAAATATGCCAAAATTTAACTCGATCTCAATTTCGGGTTACCACATGCAGGAAGCAGGTGCAACTGCCGATATTGAAATGGCTTACACTCTTGCAGACGGTTTGGATTACTTACGCACAGGTGTTAAAGCCGGTTTGGATATCGATGCTTTCGCGCCACGTTTGTCCTTCTTCTGGGCAATTGGAATGAACCATTTTATGGAGATTGCAAAAATGCGTGCTGCGCGTATGATCTGGGCGAAGTTGGTAAAACAGTTCAATCCGAAAAACCCAAAATCGATGGCACTGCGTACACACTCGCAAACATCGGGTTGGTCGTTAACTGAGCAGGATCCGTTCAACAATGTTGGACGAACAGCCATTGAAGCGATGGCTGCCGCACTGGGGCACACACAGAGTTTGCACACCAACGCACTGGATGAAGCGATTGCATTGCCTACCGATTTTTCAGCACGTATTGCACGTAACACTCAGTTATATATCCAGCAGGAAACCGAAATTTGTCGTTCGGCTGATCCATGGGCAGGTTCGTACTATGTTGAAGCATTAACGCATGAGCTGGCACAGAAAGCCTGGGCACACATCGAGGAAGTTGAAAAACTGGGTGGTATGGCAAAAGCCATTGAAACCGGTGTGCCAAAAATGCGTATTGAAGAAGCTGCGGCACGTGCACAAGGTAAGATCGATGGTGGGACTCAAACCATTGTGGGTATCAATAAATATCGCTTGGAGAAAGAAGATCCGATTGATATTCTGGACATCGATAACACAGCAGTTCGTTTGTCGCAGATCGAGCGACTGAAAAAACTGCGTGCCGAGCGTAACGAAGAAGAAGTACAGCAGGCACTGTCAGCCATTACAAAAGCTGCTGAAACAGGCAAAGGCAACTTATTGGTCTTGTCGGTTGACGCCGCTAAAAAACGTGCTTCCTTAGGTGAGATTTCAGATGCCTGCGAAAAAGTTGCAGGACGTTATAAAGCAGTAATCAGAACTATTGAAGGCGTGTATAAAGCAGAAGCACAAGACAAGTCGGAGTTCCAGGAAGCTCAGGCTTTAGCGAAGAAATTTGCAGAGATGGAAGGTCGTCAACCGCGTATTATGATCGCTAAAATGGGTCAGGACGGACACGACCGTGGTGCAAAAGTTGTTGCTACCGGTTATGCCGACCTTGGTTTCGACGTGGATATGGGACCACTGTTCCAGACTCCTGAAGAAAGTGCCAAACAAGCCGTTGAAAACGATGTGCACGTGGTAGGTGTTTCTTCACTGGCAGCCGGTCATAAAACATTGGTTCCTGCCATTATCGAGGAGCTGAAGAAACTGGGTCGCGACGACATCATGGTAATTTGTGGTGGTGTTATTCCTCACCAGGATTATCAGTATTTGTACGATGCAGGTGCAGTTGCCATCTTTGGCCCCGGTACCAGTGTTGCAGGTGCAGGTAAAAAGATCCTTGAGATTTTGATTGAAGCCTATCAGGAAGACTAGATCAAGGCATAAGGATAAAGTCAAAAGTCAAAAAAAATGACAATATAGAAAGCCGGTTCCGTTTGGGGCCGGCTTTTGTTTTGTTTGTGTAATCCAACTTCTACCGGGTCATTATAAATCACATCACTGCAAAAAGTTACAAAAGAAAAAATATTTCAATCGATTTATATCTGATAGTAGGCGTGGAGTATAAAGATGATAGATGCCGGCGTCTAGAAGTGAAATTATGTTACTTTTATGGGTAAAAATAAATCATTACTAAAATCAACTAAAATGAGGAAAGTTCTCTTTATCCTATTGCTATTTCTTTTTAGTGTTAACAGTTCATTTGCGCAATATACTCCGTTTTACCAATGGACTTTGTTGCCTCCGGCTGTGATGGATGAAATTATTGGTGAGTCATCGGGTGAAACAGCCATAAATCATGTGATTGAGATGGTAGGTTATCAGCGCAACCGACCGGCTAGTGAATACGGTACAGCTGCCTTTCGCGAAGGGAAATACGTATTGAATAAGCTAAATGAATATGGAATTGCAGGGGCTACAATCGAACGTTTCGAAGGTGGCGAAACCTGGGATGGTATAAAAGGAGAATTATGGGAAATTGAACCGGGAAGAAAAAAACTGGCCGATTATAAAGACATTGCTCTTTCGTTGGCAAGTGGAAGTCAACCAACCGATGTAACTGCTGAATTGATCTGGGTGGAAGACGGTGAGGAAGAGGATTTTGAAGGTTTGGATGTTGCAGGTAAAATTGTTGTAACATCAGGAACAGTTGGTAGAGCCCATCGAACGGCGGTTGAAAAAGGTGCTGTTGGTGTTGTTGCTTTTGGCTCGAGCCGCGAGTTTACGGCACCACTTGCTATCCCCGCCAGCGGAATCAGGGGAGATAATGCCACGTTTGGTTTTTACCTCACGCCGCGCGAAGGTTACAAACTACGCGACCGTTTGATTCATGGTGAAAAAATTAAGGTCCATGCTGTTGTCGAGTCGCAAATATTGCCATACGAATTGCAGGTACCTACCTGTGTTATTCCTGGCAGCGATCCCGATGCGGGAGAAGTAATTCTTTCAGCACATATTTTCGAAGGCTACACAAAACAGGGAGCCAACGATAACGTATCGGGCAGCGCAGCCATTCTCGAAGTGGCACGCATCATCAACCAGTTAGTTGCCGATGGCCGCGTGGAACAACCAAAAAGAAGCATCCGTTTTATCTGGGTGCCCGAATTTTCGGGAACAATTCCGTGGGTGAGTGCCCATAAAGATATTATGGACCAAACACTCTGTAACATCAACCTCGATATGGTGGGGCTTCATCTAAAAAGTAACAATTCTTTTTTTAGCATGATGCGTACCACTTTTGGTAACCCGCACTATGTGAACGACGTGATGGAAAATTACTTTGTGTACATGGGCGAGGTAACCCGTGAAATTCTTGCCAACAGGAGCAATAAAAAAATTGCGAATCAGATTGTAGCTCCCAGCGGAACCGACGATCCGTTTTATTACCAGGTAGAACAACATTACGGTTCATCCGACCACGAAGTTTTTAATAACTGGACCGTGCATGTGCCGGGAGTGATGCTGATTACCTGGCCCGATATGTACTACCATACTTCGGAAGATACACCTGATAAACTCGATGCCACACAAATGAAGCGTGCAGCAGTTATCGCGGCTGCAGGCGCTTATAACATCGCTTCGGCCGACGAAGAAATGGCGGGATCGATCGCGGAAACCTCATTTACTTACGGATCGAAAAGAATGGGGATTGAATTGGGTCGTGCCCTGGATGAATTGAAGTACGCCAATGCTGAGTCGTTAGAATCTACCTGCAAAAAAGTGAAAGCCTATTTGGAAACTACTTATAAAAACGAGCTTGCCACACTTCAATCGGTAGCAGAACTGGCTCCGGACGGCAAGGTGCTTGGCAATCAGTTGGAAACGCTGAGTGCATCAACAAAGCAGTTATTCGATGCCAACTCAGTTGTTCTGGATAATCAAATTAAACTGACAGCCGAAAAACTAGGCACGAGAGTTCCGTCGTACAAGCTTTCAGAACTGGAAAAACAAGCCAGCGAATTTATTCCTGTTCCATCAGAAAAATTAGCGACAGGTACTTTCAGGATTGAACGTGCGGTGTATGGTCTACCCAAAGATGTTCTGGAAAAATATCCCTTTAAGAACATTGCCAATTCTACTGAACTTTGTGCTTTAATTAATGGTAAAAACAGCGCTTTGGATATTAAAAAGATGTTGGATACTCAACATAAAAAAGAATCGGATTTGCAAAGTGTTTTAAACTATTGTGAGTTGTTGCGCCAAGCAGAACTTATAAATTAAGCACTCGAATTCAGTTCATCGAGAAAATGAAATTTAGCCGGTTCCATGGGGCCGGCTTTTATTTTGTTTTTTCAAGGGAATACAAAAAAAGCGAATCCAATTGGATCCGCTTTTCACGTTGAATGTTACCTTTTCTCTTAGACTACTATTAATTAATCACTACTCTATGCTCATAAATATCGAAGTCGTTTGTAAGAACTATTTTATATTCTCCGCGATTCAACTGTGAAAGATCAAGACCCTTGTGGATGGCTAAGTCGTTTCCCAGTTTGACTTTTTTCAACAATGTTCTGTTGTCGTAGATGTACAGGCTAACGTTCTCTTTTTCGTAGTTCAGGTACGAAAGTTTAACATTTTCTCCGTCCTGGTGAAAATAGGGATCGATCGTTTTTCGAATGTCCATTACTTCAATTTCACCATAGGAAAGGGAAAACTTTTTGCTTACTTCCTCGTTGTCTGTTCTAACGTGATACCAGTATACACCATCTTCAAGATTCGAAAAGTCGTAACGTTTCTTCAATTCACTACGCGGTGCTTGCGTATTCATTTCGTAAAGTTTGTTCCCAACTTCGTCGAATAACTCGATTTCGTAGTTAACCATTTCGGCGTTCGAAATTTCAACCACAGCTAATTCGCTGTCGTTGGTCGCCAAATTCACTTTCAAATTTCCCGATGCCAATGCAACACTTGTTATCAGCATTGCAAAAATTCCTGTTAATAGAGTTTTCATTGTTCTAATTTTTAATTGTTTTTGTTTTGCTTTTACAATACTTAAAGGATTAAATCGATAAAATGTTCAATAAATAATAACAATAGATAAACAAAAAAAATAATTGTGTTCCAAATGCCAACAAAATAAGGCTATTTGCAATAAAGTTAAGGTATGTTAAAACGCTCATAAACTCAAGGTTACTTCTTTAAGAATAGAAGCAAAGCTTAAGATGGCTTTCAACTAAACAGGAAAAGCGAATCATAAAGCGATCCGCTTTTCGGGTTAATTCTACCTTTTCGACCGGAAGAACGATTCTAATCGATGTTAATTTCGTATTTGTAATTTTCTGATTGTGTTGAAATGATGGCATTATAACTTCCTGTGTTTAACTCCGAGAAATTAAGTGCGTGCTGAATTGCAAATTCCCGATTGAAACCTTTTCTGTACAGCACTTCATTGTTCTGGTTATCGTACACAAGAAGTAATAACTTCTCCCTCTCGAAATTCAAAAAACTGATCTTCAGTTGTTTGTCGCTGAGCAAAAAATGAGGTTCTAAATCCTTTCGTTGATCGATGACTTTTGCCTCTCCATTGTTAATTTCCAGGAGGGCGGTAATTGTTTCATTATCTAATTTCACACTGTAGGTGTATACACCGTCGTTTAACACGGAATGGCCGTAGGAATAATTGTACGAAGCACTCGGATTTTTGGTTGTCTTGTAATAGACAATATCGCTGTTAGAGTCGATGACTTCAATTTCGTAGGTACTTTTAACGGCATTCGAGATGTTCACGTCAAGATTGTTTTCCCCGGGTACGATTTTTAACTCCAAATTTCCACTTGCTGCAACAGTCGCGCTAAAAAAAAGCAAGGCCGACATCATAATTGTTTTTAATGTTTTCATGGTACTTTAGTTTAATTGTTATCATTTTGCTTTCATAACACTAAAAGGATTAAGTCGACAAAATGTTTAAGTAAATATACGAAATAATAAACAAAAAAAAGTAATTGTGGCATTTGTGTTAATAAAATAAGCATGTTTGGGCGTAGATTAAAATATGTTAAAATAGTATTTTAAAGCCGTGGTTACTCCTGTAATAATGGAAAAAAGCTTCAATCGGCTTTCAATTAAAAGGGAAAAGCGAATCATAAAGCGATCCGCTTTCCGGGTTTCTTCTACCTTTTCTACTGGAAGGTCAATTCTAATCGATATTAATTTCGTATTTGTAATTTTCTGATTGTGTTGAAAGGATGGCATTATAGCTTCCCTTGTTTAACTCCGAGAAATTAAGTGCATGCTGAATTGCAAATTCCCGGTTGAAACCTTTTCTGTACAGCACTTCATTGTTCTGGTTATCGTACACAAGAAGTAATAACTTCTCCCTCTCGAAATTCAAAAAACTGATATTCAGTTGTTTGTCGCTGAGTAAAAAATGAGGTTCCACGTCTTTTCGTTGTTCGATGACTTTTGCCTCTCCCTTGTTAATTTTGAGGAGGGCAGTAATTGTTTCATCTTCCAATCTCACCTTGTAAGTGTATTCCCCGTCGCTTAACGAAGAATAACTGTAGGAATAATTGTACGAAGTACTCGGTTTGTTGGTGATTTTGTAATAGACGATATCTCCATTCGAATCGGTGACTTCAATCTCGTAAGTACTTTTCACGGCGTTCGAGATGTTCACGTTAAGATTGTTTTCCCCGGGTACGATTTTTAACTCCAGATTTCCACTCGCCGCAACGGTCGCGCTAATAAAAAGCAAGGCCGTCATCATAATTGTTTTAATTGTTTTCATGGTGTTTGTGTTTAATTGTAATCATTAATAACTGTGTTGAGGTTTGACCGTTTTGAATTGGAGTTCTGTAACACAAAGCTACGGCGAAAAAATACCAAAAAGTATTTTAATATGATTTAATTTATACGGGTTAACGATTTATTAATGATGCAAAAATCTGTTCAAATAGATCAAATTGAATTTATTTTGACCTGTATATATCAAATTGATATTTAATAATACAAAAAGAAGTCAATATGGATTTTGGGCAAAGTAATTTAAAATGTAGGCTGTTTTTTTATTTCAACATTCGTTGGGCTGAATGGCATTTATGAAGCCTTACTTCGGGCTAATTCATAAAAAAAGCGAATCGTTTGATTCGCTTTATATAGGTTTTGTTTAACGCTTACATCAATTCAAAATCGTAATTATAAAAGCTCTTTCCGCTGATAAGAACAGCCATGTATTCTCCCGTATGGAGTTCCGACAAATTAAGTGTCTGCTCAATATCATATTCCGGAATTAAACTTTCCTGATAAACCCAGTTGGCATTGTCTTTATCAAAGAGCAGTAACCTGGCTCTCTTATCTTCGATATTTGGGAATGTGAATTCCAGGAACTTTCCTTCAAGTTTGAATTCCGGTGCAAGTTGTTCTTCCCGGCCTGTTATTTTCACTTTTCCGTTTTCTACTTCAATGTTGTTTAAGCTATTCTCGTCGCCCACCTCAACGACAAAAGTGTAAGTCCCGTCGGCAAGCTGTGAAAAATCGTACAGTTTTTTAAAATCATATTCCGATGACTTTTCTTTATCAGAATAAACAACGTTGCCGTAAATGTCCTCCAATTTTACAACAACAGGAACATTTGGTGCTGTTAGTACATCAACTTCCGTTTTATTTTTCTGACCGGGAACAACTTCAACCTGAAATATTTCATTTGCTTTTGTTATGCCTGATGCCAGAACTATTAAGAACAACATCAGTAAAATTCTTATTTTTTTCATGGCATTAAATTTTAATTGTTTTTAATGTTAAGGTTGTCGATTAAAAAACGATATCAAAACCGGTTCGTTCTTTAAAACACTCAACCTGATTCTTGTTATAAATGAAACTCGTAATTGTATAACTGATCGCCGGCTTCAAGAACGGCATTGTAATTGCCGGCTTTTAGTTTCGACAGATCAACTTCTTTGGTGATGGTAAAATTATTTGCCAGGTCGTTATTATATATCAATTGATTGCTACCGTTGTAAAGTAGAAATTTAACATCCTGTTTTTCAAAGTTCAGGAAGGTGAAATCGAGTTCATGCCCTTTAAGTTTGAAATAAGGTGCCACCATTTCTTTTTGATTGGAAAGCTGAACATTTCCATCTTCAACCCTCATAACATTTTCGATGGTTTCATCACCAAGTTTAACCGATAAGGTATAATTCCCATCGTCAAGTTTCGAGAAATTGTAGATCTTGTGGTAAGAAACTCCGGGATTTTTGATATGATGCCAGTAGATCATTTCACCGTTCGCATCGGCGACTTCAACCATACATCTGTCACCTTCATTATCACTCACACTTACCAGTGCTTTTTCGTTTTTGCCGGGGATAACGCTTACATTTAATAATCCGGTTGCCATAACCGAGCCGGATGCTAGAATTGTTACAAGTAGTAACATCGCTTTTTTAAAATTTTTCATGACATCCAATTTTAAAGTTAAAACTTATGTTTTCTTTCAATTCTCTCAACATACTTAGACGCTTTCAGTTTAATAAAGTATGTAAATAAAAATTAAATACTGTTAAGTGTTATATAGAATGTAAGGCGCTGTATTAAAATGTATTAAATGAAGGCTTGTAGGTGTAAAGTTTGTGAAATTTGAGCTGATGTCTGAAGTATAAATAAAGGTAAAATCAGCAGCGAAAAACATAAATGGCTTGAAAATTTTGGATAAAAGGGATTCAAGCAAATTGGATTGGATTACTGCAATATTTTTTCGAAATACTAACAGATAATGAATGTCTTCCGGCACGGCTTGGAGTCTGACAAAAAAGAAAAAGCGAAACCATTCCGGAATCGCTTCTTACTTATCTTTTCTCACTAAACCGAAGGGTTTAATCGATATAAATATCGTATTCGTGTGTTCCCTGGTTACTGACCAACATGGCACTGTATGATCCACTTTTTAATTTGGAAAGGTTAACGGCGTGGTTCATTGCGAACTCAGTACCCAGATCTTCTTCGTACAACATGCGTTTCGAACTGTCGTCGTACACATAAAGCACAATGTCTGATTTGTTGAAATTCAGATAAGAGATTTTCAAATAATTGTTGTTCAAAGCGAAATACGGATCCAGTTCTTTATTGTAATCAATCACCTCAACTTTACCGTTAGTTACATTTACCATGCTTGTGCTCGTTTCATTGGCCACGTTAACCGTAAATGTATATTTTCCATCGTACAGGCCCGTTAAATCATAAACACTGGAGTACGTTTTTGATGGTCGCTGTGTTTGCTTGTAATACAAAATGTTGCCGCTTGCATTTTTTACTTCAATTTCGTAAACACTGTTAACGGCGTTCGAAATTTTCACGATTGCTTCGTTTGCTTCTTCCTGAACAATAGAAACCTTCAGGTTTCCGTTTGCCATTGCCAGTCCCGAAGTGAAAATAAGGGCGGCAACAAATAATAATTTTGCTAAATGTTTCATGTTTTGACTGTTTACTTGTTCTTAATACTTTATTTATAGAACCGTTTGACTACCAGAAGGTTTAAAAGGGGAAGTGTAGTTGAATAATAAAATACCAATAACTCTTTTAAAATCAACGACAAAGACTGTTTATGAACGGATTGACAGTTTAATTGATGTTTTCGTCTTATTCGGCCGAAAGTTTAAATAATCGCTTGAATTGCGTTTTATTATTGGCAAAAAAATGACGCCGGTTGATTTAATTGATGTTCATAGTACATAAAAACAACCGCTGGTGATGAATGGGACGAGAAATATTCCGAAAATCAGAACGTTGCTATGATTTCGGCAAAGATTGAATAATCTCCCTCAGAAAATTATTAAAATTAAAGTTTGTGTGCCCGAATCCCATACGCACTACTACCAGTTTTTTCGATGGAATAACATAAATACGCTGCCCCAGAAAACCATCGGCAAAGAATACATCATTCGGGACATCTTTTAGTGCCTGTATAGGATTTGATTCTTTTAGCCAGAATGTACCCGCGTAATTTCCATCGGAAGATTCAGCGGGACTTTTCATAAAATCGACCCACTGCTTCGAAAGAATAGTGTCGCCGGCAAAAACTCCATCGTTCAAAAAAAGCATCCCGAATCTTGCCCAGTCGCGTGTTGAACCGTAGCTGTACGAAGAAGCTACAAACAAACCGCTGGCATCTGTTTCCACTTTTGTATGCAACATTCCGGTGGGGTAGAGCAATTTGGTGTAGATAAAATTGTGGTAGTCCGTGTCGTTGTTAATTCGGTTCCTTAAAATCCCGGACAAAAGGTTGGCATCGCCCGAAGAATAATTCCAGTAACTTCCTGATGCATAATGCTGTTTATTGTCAAGTATCGATGCCAGCATATCGTCTTCCTGCATAAGCATAACAGTAGCATCCGAAATGGTAAAATAGTTCTCGTACCAATCCAGCCCCGATGACATTTGAATAATATCTTTTACGGTAATGTTTTTCCGCTTGTCTTTGTTCCACTCCTCAAATCCGGCAGGTTCATCAATGGTCAGTTTTCCCTCATCGGCTAAAATTCCGGCTAAAGCACCGGTAATCGATTTGGTCATCGACCAGCCATGAAACATGGTTTCAGCATCGTAACCATCGAGGTATTTTTCGGCAATCAGTTGGTTATCGTAAACCACTGCAATTCCAAGTGTTTTTTTGAATGGTTCGCTGCCGGGGGCATCAAAACAGGTATCTATCAATTCATTTAATCGGGCATAATTAACACCGGTCGGTTTCTCTGCGGGCAAAACACTGCCTTTGGGCCATGGAATTGTATCCGGAGAGTATCCCGGTTCAGGAATGGTGACGGCGGCTTCCTTCAACTTTTTCTCGTTTCTGTTTCTCACCAAAACAGCACCCAGTCCCTCTCGATAAATGGCTTTTCGTTTAGCCAGTCCAAAAACTTTTGAAGTCACCGATTTTTCATCATAGTCGATCTTCGACTTTGCAAGGTTGATCGGGAAAAAGGAAAGGTCTTCAGCCACAACACGCTCAGGTGTTTTGTTCGTCAGGAAAATACTCGAGCACATTCCTTTGGCGGCAAAGGCCGTGATTATAGGAAGTCGGGGCCAAACAAACCATATGGCAACTGCGAGCACCAATACCAGGAAGGCCCCCAGAATTTTTTTTAGTCGTCTCTTTTTCATGATCCTTTTTATCGAAAAGTGAAACCTAAAATTAAAAGTAGAATATTTCCTCGGTCGGAAATCTTATGTCACACAAAATATGAAGTTTAGCTAAATTTAGGTGAAATATGGTATTTTTACAAGATTAAAGAAACTTAGAATTATGAAAAATCAAAGTCTGGCAAAAATATACACCGATGCTTTTCACCAGAACTGGGATAGTCTGGCATTTTCTGATTTCGATGGCGGCGATTTTAAATACAAAGATGTGGCTAGGTCCATCAAATCGCTGCATCTTTTTTACCAGTTATCAGGATTACAACCCGGTGATAAAATCGCGGTGCTGGGGCGAAACTCAGCACGATGGGGATCCGTTTTCCTTTCGGCCATTTCTGCAAAACTGGTAATTGTTCCTATTTTGCCCGATTTTAATAAAAGCGATACCAATCATATCATCAAACATTCCGAGTCGAAGATTGTGATCAGTACACGCAATCAACTGGAAAAAATCGATATGGATCTTTCAGACGATCTGCAGGCTGTAATTGTGCTCGACGATTTTAGTTTTCATGGCGGAAAAGATGAGAACCTTCAATATAAACTCAGCGACGGATTTCAGTATTATGAGGAAAATGAATTCACAAAAGAAGCATTTAAATTCGAAGAGTGGGAGCCCGAAGAAATGTGTGTGATTTCCTATACATCAGGAACTTCGGGTTTTACAAAAGGAGTTATGATCCCGGAGCGGAGCCTGGTTTCGAACATCATTTACGCACAGGAACATATGCCGCTGAAACCGGGTAACCGAATCGTTTCTTTTTTGCCGATGGCACACGTTTACGGTTTGTTGTTTGAATTCTTATTCCCGTTGTCAACCGGTTGCCACATCACCTTCCTGAGTAAAATGCCAACTCCGGCCGTCATCACTAAAGCTTTCGGCCAGGTAAAACCGCACCTGATTCTTTCAGTTCCATTAATTATTGAGAAAATTTACAAGAAACGAATTTTGCCCGCGATAGATAAGCCAACGATGAAAATCTTGTTGAAACTTCCGGTGATCTCAGGAGTCATTCTCAAAAAGATAAGGGCTAAAATGATCGAAACTTTTGGAGGCCAGTTTTTCGAGATTGTTATTGGTGGTGCACCATTGAGTGCCGATGTGGAGAAATTCTTTAAGCGAATAAAATTCCCATTCACAATTGGTTATGGGATGACCGAATGCGGTCCGCTGATCAGTTATGAAGCCTGGGATAAGACCATGCCGTCATCGGCTGGGAAACTGGTTGACAGGATGGAAGTTCGAATCGATTCGGAAGATCCGTTTAATGTGGTCGGCGAAATTCAGGTAAAAGGCGAAAATGTAATGCTGGGTTACTTTAAAAATGAAAAAGATACAGAGGCTGCATTTACTGAAGATGGATGGCTAAAAACCGGCGATCTGGGAGTGATTGATAAAAACGATTTTATCTACATTCGGGGGCGTTCGAAAAATATGCTGCTCGGACCATCGGGACAAAACATTTATCCTGAAGAGATTGAGGCTAAACTTTCGAACCGGAATTATGTGGCCGAATGCGTGGTTGCCGATCGAAGTGGAAAACTGGTGGCCATGGTTTATCCCGATAAGGAAGCCATGCAGACCGATGAAATCGGCGAGGAGCAACTTCCGGGAATTTTTGAAGAGAGCCGAAAAGCTGTGAATTCGGAACTGCCAAAATACGAGCAAATTAGTGCGATAGAAATTGTGGCAGAGGAATTTGAGAAAACACCGAAAAAGAACATCAAACGTTACAAATATGTATAAGAAAAGGAGAGCATTTCGCTCTCCTTCTTTCTTGCTAATTATTTAATTTGTTCAAATGAACATCCATTTGCGGGAAAGGAATAGTAACACCGGCTTTGTCGAGTGCCAGTTTCCCGGCTTCATAAACATCGAAATAAACCTCCCAGTAGTCTTCGGATTTGGCATGCGGCCGAACCGCCAGGTTTACCGAACTGTCAGCCAGTTCGGATACTCCAACAAAAGGAGCAGGATCTTTTAAGACTTTGGGGTGATCGGTCATAATCTTCATTAGCGTATCTTTCGCCTCCTTAATGTTCGACGAGTACGAAATCCCAAACGCCAGGTCTACTCGCAAAACACCCTGCGTGGTGTAGTTCACAATGTCGTTGTTTGAAACTGCCGCGTTTGGAAGGATCACAGTTTTGTTCTCGAAGGTTGTAAGTATGGTTACAAAAATGTGAATCTCCTTAACTTTTCCTTTATGTCCCTGAGACTCGATTAAGTCGCCAACTTTAAAAGGTTTAAAGAGTAAAATCATAACACCTCCTGCAAAATTGGCCAGGGTGCCCTGTAAAGCCAAACCAACGGCCAGACCGGCAGCACCAAGTACCGCAATAAACGATGTGGTTTTCAGTCCTACCATTTCGGCAATACTGATGAGCAGCATAATTTTGAGCAGAATACTTATCAGGCTTCTAAGAAATCCTCGGAGCGAAACATTAACATCGCGTTTTGTCATGATACGATCGGTGGTTTTTACTAAACGTTTAATGATCCACAGACCGATAATCAGAACAATTATTGCCATTACTACCTTGATGCCGTAGACAGCAATAAAATCATAAGCTTTTTCTAAATAATCATGGAATTGTTCATTCATAATGTTTGGTTTTAAAGTTTTTAGAAATTTACGAATAAATATCCGCGAAACAAATGCCTGAAGATTAGGCTCAGAATTACGATCACCATGAAAATATAGTTATTTTTAAAGAACCAACTAAATCTGATATGAAAACAAAAGAAGTAGAAACATCTCCCGGTGAACGCTTATTGTCACTCGATTTTTTTAGGGGATTAACCATGGTTTTGCTTGTTGCAGAAGGGACTCATTTGTGGTCAGTACTATTGCAGGAACCCATTTCGGGAAGTTTCATTGAACCTTTTTTCCGTCAGTTTCATCACCACTCATGGAACGGTTTGCGCTTCTGGGACCTTATTCAACCGTTCTTTATGTTCATCGTTGGGGTGGCCATGCCTTTTTCATACGAAAAGCGGATAAGTCACGGAGACTCAAAAAATAAAATAACAAAGCACATTGTACAACGATCGGTGGTTTTACTGGCTCTGGGCGTAGGCTTGCATTGTGGGTATCGCCGGAAACTGGTTTGGGAACTTTGGAATGTTCTGTCGCAACTGTCGGTTACAATTTTAATTGCCTATTTTTTGATGCGCTACAAATGGGCTACTCAAATTATCGTTTCAATTGCTTTGCTTTTACTCACCGAATTCTTGTACCGGACTTTCCCGGTCGAAGGTTATAATCAGCCCTTTGTTAAGGATCATAATTTCGGAAGTTGGATGGATATGTTACTTATGGGAAAAATCAACAATGGGGGAGGCTGGGTGGCCATCAATTGTATTCCAACTGCGGCGCATACTATTTGGGGTGTTGTGGCCGGGCAACTTTTACGATCCGGAAAATCCAGCGATCAAAAACTCAGATTATTGCTGGTATTCGGTGGCATTTCTCTGTTTGCCGGATATTTATTGGATTGGACCTCGATTACACCCATTATAAAAAGGATCAGTACTTCATCATTTGTATTGGCTTCAGGTGGCTGGGCCTTGCTTTTTCTTGCATTAAGCTACTGGCTTATCGACATGAAAAAACGCAACAACTGGATATTTCCATTTGTTGTTGTGGGTATGAACCCGATTTTCATCTATCTTTTTTTCAATACCGTTGGAACACAGTGGTTCAACGGATTTGTAGCCATCTTCACTCAGGGTTTTCTAAACTGGGTTCAAACACCGGATTTTATTATCGCATTGTTCACCTCATTAACCATACTGGCACTCGAGTGGTGGATGTGTTATTACCTGTATCAGAAAAGAATATTTTTTAGAATATAAGTGAATTTGAATGGAATAACCTGAAGGAATTTCAACATAAATTATCAATAAAATGAGAACAAATCGCAGAACATTTATTCGGACAACAACGGCTGCAGCAGCCGGAACCTTTTTATTATCGCCGGCAATGGCATCAGTTGCGGCTAAAAAATCACCATTTAAAATTTCATTGGCCGAATGGTCCTTTCATAAGGCTTTGTTTGCCAACGAAATGACCAACCTCGATTTTCCAAGGGTCACCAGGGAACTTGGGCTCGAAGGAGTGGAATATGTCAACCAGTTTTTTAAAGACAAAGCCAAGGACGAAAAATACCTTACAGAGTTGAAGAAGATCACTAAAAACGAAGGCGTTAAAAACGTACTGATCATGTGCGACGGGGAAGGAATGGTTGGCCACCCCGACAAAGCAGAACGGGAGAAAACAGTTGAAAATCATAAAAAATGGATCGATGCTGCAGCATTTCTCGGTTGCCATTCTATTCGTGTAAATGCCGGCAGCCGCGGAACTTACGAGGAACAGCAAAAGCTGGCAGCCGATGGTTTGCGCATGTTGTGTGAATATGGCGACACTCAGAAAATAAACGTGATAGTTGAAAATCATGGAGGTTTATCAAGTAACGGAGAATGGCTCGCCGGTGTGATGAAAATGGTGGACCACAAACGAGTGGGTACTCTGCCTGATTTTGGGAACTTTACCATTAACCGGGAAGCCGGAGAGACTTACGATCGGTACAAAGGTGTGGAAATGTTAATGCCTTATGCTAAAGGAGTAAGTGCAAAATCGCATGTTTTTGATCAAAACGGCGATGAGGCAGAAATGGATTATTACCGCCTGATGAAAATTGTGGATGAGGCAGGGTACAAAGGTTTTGTCGGGGTGGAATATGAAGGTTCGGAGCTTCCTGAAAAAGAAGGAGTAATTGCCACCAAAAAATTGCTTGAGAAAGTATTTAAAACATTGTGACCATTTGCAGAAGATCGCGCTTAAGTTTAAACTGGATGTTCCATATAATCAGGGCCTTACGGGTTAATTGATGTTAAATTAAATATCTACCGAAACAAAGCATTTTGGATTGCGTACATACCACATACAACTTTGCAGTAGCAATACGAACTTAAGTGGTTGATTGAAAACATTTAAGACAAAGTTTGAGAGGTCATTAGTTGTTTGTCTTTCAGGAAAGCGGTGATACTGTCACCGCTTTTTTTATAAATCGATTTTGAAAAACTTCGACTCAAAAGGTTTTAATGTAAGTGAACCATTTTCATCACTTTCCCCAATAACATCAACCTGTTCTAAATTGATTTTTTGATTTGTGAGCTCATTTGTCAGATCCAGCGTTGCGTTTTGTCCGTTAATTTCGCGTACCTGGATTGCTGCAGACTTACCATCAGTTGATGGAATGGAATTGATAAGCAAAACATTCTCCGGCCAGCCACTAATAAATGAGGCACTACTTTGTTCGTCGCCTTTGCCTCCACCCGGCAATACTCTGGTTAAAAAAGGGATACGGTTACCCCAGCCAAATTTCACGGCATCCTGTCGATGATTCTCAGCATTGCTCGAAATGGTATAAGTCCACGTATGTCCTCCGCGTTGTTCGGCATTAAAATTAGTTACCCAGTAGTTGTTCATGGGCCATCCAAAAATATGCGTACATTCCGGAGTTGCACCTGCCTTGTATCTGCCCGTGTTAATTCCGCCAAATTGCATCAAGGGAATCTCCTTTGAACTCAAAATAATTTGAGCATCGCTGTTACTTAAACGCGCATAATTTTGCACCGAGTTCCAGTCATTCGATGATCCCGGAATCTGATCAATTCCGGCTCTGATCTCTCCGCCCTGCACATCAAATGCCAAAACACCGTTTTCCAATTGAAAAGGAAATGCAATATAAATTCCTTCCGGATCAGTCACTGATTTTTTCTGGATGGAATAAAATAAATCAATCCGTTTTGTTGTATTGAACAATCTGATCTCAAAAACAAAATCACCGTCGGCAATAGCAGCTTTTGTATTTCCCTTGAAACGAACGGTATTCCAAACCGGATTTTCTTCATAGCCGTCGAACCAAACTTTATCAAGCGATTCGCGTGTGTAGTTATCCAAACGATAAGCTTCCATTTGTGAACGATTATCCAGCCATTCGTAAATGAATTCGCCCAACTGGTATTTTGCTTTCTTATCAACTAACTCTTTATTCAGTTGCTTATCAACCAAACTAGAGATCGTACCTTTTTCGGTGTCGATGATAAGTTTATACCAGTCGTTTTCCATGGTTTCTTGTTCTCCAATACCGAAAGTTTCGGGCCACAGTTCATTTTCTGGAACCTGAATAAAATATTTTTTATAGCCAAAAGCCGGAACATCGTTGGCCCAAATTGCCCAGTATGTTCCATCAGAATGTCGTTCGATTGGTTGCGCATAAGCCTGCTTTCCCGAAGCATCTACTAATTTGAAATTCCGGTTGCGTGGAATGATCTGATGATCGATGTAAACAGCGAATAATCCGCTTCGTTGCCAGTTCAGTGTATTGTACACCAGCAGCGTTGGCACGGTTGCCCGTTCAACATGACTTTGCAACAAGCCCAATGTTTCTTCCCTGATAATCTTTGCTCGTCGTCCGGCTTCCCAGGCATACGATTCTTTCAGTGCACGCTGTTCCATTGTATTTTTTGAAAAAGGCTCGCGAACACTTCCATGGTATCCAACAGTGTGTTCGGTATAGAACAATAGGGCACTGTTTGTTTCATCGGTTTTAAAATCAATATTCTTTGGAAGTTCTGATCCCTGCATTGCTGCCATGGTCAATCCGGCATTATTTGCCATCAGGTCCGTCAGTGCCTCACGGGTGGTGGCAACTTCGCGTGCCGAGGCACCAAATCCATCTGTCCACCAGTCGGGCCAGGCGCCACGAATTACCTGAAACTCCTTACCATGTTTTGCTTCCATTTCTTCGAAGAATTCGGTGGCAGTTGCAGTTTTTAGCTTTGGCCAGGCATATTTCTCGTTCCATTCCCTGATCATATCGGAGGCAAGCATTGATGGCGGGGAATTATCCGTTAGAAATCCGGAATGCTGAATGGAAATGAGATCGTATTGATATCCTTTGGCTTCCAGATTAGTAAGGTATGAAAGCAATTCGTTCTCGAAAACATTAAAATTGCCGGCATGGATTTTAAAAACGGTATTGCCTGTCATGTAATGTTCGGCTCGGTACGCCAGCATTCTTTTTCCCGAAGGCGATTCCCACCAGAATAATGTGGGTTTATCGAATGCAATTAAAGCCCGATGACCGTGTGTTCCCATGTTTAGGTATTTTACCCCCAGGTCGGCGTAATAATCATTCAAACACCAGCCAATTCCGTTCACGTCGTTTTGCATGGCTACTTTTACATCCAATCCATTTTCTTTGAAGTTTTTAATCGGTTGTAACGAAGCTGCAAGAACCTGTTCGTCGGGCAACCCATCGAAATTAAAATACATTCCTGTGAGCTCGATCCGACCTTCTTTTATCCGTTTTTTGAGCCGATCGATCTGCGATTTCGGACGACTGTTTAAATATTCATCAACCGGCCAGGTCGCTTCACAGGTCCAGCGAAATTTAGAGTCATCGGGATAAACATCAGTATTGTCGCAATAATCAAGTGCATAATCGATATACCTCAAATGTTCGGCAAGAATTTCGGTTTGCGGCCGTGTGTAACCAATGTCGGTGTGCGAGTGCTGAACAAAATTCACCCGCCACTTTCGAATCGGTTTTAAACTTAATTGTCCTTCTTCGCTAAAATCGCCAACTTCAAGCCGGTAACCTACTGTAGTTTCATTTTCTACTTTTGGAAGGTTCACTTTCAGGTAGTTGTAACCAAAATTTACATGTTGCTCTTTTACCAGTTTATCCTCGATGTATATTTTTGCGGGTCCGGGATTACCGAAATGCAGAACACCGGCCACTCCCAGTTGAGATTCTTTTCCGTTGTTTTCAACGATTGCCGGGAAGCTTTTAAAACTTAAGCCGTTTTTAATCTCAAATTTAAAAGTCATGTACCACGAAGTCAGGTCGAATCTCCCTCCCCTTACTTTTAAATTCAGGGGCTTACCTTTTTCCAGTTGTTTGGCAGGAACTTTCAGGTACATAAATCCAAAGCGATCCCCGTGTTGATCAATCAGATCTTTGTGAAATGAAAGTGTCATCCCTTCCGGATTTTCGAGTTTCCACTCATCTTTTCCATCCACCCAAAATTCAAAGGTCGGCCTTCCATTAATTTCTAAACTGAAGCTCGCTTTACCGGGCGATGAGCCAAGACCAGCCAACCAAACGAAAGTTACATATTCCTGCTTTAGTTTTTCCGGAACTGCTTCCGTTTGCCATTCCATGCTTGATTTTCCATCGGTTGCGCGAATCAGCAAACATTCTTTTGCCAGGGGAATGGACGAATGGTAGCTAAAATCGTCGCCCGAAATCTTTTTTGAAAAACCATTCACTATTTGAGTATCCCGGAGATCCGGAATTTCAGTATAAACAAAGCTGCTGATAAAACTGAATAATAGGACAAGAATTGTATTTTTCATGATGTCTTATTTTACAAATGCTTTTACAATTTTGACTTCTTCGTCGGATAAATTAATGATTTTGTAGGAGCTTGCAGCTGCCGGAATCACAAATGTTTCGGCATAACTGAACTTCTCAACTGTTCCATACTGTGTTTCAATCTGAATGGATGTTCCTTCCACCAAACTCAGCACATGACATTTATTTTCGGTTTCAATTGTAATGGCAGTTTCCAGATGAATACGGTGAACATCGTATAAGTGTTTTTTGTGGGTGGGCAAATGAAAAAGTTGCCAGCCTTCCCCCTTTTTTAGCAGCATTGGTTTTGAAATGAGTTTATCGGTTACATAGTCTCCTTTTCTGCCAAAGCAAAGATTATCCATTCCGCGTTTTATATTCAGAGGTCGTGGTTTTCCATCAAGATCCGGTCGCAGCCAGTCGTACATTTTAAAGGTGAAAATGTAGGGTGTTGAACTGATCTCGAGTACCAGGTTGTTTTTTCCTGAACCGTGAATTGTTCCAGGTGGAATAAGAAAAAGATCGTGTTTTTTGGCCGGTAATTTCTGAACATACTTTGTAATGTCGATAGCCTGGTTCTCCGTATAACTATCGATTAGTGCCCGTTCAAATTTACCGGGTTGAATATCTTCCTGAAATCCAAGATACACGACCGCATCTTCCTTTGCATCGAGGATGTAATAAGTTTCTTCCTGCGTAAATTCCTCATTGAAAAATTGTTTGGTGTAACTCGTTGTTGGATGACACTGGATGGACAGGTTTCCTCCATCGAAAGTGTCGAGGAAATCGAATCGGATGGGGAATTCAGTTCCATAGACATCAAAAGCTTCACCCAATACATTTTGAGCTTCCTGAAACATCAGGAAATCGAAGGAAAATTCGGCCATCCATCCCGAGCTTTCAAAAACAAGCCCATTTTCGGGGACGATCAGTTCAAATGACCAGGCGTAATTGGACACATCTTTGTTTAATCCGTCGATGTTATTCAGGCACCAGTTGCCACCCCAAACTCCGGGTTCGAACCAGGGGCGAACACGAAAAACGTTCTTACTTATTTTGTGTAGTCCACTGCGCAGATCGCCACCTTTTAACCAGGTAATGTCCTGGTTTCTTTGTGCATCAACAGCAATTTCGATATCCGGTAGCAGATCTTGTTTGTGTTTGTTCAGTACTATCCAATCGATAAAATAAAAACGCTTGTATGTTTCTTTGTTGCTGATCAGCTTTGTCGAACCAATATTTAACGCCGCTTGTGCGCGTGCCCTGAATTGTAGTTCATTTTTTGGCAGATCAAGATAAAGCAGTGCACCTTCAATTCCCGAAAGCGCAGCTCCAACACCATAAATGATGTTGAGATCGGCAGAAGGATTTATTCTAAATGAAGCCAGTTTTTCAGGATCAAAAAAATCAATGAGCGATAATGTGGTACGCTTACCAAACAGGGGGTCGAGTCCTCCTAAAAACGGGGCGATCATCTCCTCGATTTCCTTTTCCGGTATTAAAGCAGCAGAGACATCCATCCAGTTAACAGTCAGCTTGTATCGATCAAACTGTTCCTGTAAATTGTCTTTAAAGTTTTCGAAAAACACACCGATGTAACCATCGATGATGATTGCTTTATGCTGCTTCAGTTCATTCGCGAGGCTCGCAAAACCAGTAAATATCCTGCCTTCACCCAGAGAATGTGTTGGGTAAATCCGGTATTGTTCTTTGGTCCCGTTGTGTCCCTCTACCGGCAATAAATACTGACTACTATTTCTCCAGTTCTTATTCTCCATCTTTTGCATATTCCTCCAGCATTAAAATAGCTTTGTACAACACACCTGCAGATCCGCGGAAGGTTCCCGATCCTTTTGGTTGATTATCAACGGTGTACCATTCGTAAAAACCATCATTCTCCTTTACTCTTTTTACCATGGGTTGAATTTGCTCATAAGCTTCTTTAACGTAACCGTAATTGATCAATTGCTGAATCATTCTTCCTCCAAACCAAGTCCAGTCGCCACCATTCTGGTAACTGTATTCCGGGTTCATTATTTTATTTACGAAAAAGCCATCCGGATACGGTGGATAAAGCGTCAGTCCAATGGAAGCAGCTCCTGCCTGTTTTACCCTTCTTACCATTTCATCGATGGATGTTTTTATTTCGTCTTTGCTCAACAATCCGGCCTCAATGGCAATGGCAGTCCCTCCGAAATAATAGATCTGGTTCTCATCAAAATCGTCGGGAAATGGTGAGCCTTTTTCCAGATAAATGTGGGGGATAAATTTTTGATTGTCTCCGTCCCACAAATATTTGCGGCTGTTTTCAGCTAACTGATCACGAACCGGATCCCACTCCATTCTGGTTTTTGGTAACAATTCCATCAAATTATCGAGAGCTATGATAAACATGGCGTTGTCGTAGATATCGATGGCAGGGTGTGTATTCTGGTCGAGATCGACTCCCCAACCATGTTCAGGCTGAACATCTCCCCAGTCGGCAGTTGTGGCCCCGATTATCAGTCCGTATTTCTTGTTCCACCGGTGTTCGGTCAGAAATTTCATTGCCCATTCCATTCGTTCCGCAACGGACTGGTCTCCCACCATTTCGTAAAGTAAGGTAGTATCGCCGGTAACTTTTATGTATTTGTAAACAGCCTGGATAAGCGAACTTTCCTGATCAGTTTCAACGGTATTTTTATGTGCTGCATAACGGGGCTCCAAATCCGAATAGGTAAAATCGTAATCCACATCAACTTTTTCCCTCGGAGTGAATCCATCGATAATGTTGCCATCTTCACCTTGCATGCGGAAGAATACCAGCAGGTTTTCCTTCAATTCTTCTTTAGGAAAAACTTCAGCCGATAATTCAATAAAAGTATTGTAATCACGAATCCAGACTTCACGGTATCCATCACCGGCATTAAATCCGGTACCGATTATCTCAAGTGCCTTTTGCTTGGTGAAGGCAAAATATTCGTTTTGAAGTATTTGTCGTGAGAGTTCATCATTCTTAGTCGATGAATTCTGACAGGACAGATTAAGAATAATCAAGGCTAAACTGATGTATTTTAGAAACTTGTCTTTCATGTATTTCAATTTTGAGGTACTGTTTTTCCTGATGCGATTCCGTTAAAAGGTTCAATCATCAGTTCAATGTTCCGGAGTTCAGGTTTATCCAGATGTGAGATATCAATTTTTATTACTTTTCTTTCTCCGGGAAACAAGGTGAAGTAATTGTCGCTAAAAAAAACAGGTAAAACCATTTTGCCGGTTGTTTTATCGATGGCCTTAAGCCTTGTGAAAAAGGCGGTTTCATCGGTATTGTTCTCGATTGATGCCAAATATTTTCCCGACGATTCTTTTTCCACTTCTGCGACCAGCTGAACCGGACTAAGTTCTTCCAATTTCTCCATATCTTCCGGTGTACTTTTCAGCCAGTAAAGGTTTTCATCGATTGTTAAACCTTCTTCATTTTTCAATTCTAATCGTAAAAACCAAAGTCCCTCAGGTTTTTCTATATTATCAATCTTTCCTGATACTTCATAACTGTTAGGTTTTACACTGGTGGAATATTCTTCTTTGTTTACCAGCTTTCCGTGCAAATCGAAATAGGAGGCAACAATGTTTAGATTTTTAGCCTCGAAGCAGGTTTGGTTCACAACACAGAAGGAAGAATCATTCAGATTCAGTTGAACATGGACAGGAACCGCTCCATGCTGATAGCCATAGAATCCTCCGTTCTGATCCAAAAAAACATCGTAGAATTGTCCGCGTAATGATGTCCACGGATTTTGATTTTTCCACACCAGCATCCCGGTGTACATGTCCCACATTCCTGCATTAAAACCTTCCTGCAGCGCTCTGTATTGCTCATAATTCACAACTTGAGCCTTTTTGCAGAAATCTTCAATTCCTTTTATTTCCCCAAAATTTTCAATATGATCGCCGTAGCCAATGTATTTGTGGTACTGCCAAACCCGGTTGCCACGGTCATTACGGGGAGGATAAAGGTCTTTCTCGTCCATTATTCTCCGCATGGTTTCAACATTCGGAAGCCCCACAGAACCAAGTTCCGGATTGAAAGGGTAGGAGGGTGTTACAAAAAATCGTAAAGGATCCTGGATCCTGTATGGCCCGTCGCCATTGCCACCAATTGTATTTCGTAAAATGCTGTCGGAAGTGGATTCATTAACGTAATAACGAGTTCCATCGTATTTTGGAAAGATATCATTGGCCAGCGCATCATTAATATCATCAGGTGGAGGAAATTCGTTACCTCCACACCACAGGTACAGGCTCGGATGGTTTCTCAACATTTTTATCTGATCGATCATCGAGGTGAGGAACAGCGAATGATCATCGGGATAAGATCGTCGCCTTTCTTGCGATTCTTTTTTTCTTGGATCGGGCCACCGTCCATTGCAGTCGCCGGTTACCCACAGGTCCTGCCAAACCAGGACGCCGTATTTATCGCATGCTTCATAAAACTCCGGTCGTTCAGTAATCGAACCTCCCCAGATGCGGATCATGTTCATGTTCATCCGGGCGTGCATTTTTACTTCTGCCTCGTATCGCTCGGGCAATAACCTTAACATGGCATCCGAAGAGATCCAGTTACCGCCTTTGATAAATACTTTTTGGCCGTTCACCAGAAAAACACGCCCACCCACTTTTTCATCAAAATAGGTTCCCGTTTCACGAATGCCAAAATTGAGTGTTTCGGTGTCTGAAATTGTGGTGTTTTGGTCGAATGATAATTTTAAACGATAGCGATTCTGTTCTCCCATACTGTTTGGCCACCACAATCCAGGATTATTCATTTTTATTTTTGGAAGTTCCACCAACAAAGTACTATTCGCTTCAATGCTGACCGTTTGTTCCCACTTTTCATTTTCAATCTCTGCAGTTAAAATGCCTTCCTGAATTTTGTTGGATGCATTTACCAGCTCTGCTGAGAGTTCAATAAATGCCGGATCTTGTTTTTCTCCGGGAAATCTTTTCCCCGGAACACTGGTTTTTACATGTGGATGGCGTATATCAACGGCACCGGTTATTTCAATCGAAACCTTGTCCCAAATACCGGTGTTGCGGTCGCGAATTGGTGCCACCCAGTCCCAGCCGGGCGTGTATTGTTGTGTTACCGAACGGGCAATTGTACCATCACCTCCCTGCCCGCCATTGGCCTGTCCCACCGGATTTGGCGGCTCAACCTTTACAGCCAGATTATTTGTTCCGTCTTCAGACAAAAAAGATGTGATTAAATATTTTTCCCGCAAGAACATGCCAGCATGAGTATCTTTATTCACCCGCTTGCCGTTCAGAAATATATTTGCTGAATAGTTAATCCCCCTGAACTTGAGCCACACCTGTTGACCTTCTTCCGGTTTTGGAAGTGAAAATGAATTACGATACCAGAAAGTATAAAAATCAGGACCGGTTTCATAAATATCAGGAATAAGTTCATTGTTCATTCCATAAAATGGATCCGGGACTTTATTATTATGAAGCAAAGTTGTGAGTGCGGTCCCGGGAACAACAGCATCCATCCAGTCGAAAAGCTTAAATCCGGGAGATGTGATTTCGGTTCCATCAACCGGGATTTCATTAGCTCGTTTGGCTTTCCAGTTTTTATTTAAAAGAATTTCCCCGTTTTGTGCCAGCGTTGTTCCGGCAAAAAAGATCAATAGGATTGTGAGAATATTTTTCATTTTTTATCCTTCCTTTTATTCTGTACTCATTGATGGTGGCAGGTCGCCAATACCCCAGTTTTTATTTGCAGTTGAATCCATCTCAAATGTGAGTTTACCGCCATGCATTAAATCTTCCCTGCTTATCCAACAGTTTTCAAGTGTTGCATTGTTGAATTTTACATTCTGAATGTATTTATTACTTGCGGAGTTGTTTGTTGTTTCAAGAACCAAGGATCTATCAGGAGACACTTGTATAGTAACTTTCTTAAACATCGGACTACCGAATTGAAAGCTTGGGTCGGAAGAAGTATGTCCCTGAACATCGAATAATCCCAGTGCCGCCATTACATACCAGGCACCCAGTTGTCCCTGGTCTTCATCCTGACCATATCCGTATCCGTGAAGTGATTCTGTTCCGTAAAATTCATCGCAAATGGTTCTTGTCCAAAACTGCGTTAGCCATGGTTTCCCCGAATAATTGAATAGCCAAGGTTGGTGCAGGCATGGTTGATTGCCCTGGTTGTATAAGGTCTGAACTCCTGAAAAACTATGTATCTCTTTTCCCCCTCCAAAAAGTGATTTTCTGCTTTCGCTAAATGTCTGTTCGAGTCGCTGATTAAAAGTTTCAAGTCCCATTTCCTGTATTAACCCAAGTGGATCGTGAGGAACATACCACGAGTATTGGTAAGCGTTTCCCTCCTGAAAACCATCCCAACCTCTCATCGGATCGAAATCTTTTATAAATTCCCCATTTGGAAGTTTAGGCCGGATAAATTTGGTTTCTGCATCAAATATATTTTTCCAGTATCCGGCTTGTTTCATCAGCTTTTGATAATCATTTTCGTGTCCAAGGCTTTTTGCCATTTGGGCTACTGCAAATGAGCTGAAAGCATATTCAAGTGTATGCGATGCTCCGAAATTGAATACCCATCCATTCGAAATGGTGGTGTCCTGATAAGGCACATATCCAAGATTTACAAAATAACTGAGATCGTATTTTCCGTTTCCCAGGTTGCGGCCCCGGTATTCTGTTTCGTTTTTTAAGGCAGCCTGATACCCGGTTTCGTAATCAAAATCGCGAATTCCGCAATTGTAGGCTGCAGCCATTAACAATCCCTGAAAGTTGGTTTGCACACCATTGGTAAAAACTCCGGCTGCTTCTCCATCGTGCAACCAGCCTGTTTCTTTGTAGAAATCAATGTTCGACTGAACGTATTCAGCCAGATAGTCGGGATAGGCAAGTGCCCAAAGCTGTCCCAGGTTCCAGAATCCTCCCCAGATCCCATCGGTATTATAATGATGGTATTTGGGATTACCGATATCATCCAACGGAATCTGACCAACGCCTTCTCCGTTCAATTTATATTGCCCGTTTACATCGCTTGCCAGTCCCCGGCCAAGAAGGGCATGATACAAACCGGTGTAAAATTTTGTTTTGTTTGCTGTATTTTCATCTTCGACTTTGATTCGGCCTAACATAGCGTTCCACTTTTTGGTAGCAGTCAGGTGAACATCATCAAAGTTTTTTCCGTTTGCTTCGATGTTTAAATTTAACCGGGCATTTTCGATACTTGTATAAGATAGTCCGACCTGCATTTCTACCACATCATTTTCGTTTGTTTTGAATTCGAGGCACAGGCCATTTTTAATTCCCTTAGTTATTTGTGTATTTAATGAAATCGAGTTGTCGGTGAAAGCGGTAACGCTCTCAGGTACTTTATTCAGACGGGCTACAAAATACATTTTCACCCGATTCCCGGGATCGCAGAATTTGGCATATTCGGGATATGTTTCAACATAACCTTCCACCTCATTTTTATTGACAAGGGCGGCGTAGGCCTCTGTCACATCACTGCTTTCGCCTTGTTTATGCCCAACATCAAAAATGAGTTTGGCGCTATCTGAATCGGGGAAAGTGTAGCGGTGAAATCCAACTCGTTCCGTGGCGGTCAGTTCCGCCTTAATTTGGTAATCTTTTAGAAAAACCGAATAATATCCCGGTTCCGCTTTTTCATCTGCTTTATCGAAACGCGAACGGTAACCACTATCCGGATCTTCCAGACTTCCCGGAACTGTTTTTAATTCACCAACAACAGGCATTACAACTACTCCTCCGATTTGAAATTCATGAAAATGGCCAAATCCTTCTATCGATTGGTGTCGGTCATCGTAACCTCCTGGTAGCCAGCTGCCCATGCTCTCGTATGCGTTGGTATGCGGAGCCAGCTTTGCCATGCCAAAGGGTAAAGCCGCCGGGGTATAAAAAAACCATCTGCCGTGTACCGATCCAATCTGCGGATCGACATATTGTACGGCATTATATTGCTCCTGCCTGACTTTTTGAAAGGTGCAAGCATATATAAGAACAAGAGAAAGTAATAGTCCGAAATATCTCATGCTGGTTATTTTTTAAGTGCGATGAATGATAATATCAGCAAATAAACAGAACATCCCACAAGTACAAACATTCCGGCGCTAATGCCGGCAAGGTCAGTAACTTTCCCTATTATTGGAGGAATGAATGCACCTCCGGACACTGCCATGATCATTAATCCGGAAATTTCGTTGGCACGTTCCGCGTACTTTTTAACAGTCACAGAAAAGATCAACGGGAAAATGTTTGATGCTGACATTCCTATTGAAAACATAAGAATAAGGGCGATAAAACTACTTGGTGAGAGAATAAATGCAATTACTGTTATTAAGGTTGCAAGCGTTGAACCGATCAGAAATTTTTTAGCTGATAAACGGGTTAAAAGTAAGGCTCCAAGGAAAGTCCCCAGCATTTTACCAAAAAAGTAAAGACTGCGACCCTGTTTGGCAGGCTCGGCGTCCATTCCCAGTTTATCCATCAAAAATTGCCCCGATGCTGCATTTATCCCGACATCAATTCCCACAACAAAGAAAATTCCGATCACCATTAAAGCAATGTAGCTGATCGACAAGAGTTGCAAACAGGAACCAATTGTTGCTTTCTTTTCTTTCGACAGAGTTTCCTCAATATGTGTAAAGTGCAGCCATAAAACCGAGAATACAGAAACAGCTCCAAAGACAAGGAGGAGAATTTTCCAATCACCAAACCGAACGGCAAAAAATGTAGCCAGGTAAGGCGCTACCATTGAACCGATGGCTTTAACAAATTGAGAAAAACTCAGAAAACTTGAAACACTTTTTGAAGGGACCACATCAATGAGTAGAGGATTGGCCGACACCTGGATGATTGTGTTTCCGATTCCCAACAACGCAAAGCCAAACAGCAAGGTGGGGAAGGAGTAAATAAAAAATGGCAATATGAGTCCCAGGGCGGTTAGAAGCATTCCTATGTTCAGCATGTTCTTTTTACCTATCCGATCCTGCATAATGCCAACGGGAACAGAAAGAATAAAGAACCATGCGAAAACAGCCAGCGGTATAAGTTGAGCAAGAGTATTACTTAATTCAAAATCAGCTTTGGCATTATCGACGCCGATACCTACGAGGTCGCAAAAACTCATTACAAAAAATGAGAGCAGAACCGGAAGAATATAAGTATAGGAAATTTTGTTTTTTGTCATAAAGCTAAGTTTGATTGAATAGTGATTCAAGTTTCAGGAAATTCTCTGTTGAATTGCTTACATTTTTCTAAGTGCAGGCAATACTTTTTCATAGAACTCATCATTTATAAGTGTTGCAGCGCCAATGAACGAAGCGTCTTCTTTCAGTTCCGATACAAAGATTTCCAGTGTTAATCCGTTCTTGTTGAGGTAGTGATTAAAACTATCACCGAATAAGGCATAGGCCCTTGAAATATTTCCACCCATCACAAAAGCTTCTATTCCGAATTTTTCTATCCAGGGATGAAGAAAGATTCCCATTTTCCGGCCAAAATCATCGAACAAATTTCTGGAAGAAATATCGCCGGGAGCCAGTTCTGCAATCTCTTTTACACCTGTCAGTTGTTTCCCTGTGAATTGCTGAAACCGCTTTATCAGCCCGCGTGTTGAAAAATAATCATCCGCAATTCCATCTTCGAAAGGCAGATGCCAAAGGCATCCCTGCTCTGGAACCTCGGCTCCATCTACAATCGGCAGACCATCTTTTATAAATGCAGAACCAAATCCGGTTCCAAGTGTAACAGATAGAGAATGACTACAATTCTTAGCCATTCCAACCTGATCTTCACCTATTGCAAAGGCCGTTGCATCATTAATGAAGCGGATCTTAAAATCCTTTGGAAGGTCGAGATATTTTTTTAGTTCGTTGGGTACATTCAGACCGTAAATATTCTCATATTTCCCGTTTTCGCCTGTCATTAGTGAAATTCCTTCTACATAGTTGAAAGGGCCAGGCATGGCAAAACCGATCCCAACTACATTTTGAGCACCGGCTAATTTCATGCTCTCTCTTATCGTATCTCCCCAAGCTTTTATAATTTTATCAGGCTGGTCGTGGTTATTTAAATCATTTTCTGAATGTGTATTTTTAAGAAGTTGCTTTTTATCCAGATCGTAGGCCTGGCAACTGATGTGGCTTCCGCCTACATCAACTCCAATTGCAAGTCTTTGTTTCATTTTATCTTCTGATTTCTATTGAATAAGTAAATTTTTCTGCCACGTAGAAACCGATATTATACTCAACCGGACGGTTTCCGGGATCGCTGACAAATCTTTCACGAATCAAAACAGGTTCTCCCTGTTTTATATGCAGGCGATTTGCCGTAATCTGTGATGCTATCCTGGCTTTAATCCTTTCGCGCGAAATACTTACCGGAGTCTTGTACTTTTTTTCCAGCAATTCGTAGAGCGGTAAACTGAAATCTTCATTTTCGGAAACTCCAATGCGCGGATGCAGGTAGCTCTCGAAATAAACAAAAGGAGCATTTTCATCTCCACGTAACCGGCTAATGCAAAGTACTTTTGTATTTACCGGAATGTTGAAGAAAGTAGCTATTTTCTCATTTGCCTCCATCCACTCAGCTTTAATCAGGAAATTTCTGAATATGATTCCTTTTTCAGTCATTTCCTGGGTGAAAGAGTGCCAGCTGTTAAGCTGTGTTGTTAAGGTGTTCTCAGCCACTTTGGTTCCAAATCCTTTTTTCCTGAAGATGAGCCCTTCAAATTCCAGTTTATTGGTAGCCTGACGAATGGTATTGCGACTTACTCCCAACAATTTGGCCAGTTCAACCTCCGGTGGCAGAAATTCGCCTTTCTGGTAACGCGGTTGTTCTATCAAATTTCGAAGCAACTCTTCCACCTGGTAGTGCAAAGGAAGTTTGCTGGTGTGATCAATTTCAAGCTTCATTTGTTCAAATGTTCATACATTTGCAAATATACAATTTACCATGGATGTGTTTTAAAGTATTTAGAATATTTTTCGGTAGCATCGTGAATTTGGATCGGTTTTACTTCCCTTATCATTATTTCTGATTTTAACTTTATTTTGTAAAACTGAAAAATCACGTAAACACGTTGAATTATACTCGGAAGTTAATGCCAAAATACATTTAAAGAACACCCAGATATTTGCAAATTCTTCTATGTTATCAATATTAACATATTGTATTTCCGACTAATAATCACTAACTTATACTTACTTACCGTAGAACCGTAACGATTTTCAACACGATTTGTATTCTTTTATGGTGTATCTGCATTCTTTCGGGGCAATATTGTTACTGGAAAAGAAAAACTGATAATACTAACTTTTAAAAAGCAATCAGATGAAAAAACTAACTTTAACTGCAATTATTCTATTAGGAATAATTGTAATCGTACACGCCAAATCCTGGCGCGTAAACAACACTCCTGGCGTAGATGCCGATTTTAACTCTCTAACGGCGGCTAGAGATAGCGCGTCAGCTGGTGATACGCTTTATATCGAAGGCTCCGCTAGCACGTATGGCGATTTTAATATCAACAAAAAGCTCATAATAATTGGTCCCGGATATTTTCTGACTGAAAATGATTCTTCACAGGCGAATAAACTAGATGCTATTATGAATAATGTTCGGATTCAGGCTAATGGAATCATTTTTTCTGGAATTCGTACTACCGGATATATACTTAACCAAGCCAGTAATACTGTTATCACCAGGAACTATGTAACTGATGCAAGTCACGGAATTAGTCTTGCACATGATGTTAATAATATCCACGATGTTGTTGTTAGCCAGAATTTTTGTACTCAAATAATGAAGAACAGGGATGCAAGAGACATACTCATTTTCAATAATATAGTCTCTACGTATATCCTTCTGGGAACTGCTTCTGATGATTTTACGGGTGTTATAAAAAATAATGTGGTTGGCTATTACATTGAAGCTGTTCATGCCGAAATAAAAAACAATATTATTTACAGCGAAAGTAATCCATACAATAGCAATTACATAGGATATAAAATATTAAGCGGAAGTACATTTCAGTATAATCTCTTTGCTGGAGCAACCGTACCCAGTGGAATTGGCAATGTTGCAAATGTGGATATGAGTATAGTGTATACTGATTTTGAAAATCAAAATGTAGATAATGATTTTACTCTAAAAGACGGTTCGCCGGCAGCCGGAGCAGGAGAGAATGGAACAGATTGTGGCGCTTTTGGCGGAGACCAACCTTATGTGCTCTCGGGAATTCCCGGCGTTCCTCATATTTACGAAGCTATCATTCCGACATCTGCATCAAGTGACAGCGGATTAAAAGTATATCTGAAAATAAAAACCAATAACTGATAATAAGCATGAAGACAAAGTGGTTAATAAGAACCGGTCAGACTGTCTTATTTCTATTGCTTCTTCTTAATTTTAAAGTTCCTGATGCTATTGCCAGTACAAATTTAAATTCAGCTTCAGGAGACAATTCTGTAAAGGAGATTAATCAGGAAGTAATTAGAAATATTCAAAGTATTGGTTCTGATAAAATAAGCTTAGAAAGCAACATTGCCAGAATTGAGTATTTCTTCGATACCGATCCGGGATATGGAAATGGAACACCTATTCAGTTTAGTTCGGGTAGTGAAATCACAATTGATGACGCGATACCAGTAAATTCTTTGGAAGAGGGGATCCATATTTTCTTCTTGCGTGTTTGCGACGATCAAGGACACTGGAGCCAGACTCTCAACAAGGTATTCCTAAAAACCAAATTAAAGTCTGATAATGATTATAACATAACCCGGGTGGAGTATTTTTTCGATGCTGATCCCGGATATGGAAAGGGGACAACTGCTGAATTTACATTAAATAGTAATATCATTTTTGATAATAACTGGCCTGGCAGTTCGCTCGAAGATGGAGTTCATATGTTGTACATTCGGGCGCTCGATGAATTTGGACACTGGAGCCAGACTTTTCACCGCTTGTTCCTAAAAACACAAATGCAATCAGATGAGGTGAATATTGAGGAAGTAGAATATTTCTTCGATAACGACCCAGGCATTGGAAATGGTACAAGAATAGCGATTACTCCGGGAGAAAAGATCACAATCGAACAGTTAATCTCCGTTGAAGAATTAGATCCGGGCCTTCACAGTATTAATATCAGGGGCAAATTTGCTGACAATAAATGGGGACAGATATTCCACAGGTCATTTATAAAATATCCATCGTACGATGTTGTAAAAGTGGAATATTATTTCGATGATGATCCCGGCCTTGGTAATGCGATGGATTTACCCATCATTCCTTCAGGGATGGTGATAATCGACGACGTTTTACCCATTAATTCACTTACATCAGGAAATCATACCTTAAACGTGCGTGCATTAAGCGAAAATGGCCAATGGAGCGATGTGTTTACAGCAACCATAACCGTATTTTTAACTGGAATTGATGATCTTGCCTCTAAGAAAGCCTTGGTAAATGTTTATCCAAATCCAACTAATGGGATACTGAATGTTGAGGTAACTAATATAGGAGAGCCTCTTGAATTACAGCTTGTATCAGCTAACGGTTCGGTTTTGCTGAACAGGAAAATTTTTGAGGAAAGTAATACATCGCTGGATTTAGGCTCGTTTACCAACGGGATATATATTCTTAGGTTTCTTTACAAAGATGAGGTTAGAATCCAGAATATCATTTTAAGCAAATAGATTTACCGATAATAAAAACCTGGGTGCAAGTAACTTGATTAGCGTTTTTTCAGGTAGAATGGCAGGTTCGGATCAACTTTTCCGCCACCGCCTCTGCGACCGGTTTCAACTTCAATGTAGTAAACCAGACCAGCACTTATTTGAGTGGTCAACGACAGTCGGCGATTATATTTTAGCAAATCGTCGCTTACGCTGTATGTAAAATTGGGTACTCCGTTTATTATCCCGGAATTAAACATCGTGGCGGTGGCATCAGCCTGGAAAGCCAGTTTATCGGTGATGTCGTAGCTAAAACCAATTCCGAATCCACCGTGAAAAGCCGGCCATTTTTTCTGATCGGAGTTGGAGGTGCCGCGGGCATACAAGACATCTGTTTCAAGTCCAGCATCCGGAGAATCTTTGTAGCTTAGATCGGTTCCTACGAAGGCCACAACCCCCGTGAGTTTTACAAAGGGCTGAAAATTGGATTCGGGTAAGAAAAAGTGTTTGAAGTTGACGGCTAAATTGATCAGGGTGGTGTTGTATTTTATGGCTGATTGGATGTATTTGTCCTGATACTGGTTAAAATAAGGTGTAAGGTAATAATTGTAAAACGGAGGATTATCATTGAAGCCCTTTAAGGTAGAATAATCCACTTCCACACCAAAGAATTCATGTTCCGAGATTTGAAAAAGTACCTCACCTTCGAAACCATATGAAAGTTGCGGGGTAAATCGTTCGGTGCTTTGTGCCGGTGTATTTGCAATTGCATCGGGATGAGGGACATCAGAACTGCCAAATTCGCTGATCAGCATTCCGGAGTTGGCGGCAATCCGAAATCCAATAAGCTGTGCTTTACTGATTCCGGGTAGTGTTATCAGAATGAATAATAAACATATGATCTTTTTGGCATCCATGTATCGTAGTAATAACAACCTTCAAGTTAAGTTGTTTTTCTGAAAAAAGAAAAGAACTTGCGATACAATCTATCGGCGTTCTTTTACTTCTTTTGCATCAACGAGTTTAAAAAGTTTATCGGCGCGTCGAAGAATTGTATCTGTTTGGACCGAAATACGTTGCCCTTTCAACCCTTCTTCCACCGGTTCCAGTTCGAAGCGAATTTCCTCTACTTTTCCCTCGTAAACCCCGGTTGTTGGCCCGGTAACAATAATCTCGTCGCCAACTTTAAGGTTCTTGGTTTCCAGCTTAAATTCGGCCACACCAATTTTTTTGAAGTAGTTGGTAACTTTACCAATGTACAACTTTCGTTTGGTAGCCCGCGAACCGTAATTATGGCTCCATTCGCCCAGGCGCTGGCCAAGATAATAGCCATCCCAGAAACCCCGGTTGAAAACCGATGACAACCGTTTATCCCAGTTTTCAATTCGTTCGTCGGTATAATCTTCATCGAAATAGGCATCAACAGCTTCGCGGTAACACTGCACCACGGTTTTTACGTATTCGGGTGAACGGGCGCGCCCTTCGATTTTAAGGACCGAAACTCCGGCATCGAGAATTTTATTCAGAAAGTGGATTGTTTTTAAATCCTTGGGCGACATAATGTACTCATTCTCGATATCGATTTCGGCACCGGTTTCTTTGTCGGTTACGGTGTAGGCACGTCGGCATGTTTGCAGGCAGGCACCGCGGTTCGCAGATGAGTTCATCTCGTGCAAACTCAGGTAGCATTTTCCACTGGTGGCCATGCAGAGTGCACCATGCACAAACATCTCAATTTTTATCAGTTCGCCGTTCGGGCCTTTTACGTTTTGCTCTTTTATCTGGTTGCTGATCTCCCAAACACGTCCCAGGTTCATTTCGCGCGCGAGAACCACCACATCGGCAAAACTGGAATAAAACTTTACCGCCTCGATGTTGGTGATGTTTACCTGGGTGGAAATATGTACTTCGAGATTAATGGACCGGGCGTACTGAATAACAGAAATATCGGCAGCAATAACAGCGGATACCCCGGCTTCTTTGGCAGCATCAAGTACCTCGTGCATTTTATCCAACTCGCCATCGAAAATTTCCACGTTCATGGTCAGGTAGGTTTTTACCTTGTTTTCGCTGGCAATACTCACAATTTTACGCAGATCGTCGAGGTTAAAATTATTGGATGAGCGCGATCGCATATTTAGGTTTTCCACCCCAAAATACACCGATCCGGCTCCTCCCTGAATAGCTGCCATTAACGATTCGTACGAACCGACCGGCGCCATTATTTCCACTTCTCGTCGTTTCATTCTGATAAAATTTGCGGCGCAAAGTTATTGAACTTTTTGATATTGAACTTCCCCGGAGTTTGAAACTTTGGAAATCCTAAAAATATTAGCCTGAAAAGCTAAAGAATGCTAACATAATATTTTGTTTGTACGCAACTATTTTGTATTCTTATTCATCTTCAAGAAAACGCTAATGAGACCTAAGCTGTACAAATTAGCACTGATAGTTTTTATTCTTCCAATATTTTGTAGCGCACAGAAGGAAGCATCGGTTTGGTTTGCAGGGTCAAATACTCGGATTAATTTTCAGTCGGACAGTTTCGCTGTTATCGACTCGGGAATAAATAGTTATTATAAAGCTTCGATTTGTGACGAAAACGGGAACTTACTTTTATACACTGACGGGCGCACAATCTGGAATGGAAATAACGAGGTATTGATTAATGGAACTAACCTTTCTGAATCAACTTATCTTATCACGGGCAATCCCATATTCGTTCCCTATCCAAAAAAGGAAGGGCACTATTTATTATTTTATGTACAGAATCTTAAATCAAGCCCTTACCTGCGGGATAAAGAATTGGTTTATGCGGAAATTGATTGCCGCGCAGCGAATAATCGGGGAGAGGTAATTTCGAAAGGCCAATTTTTACACAATGATTTCCACTCTCACCCAACGATTTCCGGATATTGTAACAACAGTCATTACTGGCTGGCTATCGATAGAAATGATAATATTTATGAACCGAGAAGAGATCGGATATTTTTTTATAAGATTGATGAAAACGGTGTACACACATCCCCATTAATTAATGATCGGTTTGATATTGGAAACTCAGCATATTATAAATTCTCGCCAAATGGCGATAAACTTTTTTTTGCTTATCAGGAAAATACCAATCAAAATGTTTATTCAGTAGTAGCCGATTTTAATTTTCTAACAGGGGAACTCTACAATTACCGGATTATTTACGGAGATATTCTATATTCCAGAGAATTTTCAGGAAACAGCCAATACCTTTATTATTTCTCAGAAAGGAAACTTATTCAGGCTGATGTCAGGTATTCGACAAGTGGTAAAATACAGGAATTAACAACTACTCTTGAGGAACTACCACAAACTGAGAATTCAAGTCGTAATGGTACTTCATTGCAACTTGCTCCCGATGGCCGAATCTATTTTCTGTATTTTGATCCTATTGAAGAAAAGACCAAGATAGGAAGAATCAATTATCCGAATAATAAAGGTTTAGACTGCGATGTAGAATTGAATTTTTACACCCCGAAAGAAACACTAAGTTTCTTTCCAAATTTTTTAACCAGTATTTTTAGAAACAAGAAACCGGAATATCTTGACGAAGTAATTCCGGAAGCCGGACAAGAACTTGAAATATGTTCGGGGACAAGCGCCCTGATAGGAAAAGCAGAACAATCGTCCGATGCGATCTATCAATGGTTGTCCGAGACTTATATCGAAGATCCATTTTCGCCACAAACAATTGTTAGGGCACCAAAATTTTATGGAGGTAGTAAAATAAGAAATTACAGTCTAAGAGCAACCGATGGTAATTGTTGGTTAAAATTTAGTTCGGCAAAAGTCACTTTTTTACCTCAACCAGAAAATTTGGAGATTGATGGTAGCTGGTCGGTTTGTCCTTTTGTTGAAGGTGTAGAGTACTGGACGGATAAAGAAAATGTGGATTTAGGGTGGTTTGTTAATGGTGGAGAAATTGAGCAGGACCCAAGTTCTGATACGCTTAAAATTAACTGGATGGATACAAATCCCAATGCATCGGTAAATGCCTATTATACAAATTATTATGGGTGTGTATCTGATACGGCTGTTTTTCCGGTTCGAATTAATGTTGAACTGATTACTGAAACACCAAAAGGTCCGCAAAACCTGTGTTTGGCCGATGCTTATGCTGTCAACTACCAAATCAGAAAAACAAATGGCTCGGTTTATCAATGGACTGCCGAACAGGGTGAGATCATTTCGGGGCAGGGAACGAACAAAGTGCTGGTAAACTGGAAAACAGAAGGAAGTCACCGACTTTCGGTGAATGAAACCAGCACTACAATTGATACCGTTTGTTATGGCGAGTCGGAACCATTGCTTGTGGAAGTTTTGAATGATAGTCTTGAAATAGAGTTGACTTCAGTGTCTTTTGGAGCGCTTGAAACAATTATAAATTTGAGCTATGAAAGTACTGGGTACAATCCTTCGCAGCATCCATTAACTGCCATTGTTACGGATGAATTTGGTAGCATCAACTATGAAGTTTCGGCAAATAGTTTTTTTTACCGGCACTCTGAAGATGAACTAAATCCCGAAATTATTCAGTTGAAAGTTGTTAATCGTTGCGATGAGATTTTTTATTCCAACAAGCAAGAATCCATTGTATTAAAAAACACCGGATATATCGAGAACTCGGTTAAGCTTGAGTGGAACCATAATCGGTTCTGGAGCGATAAACGGACGGAAGATGAGCTTTGGCATTCATTTTTGCCATCTGAAGGCTGGGAGATATTGGAGAATTTTATTGGATCGGGTGATTTTCTTTATTCAAACGAGAGCCTGCAACTCGATCATTATTTCAGAATTAAAGAAAAGAACCTGGATGAGGGTGTAGAGTCGTGGTCAAATATTTTGCATGTAAAATTTGATGATAAAATTACGATTCCCGATGTATTTACGCCCAATGGCGACGGGATTAACGATGTTTGGGAAATCAGGAATATTGGCTACCACGACTTTCGGTCGTTAAACATATTGGATCGGTACGGACAAAAGGTGTATAGTTGCAAAAACACGTTTGTCCCCTGGGATGGAAAGACCGGAAATGGTATTAAGCAGGGTACTTATTTTTACGAGCTTCAGCTGGGTTCAAACAATACCCGTTACGGACAAATAACAATCCTCAAATGAAAAAACTGTTCAATACAATAGCTTTATTTATTTGGGCACAGGTAGTTTTTGCGCAAGACTTTCCTTACCATTATTTTGTTCACACCGTGCCTCTCGTTTCTAATCCTTCGCTGGCGGCTGCAAGCGATAAACTAAATATTAATGTAGCCAGCTATAATTTATGGGCAGGTGGTTTTAAGCCCCTTAACGACAACGTTATCGCTTTCTCGTACGATGTAAAAAGAAAAGGAAAAGCCGAAACCAGTTTTGATCCGGAAGTAGGAGTTGGTTTTGTTTTTGCAAACGAGAATATCGGTCCCTTTACAAGGAACATTCTTCAACTCATTTATGCCTACCACATTCCACTAACGCGCGATTTGCAGCTTTCGTTGGGTGTTAGTGGCATGGTCGGGAATATAAGTATTAATGTAAATTCCCTAAATCCTTTACATGGCGATGATCCGAGGTTAGTTACGGGGAATAATAAGACTATATCATTCGACGGAGGATTTGGTGCTGCATTAATCAATAAACAATATGAAGTTTCTTTATCAATATTAAATCTTGCTCCAAGCGATTATCGTTTTGAAGATCCCTCCATAGAAGACATTGTCAATTTCAGAAAATATTTTTTGTCGGGGACATACCACTTGGATTTAAATCCTAAAATATTCATCTCTCCTTTAATTACACTCCGCAATGTTGAAAAAGACAATTTTGGTTACGATATATCCGGTGCCGTTCGTTTATCTTCCTTTCGTTTTGGTGTAGGTTACCGAAGCGAGAAGACACTGTTTTTATACACAAGAATCGACTTCAAAAACTTTGAATTCACCTATACTTCCGAGAATCCAATGCAATCCAATCATATGGTTGGCAATGGTCATAATTTCTCATTAGGATGGAAAATCAGTAAACTCTAATCTAAACAAACTTCTCCCTTTTCTGCAGATTGAATAAACCGTAAAGAACAAATACCAGCATTCCTATTCCAAGGAAAATACGGTTTTTGTGAATGGTACTTTCCCAGATCACTTCGTTGAGGTTATTCGGAATGTCAAATGGGTTCAGGAAAGGATTCCACTGTGTGTTTCGCATGGCATCCTGAAGAATGATAAGTGCAACACCGATCAGAACCATTGCCACTGCCGTACCGTTCCCGTTCTTTATCAGTGTTGAAAACATAAATCCCATCGATCCCAAAAAGATGATCGGGAACATGAGTTGATACGACATTTCCGCCACATTTACTCGATAAAGCAATATAGAAGCAAATTCGGAAAACAGAAGTATAATTAAAAATACCAGGGTGTAGATCATTATTAATCGCACCAGCCACACTTTGTAACGGTAATTCGGGATTCCAAAAAGTATCTCCAGCATCCGTGAATCATCGTCGTGCTGAATACCAAAAACCGAGGGATAAAAAATCAATAATATCCCCGGGAAAATAAGCAGATTATACACCATATCCTCTCCCATGGTTTCGTTATTCCAAACCATTTGAATGGCAAAAAACAGAAAGAATCCGAGTGCAGCAACGAGGAACCACACAAAGCGGTTACCAAAAATAATCTTCAGGTTGTACCTGATCATTTTTACAAGAACGAACAGGTTATTTTTTATATCGATTTTATCAGCCATGTTATACAAAGTCTTTTAGTAAGCATAAATAAGCATCTTCGAGGTGTGGTGAAACATTCACCGCATCTTCGGCCGGCTTTTCTTTGGCCAGGCAGCGTACCTTAATGTTTTCGCCGTCGCGCATGTGATGCACAATCATTTGCTTATTGGCAAATTTGTCGAATTCTTTAGCAGGCATCGAGAATTGCCAGACAAATTTGTTGCCCATATTCACCATAGCGCTTGGTGTGCCAAAGTACTTCAGGTTACCGCGATTGATTACCGCTACCTGGTTACACGAGCTCGAAATGTCCTCGATAATGTGGGTCGAGAAGATCACAATACGTTCGCGGCTGAGTTCAACCAACAGGTTCCGGAAACGAATTCGCTCACGCGGATCCAATCCTGCTGTTGGTTCGTCGACCACGAGAATACGCGGCAAATTCAGCAGTATCTGTGCAATACCGATACGTTGTTTCATACCTCCCGAGAAAGCCCCGATCTTATCTTTGCGTCGTTCCCACATGTGTACATTTTTGAGCACATATTCCAGTCTTTCGTTCCGTGTTTTTGTGTCCTTAATCCCTTTCAGAATGGCCTGGTAATCGAGAAATTCGAGTGCCGACATGTTTTCGTAAGTACCGAAAGCCTGTGGCAGGTATCCGATCAGGCCCTGCAATTCTTCGCGGTATTTCTGGGTGTCCATGCCGTTGATCCAGATCTTTCCGTAACTCTGTTCCAAAATTCCTGTAATGATTCGCATCATTGTCGATTTACCGGCACCGTTAGGACCAAGCAAACCAAACATTCCGGTTTTTATTTCGAGTGTTACACCGTTGAGTGCACGGAATGGACTTTTACGCTTTCCGATAACAGGTATCTGACGGACCATAGTAAAGTAACCTCGTCGCAATCCACCCAAACGTCCTCCAATTCGGGCGATGTTCACATTTTTATTGTGAATGTATTCGGCCGAACTGTATATAATCAGTAATATGTACCAGATGATGCCCACAAAAATTACCATTCCCAGGTTGTCCCAGTCTTTGTAAAATATGTACAGAAAAACTGCCGGTACTACCCAGAAAACAATGTTAAAGATCCATTTTTTCAGTTTCAGGTAGGTCTTCTTTCCACTTGATTCGTGCAGGTTAACAAGCACCTGGTTAAAAGGGACCCAAAGCAGGAAGAGGAAGAAGTAAACGGCATGCGACAATATCCACATCCAGAAGTTGTTTTCGAGGAACGAGAAGGTAAAGTAGGTCAGGAAAACGAACAATGGTATTTCCCAGATCAAATCGTAAAAGTCGCGTAGTTTCTTAAAATCTCGAGTAAGTCCGGCGCGTTCACGGATTTTGATGCCCGACTTCCATTCGCGTACAAATCTCGAATCGCGATCGTAAATCTTAACCAGTTTTTGTATTTTGATGACGATCGGTTCTTTTTCGTCGATTACTTTCTCACTGGCTTGACGCAGACTGGTCATCACGAAAGCGATAATACCCGGTACCAGAATAATCAGCAACATGTAATCGAGCAGTTGCCACACAAAAGAATCAACTTCGAAATAAATAAAATAAGATCCGACAACATAGGATACGATTATTCCGGTTTTTAATCCCCAGTGCAGCGATTTTATCCAGTTCAGTGCATTTTCCAGTCCGGCATAAAGTGTAGGTATAAAGACCAGGGTAAGCAAAGTACTCAATGCCAGTCCGCCAATCACGGTAATGGCAAAAGGCGCTCCAATGGCTCCAACATATTCTGCCTGTCCCATGGCCAGCGGGAACAAAGCCACAATGGTTGTTATGGCCGTAATAAGTATCGGGCGGACACGCGAGAGGCCTGCGGTCATTAATGCCCGCGATTTACGGAAGCCGCGTTTTCGGAGAATATTGGTAAAATCGATAAGTATAATTCCGTTGTTCACCACTACTCCAATCAGAATAATAAAGCCCATGAGCGTGTTGGCGTTGAAGAGGCTGTTCCCGGTGAAAATAAGGCCCAGGAAGGAACCAATGGCTGCCAGCGGAATCGAGAATATAATCACGAAGGGCGTAGAAACCGATTCAAAAACTGAAGCCAGGATCATTAAAATAAGAACGAATGCGGCGGCAATCAGGAATTTGAATTCCGAATACTGATCTTCTTCGTGAACCACTTCAACAGCAACGCCCGAAGGCAGTTTATATGCGCCGATAATATCATCAATTTCGAGGCGGTAAGCTTCAAGCAGATCTTTCGACTGTTCTGCTTCATCAACAAAACTGTAGGTCAGCTCGATTTGTTTTTCCTGATTTACACGGGTAATGCTGGCCATTCCATTGGAGTATACCAACTGTGCCAAGTCCTGAAGGTCGTAGGTTGCACCCTGAGAGTTACTTACCGGCAAGCGGCGCAAATCATCAATACCTCTTTCAGTGTTCTCTTCTTCTTCACCATCAGGCAACTTTTCTTTTACCACAATTTCGTACTCTTCGGTGCCTTGCTTAAAGTTTACACCGGCTGTAAATTCATTGGTAAAGGTGGCCAGTTCAGAAGTAATATTATTGAGGGTGATGCCATATTCGGTAAGCAGCAACTGGTTGAAATACATATGTACCTCGGGCCGGTTCCTCGATACATTAACGTTGGCCCGACGAATGGATTCGAGGTCTTCGATGTAGTAAAGCAGGTCGTCGGCAACCCCTTTCATTACTTCAAAGTTTTCGCCTTTAATGACTACGCGTTCCTGGTTGCTGCCAATTCCCATAAATTGGGCAAAACCCTGCGTGCCCGATCGTCCTCCTCCGCCACCGCCGCCGCGGAAACTACTGCTCGATGTTGGCGCTTCAAGACTGATCTCTCCGCGGGAAATATTGTTGATTTTTGATTCCACATCGCTCTTGATTTCAGCGATGGTACGGTCGGCAATATCTTTGTAATCGTCTTTCAAAATAAAAGTGAGGATGGCTTCCTCTTCTTCTATTTTTGAAATGAGATCCTTTTTTTCTTCAATGTCGTTCAATCGACTTTCCACCTCGGCAACCACCTGGTCGGTTGACTCAAGTGTTGCGCCCGTTGGCATGGTTACATAAATTGAAAATTGTGTTTCTTCAACCTCGCTGAGGTTGTTGGTACTTATCGCCAGCACAATAAAAACGGTGAGGAAGAACAGCACAATTGCGCCAATTATGGTTCGACCGGGAACCCGCATACTGGATTTTAGCAGTAAAATGTAAATCTGGATAATGCGGTTGTTGGTGGTCACTTTTTCATAGAAAATATTGTGTTGCCGTTTTCTGCGAAGTAAAACATGCGCTGCCATAGGAATCAGTAACAGTGCTACAAACAGCGACACAATGAGGGTAGAAATAATGGAAACGCCAACGTGGTTACCCAGCAGTTTGATCATGTAATCGGTAGAAAAAACAAAGGGCAGAAACACGGTTACAGTGGTTAATGTAGCCGCTACAATCGATCGCCACACTTCCTGTGTTCCCTGTGTTACGGCTGTCTCGGCATCAAAACGGTTCCCCGAAAGCCGGTATATATTTTCGAGCACCACAATGCTGTTATCGAGAAGCATACCGATGGCGAGCACCAAACCTACCAGCGTTAAGCTGTTCAGTGAAATATTAAAGGCATAGAACAGGTTGAAAGCTGTGAATACCGAAATGGGAATAGCCAGTGCGATAAAGGAAACAATCTTCAGGTTTTTCAGGAACATCCAGAGCACAAATATCGCCAGTAATCCTCCCACCAATGCCAGGTTGATCATCTGGTCGATGTTGTTTTCCATGGTTTCGGCAGTATTGGTTTGTACCACAAGTTCTACGTCTTTTGCGGCCAGTTTTTTATTGAGCTCGGCAATTTCGTCCTGTACCCGATGCGAGAGGTCGATGAGGTTGGCTTGCGAATCGCTGACCAGTAACATCGAAATGGCATCAAGGCCATTCACACGGCTGATGGAAGTTTCCTCTTTTACTCCAAAAAATACTTCGGCAACATCGCGCAGGTAAATTGGCCCGTCGGCAACAACGATATTTTCGATGTCGGATACTTTGTCGTATTCGGCCGTAACGTGCACAAAATATTGTTTATTGGCATCGTGAAGGTAGCCGGCAAATGTCCGGTTTTGCGAATTCCCGGAAATGGCACTTCTTAGTTGCGATGGTGTTATTCCATACGCTTCGCAGGCAGCAGCGTCGTAGGTAACTTCAATCGAGCGTTCTTTCCCCCCATAAACCGTTACCGAAGCTACTCCGTCAATGTTTTCCATCTCAGCAGTTATCTCCTGGTCAACGATGTTTCGTATCCGGTCGACACCACCACTTCCCCTGATCTGAAGCTCCATGAACTGGTTGGTGAGTTGATCGATATCAACCCGATTTACCACTACAAAGAAATTGTCATCAAGATCGGCAGTTACCAAGTCGATCTTTTCCTGCAACTTCAGAAAAGTGTATTTAAAATTGACATTTTGTTTAAAATTTACTTGTATAGACGCTGAGTTATTGTTAATGTACGACTCCATGCTTTCGATGCCTTCCATAGTTCCTATGGCACCTTCGATTGGTATTACAGCCTGGTTTTCCATGTAGGCGGGATCCACCTCAATCCGCGACTGGATTTGCACATACAGCATTGGTAACTCTGCGTTAGGCATTAATTCCACCGGCAGCATTCTATAGGAAACGATACCCAGAAGGGTCAGCCCCAGGAACAGCATGCTGATGAATATTTTTCTATTTATGATGAACTTCATCCGTTTGTCTTATTCGTTTCAGGTTTTGTGTTAGCTGGCTTTTGCTTCTTCTCTCTTCGATCTTACAAACAACAACCTAAATCTGTCGAGGACATCGTAAACACATGGTATAACTACCAGGGTTAACAGGGTTGAAGTAACCAGACCGCCAACTACAGCCAGGGCCATGGGCGAACGCAACGAGGCGCTTTCGCCAAAACCAAAGGTTAAAGGCAACAGGGCCAGAATAGTGGTTAAGCTGGTCATTATAATCGGGCGGATACGTTGTTGTCCTGCCTCCAATATTGCGCGACGACGATCCACACCTTCCCGCATGAGTTGATTGATGCGGTCGACCAGAATAATGGAGTCGTTTACCGCAATTCCCACCAGCATAATTACACCGATAATGGCCATAATATTTAGCGTTTTACCCACAATGAAAAAGATGAGAATGCTACCTACCACAGCCAGTGGAATAGTTAACAGGATGGTAAATGGATGGATCAACGACTCGAACTGCGACGCCATAACCATGTACACCAATACGATGGAAAGAATCAAGGCGAAAGTAAGGTTGGTCAGCGAATCCTGACGTTTTTCTTCTTCACCGGTTACCAAAATCCGATATTCGGGCAGCAGGTCGATGGTCGCTACCTGTTCGCGGATGTCTTTGGCAACGTGGTCGAGTGCCACACCTTGCTCCATTTGGGCAGTAACTTTTCCAATCCGGTTCTGGTTCCTTCTGATGATCTCTTTTGGAGCCACACCATAGGAAATGTCTGCAATTTCATTTAACCTGAAAACCTGGTCGCCCGAGGTGATCAGGATCGAATTGATCTCATCGATTCCTTTCTCAGGTACCTTGATGGTAATGTCCTGCATTTCACCGCTCTTTTCGAGCTGTCCTGCATTCATCCCCTCGAGTTGTTCCTGAATTTGCGAAATAACCGTGCTGATATTCAGGTTGTACATACCGGCACGCATGCGGTCGACATGTACTTCTACTTCAGGAGCGCCATCTTCTATTGAAGTTTGAATATTGAACAAACCCGACATTGCCAGCATTTTTTCTTTTACTTGGTTGACGATGTTTTCGATCTCGTCGAGTTCTTCACCGCGAACTTCAACAACTACAGGCGACTCATCTGTTCCTAGTATCGACTGGAGTGCACTTTCCTCTTGCGAGAAAGTAAGTTCCAGGCCTTCAACATTGGCGGTTAAATTCGAAAGTGTTTTCACAATGCTTTCGGATGAAATGGTCGATTCCTTTTTCAGAATTACGGTGATTTGTGCGGTATTTTCTCCTTCAAATACGGCAGTTTCGTCACCGGCAATCCCGGTAGATGGACCTGCCTGCGAGTAGATAATATCCAGGTTATCACCCAGGTACCCCATTAGGATATCTTCTATATTTCTTACCGTTGCTTCGGTTCGCTTCAGTTTTGTCCCTTCCTGCAATTTCAGATCAATCGTCAACTCGCGGGTTTCAGTTTTGGGCATAAACTCCGTACCGATATAAGGTACAAGCAGCAATGAACCGCCAATAGCAACCGTAGCTAAAATTATTACCAGCCATTTTACATTCAAAACCCGGTTCAGAAAGCGGCCGTAACCACCCACCTGAATCGATTTGGCTTTTATCGGAGCTTTTTTGTGGCGGTAAAAACGGTGGTACATCATCGGGATAAGAAAGATGGCTACAACCAGCGACGAAAGAAGCGAGAATGCCACTGTCCAGGCCTGGTCTTTGAATAGCTCGCCCGATGCACCATGCAGGTACACGATGGGTAGAAATACTACAATTGTAGTAAGCGTTGATGCTGTAATTGCACCGCCAACCTGCGCAGTTCCGGTTACGGCAGCATCCTTAACACTCATGCCGTTTTCGTGGTTTCGGAATATATTCTCCATCACTACAATGGCATTGTCAACAAGCATACCCGCGCCGAGCGCAAGTCCTCCCAAAGTCATAATGTTAATGGTGAGGTGGTTGAAATACATCAGGTTAAAAGTAGCAATGATGGAGATCGGTATAGCGATACTAACGATCAAGGTAGTTCCAAAGCGACGTAAAAACAGGAACAGAATAAAAACAGCCAGCAGAATTCCCAGCAGGGCAGTTTCCTGAACTTCGCCAATGGCCGCACTAATAAAGCGTCCCTGGTTTGTTACTTTGGTCAATTTATATCCCGGTAAAGCTTTTTCGATATTCACAAGCGCTTCATCAATTTGCTCAACCGATTTTACGGTATTGTATTTGGTTTCTTTGTAAATCGACAAACCGAGGCACCGTTCGCCGTCGATATGTACAATGTTGTTCGGCTCTTTATTGGCTTCACGAATAAATGCTACATCTTTCAGATAAACCGGAGCCATTTCCACATCCGTTCCAGTTTGTTCTGTCGCTTGTGTCCTGACGGCTTTGTAACCCACGATTAGATTTTCGAAATCTTCAGTGGTCTGTAACATAGAAACACCTTTAACAATATACTGGATTCCCAAATCGCTGATGCGTCCGCCGGAAACATTCCGGTTAAAATTTTCGATGCGCGATGCAATTTCATCCATTGTCAGGTTCTGCGATTCCAGGCGATATACGTCAGTTTCAATAATGATCTCGCTTTCTTCCTGCCCCGAAAGTTCAACTTCGGCCACACCTTCTAAACGAACCAATTCGTTGCGGATGTAATTTTCCGCGACTTTTCTGAGTTCGTTCATGTCGGTAATTTCTTCGTGAGTTAATCCAATGGTCATTACCGGAGTTGTATTCGGATCGTGCTGGGTAATTTTCAGCTCATCGATTTCAGAGTTTTGAGTCAGTGTATTTAAGGCCTTTTGAAGATCAAGGAAAGCTTCGTCCATGTCTTTGTTCCAGGCATATTCAACCGTGATTTGTGCCGAACCTACCCGCGAAACCGATGTCACCTGGATTACATCCGACTGTCGAATCGCCAGTGCTTCGATGTTTTCCACAAACTGTTGTTCCATTTCTTCGGGTGGCCTCTCTCCTGAGGTCACCTCCACAAAAATGCGGGGCGAATTCAGATCCGGGAAAAGGTCAACACCGAGTTTATCGTAAGAAATGTATCCAAGGAGCACGACTCCAAGGACCACCATAAGCACGGTTACCGGGTAATTGACAGAAAATTGTGTTAATTTCTTCATGATATATCGTTAGAAGCACGAAGCACGAAGCACGAAGTACTGCTGACTTCCTGCTTACAGCTTCCGACTTATTATAAAATTACTTTTACTTTTGAATTGTCGCGCAGTGTTTCAAAGCCTTTGATGATCAGGCGATCGTTTGCGCTCAGTCCTTCCACAATTTCTATTTCATCCTGGTTAGAAATTCCGGTTGTAATTCGTCGGTCGTCGGCCGTGTTGTTACGTTCAACAACAAACACATATTTTCCACGCGAGCCCGACATGATCACATCTCTCGGGATCACAATTACGCTGTCCTTCTGAGCCGTAACAATGTTGGCTTTAATGAACATTCCGGGACGCAATTTCAGTTCAGGATTGTCAATTTCCACCTTGCCGGCAAAGGTACGTGTTTCGTTACTGATCACCGGAGAAAGTTCGGTTACATGCCCAATCAGTGTATCTTCGGTAAGTGTGTAGTTGGTGATCAGTGCTTCCTGACCGAGTTTAATTTCAGAAATATTTTTTTCGGGTAGGTTGATCTCCACATACATTTTGTTGTAGCTCATAAGCTTTACCATGCTCTCGCCGGTGCTAACTCGAACGCCTTTGGTGTAATATGGGAGTTCAACAATAACGCCTGAGAAAGGTGCAGAAACCTGCATTTTTGCCATCTGGATTTGTGCACTTTCGTAACTGTATTTGGCATCGATTGTCGAAACTTCGGAGTTACGCAGTTCGCGTAGTGTAACACCACCTTTTTCATACAGCGATTTTTGTTTTTCGTATTCCTGCTCCGATATTTCCAGGTTCAGTTTTTTCGACTCCATGGCAAGCCCGTTTTCGTACTCCTCGTTTTCGAGTTTAATAATTACCTGGCCTTTTTCAACACGGTCGCCAAGTTTGAATTTGCGCCCTGTTTTTGGATTGATCTGCAGGTAGTACTCGCCTTCAATTTCTGAAGTCAGTTCGGTTTCAGAAACCGCTTTTGCCGTTCCCGTTGTTGAAATGAACTGTTGAATGCTTTTAAGTTTGATGTTCTCAACAGATACCGGTACTGCAAGGTCCGACGATTCTGAAGAGGATTGGTTGTTGCAGGAAACAATGGTGGCAACAACAAAAGCAAGGAAAAGTAATTTTATATTCTTCATGGTTCAATTTTTTTCGGATGTTATTTTTTTTCTTCGTTCAGGTACAATTCGGATGGCAGAATAGCTTCCTGGCTCTCGAAATCGTACAAAGTCTGGATTTTCAGATTTAATAATTCAATTTTATAGTTGATAAGTGCCTGGCTGTATGAGATTTTATTTTGCGATAACTGGGTTTGATAAAGGTTAAGATCCATACCGGTTAAATCGCCGTTTTCGTAACGTTCGAGGTTGATCTCGTAAGTGAGTTGTGCATTACGCTCGTTTTGCCTGGCAATATCGATTTGGGTAAGCTGGTTTTGCAGGTTACGGTACACCTGGCGGATATCAACCACAATTTGCTTTTTCTCTTGCGAAAGGTTGAGTTCCTGTGATCTGATCGCGGCTTCAGAGGCTGCAATTCGTGCTTTCTTTTCACCCCAGTCGAAAATCGGGATATTAAAGGTCAGACCAACAGAAGGACTTCGGGTGGGTTGATCGAAAATTTTACCCAGCTTTTCGTTATCGCCGGTTATACCGACACGAAGATTGAGTTCACCCATAAATTCATTCAACGATTTGGTTTCAATGAGGTCGAACTGGCTGTTTTCGACATCGATTTCACGTTGACGGATTTCCATTCTTGAATTCAGTCCGTTTTCGATAGCCAGATCGAGGTCGACAGGAACAGGATTTGCAGAAATGTCGGCCAGGATCATAATATCCTGGTACAAGTCCATTCCGAGATAAAGTTTTAGCTGGTCTTTGGCATTTTCGAAGTTTACCTCGCTATTCTGAACAGTAGATTTTGCCGTTGATAAGTTCAATTCTGCCTGGTATTGTTCTTCTTTGGCAGCCAATCCGGCATCTACTTTATTTTTTATGATGTCGTAACTTTTTTGGGTATTGGCCAGTTCTTCTTTGGCAATGTTCAAGTTCATTTGTGTCATGTACACATTGTAAAAGAACTCGGTTACGTTTCGTTCCAGGTTCAGGCGCTGCATGGCATAACTGATCTCTGCATTTTCGAGGTTCAGTTCCAACTGGCGTAACTGAACTTTTAGTCGGTTATAAGTGAACAGCGGTTGATTGAAGTTGAGGTACAAGTTATTGTAGAAAACCTCACTTTCGTTGGTTGAATTGCTAAGGGTTGAATTACTGCTCGACCATCCAAATTCATTGATGAGCGATACAGTACCATCAGTTGGCAAAATGGGCTGCGAAACCCTGAATACCGTATTCGATTCAAAGTTTTCGTTGGTGTACCATTCTGAAAAGCGGGTATCGAAACGCCGTTGATTGCTGTAATTAACCGGATTTACCTCGAGCGAAAACCGCGACTTTAAAGCAGCGCGCTGAGCTTCCAGTGTTTTTTGGAAACGTTCGAGGTTCAGCAACGATTGCTGCAGATCCGGACTGCTTGTTTCGGCAATGGCCATCGCCCGGTTAAGTGTTAATGCTTCCTGGGCCTGTGCGGTGTAGCCTGTTAGCCCAAACAGAAGCAAGAGAACTGTTACTTCTTGAAGTAGTTTGAATTTAGTTCGTGTCATTATCTGTTTATTATTTTAATTTACAATTCAACCAGCTTAACAGCATCGGCAACTACCATGCGTTGCTGGGTTTTATTCGTGAGTTCAATCTTAGCTGTGTCCGCTGAGAAAGAATAGGAACCGAGGTGTATCCAACCCGTTTCTGCACTTTGCACATCAAGTGCAGCTTCTTCCGCTCCGTCGTCGCTGTGAATGATGAAATTATAATTGCCTTTGTCTTCTCCTCCTCGACGATGCGTTCGCACTTTATACAAGTGATAATATACATCGTAGTAACCGGCTTTTTTTAGCGGAACTTTCCAGGTAGCTACCTGGTCGCCATCGCCCCCCCGAATGTAGTAGCCCGAGCGAACATATTTGCCATAGAACTCATCGCTGGTAACAGCCGTCCAACTTGTTGCCGGTCGCCACCAACTGATGCCCTGGTACTTACTTGTTTTTTCATCTTCATGAATAATGAGCTTTTCGAGCAAGCTTATGTTTTCGTTTTTTGTTACTGAAAATTCGGGATCTTCGTTGTCGATGATAATTTCGCCCGGTTGTGTTTGCTGAACCGGAGTATCAACAATGCGCTCGCCTTCCACCGGTTTGGCTTTCGGATCTTCTTCGACATCTCTGAAAAACTCGATCATGGTTTGCGGGATGTTCTTCGAGGTCATGGTATTTACTACTACCATTCGCGGCGTACCATCAAGCAGGTAGCTCAACTCTTTTGTTTGATGTGATTCCAGGTAAATCAAGTTATCGATCATGTCGTTGTCGCCGCCTCCCGGTCCACGTCCACCACCACCCATTCTGAAGGTGAGTTTTACCAGTCCTTCTATGTCTGAAAAGTTAGTTATCTTCAAGCTCACCATGGTTTTCATGGCATCGCCGCTTTTTACTTCCACCGCCTTAATAGGAGATATTAAGTAGCCAGGCAGCGATTTTGCCTTAAACCAATCGTTCATCATTGGTATCAATTCAATTCCGAATTTTTCGTAGATCATGTGATCGAAATCCTGGAAAGAAATGTTTTTGTAACGGTTCTCGTCCAATATTTTTCTAAGGAAATCTTCAAATTCCTTTTGCCCGGCTTTCCACTCGATCATTGAGAAAAGTACATCGCCTTTCAGCTTAATTACATTGTCAACAATATCTTTCTGGTCGGGATCAGCGAGTATTTCTTCGAAGGTTTGATCTTGCAATGCCACATTGGCCAGCACATCTTCGCTTTCGCCATTCATATTGCTCATAAAAATCGAGCGCATGTCCATGGCTTGTCCTTTCAGATAGGCTTCGAAAATCCTGTTGGTTATCGGCCATCTGTCAGACTGGATGTTGTTCTGGAAATTGTATAACATTGGGAAAATGAAATACGGATTGGCTACTTGCTTCATTTCCATCTGTCCACGCGAGAAATTCCTGTCTTCTTCGTTTTCTTCGGTGAACTTACGCATGAAACCCTGAAATACGCGAATTTCTTTATCCAGGTCGGTCAAATCCTGGTCCCGTCGTCCCCAACGGCCAACACGTTCTTTTTGTTTTTCGAAATCGGCATCGCGCATGAGGTAGCCTTTTTCAGGAATGAGCACCTGTTGTGGCTGAACAACCTCCTGAACCGAAGTCCACATGCGTCGGTAAGTTTTAAATTGGGCAGGCACTTCAATCAGGTTGAAACGCGTTCCAGAGTAGTCGAGATTATACGAGCGTTTAAAATCTTCAAAACGTTCGTTGATAATGGCAGATAAAGTATCTTTCGATTCGGGGAACTGATCAGAAAAATAATCATGTCCGTCGACATACCAAACACCAAAGGTAACACTGTCCTGATCCAGCGTCTTCTGCTTGTAATTTCCAATGGCCAGTGAAAGCTGAGTGAGTGGATTTTCGTTTATACAGGTAAATTCTCCGTCCGATGTTTTTTCAATTTCACCCTGCGAAACCACCTGCAAACCAGGTGCAGTTTTTACTTTTAAATGGTAATTTACAAACTGAGGGTGATTCCAGCTTACATCTTTTGTACTGTAGGTTACTCCGGTTTTTGGATACCAGTTGGCTTCTTTGGTCAGCAGTACATATTCCGGCGTGATAAATGCGTATCGCTTGTCGACATTTAATACGAACTTGCCGTATTTCTCTAAACGGATCTCTTCTTCAATATCCAGGTAGCAGTAGGTTTCGTCGATTGTTCCGTTATACGTGAATTCGATTTGGGCTGAATCGCCTGCCGGAATATTGATATTATCAGAAAGTATGATCAGGTGTTTCTCGCGCTGGTAGGGTACATCGTTGTTGTTCAGTTTAATACCGGAAACTTTTAATCCCGCATTCAAACTAAAAATAAGTTTATTAAGCGCCTGATTTTTATCGTTCTGAATGGTTAACCGGGAAACTACATCGATCGAATTTCCTTTATGAACAACATCAAGATCGTGTGAAAGTATCGTTGGATAAGGTTCATCTACATATTTATTATTGAGTTCTACAATTTCGGCCCGTAATTTCTCATTCTGTTTAAAGGTCGTAATGTGTTCAACTCCAAGATAACCGGCGCCGGCAATAAAAATAATACTGATCACCAGCGAAAACCAGGTCATCGTCTCCGATTGGGGCAAGCGTTTTAACAGAAATATAGTCAGAAAAATAAAGCCAACTCCAAGCCCAAAATACATTCCACGGTGAACGAGAATTACATCGAGGTTTCCGAAGCCCACAATATCAGAACTCAACATGGGAATGTTAAAGGCCATGTAGTCGAAAATATAGTAGAACTTAGCCTGAAGCAGGAAAAGCGTAATACCAATGTATCCCAAAATCAGAACAAAGGTTATTGCCTGGTTACGAATTACACTCATTAACAAAAACGAAAGGCCCATAATAAAAACCAGTGTGGGGATACTGATAAGAACAAGGTAAACACCGTAAGACTCCCAGTTGATCATGGTTCCCTGCGCCAAGGCATTGAAAATAAGTGCCATGATCACCACCGCGATGTTCAGAATCATAAAGACCTGCATATTTCCCAGGGTTTTACCGATCACGTATTCGCCGTTGGTCATCGAACGCATATAGATTACTTCGGTCGTATCCAGTTTTTTATCTCGTTTCAAAAAGTCGGAGGCCAGGAAAACAGCGATAACAGCCTGTGCGATGTTCAGAATCAACAGGTTGAAATACGGGATGGCGCTTGGGATAGCGCGGATTGCCCATCCTTCATCGCCGCCGCCTTCAATGACCATTCCGAAGTTCATTCCGAACAGAACCAAAAGCGACAGGATACTGAAGATCCTGAAAAACCAACTACGAAAAAGCGTTTTACGTTCGTACTTGGCAATTGAAAATATATTGTGTAATGAAATCATGTTATCATCTTTATCAGGCCTTTGACCACTGGTTAAGTTTGTTTTCCATAAAATGTACATAGGCATGTTCGAGGTTTGGGCTGATTTGTTTGCCCTGGTAACCATTAATGTCGTTGCTTACTACCTGAATCTCCCAGCCGCCATCGATAGGAATAGTAGAAATAACCGGATACTTCTCGTTGATTTCGAGGTATTCGGTTTCGGTGGCTTGAATCTGCCAAACATTTCCCTCGGCTTCTTTTACCAGCTGTTCGGGCGAACCGTTAAATGCCAGTCTACCTTTATTCAGGAGGGCCATGTTATCGCAAGTACTCGAGATGTCGCCAACAATGTGGGTGGAAAGGATGATGATTACATCGCGTGTACTGATGGTGGAGAGCAGGTTACGAAAGCGGATACGTTCTTCGGGATCGAGACCGGTGGTGGGCTCATCCACGATAATTACTTTTGGATCGTTAATAAGCGCTTGTGCAATTCCAAGACGGCGTTTCATACCCCCCGAAAGTTTGTTGGCATTACGGTCGCGCGCTTCAAATAAACCCACTTCTTCCAGCATCTGGTCGACAGCGGTGCGACGAGCTGCACTGTTTTTCAGTCCTGCCAGACGTGCTGTATAATCGAGGAATTCGTAGGTTTTAAGTTTTGAGAAGAAGCTGAAATCCTGTGGTAGGTAACCCAGCATCGAACGAATTTCACGACGGTTTTTCGACAATTCCATATCGTTGAAATAGACTTTGCCGCTTGTAGGCTTCATAAGCGTTACAAGTATTCGCATGAGTGTAGATTTACCTGCTCCGTTAGGACCAAGCAAACCAAACATGCCGTTCGGAATTTCAAGGTTCAGGTTGTTAACCGCGTAACTACCCCCCTTGTATACTTTGTTGAGATTTTCAATTTTTATATGCACAATGCTAAATTCATTTTTTACAGAACACTGACTTTGACTCAGGAAGTATTCAATCGTTTAAAGCATCGGTCAATAAAAAACGTGAAAATTACAATTTAGAATGAAGAGACTGGCTGATCAAACATGATTACTGTTATATGTATTTCTTAGGTAGTTGAAAACCATTGATATGCCGGGTTCCCCTTGTGATTTTTGCAGATGGATTATTTTAATGCAATACCAAAAAACCCTGTCTGAAAACGCCAAATGCGATTCAAACAGGATTTTTTTCTGAAAAAATTGCTGTTATAATTCTGCTAGAAACTTGTGGTCGGTAATATGGTCGGTTACTACAACTTCGTATTCACCCGATTTCAAACTCGATAAATCAAGGCGTTTCTGGATAGCCAGATCATCACCCAGTTTAAATCCATCGACGTGTTGACCGTTTTTGTAAATATTTACATAAACCGGTTTTTGCGGGCTGTTAAAAAACGAGATGTTTAATTTCTTTTCCTCCAGGCAAAAATAGGGTTCGTAACAGCGCAACGGAGCACCAACGCCTATTTCTTCGCCTTCTACCATGAGGGTGCGTTTCACGCTTCTGTTACCGTAGTTTACACACATACAGTAGCTTCCATCATCCAGTTCAGAAAAATCGAATACCTGATTGTATTCTTTTTCTTTCTGATTGGTACGTTTGAAGTACAAAACCTCTCCGTGGCAATCGGTTAATGTTACTTCGAGTGTTGCTGCAGAAGGCGCTTTGTAAGCCAGCATGGCTTTATTCGCCTCTACAGGGATCACATTCATTGAGGGGAAGTCGGTGGCATTAACTGCTGATGCAATAAAAAATGCCAGGACCATTAAAATCCAGGTTCTTGTTTTCATGACTGTTTTCTTTTAAAAATTGTTTTAATTATTTTCTATGGCCTTATAAAACTACGAAGAAGAGAGGCGCCAGTCAACTAAATTCGGCTAAACAGCCCGAAAAAAAGACAAAAGGGTAGTTAATGAAGGTGAACGGCATTCGAAGATATTAATTGACGTTGATTTGTTGTCAATTTTACATGCGCCTGTTTACGGGGTTTTGGGAAAAGAATGTAAGGAAGGGGGTGTAATGCTGTTAGCGTTTCATAATGCCGTAGCAGATGATTTTCAGAATGGTGTCGACGCTACGCTCCAGATTTACATCGCCATAGTTGCCGGCTGTTAAAGGCATCTCAAGTCCTTTAATGGCGGTGGTAATTCCAATGGCAGCCAGGTTGAAATCGTATATCTCGAATTCGTTTTTACGAACTCCCTCAATCAGGATTCGTTTGATCATTCTGATTTCATCCTGTTCGTATTTTAACTTTACTTCGTCGATAAAACCAACAGCTGTAACATCGTTCTCAATAGCGTGATAGAAATTGGCCAGGTTGCGAAAAGTAGCCAGTTTGGTGAGAATATAATCGCGCAGCTTATCCACGGGATCGGTATTTCGGTTAATTACAATCTCGAGCTCGTAAGCCAGAATTTCAACCTCTTTCATGATCACTGCCTGGAAAAGATCTTCCTTACTTTTAAAGTAATAATACAACGAACTTTTTCCTTTCCGGACGGCATTGGCAATGTCGTCGAGTGTGGTTTTTTTAAAGCCGTATTTACTGAAGATTTCGCGGGCGATTTTCAGGATGTTCTCGCGATTCGCATCCTTTTTGTTACCGTTTTTGCTTAATTCCTGCATGTCAGATTTTAAACGAAAATATGAACAAATATAACTATTTATTTTACCTGCGAAACTAATTTTTGAATTTTAAACTTTTAGGGACGATAAAAGTCAATTTTCCTCAAAACACCTTTATTCGCTTGATTCTGAAAGCATTGTTATTCGAAAGTGTCCTATTTGCCTTCTTTTGCCAGCCTGAAATCCAGTTGTTTCCGTTCGAGATTGGTGCGCCACACTTTTACTTGGATGTTTTCGCCCAATTGGTAAGTTTTATGGGAATGTCGCCCTACAAGCGCATAATTTTTTTCATCGAAAACATAAAAATCGTCATCCAATTCGGCAATAGGTATCATGCCTTCAATTTTATTTTCGAGCTCAACATAAATGCCCCAGTCGGTAACTCCCGAAATAACACCCGGGTAAATTTGTCCCACATGATCCTGCATGAATTCAACCTGCTTGTATTTGATCGACGATCGTTCGGCATTGGCAGCTCGTGTTTCCATATCGGAAGAATGCTTACAAAGTTCCTCGTATTTTTCTTCGTTTGCCGAGCGTCCTCCGCCGAGGTAACGGTCGAGGAGGCGGTGCACCATCATATCAGGATATCGGCGAATGGGAGAGGTAAAGTGGGTGTAATACTCAAAGGCCAAACCGTAATGACCGATATTCCGCGTTGAGTATTCTGCTTTGGCCATCGAACGGATCGCAAGAGTTTCCACTACATTTTGCTCGCTTTTCCCTTTTACTTTATTCAGGAGGTTATTCAACGAAGTGGCAATGGCTTTTGGAGTGGTGAGTTGAATACCGTGCCCAAATCGCTGAATAAACGTATTGAGCGAAACCAGTTTGTCGGGATCGGGTTTGTCGTGAACCCGGTACACAAAAGTTTTGGGCTTTTTATGGCCCCAAACTTTGCCCACAAATTCGGCAACTCGTTTGTTAGTCAGCAACATAAATTCTTCGATGAGCTTGTTCGATTCTTTGGCCTCCTTAAAGAATACGGTAAGCGGTTTGCCGTTTTCATCGATCTCAAACTTCATCTCGATACGATCGAAAGCAATGGAACCGGAGTTAAAGCGTTTTTCGCGTAACAAAACGGCGAGTTCATTTAGTTTGAGCATTTCCTCTTTAAAATCGCCTTCACCGGTTTCAATAATTTCCTGGGCTTCTTCATAGGTAAACCGTCGGTCGGAATAAATTACGGTTCGGCCAAACCATTCTTTTAATACTTCGGCTCTTTCGTTCAGCTCAAAAACGGCCGAGAAACACAATTTTTCTTCCTTGGGCCGCAATGAGCATACTCCGTTCGATAAACGTTCGGGTAACATGGGCACCACACGGTCGACCAGGTAGACTGAGGTAGCCCGGTCGCGGGCTTCGCTTTCAATAATCGAATTGGTTTTAACGTAATGCGTAACATCGGCAATGTGGACACCGACTTCCCAATTGCCGTTTTTCAGTTTCTTCAGCGAGAGTGCATCGTCAAAATCTTTAGCGTCGGCAGGGTCGATAGTGAAGGTGGTTGTTTTTCGGAAATCGCGACGGTTTTTGATTTCTTCAGCCGGAATTTCCATCGGTATTTTTTCGGCAGCTTTGTCAACATTTTCAGGGAAGTGATGCGGCAACTCAAACTCAGCCAGAATGGCGTGCATTTCGGCGTCGTTGTTACCGGTATCGCCCAGCACTTCTTTTATAACACCAAAAGGGCTGCGTGCTTTCGATGGCCAGTCGGTAATTTCGGCAATCGCTTTTTGTCCGTCTCTGGCTCCGTTTAAATGTTCTTTGGGGATAAAAATATCGAAACTGACTTTTCCTGCCGGGATCAGAAATGCAAAGTTGCGTGATACCTGAACTGTTCCGACAAAAATTGATTTGGCCCGTTCAACAATTTCTATCACTTCACCTTCAAGATCGTGCTTTTTACGTCGGGCAAAAAGTCGGATCTGTACTTTGTCGCCTTCCATAGCGTGTTTCAGGTTGCGCGATGAAATAATCACCGGCCGGTCGAGTTCGTCGCTTACAACATTGGCGAATCCCTGTGGCTGCATTTCAACTATTCCGGTTGCAGTTCCGGTTTTTGCTTTCAGTTTATATTTGCCCCGTGAAATTTTATCGAGGTAATTGTCGTCGGCAAGTTCCTCTAAAACAATATTAACCAGTTTGCGTGTTTCAGGATCTTTTATGCCGAGCGTGCCCGAAATTTGCCGGTAATTAACTGCTTTCCCGGGCTCTTCGTAAAGCATCGACAGAATGGTGTTTTTGAGTCTTTTCTTGTTAAATGTGGTGGATTTCTTTTTTTTGAACCGCCTCTTGTTTTTCTTTTTCTTAGCCATTTATAATCTTTCAATATGCAATCCAAGTTAATATAATTCCGGAACACGCAACAGGATAATTCGAATTACTTTCAGAAAAAATGCAGTAGAACAAATACCTTTTTGTGGTGCCAATTCAGCATGGATTGTGCTTTTGCTATACTAACTTTATTTAACAAAGCACACGACAAAGAGTTAACAGGAATTTGTATGTTTGTAGACCAATTTTAGGACATGAAGTTTAAAAGCAAAATACCTTTTGCAATCGTTGCAGTTTTAACCTGGGTGGTTTTCATTTCGTCGTGTGCGAATATTGGTATGCCAAGTGGCGGGCCGAAGGATACAATTCCACCGGTTTTAGAAAGTACCGATCCTGAATTACGAGCGTTGAATTACAAGGAGAATGATGTTCGGTTTACTTTTAATGAATACATTAATACCGACGAGATTTCGGAAACCCTGGTCATTTCGCCACCTTTATCAAAGCGACCAACCATCCGTACAAAATCGAAAACGCTGATCATTCAGTTTAACGAAGACCTGAAAGACAGCGTAACCTATTCTCTCGATTTTAAAAATTCGCTGGTGGATAACAACGAAAAAAATCCGATAGAGAACATGCGGTTTTTGTTTAGCACCGGTCCGGAGCTCGACACGCTGCGGATTGCCGGTCAAGTTGTGGATGCTTTTAATATGGAACCCATCGAAAAAGGCCTTGTATTGTTGCAGCGTAATTTGCACGACTCAGCGGTTTTCAAAGTGATTCCCGATTACATTGCACGAACGGATGAAGAAGGCATGTTTTTGATGGACAATATTGCAGGTGGTGAGTATCGCTTGTTTGCACTGAACGACATGAACAGCGATATGATGTACAATGAGGGCGCGGAAGAAATTGCTTTTGCCGACGATTTGATTGTACCTCGTGCCGAGTTTCACGAAAATAGGGATACCATTGTTGAAGGTCTCGATTCGATGCTGATTTTAGGGCACACTCACTTTTATCCTGATCCTGTCTATCTGCGTTATTTTATGGAGGATATTTTTGAGCAATATGTTGAAACTGCAGAACGTGAGGCAAGAAACAAGTGCGTTTTCATTTTTAACGAATCAGTGAAAGATACTTTTAATGTGCGTTTGCTGGATTACGATGTGAAAGACTGGAACATCATGGAATATAACCCAAAAGTGGATTCCATTGTCATGTGGATTGCCGATACCACTTTGGTGAAACAGGATTCACTGTTTATGGAACTCTCTTACATTCAGCTCGATTCGGTTGGTCAGCCCTACGTTTACAAGGATACTATGCTGATGGAGTCAGAAAGTCTTAAAGCTGAACCCGAGAAAAAAAGAAAGCGTGACGAAGACGAGGAGGAAGAAGAAAAAAGTCCAAAGCCGGTTCCGCAGTTCAACTGGGTAAACAACATTTCAGGAACCATGGAATTGAATTCTACTATTCGAATCACTTCGCCCGAACCGATTGTCAGTTTCGATAGTACCATGATCTTGTTGTACCTGGCTGAGGATACGCTTAAAACACCGTTGAAATATGAGTTTAATAAAAACAAAAGGGCGTACCGCACTTACAATATTTCCTATCAATGGGAACCGCAAACCAGGTATACTTTAAGCATCGATTCGGCGGCTTGTTTTAATATTTACGGTATTTCGAGCAAAGAATTTACCAAAAGCTTTAATACACGTGAAGAAGATTATTACGGCGCACTCACCTTCGAATTTTCCAATGTGCCTGGACCAATGATCGTGCAGTTGCTGAAGAATAACGACGATGAAGCGGTGGTCCGTCAAAAGACATTCAATGAGGACGGCACGGTTGATTTTCCACTGCTTCCACCTGAAAAATATAAAGTAAAGGTGATTTACGATGCCAATGGAAATGGCAAATGGGATACTGGAAGTTACCAGGATAAATACCAGCCCGAACGTGTTTCCTACATCAACGAAGTAATAAAATTACGTTCGAACTGGAGCGAGACTCACGAGTGGGATGTTGCTCCGGATCCGGCCTTCCAAAAAAATATTATCGATAAGGAACTGGAAGAGAAGAAACGCAAGGAAGCACTTGAGAAAGCCCGTAAGGAAAAAGAGCAGGAAAGAAATAACAGCATGTTCAAACCCGGATCTTCGGGTGGTATTTCCGGAGGAGGGATCGGGCAATAATCAGGGAGATTAGTAATTAATTCCTGTAATTTTTGTATGTTTAATCAACTTAAAAACTAAGAAGATGGCAAGTGTCAGAAACCTAAAGAAAGACATTGACTTGATTATGTCGCTCACCTTAAGTGACTGTTTTTATGTGATGGAGTACAATTCGAAAGTTGACCAGGATGCTATATACCAAATCGCCGGGGAGGTGGTGACCAAGCATCGCGATTTGCGTCTTCGTGCCATGCATCCCGATGGAAAAGACAATCCGAAAATGGTAAAACAGTATTACAAAGGTCTCGTAAACGACATGCTTATGGCTGCCGATTCGGCGCTCGAAAAGCTCTCCAAAGAGGTAAAGAAAGCTGCAAAATAAAACCTACTTCAGATTAAAAATTTTATGGGCTACAACCTCACCTTTATAGTAGGTTGTTATTTCCCATTTTCCCAATTTGTCTTCAAGGGGCTCCCAGATGCAGTCGCCCAAATAAAACCGGTAATCGTTGGTGCGTATAAATTGCTCGCCGGTAAACGCCGGACGAATGTTTCCTTCATCGTCGGTAAACGGAGGATGATCGATCCTGAACTCCACGACTTCTCCCTTCCCGTTCTTAATGTGCAGGACATAACCAAATTCAGTTCCGATCCTGGCTTCAATATCAGTTTTGATATCCATTATCTTTGGAATTTCATGGCTATCGCGGTTCCATATAGAATATTCCCCGTAGCTGTACATCTTAAAAGTTGGTCTGCGTTTTCCCATTGTCAATATTCCGCAAAAATAAAAAATCTCTAATTCAGATTAATTATAATCTGCCAATTTTGCGTCAAATTCGTGTAGACGAGGTATATTTTTTGGGTTGAGAATCGGAAATATTTAGTGATCGTTTGAAATGGATAAACGGAGCTATATTAAAAATCACGACGAAGAAGAAAAGACGATTTATGCAGCTCCTGTTTTTAATTAAATAGTTTTATCCCGAAGTAAAGTGTTCTTGGTTTCGAAGGGCCATAAATATAACCGCTGTCACGATTTTTGCCACTGTCGAAATCGTCCTGGTAAGCATTGAACAGGTTGCTGACTCCACCAAAAAGTTCGATAGATGAATCGATGCGTTGAAGGTCGAAACGGTAAGCAACTTTAAGGTTGGTTTCCATAAATGACGGTGACTTAAAAAGTTCATCCTGTTCGGGTGTTCCGGCATCGCCCGCAAGACCATAATGCGGAACCAGCATACTTCCGGTATAAACTCCCGAAAGCGAAGTGCTTAAACGATCAGTCGGCGTCCAGCTTAGGGTATAATAACCGTAAATTTCCGGCGTTCGCAAATAATCCTTTTCGCCGGGCAATTCTTCCGACCAGGCTACCGCCTCGTCATAGGTGCTTTTTTGGGCAGTGAGGCCGCCTTCGACTTGCAATGTTCGGTTAAAATTGGCCCGGGCTTCAAAGGTAGCACCATAAACCTGGCTGTTTCCCCCGTTTCTTTTTTCAAGAATGGAATTTCCATCGGCTTCAGTTCCAATCTCCTCGAGAATAAAGGCATCGTTCAGTCGCGTATAAAATCCTTCCAGTGTAAATCCTACAATGTGCTTTTCGTTGGGTTTGTCCCAGTTAAGTGATGCACTTACACTTTGCGAGCGCTCTTCTTTTAGATTGTCGGCTAATTCAACGGTTTGAATACCGCCGCCTGCAAAAGCAATGTGCATATCGGCATCAAATGCCTGTGGTGCGCGGAATCCGGTCGACCACGAAACCCGAAGTTGAGTGTTCAGGTTGGGTTTAAGTAACAGGGAAACCCGTGGATTCAGAATAAGCTTGTCCACAAAATTGTGTTTGTCGGCTCTGATTCCGGCCAATAAAGTTGTTTTGCGAGTTATTGACCAGTCGCTTTGTACAAAAGCACCCAGGTTTTTGGTTTGCTGATCGATTAAATAATCATACGCCGATATCTCGTCAAATACATCATCGTAAACATATTCAGCCCCAAAGGTGAAAATATTGGTTCCGGCACCAACAAAATCATTGACAGCGTGATTTAATTGCGACCCGAACTGGATGGTTGAGTTTTTAGAATGTCCGTAAGGCGGTGCGTTGTTGTAATCCTGCAATTCCTGTCCGCCATCGGGCGAAATTCCGGTGAAATGCTTTCGTTTTGTGTACTGTCCGGCGCTGTAGATAATCAAACTGGTGTTATTGCTAATCGTATTTTCATAACCTGCACCACCCATAATAATATTGTGTGTTCGTTCTTCCGATTGTTTGGCCAGATAAGCCGGTCCATCAATCATCTCGCCACCGTAACGGTATTCATTCGTTGCCGAAAAATTAGCTTCAATTTTCTGGTCTTCATCAATCAGAAAAAATGAATTAATACCGAAAGAGTTGTTGGTAATTTCCGGGAGTTCCGAAAAATTATCACCGTTGTGGTCGTAGGCATCACGTTCGCGATGAAAAGCATACATGGCCATTCCGGCATTTCTTTTTTGAGAAAGTGCTGTCAGCGTTCCGTTTACATTATAATCCAGTGCATCGCCTCCAATTATCTGGTTTTTCGAAGTGACCTCATACGAATTCCGCTCCGGAAGTTTGGTAATTATATTCACCGTTCCTCCAATCGCACTCGATCCGTAAAGTGCGGAAGCCCCGCCGCGCACTACTTCAATGCGTTCAACCAGTGCAGTGGGCAACTGTTCCAATCCGTAAAGTCCGGTTAGCGGACTAAAAACGGCACGGCTGTTGATTAGTATCTGGCTGTAAGCCCCGCCCAAACCGTTCATACGAAGCTGTGTGTAATTGCAGGTCTGACAATCGGTTTCCATGCGCAGGCCCGGTTGAAAACTCAGTGATTCGGAAATAGTTTGTGCGGCTACTTTTTCAATGGTTTTCCCGTCGAGAACATTAACAATAACGGCGCTCTCGGTTTGTCGTTTAAAGGTTTTCGTTCCTGTTACAACAACCTCATCCATATGAATGACGTCTTCTTCCAGATCGAATTTTACTTCAATGGTATTACCGGCTTCAAGTATAACTTTTTCCTTTTTTTCTTTGTAGCCCACCATTTTGGCCACCAAAGTATATTCACCAACTGGTAAATCTACCAGCATATAGTGGCCGGTAACATCTGTGGTTGTGCCATATTTTGTTCCCTCCAGAAAAATATTCACGAAGGGGATATGTTCACCTTCCGAAACCACGTGGCCGGTAATAACCGCATCGCTGTGATCGGTTTGCGAAAATGTGATATTCGAGCAGAAAAGGCTCAATAATAAGAAGAGGAGAAAACTTATTTTATTCATGTTGATTTTCGATGTATTTTATTTGGCGACAAATGTAAGACCGATTCTCTATTTAAACAATTAATTTAGAAACATTCTAAATAGATAAATTGTTTTGATGATTGAAAGTGTCGATGGTCGGGCTTAAAATATCTTATTTTGTTTTAGTTGGCACCGGGTAAAAGATTATTAAATTTGCTGCGTTATTAAAACCGACTTGATACTGCAAAAATGAATAACGAAATAAATACCGGTACTAAAAAGAAGGACCTAAGAAACAACATCATTGTCATTGCATTGTCAGTAATTCTGGTGGTAGTTGTGGTACTTTATTTTCTGCAAAACCGTGAGCATAAGTCTATTGTGAGTGAGATCAACACCGAGAAAGATTCCATTCAGTTTGAACTGACTCAGATTGCATCCAGTTACGATTCGCTGAAAACCGAAAACGACACCATCAACGAGCAGCTTTTTGTGGCACAGGCCAAAGTTAAAGATCTGCTTTTGGAAGTGGAACAAACCAAAAAAGTGAGTTATTCCAAAATCTCGGATTATCAGAAACAGGTGTCTACACTTCGTGGAATTATGCGCGATTTTGTAGTGCAGATCGATTCACTGAACCGGCGTAACGAACAATTGATGGCTGAAAACCTGGAAGTGAAACAGCAATACAAGCAGGTAGAACAGAAAAACCAACAGCTGAACCAGGAGAAAGAGCGTTTACAACAAAACCTGAAACGAGCTTCGATGCTAAAGACACGTGATCTGATGGCTGAACCGATAAATTCCAGAAGTAAAGTCACCAAATTTGCACGAAGAGCCGAAAAGATTCAAATTTATTTTGTATTGGGACAAAATGTTGCGACTGAACGGGGAGCCAAAAATATATATGCCCGCATTATGCGTCCCGATCAACTGTTGATGAGCAAATCAGAAGACAACCTGTTTCAGTTTGAAGACCTGAAGATACAATACTCGGCCATGCGTGAAGTGGTGTACGAAGGGAAAGACTTGCCGGTGGCCATTTTCTGGGACAACACCGGCGAGCCCGAATTAATGACCGGAACTTATACCGTGAATTTATTTGCCGACGGTTTCGAGATTGGTGAAACAACATTTACACTTCAGTAGCAGTTGTTGGACTTTTTTTAACTGACGCCTGATAATCTGTTCTATGGCAACTTTCCTGTTTGATGAAATTATTTTTGGCCCCGTTGAGAGCCGGCGTTTAGGAGTTTCACTGGGAATCAACCTGCTGCCCATCAATGCCAAAGTCTGTTCGTTCGATTGCATTTACTGCGAATGCGGATTTACTCCAAAAGAATACGAAGAAAAAGTTACGCTGCCTACCCGCGAAGAAGTTCGTGAAAAGCTGGAAGCTAAACTCTTTGAGATGGGGCAGGAGAAACGCCTGCCTGATGTTATTACTTTTGCAGGAAACGGTGAACCAACGCTTCATCGCGAATTTGCCGGAATTATTGATGACACCATTGAGCTGCGCGATAAACTGGCCCCGAAGGCACGAATTGCCGTACTTTCGAATGCTACAATGTTGCACCGCAAACCGGTTTTTGATGCGTTACAGAGGGTTAAAGACAACATTCAGAAACTGGATTCGGCCTTTGAGGACACGGTTCGGATTCTGGATTGCCCCAAAGGTGTATTTGATCTGCAGAAAACAATCGACAAACTTATTGCTTTCAACGGAAAGGTGATCATTCAAACCATGTTTGTGCGTGGTTCGTTTAAGGGGCAGACCATTGATAACACCTCCGAAAAAGAAGTTTCAGCCTGGTTGCAATTGCTTAAAAAGATAAATCCCCTGCAGGTGATGATTTACACCATTGCAAGGGATACACCGGTTGAAACCCTCGAAAAAGTCCCTCTCGAAGAACTGAATTCAATTGCCGAACGAGTCCGTAAAGCCGGGTTCGATGTTCAGGTTTCAGGGTAAGTTAGTTTAAAGTTTAATGTTCAAAGTTGTTTTCGGATACTATGAACTCTAAACAAGGAACTTTGAACTAAAGTGTTGTTCTATACCACTCCGAGCTTTTGCCCATCCAGCGGATGCCTGCAACAAAACCTTTTAGTTTCAGCAGTTCATTGCTTTCCAGCCAGCCATAACAATCGTAAGTTTTACCTGATTTCGGATCGTAAATACTGCCGTCCTTCCATTCTTTCTTGTCGGCATTGTAAACAAATCCGTTCAGAATCTGCAAGCCCACAATCGAACGATCCCGTAGCTCCGGATCAGGATTTTCATCGTCTTTTGGTGGCTCTCCGTTCTCGTATTTCTCCGGAATCATATAAACAACGGTTCCGATGTATTTTCCGTCTTTTTTCTCCACCTCAATTTTTGAGGTTTTTTCTTCGTTCCACCACACACCAACAATTTTATCGGCTTCCTGGGCAAAGCTGGTCAGTGCATAAATCCCAAGGAAAAAAAGAATGATTAGTTTCTTCATAATGCTTAAATTTAGGTCAATAAATATAGAAATAATTGAAGTTCATGCTTTAAAAACCTTTTCTTTTTTCAAGTGTTCATAGAAATCAACAACAGCAAATTCCACACGAATATCAACATAACCTGACATGTATATGAAGACGATAAAGCGCATTTTAACCGGAATATTAGTTTTGGTGATACTCATCGTTATTTCCGTTATTGTATTGTTGCAATTCACGAAAAAGGCAGCTATTCCGGATTACGACAAAGATTTTGTTTTGTATGGACTGAAATCGGAAGTTGAAATTCTTCGCGATGCACACGGTATCCCTCATGTTTACGCTCAAAACGAAGACGACCTCTACCGGGCCGTAGGTTTTGCCATGGCGCAGGACCGGCTTTGGCAGATGGACCTGCTCCGACGAGTGACACAGGGAAGATTGTCCGAAATTCTCGGGAAAGATCAGGTTGAAACCGACCTGATGATGCGGGCTTTGCGTATCCAGGAAAAATCGCAAAAGATACTCGACAGTTCCGATCCCAAAATTGTGGCAGCACTCGAAGCTTTTTCCGACGGCGTGAACCAGTACATTGCGCAGTTTCCACTACCTCCCGAGTTTAAAATTCTGGGCTATCAACCCGAATGGTGGAAGCCGGTGCACTCAATCAACCTCATTGGTTACATGTCGTGGGACTTATCGGCGGGCTGGCAAACCGAGTATTTTCTGCATCAGTTGTGCGCTGAAGTTTCGGATGAAAAAATAGCAGAAATGATCCCCAATCTCGAAAATCACAAAACGCTTGTTTATCCCGAGTTTGGCTTGAATCAAATTTCAGGTGAATCCACTTTACTTTCCGCTTCTCAGAATTTAAAAGATCTTGGTATCGAAATTTTTAACGGGAGCAACAACTGGGCAGTAGCCGGCAAAAAAAGTACCAGTGGATTGCCATTAATGGCCAACGATATGCACCTGGGATTATTCGCACCGGGAATTTGGTACCAGATGCACCAGGTGGTCGACGGAAAAGTAAACGTTACGGGCGTTGTGTTGCCGGGGCAGCCTTTTATAATAGCCGGGCACAACGATCGAATTGCCTGGGGAATGACCAATGTGATGGTGGATGACCTGGACTTTTATATGGAAAAACTTAACGAGGATTCTACAAAATACCGGTTTGATGGCACCTGGAAAGATTTTGATATTCATCATGAAACGATTAAAACAAAAGAAGGCGACTTCCTGCAAGTTGATCTGAAATTTACGCATCGTGGCCCGATGGTTAACCGTTTTAAAAAAGAAAAAGAAACACCGCTTTCTATCCGCTGGCTGGGCAACGAAATGAGTAACGAAATACGATCGGTTTACCTGTTGAACCGCGCAAAAAACTGGGACGACTTTCGAGAAGCTTGCTCTACGTTTACATCTGTTAGTCAGAACATTGTTTATGCCGATGTGGATGGAAATATCGGTCTGCAATGCAGTGCAGGTTTACCCATGCGTGAAGGCTCTGGCATTGCAATTTATCCCGGCGACAGCAGCAAATACGACTGGAAAGGACTGGTCCCGTTTGAAGAATTGCCCTACGAATTCAATCCCGATCGTGGCTATGTTTCTTCGGCCAACAACAAAACCGTTTCAGCCGATTATCCATATTACATTAGTTATTGGTTTGCAACACCGAGCCGCATCGATCGCATTCGGGAAATGCTGGAAGCCAAGGAGAAACTCGGAATTGATGATTTTAAAGCCATGCATAGCGATTTTAAATCGAAAACGGCTGAACACATGACACAGTTGTTTCTTGCATCCTTGCAGAAATCCAGTGAATTTTCTGAAACAGAACAGGAGGCAATGAATCTGCTTGCCAACTGGGATTATAAGCTGACACGCGAAAGTCAGGCCGCATCAGTTTTTGAGGTCTTGTATCGCCAATCGATGCTGAACCTGGTAAAAGATGAGCTTTCTCCCGAGCTTTTTGAAAAAATAAAAGGGCAGCGGATGTTGCTCGAAAACCTGATGATAAATGTACTTCAGGATAAAAAATCGCAATGGATCGACGATGTAAATACATCGGGAAAAGAAAGCTTTGATGATGTAATTGTTCAGTCTTTTAAAGAAACGGTTGAAGAGTTGAACCAACAACTCGGTTCCGATGTCGAACAGTGGCAATGGGGAACATTGCACAGTTTCACGTTGAGTCACCCGCTGGGAATTGTGCCTGTATTGAATAAGGTTTTTAAACTGAATCGGGGACCTTTTGAAGTGCCGGGCAGTTACCACACCGTTTGTCCGTATTCTTATTCGTTTACCAATTTATATGAAACCAATCACGGGGCGTCGGAGCGGCACATTTTTGATACCAAAAACTGGGACAATTCACAGACGATCATTCCAACGGGTACCAGTGGAATTCCTGCCAGCGAGTTTTACCTCGATCAGACTAAATTATACCTGAATAATCAATACCACGATGATCCGTTTAGTAAAAAATCGGTTGAAGAAACTGCTGCTTTCAGCATGAAACTAAAACCGGAGTAAACACTGTTTGGCAGTTTGGTGTTTTTAGTGAAAGGACTTCAGGAGCATGGGAAAAAAGAAAAAGAAAAAAAGTGCACCGATATTTGTTATTTCCGGTGGCCGCGGAATTGCCGGAAACAACCTGGTTCAATCCATTTTGATCCAGTATCCGAACAATAAAATTCCGGTTGAGATTTTTGGCGATGTCGATTCCGAAGACAAGGTTTTCGATATTGTAATGAAAGCCAAAAATGACGGTGCATTGGTGACCCATACCATGGTTAATCCCGACCTCAGGTACAAAGTGAACGAGTTGTGCAACGAATTTAAAGTTGAGGTGATCGATCTGATGGGTGAACTGGCCAACTACCTCGATCGAACACTGGATGTGGAACCGCTTCAACATCCCGGATTGTATCGTGAATTGAACCAACAATATTTCGATCGTATCGAATCGATCGAATTTACGTTATCGCGCGACGACGGTATGAATCCGCAGCGACTAAAAGAAGCTGAAATTGTATTGACCGGAGTATCGCGTGCCGGGAAAACTCCGCTGAGTGTTTACCTCGCCATGTACGGCTGGAAAGTAGCAAATGTGCCGCTTGTTCCCGGAGTACAACCACCCGATGAATTGTTTAGTATCGATCCGAACCGGGTTTTTGGTTTACACATCGGAGCCGGGCAGTTGATTACTCACCGCGTAAAACGCATGCAGGACTGGACCAATCACCGCAGCGAATCATACATCGATCAGCGCTCAGTGCGGGAAGAGATCAGAAATGCCATGTTTGTTTTCGATCGCGGAGGATTCACCGTTGTCAACGTGTCTAATAAACCGATTGAAAGCACAGCCAACGAAATTCTGAAGCACATGTCGAAACGGTTTATGTACCGTGGCCGCAAACTCGAATCACCTTATCACGATCAAAAACCGGATTTGCCCGAATAACAACGCAAGTTTTTTTTAAGACCCGTGTCATACTGTTATTGTAAACTTAATTTCATAATACGTATGAGCGGAAAATTTAGCTGGAGAGCGTTTATCAGTTTTGGATTGACCTATGCAATGGTGATACTTTTAGTGTCGGGTTTAATTCTGTATGTATCTCCTCCGGGGCGCTATGCATACTGGGTAAACTGGACTTTGTGGGGATTGACAAAAGAAGAATGGCAAGGCTTGCACACACTTTTTTCATTTAGTTTTATTATACTTTCCATATTCCATTTGTTTTCAGCTAACTGGAGAGCTTTTCTGAGCTATTTTCGTGCAAAAAGAAAAAACGGATTCAATAAGAAGAAGGAGTTTGTCTTTTCTACCTTGTTGATTTTAATTGTCTTTTTCGGAACCTTCTTTTCCATTCCACCATTCGAAAATGTGATGACATTGGGCGAGGATCTTACCGAATCGTGGGAAAAAACCGAAGACCGGGCACCGGTGCCTCATGCCGAATTGCTTACTCTGGCAGAACTGGCCGAACAGCTTCACCTGGAATCGACCGATGAAATGACACGGAAGCTCGAAAACCATAAGATTATATTTAAAGACGTGCAGACACAAACTTTGCAGGAAATGGCGGCAGCCAATAGTACAACTCCTGTGGAACTCTACGAAATAGTTTCGAAAAGAGCCGGGAATTCGATGCAGGGATCGGGTGTTGGACGAAAAACGCTTGAAGATTTTGCAGCAGAGTTAAATAAGAATGCCGATGATCTGCTTGTAATTCTGAAAAATAACAACATTGAGGCAGATAAAAAGCAAACGCTTCGGACCATTGGAGAGTACAATGATATTTCACCGCGCGATGTGTACGAATTGATAAGTAAATGATTTTAAAAACGAGGCAATTGTAGTAAATTTCACAGGCGAATGTCGGATCACGAAATCATAGAACAGCTGAAACAGGGCAACGAGCAGGCTTTTAAACGACTGGTTGAAAACTATCAAAAACTCGTTGTTAACACCTGCTATGGAATGTTGCAGATTCGCGAGGATGCCGAGGATGTGGCGCAGGACGTTTTTATTGAAGTTTATCGTTCTGTTGAAAATTTCAGAGCCGATGCCAAATTATCCACCTGGTTGTATCGCATCGCAGTCAACCGGTCTTTAAACCACATTCGCGACAATAAAAAACACCGCTGGTTCAGTTCTTTCGATTCGGATGTAAAGGCCGAAAATAAAAAGCTGTTGCAGGTTGAATCGAGTCGTACTGATCAGCCGGAGTTCGAATTGGAGAATCAACAGCGGTCCATCATATTGCATGAGGCGATAAACAGTTTGCCGGAAAATCAAAAAGTTGCTTTTTCGTTGAGCAAATACGAAGAACTTTCGTACCAGGAAATTGCCGAAGTGATGGAACTCTCGATTTCGTCGGTTGAGTCCTTGTTGTTCAGAGCAAAGAAAAACCTGCAAAAAAAATTATATACCTGCTACAAAAAAAAGTGCATGTAGCGCAAGTTTAATTAAAAGATTGTGTCTTACTAATAAATACTGAAAAATGAAGTGTAAAGATGTACAGAGTAAATTAATTTTCTTCCTCGATGAAGAGCTTCCGATAAAGGAAATGCAGGCTGTTCAGGAGCATTTGAACGACTGCACCGATTGCGCGCTCTTTGCTGAAGACATGAAGAAGACACTCAGTATTTTGGAAACTGAAAAAACGCCGGAGCTCAATCCGTTTTTCTACACCCGTGTGAAAGCGAAAATGGAAAATCGGGAAACAGAACGGGTAATCAATCGCCGACCAGTGCTGGTGAGAGTTTTACAGCCGGTTGCGTTTTCAATTGTACTATTGATTGGAATTTACGCCGGAATAAAATTGGGTGCCAGCGGTTCGGCAAAAACGTCAAATACAGTCTTGGCTCAGCAGGAAATGATTCCATATTGGAACGGACTGGATGCGGAGCCCATCGAAACATTCTTAATGGAATAGAACATGACAACAAAAAATACATACCGCATATTGGTTTGGGTGATTGTTATTTTGGTGGCAACCAACCTGTCGATGGGACTGTCGTTTTGGTACCATAAACACCAGGATAAAAAGGCAGTAGAAACAGTAACCGAGAAACAGGTTCAGATGCCATCGGAACAACGCACCCGTTTTTTTCGCGACCAGTTGAATTTGAGTATGGACCAGGTGGATGTATTTCGCGAATTAAACCGCACTTACAATCAGAATGCCCGTCAGATTTCAAATCAGTTGGAACGATTACGAATAGAGATGGTAGAAGAAATGGCACAAGACGAGCCCTCGGAAGAAATGCTCGATTCAATCTCAGACAAAATAGGAGAATTGCATAAAGAATTGAAAAAGGAAACAATTGATTATTACCTGGGAATGAAGTTGGAGTGCGACAGTACACAACAGGAAAAACTGGAGGAATTGTTCCTGAGCCTCTCAAAAACAAAAGAAGATGTATCGCTGCCAGGAAGAGGACGCGGTTTTGGACGAAAACGAATAGAATAAAAACCAAATAAAAGATATAATCTGCCCGGAACGTCGGGGAGGTTTCAATAAACAAAAGTTACAAATTTTAAATACTAAAAACATGAAAACAAGCAACTTACAAAAGTTTGCCTGGGTGTTCTTTGCCCTGGTATTAACAACAACAAGCGTTTTTGCACAAGGTTGGAGAAGAGCCAACATGGTACAATCAAATCAGAATCTGCCTTGTCTGACTCAGATTTCGAATCTGAGTGAACAACAATTAGAAAGCATTCAGGAACTGGAAGCGGATCACCAGGAAGCTATGGGTGAATTACGTGAACAACGACGTTCGACACTAAATGCCGTTGAGAAAAGTGAAATCAGAACAGAAATGTTGAAAAATGTGGAAGCACACAGGAATGAAGTGAAGTCATTATTGACTCAAGAACAGCAACTTCAATACGATCAGTTGCAGGCCTCCCTCGATAATGGCAGAAATCAGGTCTACAACCAAAGACGGGGAAATGCCAGTTTCAATCGACAAGGTCGTGGCAACGGTAATGCCGGTTTTCGCGGACAAGGGAATGGATGTGGAAATCGCACCTACGCCAGAGGCCAGGGACAGGGTCGTGGAAATCGCGGATGGAACCAGGGACGACGCGCAAATTGTATTCGATTAGATAATAACAAAAGTCATTCTGCCGAATTGATGATAGATTAATAAACTTTAAAAATTTTAAAAGATGAAAACAAAAATTGTATTTGGATTAATGGCAGGATTGGCAATGCTTTTCAATGCCTGTTCAGAATCGGCAACCGATGTAGTTGATGAAGAGATTTTAGCCAGTGAAGAAGTAAAAAGCTCGGAAGTAACAGTTCTGCTGGGCGACAGCTGTGATTTTTCGGCCGAATTAAGCGACGCCGAAATTGAAGGACTTTTGCTGATGCGCGAAGAAGAAAAGTTTGCCCACGATGTGTATGTAACGTTTTATGAAGTTTACGGGATACCTGTATTTAATAACATTTCGAAAGGCGAAACCGCACATACTTCAGCCATGCTGCATTTGATTGAAGGATTTGGATTGGAAGATCCTTATGTTGAAGGTATAGGGAATTATTCGAACCCAGCATTTACTGAACTTTTTGCGCAATTAACCGAGCAGGGCAGTGCCGGCCTGGTTGAGGCTTTAAAAGTCGGTGCATTTATCGAAGAATACGATATTGCCGATTTGGAGGAGTTGATTGAATCAACTGAAGATGCAACCATTAAACGGGTTTACGGTAACCTGTTGCGTGGATCAACATTTCACATGAAGGCTTTTACCGCTGTTTTAAACAGCATGGGCGAGAGCTATACCCCAACAGTTATTTCCCAGGAAGAATATGATGAAATTCTTGAAGGTAATGTGAATGATGATGACGGAGACAGCAATGGAACTTTTGTCCCGGGAACGGGAGAATGCAACGGAACAGGACCAAACGCCTGATGTATTGAAGTTGAAGATTTCCTGAAACAGGTAATTGAAAAGGAAAGGCTCCGGATTTTTAATTCGGGGCTTTTTTTGCACAAGTTTTTCGCTGTTCCGGTGTCAAAACAATAAATAAAATTCTTAGAAATGAAGACATTAAAGTTTTATGTTGGCCTTTTGTTGCTGACGTTTATTTTTTCTGTTTATACCACGTTTGCAAACACTTTAAGCGAAAAGGAAAAAGCAGGATTGCAATTGATGCGTGAAGAGGAAAAGCTGGCGCACGATGTTTACACGGTACTTTACGAGAAATGGCAGTTACGGCCATTCAGTAATATTTCACAAAGCGAAACCCGTCATTTCGAGGCGGTAGGGGTTCTGCTCGAAACCTACAATTTGGAAGATCCTGCTTTTGAGAAGCCCGGGAAGTTCAAAAATCAGGAACTGGCTGCGCTTTACGATTCGCTGGTTGCCATAGGTTCGGAAACATTGGTGGCAGCGCTCGAGGTGGGAGCCTTTATTGAGGAAGTGGACATTAAAGATTTGCAGGAATTGCTTGATGCAAAACCCGAATCACAGATCGCCACAGTCTACGAAAACCTGCTGTGGGGTTCAAAAAATCATCTTAGGGCATTTACCCGCAATTTGTCTATGCGTGATCAAGAGTACACACCCAAAGTTTTATCGGCAGCAACTTATTCTGAAATTGTTGGAGCTAAGCAACAGCCCGGTTGTGGTGGAAACGGGATGAAGCAAAGAGCAAGACGCGGTTGCAACAATGGTGGCCCCAATTGCAGGAACAGATAAACGAATTAAAAATGAAGCGTTTAAGATTACCGGACCTGCTGAAAGGAATTGCCATCTTTTTTATGATCCAGGTGCACATCATGGAACTTTTTATCGATTATCCGGGACAATCATCCGTAGTAGGCAAGATTTCGCTTTTTCTTGGCGGGCCTTTTACTGCCATGGTTTTTATGATGGTAATGGGATATTTTGTGGCGGCAAGTAAAAAATCTCTCCGACAAAATATGTCGCGAGGTATAAAGATATTCGTACTTGGGTTTTTGTTGAATATCGGTCTCAACTTTCATTTGTTGCTTAAAATAAAATATGCCGACTGGCCGTACAATTCTTGGGAATATATTTTTGGTGTCGATATTTTGTACCTGGCCGGATTGAGCATCATTATTCTGGCAGTGATAAAGAGGCTTCCAAAAAAATTACAGCTTCCGGTTTCTTTTGGTCTTTTGGCTGCTGTGTTGCTACTTACCGGTACGATGAACATCTGGCTCACTTTTCCCGAGAGAAATTACATCACTCCTTTTATCGGCGGTACTTATTCCTGGTCGTATTTTCCACTGTTTCCCTGGCTGGCTTATCCGCTGGCCGGTTACTTTTTCTTTTTTGCTCAAAACGGCATTCAGCAATTCATATCCGGGAAAAAAGTGTTCACGTCCTCCGCTTTTCTCCTTATTGTTTTTCTGTTAATGTATTTCAGTAAAATGGGCTTTGATACCACCATTAATTTGCAGGCCTACTATCATCACACATTGAAATATGGAATTTGGGCATTGGGATTGCTAATCATCTGGAGCAGTATTTTTTATTTGATCGTAATAAAATACCAGGCCAGCCTGTTTGAGAAGTTCCTGGCCTGGATGGGAAAAAACATCACTTTAATTTATGTGGTACAGTGGCTGATTATCGGAAATATTGCCACTGCGATATTTCAAACACAGCCGCTAAATCGCTTTCCACTCTGGCTGTTCGGAATTCTCGGAGTAACTCTATTTGTGAGCTGGTTACTGGCTAAAACAAAGATCAGGCTGGCATAAGTTTCATTGGATTACCAGTTTTTGAGATGGAGATTTTTGTCCTTCATTCTCAATAAAATAGAAATAAACTCCACTGGCCAGCGATGAGACGTTTAAATCAAGATGATCGGAATATCGATCTACATTAAAATGATTGATCGGTTGACCTGAATTATCCACCAGATGCAAAGTTGCTGAGAAAAGGTTAGCCGGAAGTGAGTATACTACTTTTACCGTCTCAATTCCCGGATTCGGATAGGCGTTCAGCGACCAGTCTTCATTCGAATCAAAAACAGAAGCATTTACAAGCGGAGCTCCGGGCAATGAATAAATGTTGGTCCAGATCACTTCCGGGAAAATTGAAAAATTGTAACAATACGAAAAAAGTTTGTATTCATTTTCACCCGTTTTGTTGATGTAATTGTACAAAGCGCCATCGATGAACACAATCTGACTCCCATCTTCGTTGATAATTTTGCTGTCGTATTCGTAATAATCCGATCCCGAATAATATTTGTAATAGGAATAAAGCAGTTCAATTCCGGCATCATTATCGAATGTTTTTTCAGATAGAAATTTAACATCAAACAGAAAGCAGCCGGAAGGAACCGCGCATGAAATGGTTTTGTACAATGAATGGTCCATGTTGTAGATCCGGCATTCGGCGCGCGGAACATCCATAATGTAGTACTTGTAACCAAGCGTTTCAAAATTCACAACCGTTGCAGAGTAGTTGTAGGTATGATCGAGTGTAACCTGTGCATACGTGCCAAAATAAAGCACAGTCATTAATGCGGATAAGATTAGTTTTTTCATGGTATTGATTTTATTGGATGAGATTGAGTCCCTCGTTTGCCGAAGCATCGTTAGGATTATAAAGTTTTACTTTGTTGAACAGCACCTTCGCCTGGTTGTAGTTACCCAGAAAATACGAAGTCCAGCCCAGCATCAGCAATCCATCGTAACCAAATGGATAGAGATCGACCACCTTTTTGAACAGCGGATAGGCTTTGTCGTAATCTTTTCGTCCGTAGTAAACCAGCCCGAGCCGGTAAATCGCTACCGTATTGTTCGGGTTGATTTCGAGTATTTTATCATACAGGTCTATCACTTCGTCCCAGCGTCCCAGCGCTGCTTTGGGCAGTATCAGTCCAAAACGGGCTTCTTCTGAATAGGGCTTCAGTTTTTGTGCTTTATTGTAGAAAATGATTGATTCATCAAAAAGGCCGGCGTTGTAGTTGAGCCAGCCCAAACGCAGGTTGATCTCATACGACGATTCATCGTATACCTTTTTTAGTGGATCCATGGCGGCTGAAAAATCACCGCCTTTCTCAAATTCATAACTTTTACCGAAAGCATTTTCCAGTGCCTCCTGATTTGACTGTGCAAAAACGCTTGTTGCCGTTGCCGCAAAAAGGAGCAAGGCAAGTAGTTTATTCCTTAAAATGTCCATGATATTCCTGCTGTAATTGTATGTTTTATATAACTGTATTCTATTTCATTGTCGAGGGCGGTATTTCGGTAAACCCGATATTTTTCGAACACATCCTGGTTGAGGTAGCGCACCACGAACTGGTACCTTTTCGCAAAAGGGAAATAAATGCTTCCCATGTATTTTCGTGTTGAACGGCCGGGGAAGTTGGCTATTACATAACCTCCAGACTCGATAAAGTTTTTCATCTCGCCGTTCAGGTAGTTGCCGTAAAAATGGAACTGCCCCAACTGAAATCCACCAGAGAATCCAAAAGTGTTGTAGCCAAAACTGTTTTCATTATCGCTTTTGAAATAAATGCGCGGCGTGAAATAAAGATTGCTGTTTGACAGCGGATACCAGGTTAGCCAAAGCGATGCCTGAGTAAGTCCTTCGTCGGCTATGTTGGCGATATTGATTTCTGCTCCCGGCGAAAAATTACCCCGGTTTGTCCAGGTGGAAGCAGTGAATATAAGATCGGAAAATTTAAAGCTGGAATTATAAAAAGTATTTGGATCGTAGTTCCCCAGCACCAAATCCGACTTGCCCCAAATAACGTTTGCTGAAGGAGAAACATACCATTTACCGAGCGTAAACAACGGATTCAGAAAATACTGGTTTTGACTGATGTCAATTGGGAAATTGTTGCGCGAACCCCAGAAAAGTTGCTCCGTTCGGTTAACGCCGATGTGGGTGAAATTGTGATTCAGGATCACACCTGGGGCAATCTGGTGACTGTGGTCTAGCGATTCAAAATGATAATTTTTAAAAAAGAAAGCTTCGCCGTAATCCGAACCAACTTCCGCCTCAACATCCAGTTCGCTGTTTAAAAGCTGATCGATATCGGGATTCCAACTATAGCCTCCTTCAAGGGCCATCCGGAGCGGTTTCATTTTCTGAAAATCGATTTTTTGTTTTAGCTGAGGCGTGAAATTCACGGCCAGCTTACTTGCTTCAGCGTACCTTCCGGAATACAAAAGGCTATAGTAAAGGTATTCTTGCAGCCATTCCAGGTTCTCGTCGTTTTCCCAGGCCTTGAAAAACCAGGTGCTGGCTTTCCGGTATTTTCCGAGATTGTAATAAGAAATCCCGGTGCGCGCCTGAAGATTGAAATATTCGATGCCTTTTTCACAGGCCTGATCGTTAAAAGCAATCAATTCTTTCCACTTCTTTTGCTGAAAAAGCTCGTACGACTTTTTGTCCACTTCGGCGTAATTCCATTTTTGCTGTGCATTCAACACAGAAAAAATGGCTATAAATATTATCGTTATTCCAATTCGTTTTGACATGTTATGTTGATCTTTGCTTCGTTAAAATTCACTGAAACCTGAACTACATTTTCCTGCGAGATTTTGATGCCCATTTCGTAAGTATTTACAGTTTTTCCGAGAATCTTTTTGTTGATTTCAGCCTTCATCTCCACATCGCCCGACGAAAGAATGTCGCCGGCATCTTTCATCACCAGCAGATAATCGATGTTCAGGAAGAGATAAATGGGTGCCACAAAATCCTGCAAGAATTTCAGGACTCCTGAAAACATCAGGTTAATTGGGATGGAGTCGTTGATTCTGCTGTTGGGTAAAAAGCCTATAGGAACTTTGAACAATGCCACAAAAAACCAGAATAGCGGCGAATATTTGGTGCCCGTAAAGTTGGTAAAATAATGAAGCTCGTCATTATTGTGCAGATAAGCCAATCCCGTGTCTTTTTCGCATTTAATAAAGGTGTTGTTATATAAATCAGTCTGTACCAGCCACGAAAAATCGCCGGCCATTTTTCGCCACCTATCTTTGGGAGAATCAACTTCCACATGAATCTGCATTCGCTGACCCGGAATAAAGTGCAGCGCTTTTGAAAGCAACTCATTCTTAGCCGGATTGACAACGATGTCTTCTTTCTTTGGGAACTCGAAATTCTTTTGTGCATAACCTCTATTTTCTTTCAGCAGATAATTGCCAAAAGGATAATCGAGTGTTACCGAGCCGATATAAGGTGTAAGCTGAAACTGAAAGTGTAAATGCGGATAAGGCGACCGCCCTGAATTTCCGCATCGGCCCAGCAGTTGACCCTTTTTTACCTGGTCGCCTGCTTTAACTTCCAGGGAGAGGTATTTCAAGTGACTGAGTTTGGCATACAGGTAATCGTTGTGTTTGATAATGACTGTATTTCCCCAGTTTTCTTTGGTGTTTACATCTCCGATGATGTTATCTTCGGTGTGGTTTACAGCTTCAACCACTGTACCGTTAAAAGGAGCGAGTACCGCCTTTCCAAAGCAGAAATAGTCTTCATGAAAATCGCCTGAACCTTTGTACTGTTCCCCTTTTCTATCAGTGATCACAAAATCCCAGGCATGTCGCCAGGCACCTTTGTGGGTGTGTTCTCCACTGTGTCCCTGGCTGACGGTCCATTCGCCTAAAAACGGCAAAGTAGCCGATACCGGGTAAGCGGCAGGAAATCGTTTTAAGTTGCCCGAATACAGGTAAAGATTTTTTTCGGGTTTGCCTAACTGTACCGGAGTTTCCAAAAGTTTTCGCGGTCGTTTTTCACGCAGTTTTAGTGCGTACAAAAACATTAAAACAACAATGTTAAAAGGTAGTGAATAAGCCGAAATTTTTAGCAAAATAAATATCTGTTGTGTACTGGTGGTGATCAAAACTACTGCCGGCAACATCAGTACGATCCAGCCAAAACTTATACGCCCCGGAACGAGGTAGTAGCCGCCGAGTGCTATGGCAGTAAGTACATAATTAAAGCCAATAAAGGTGTAGCCCAGCGAACTGAATTCGATGCCTACCAGCTGGTAAAAAAGGAAGGCCACCGAAAATCCAAGGATGGAAAGTACGAAAGTAATTCGAGAATAGATCAGCAATCCGATAGCAATGATAATACCCGCCAACAAATGCGTTTGGAAGAAAATTGCTCCCAGCGAGTGAAAATAGATCCTGACAAAGGAATTGGATATGTGTTTTTCCAGGAAGTCGTAAAAGTCCACAAAATTTTGTCCGCCCAAAGCATACAGTTCGTTGTATGTAAAAATACCGCGTTCACTGATATTCAGTGCCGACAGATCGCCTCCAGACAAGGCCACGATCCAGATTCCAAAAAGGAAGGGTATACTTAAATAGGGCAATCCGTATTTACCCAGTACGCCCTGAAAAACGATGGTAATGAAAAAGGTCAGAACCGCAGCAATAATGATCAGCACATAAACTTCAACGGAAGGCTGATAAAAAAGCCCAACTCCCAAGCCGACCAATAGTGCGTTGTACCCGTAAAGTCCGGAGCTGATCAAGTATTTGTTATAACCCAATCCCCAGGCCAGCAGGTTGGCTATCAGCACAGATAAAAGCCCTCCGATACCGGCCCCGTAATCAAAAAAACTAATGATGATTAGTAGCACTGCCAGTAAATTTGAGGTCGAGAAAAATACCTGCGAGTAACTATTTAGTACAGACTGGACAATATCTTTTTTGTTTATGGAAGGCAAGGCGATCATTTATCTTTTCGGATTTTGTTCGAAGCTTTGAAGGGAATCCAGGTTTTCCTTTTTACGCACAATGTGCATTTTCCCATCCAGATCGATCATCACCACGTTGGGTCGGAATGTGATGAATTGCATCCATTGAGTCATATTGTATGCGCCGACCCGCTCGATGACCAGTTTCTCTCCTGTTTTTACCTGCGGAAAGTTAATGGCGTCGCGGATCACATCGATGTTCATGCAAAGCGGTCCGTAAATCGTGCTTTCTTCCAGGTGATTTGATAATTGCCGTGTTGGAAAAATTCCCAGGTTGTACCAAAAGGAGGTAAAAAGCAGGTTTACTCCGGCATCGATTACCATAGTTCTCCGCCCCTGAGTCGATCGTTTGTTGGCCAAAACAGTTGTCAGCAAATATCCGGCATCGTCGATCAGTGCGCGGCCGGTTTCCAAAAACAGCACCGGAAGATTTTCGTGCGGTATTTCTGAGGAGATCAACGCGTTTGAAATGGCTTCGGCATATTCATCAAACGAAGGACAGGTTTCCGAGCCCGGCATGTAAGCTCCTTTTAGCGTATTTTTCGATGCAAAACCTCCGCCCAAATCGATGTACTTCAACCAGTGATCGAACTTTCGGTGCGTTGCCATGTAAAGGTTTGCCAGTTTAGATGCTGCAACGGCATAGGCATTTGCCGACATGATGTAAGTGCCAATGTGCGTGTGCAAGCCAATCAAATCAAGTTTTTCGGCGAGCATAATACGGTTGATGGCATTCCAGGCCTCTCCGTTTTCATAGTTAAACCCAAAACGGTCCCAAATGGGATAAATTCCTGCATCGAGGTTGATGCGAATGGCCACCCGTGCTTTTTTGTCCAGTTCGCGGGTAACTTTTATCAGCAAATACAGCTCGTCAAAATGATCGATATGGATACAGGCATTGTGTTCGATGGCCAGTTTAAGGTCTTCTTCCGATTTTTCGGGTCCGTTAAAAAGAATATTGGAACCGTTCACACCCAGTGATAGAGCTTTCTCAAATTCAAATGCCGAAACTACCTCAGCCCAGGCACCTTCGTCGTGGAAGATGCTGCAAACTGCGTCGAGGTAATTGGTTTTATACGACCACGCAAACTGAACTTTCGGATAACGGGTTTCAAAGGCCTGTTTCGCTTCAGCAATGGTATTTCGTATTGTTTTTTCTGAAAGAACGAATACCGGCGAGCCGTATTCTTCCATGATTTTTTCAACAGGAATTCCGTCGATTTCGGGAATGATCTTTTGCCTGGTAGGCAACCCAAATTTATTGGGAACGCCGGCGGTTATTTTACTGATTACAGGTTTTTCGTATGCTAATTTTGTCATGATTTCTGAGTGTTATATTTCCTTATTCATTGAAATGGCCGCAAATTTCTCGAGGTCAACTATGGCGTCGTACGAATAGCGGACGAACATTTTTCCGATTTTATATTCAGTCATGGGTAGTACGTCCATTCCGAGGGCCAGTTTTACAAGTGCTTCCGGTATGTTTTGGCCGGCACCAACTGCCAGGTAAACCCAGGCCGGAATGCGCGGATTAATCTCGATGAGGTAATATTCGCCTCCATTGGTTTTTATTAACTCGAGTTCCATTCCACCTTTCCATTTGGTTTTTGAGATAATCGAACGGGTAAGTTCCATCATCTTCTCGTCGGCGAGCGTAATGCCGCCCCAGGCTTTTCCTTTATCGGTGATGTACTGTTTTCGCATGGGAACTGCGGCAATGGTATTTCCCTTGCCGTCGCCCAGCGCAATTACGTTTACCTCGGTTCCTTTCACAAATTCCTGTGCAATTACCGGGAAACCCCACTTCGATGCGATTTTATGAAAAGCCTGTTTTACCTGTTCTTTGTTGTCGGCTACATATGCATCGTAGAACTGGCCTTTTACCATCACCGGGTAATCAAATTTATCCTCCAGATCGCTGATCTGTCCCAGGCTACCCATGTTGATGCTTCCCGGCACCTTGATTTCGTATTTCTTGCCAAACTCCTGAAGTTTGTCTTTTTCGCGTTCCCGAAACTGTTTCAAGTTGGGCAGGAAAGTGTGTATGCCCTGGCTGCGCAATCGTTCTTCATTTTTCATAAATGAGAAAAGCTCGGCATCCAGGTTAGGAATCAGAACATCGATTTGTTCTTGTTGGTGAATATTTTCAATGCGTTCTATCAATTCATCCGAACCGGATGAGGGATAGGGGATTTGAAAAATACGATCGCACAAATCTTCCATGTAAATTCCCGGTTCCAGGTTTTCGTAAACCAGGCCAATTATGCGGGCATTAAATTTTTCCGATTCATTAATGCCACGAATAAAAGGTACCCCGGGACCCGGATTGTCGGTGTTGTTTAATCCGGTTACGGCAAGTGTGATTTTCTGTTTGTTCATGGCTGCTATTTAAAATCGAGCGGATTGTCCTGTGAAATGATTTGATGATGTTTCAGCAAAGCACAGAAATCATAAAAATCCTTTTCAAACGACAAGTCGTCGATGTCGTACTTTTCCAGAATCTGCGCTTTAATCTGATCAAAATCGTTTTCTGCTTCAATGTATTTCATGAGTTCGAGGCCAAAAGGATTCAGATTAAAAGAATCGCCCGTTCTCGAGTTAAAAACAAAACCATTATCGCTAATCTTAATTTCACCTGTTATTTTCATCTGTTTAAAATTTTCAACATAAGTTTGACACAGCCGAATTCAAAAACTTGCGTTAGCTCACATTTTTTTGTGACATAATTTTTTAAAGGAGTTGATTAAACTATGGCTTTATACGATCGCAATTAAAATGGGTTTATCTGATTTAATTACTCGGTCGCGAATTACATTTTAAGGCGTATTTCATTTCAGTATTAAAAATTGGTCGAAAATGAAGAAGGGCGTCAGATAATTGCCAATAAACTATAAATTTGTATGCTTTATTTACAACGGAGAGTTAATTGCTTCTTCGGGATTACAGAATAACATACAGATTTAAGAAAGTAGAAAGATCATGACACGTTTGAAGATTAAAGAAATTTTGACAAGTGGAAAAGCAGGCAGCGAAGCAGTTGCCAAAGGATGGGTACGAACAAAACGCGGTAGTAAAAATGTGAATTTTATTGCCTTGAATGACGGCTCTACTATAAATAATCTTCAGGTTGTAGTTGAAGTGGAAAGTTTTGATGAAGCGCTTCTACGCGACATCAATACCGGTGCAGCAATAGCTGTTACCGGCGAGTTGGCCGAATCGGCAGGAAGCGGACAGAACATTGAACTGACCGCAAAAAAGATCGATCTACTGGGGAAAGCCGATCCTGATAAATTTCCTATACAGCCTAAAAAACACTCGCTTGAGTTTCTGCGCGAAAATGCGCACCTGCGTTTCCGTACCAATACTTTTGGAGCGGTATTCCGCATTCGTCATGCCATGGCTTTTGCCATTCACAAATATTTTAACGAAAAAGGATTTAATTACCTGCATACTCCAATTGTAACGGCCAGCGATGCCGAAGGCGCCGGACAAATGTTCCGGGTATCAACACTCGATCCTAAAAATCCGCCATTAACTGAAGACGGGGAAATTGATTATGCTCAGGACTTTTTTGGCCGTGCCACTAATCTCACTGTTTCAGGTCAGTTAGAAGGCGAACTTGGTGCTTTGGCACTGGGCGAGATTTATACCTTTGGGCCTACATTCCGTGCCGAAAACTCGAACACCACCCGTCACCTGGCCGAATTCTGGATGATTGAACCGGAAATGGCTTTTTACGACCTGAAAGACAATATGGATCTGGCCGAGGAATTCCTGAAATCGTGTATTCAATATGCGCTTGACAACTGTATGGATGATCTTAAATTCCTTGCTCAGCGTTTGGAGCAGGAAGAAAAGAACAAACCACAGGATCAGCGTTCGATGAACCTGATCGAGAAACTTGAGTTTGTTCTGAACAACGATTTCATCCGCATTTCGTACACCGAGGCCATCGATATTCTAAAAAACTCAAAACCATATAAAAAGAAGAAATTCCAGTTCCCGGTAGATTGGGGCGTGGACCTGCAAAGTGAACACGAACGTTACCTGGTTGAGAAACATTTCAAATGTCCGGTGATCCTCACCGATTATCCAAAAGAAATTAAAGCGTTCTACATGAAACAGAACGACGATGGTAAAACGGTTCGTGCAATGGATGTGCTTTTCCCGCAGATCGGCGAAATTATAGGCGGGTCGCAGCGTGAAGAAGACCTCGTAAAACTGGAAACCCGGATGAAAGAAATGGATATTCCGTCGGAGGAAATGTGGTGGTACCTCGATACCCGACGTTTTGGTTCGGTTGTTCACAGTGGTTTCGGACTCGGTTTCGAACGTTTCATCCTCTTTGTCACGGGCATGGGAAATATACGCGATGTAATTGCGTTCCCAAGGACTCCAAAAAATGCCGAGTTCTAAGAAAGTTTAGAAGCTTTGCTCCGAAAAAATATTAAATTTACGCAATTAAGCATTGGGAAATGGAGCAGAGACTAACATTACAGCAGAAGCTTTTACAAAAGCTGTCGCCTCAGCAAATACAGGTGATCAAGCTTTTGGAGATCCCAACGATGCAACTCGAACAGCGGATCAAAAAAGAACTGGAGGAGAATCCGGTTCTTGAACTCGAATCCGACAGCCCGGTAGTGGATGATCAGTCCGATTTTTCCGATGATAATGAAAATCGCGATGTCGATAACGAAGAGTTTTCGATGGAGGATTATTATGAGGATGAGGAGATTCCAACCTATAAATTAAACACCAGCAATTATTCGAAGGACGATAAATACGAGGATGTTCCATTTTCAGTAGGAACTTCGTTTAATGAATTTTTAACGGAACAACTCAGTCTTTCTGATTTGGATGAGCGTCAACGTCAGCTGGCCGAATACATTCTTGGTAATATTGATGACGACGGATATTTGCGTCGTGATTTAATGTCGATCAGCGATGATCTGGCGTTCAACATGAACATGGATGTTCCGGAAGAGGAGCTTGAAAAGATCCTGAATGTTATTCAGGACTTTGATCCGCCGGGAGTTGGAGCGCGTGATCTGAGGGAGAGCCTCATGTTGCAGCTTGATCGGAAGGAAGGTCCTGAATACGATTTGGCAAAAACCATTGTTAAGGATTATTTCACCGAATTCACCAAGAAGCATTACGAGAAAATTCGAACCAAACTGGAAATTTCGGAGGCGGAACTCAAGGCAGGTATTCAACAGGTATTAAAATTAAATCCCAAACCGGGTAGCTCTTACAGCAATCCGCTAAATAAATCGAATCAGCATATTGTCCCCGACTTTTTGCTTGAAAGTGTTGATGGAGAACTGAGTCTTTCGCTTAACCAGAGAAACGTGCCTGAGTTAAAGGTGAACGATGCCTACCAGGAAATGTTAAAGACGATGAGCGAAAACCAAAAGGCCAAAAAGAATGATAAGGAAGCCCTGCTTTTTGTCAAACAGAAGCTTGATTCGGCCAAGTGGTTTATCGATGCCATTCTCCAGCGGCAGACGACTTTATTGCTCACCATGTCGGAGATCATCAGTTTTCAGAAAGAGTTTTTCCAGGAAGGCGACGAAACCAAGTTGAAGCCGATGATCCTGAAGGATATAGCCGAGCGTACCAACCTCGATATTTCTACCATTTCAAGGGTGTCGAACAGCAAATACATACAGACACATTTTGGCATTTATCCACTGAAATATTTCTTCTCTGAAGGTTTGCAAAAAGACGACGGCGAGGAGGTTTCGACCCGCGAGATCAAGAAGATACTGACAGAATGTATCGAGAACGAAGACAAACGCAAACCGCTTACCGACGAGAAACTGGCCACCATATTAAAACAAAAATCCTACAACATTGCCCGCCGAACCGTGGCAAAATACCGCGAGCAACTCGATATTCCGGTTGCCCGGCTACGAAAAGAACTCTGATATGCAGGAACGTTTAGCCAAAATTATTTCCATTGTTTTTCATCCTGTTTTGTTACCCACACTCGGGATCTTATTGTTGCTCCACTCAGGATTTTATTTTTCGATGTTATCATGGGAGGCCAAGCGTTTTGTTTTGCTGGTGGTATTCTTCACAACCTGTATTTTGCCTTTGCTGATGGTGTCTATCCTGGCCATCAATCCACGCTTCGATATCAGCATGTCGAAAAGTACCGACCGGGTAATTCCATTGCTGGCATCAGCTATATTTTACTACCTGGGTTTCATCCTTTTGGGAAAGATGAATATTTTTCCGGTGTTTAAATTGTTTATGCTGGCAAGTGTTCTGGTGCTGGTAGCGCTTCTTATCATTTCTTTTAAATGGAAGATCAGTAATCACATGGCTGCTTTGGGTGCGCTGGCCGGTGTATTTTTTGCGCTTTCTTTTCGAAAGGGATTAAATCCCATCTATTCAATACTTATCGTTGTGCTGGTATCGGGACTGGTCGGAACAGCGCGTCTTGCGTTGAAAAAACACAGCATCTGGGAAGTGATTGCCGGCTATGTTCTGGGTTTCTCCATCCTTTATGTGATTGTATATTTTGTGTAATTCGATCAATCTGAATATATTTTGTTTGTATAATTTCAAGGGAATGAATTTTGTCCTGAAAGGACTAAATGTGAATAACCGTGCGTAAAACGCACGGTAGAACTCGACTTGTGTGATCCAGCCCTGAAAGGGGTGAATAAATACTGTGAAGAATTAGTACAATCCCAACAAACAAACTAAATTAGTAAGCCTTATTCGTTAACTAAACAATCACTATGTCCAGCTATCGACAAATTCTTTATCAACTTATTTTCCGTACCAAACACAGTCAAAAAACTTTAGTACTTGAGCACAACGAAATGCTCTTTAAATATATTTGGGGAATAATTAAAAATAAAAATTGCCATTTATTCAGGATCAACGGCATGGAGGATCATCTGCATATTTTAACAGATCTTCACCCCAGCATTGCCTTGGCAGACTTTGTCAGAGACATTAAAACTGCATCATCTATTTGGTTAAAAACTTCCGATTATTTCCCAGACTTTGTTGGATGGGCAGACGGATATGCCGCTTTGAGTTATTCATATTGGGATAAAGACAAGCTGATTAATTATATTAAAAATCAGCAGCAACATCATAAAACAGAATCTTTTGAAACAGAGTACAGAAGACTGCTGGAAGAACACCAAATTAATATTGACGAGCGTTACTTTTTAAAATAACGGAGTTGGTTCAACCCTTTCAGGGCTGAGATTCCTGTTATTTATCTGCCACCGGTTTTACCGGTGGTTAATCATATTTAGTACCTTCGGGACAATTTATTTAATAATGACGATCTGGTTTCAGGCTAATTAACGGATATATAAAAAGCCCCATCCGGATGGACAGGGCGTATATCATTTCGAATAATTCAAATCAAATAGCAAGAGGCTACTCCACAAATTTATAACCGATTCCTTTTAAGGTTTTGATGTGGTTGTTGCCGATTTTTTCACGGAGTTTACGAATATGCACGTCGATGGTACGATCGCCAACTACTACATTCTCTCCCCAAACCGAAAAATAAATTTCTTCACGGGTAAATACCTTGCCTGGTTTTGATACCAGCAACGATAACAGTTCAAACTCTTTTCGCGGAAGGATCATTTCATTATCGCCAATACGGATGAGGTAACGTTCCTTATCGATCATCAGGTTTCCTATGCTAATGATGTTCGAATCGACCACCTCGGCAGCTGTTTGCGTGGCTTCACCTGTACGTTTCAGTAAGGCTTTTACCCGGCTGATAAGCACCTTCGGACGAACCGGTTTGGTGATGTAGTCGTCGGCACCGGCTTCAAATCCTGCAATTTGCGAGTAATCTTCTCCCCGCGCTGTCAGAAAAGCAATAACTGTGCTGCTGAGCGACGGTATTTTACGCAGCTCTTCGCAGGCAGCGATACCATCCATTTCAGGCATCATAACATCCAGGATAATAAGGTGAGGTGTCTGCTTTTCGGCAATCTTAATGGCTTCAACACCATTTTTGGCGGTATATACTTTGTACCCTTCTTTTTCGAGGTTGTAGCTCAAAAATTCCAGGATATCCAATTCATCGTCAACTAATAAAACTTTAAACTGATTTTCGCTCATAACTACTCAATTAAGGTGGCAAAGTTAGGTAACAACTATTAAGAAACCATTAACTTTTCAATACAGTTAAGATAAACACAAAGTTAGGTGATTATTTGGCTTTTTCAAGTGTAAAATTAAATGTCGTTCCCTTATCAACGAGGCTTCGAACATTAATCGATTGGTTGTGCGCCTCGATGATGTGTTTTACGATCGATAAACCCAGTCCTGTACCGCCCTGTTCCCGCGATCGCGATTTATCTACACGGAAGAAACGTTCGAATACGCGGGGCAGGTCTTTTTTCCCGATTCCAATACCGTCGTCGCTGACTTCAACAATAATATTGTCTTCCAAATCGTGAAACGAGATGTTCACATTTCCCTTTTTCTTGCCGTATTTAATGCCGTTTCCTACCAGGTTAGTAAGTACTTCAAGGATTCGTTTTTTATCGGCCAGTACGTAAATCGGTTTTTCGGGTTTATTGACCACCTGCACGCTGATTTTACTCTCATTGGCCTGCCACTGCTCCATTTCAATTACCTCTTCAGCAGTTTTCACAATGTCGAATCGGGCCATATTAAGTTTCAGTTCTCCCGATTCCAGTTTTGTGATCGATTCCAGGTCTTCAACAATCGATACCATCCTGTCGATACTTTTTTCGGTACGTTTCAGGTAGAGTTTATTGATTTTCGGATCATCCAAACCACCCTCGAGCAAAGTCAATACATAGCCCTGGATATTGAATATCGGGGTTTTCAATTCGTGCGATACATTACCCACAAAATCTTTACGGTAGCGCTCCAGTTCTTTCAAACGTTCAATCTCTTTCAGCTGGGTTTTTGCCCATTCTTCAACTTCGTATTTTACACCCAGCAGCAGGTTGTTGGGATCCAGTTCAATCTTATCCATTTTGTTGCCACTCACCGGCAAATCACGAATGGTATTGTAAATGGGTTTGATACGGTCGATAATGTATTTTCGGATGATAAAGGAAATGCTGAAAAAAGCGGCTCCGAAGAACAGGACCGTCGGGATCACAATTACCAGAAAGTAGTGACCGTAGTATTTTACCAGAAGCATCATTGCCAATGCCAAAATCGTTAGTGTAGCGGCTACGACAGACGCCAGAAATTTTGAAGAATATGTTTTCATTTGAAGTAAAGTCACTTGAAATCGATTAAGATTATACTGTTATTGTTGTTCTAAATTAAGCTGGGCAAATGTATAAAATTTACGAAACTTCCTGATTAACAGAAAATTCACGGTTACTTAATGTTTTTTTAATATTTGGTGAATGTGGGTATTCCCCGAGAGCATTTATATTTGCCGACCCACTTTCGGGGGCACCTTCTTTAAAGTGTGGTGTTTACAGTATAAAACAGACGAGCGAAGGATTTTCGATAAGACTTTAGCCTACCGAAAATAAATTCGTGTAATAAATTGAAGAATGATTTTGTAGATATTCGGAAGTGGTTAATTTTAAAGACTCAAGTTAAAGACACTAAACCGAATTGAAAGAACAGTATTGTACCTTTTCAATGACATTAAACTCTGCATAAATGGATAACTTTTATTTGATTTTAGTTGTCGTGCTTTTCGCATTGGCAATTTCCGACCTTATTGTGGGTGTAAGCAACGATGCTGTAAATTTTTTAAACTCTGCTATCGGTTCAAAGGCCGCCCCAAAATGGGTGATTTTTCTGATGGCCAGTATGGGGGTGCTGGTCGGCGCCACTTTCTCGAACGGAATGATGGAAGTAGCTCGAAAGGGAATATTTCATCCCGAGATGTTCTATTTCTCCGAGATCATGGTCATCTTTCTGGCTGTAATGATCACCGACGTTATTCTGCTCGACATGTTCAACACCTTTGGAATGCCAACCTCAACAACGGTTTCCATCGTTTTCGAGTTGCTCGGATCAGCAGTGGCAGTTTCGGCGGTAAAAATTAAAACTGCCGGCGGTTCGATCGTTATGGAACTGGCACAGTACATCAATTCCGGGAAAGCACTTGCAATTATCTCCGGGATACTTATTTCGGTGTTTATCGCCTTCTCGGTCGGTGCAATTGTACAATACCTTACCCGAATGGTGTTTACGTTTAAATACCGGCAGCCCATGAAATATGTGGGAGCTATTTTTGGAGGATTGGCCATTACAGCAATTACGTATTTTATGTTGATCAAAGGTCTCAAGGGTTCGTCGTTTGCTGATATTCAACTTGCTGACGGCGGAACTTTACAAGACTTTTTTAAACACAATACCTGGTTGATCATGTTGTACAGTTTCATATTCTGGACGATACTCATTCAGTTATTACGTTGGATATTCAAAATAAAAATATTGAAAGTGGTTGTTTTGGCCGGTACATTTGCCCTGGCCATGGCCTTTGCAGGCAACGACCTTGTAAACTTTATCGGGGTACCGCTGGCCGGGTACAATTCGTTTAAAGCCTGGGTAGCCGCAGGCAGTGCCGCACCCGATTCATTTACTATGGAAATGCTGGCCGGTAAAGTGGGAACACCTACTTACATGCTGCTTATCGCCGGACTTGTCATGATCATCACCCTTATCATGTCGCGAAAAGCAAGGTCGGTAGTCGCTACTACTGTCGATCTTTCGCGTCAATACGAAGGTGAGTCTGAGCGTTTCGATTCGTCGATGGCTGCCCGCGTGCTGGTGCGTTCTACAACCCGTTTTAATAAAAAACTGGTGCAGGTGATGCCCGGTGGGGTAACCCGTCTTGTGCAGTCGAGGTTCGAGCCACATTCATACGTCAGCGAAGACGAAACCGACGGCCCTGCTTTCGACAAAGTAAGAGCTGCTGTAAATCTGGTAGTGGCCAGTATATTAATTGCCATTGGTACTTCTCTTAAACTGCCTTTATCAACCACTTATGTCACATTTATGGTGGCCATGGGTACCTCCCTGGCCGACCGGGCATGGGATCGCGAATCGGCAGTTTACCGTATCTCGGGTGTGTTCTCTGTAGTTGGTGGCTGGTTCCTGACCGCACTGATCGCCTTTTCGGTTTCGGCCGTTATCGCATTGCTGATTTCGGTTAGTGGCAGTTTTATGATCTTTATTTTCGTCGCCATCGCTATTATTATGGTTATTCGCACGCAATTGTTCTTTAAAAAACGCGCTGCTAGCAAGGCCGCTGAAGAAGAAGAAGATATTGTTGCGGAAGATGCCAATGAGCAGATCATTGAAAAAAGCTCGAAACAGGTGCTGAAAGCGATTGTATCGAGCAACCAGGTGCTGGCTATGGGAATTGAAGGATTTGTGAAGGAAGACCGTGCGGCCCTGAAGAAAGCGCAGGAAGCCTGCCGTAATTTCAATAAGAAGGCAAAACGAAATAAAGAGAAGGTGTATACCACCATAAATAAAATTGCCGGCGGAACGCTTGAAACCAGCCATTTCTATGTGCAGATGATCGAGCACCAGCGCGAAATGGCACACGCCGTGCACTTCATGCTCGAGCCACTGATCAAGCATGTCGAGAACAACCACAAACCGTTTGTTAAGGAGCAAATCGACATGTTGAATGAACTCACTTCACAAATTGATTCGCTTTACAATTTTATTCTGCATACCATTAAGGAAGAAAACTACGACGATCTGGATAATATTGTTAAGGAGCGCGACGACCTGATTGAAGTATTGAAAAAGATGGAGAAGAACCAGATTAAACGAATCAAGACCAAGCAGGTAAACACGCGTAATTCTCAACTTTTCTTTAAAGTCATTTCCGAAATCGAGTACCTGCTGTTGCACACCGTGAACCTGGTAAAAGCACAACGCGACTTTATTCAGTTCACACGACAGATTAAATAGGAGCTTAATAGAATAGTATTCAAAGCCCAGCCATTTTTGGCTGGGCTTTTTTTTGTTGTTACAAAATTATTACGAAATCTTTGTTGTTGACGAACAAGATGTTAGGGATGATTTAAGTTGAAATTTAATCGTTTTGTAACAATTTTGTAACTGCGCTGTAATTACCTTCCACCACTTTTGCCCTCGAAATATTAAAATTCAATCTTAAGTTAAAATGAAAAAAATGTATTTGCTGTTGTTAGTGATGACAACAATCATTACAGCAGGATTTAGTCAGGAAAAACCGGAAGAATTCAAACCAAATGGAAAACCACTCGCATTGATTTTCACAAACTTTAATACAAGTTTCTCAGACGGTGAGTCAACAAAGTCTTTTGAAATCACGAGAGCCTATTTGGGGTACGAATACAACTTCAGTAAAGAATGGTATGCGAAATTAGTATTGGATGTTGGTGATCCAAAGGTTGGAGGTTTGCAAATGACCGCTTATCTCAAGAATGCCTATATTCAGTACAAAAAGAGCAACTTCAAGGCTTCTTTTGGGATGATTTCAACTACTCAGTTCAAAGTGTCGGAAAAAACATGGGGGCTGCGGTATATCGAAAAATCGTACCAGGATGCCTATAAATTTAATGCCAGCGCTGATATAGGGTTTAACTTAGATTACAAGTTTGCCGATTTTGTAAGTGCTGATTTCTCTCTTATCAACGGGGAAGGATATAAATTGATTCAGGCAGATGAATTTGTTCGTCCCGGGCTTGGAGTTACTGTAAAACCGGTTGATAATGTTGTTGGCCGGGTTTATGTCGATACTTACGGCAAGGACGTAAAACAGCAGTCGCTTGCAACATTTCTTGCTTATTCCGGTGAAAAGTTAACCGTAGGTGGCGAGTATAACTACCAGAAAAATCATAATCGGGTTGAAGGACAAGATATTTACGGTACCTCTTTTTATGCAACATATCAGGCTGCCGATAAATTTAAATTGTTCGGAAGGTTTGACGACCTGAAATCGAAAGCACTGGAAGGAGAATCTGATCCGTGGCAATTAAATAAAGATGGCCAGTTATTAATGGCAGGCCTTGAGTTTAATGCTGTAAAAGGTGTGAAATTTGCACCAAACGTGAGGTATTGGAATCCTGCCGATGAGTCGATTCCGGCTACTACGTACGCTTATCTAAATCTCGAATTGAAATTTTAACCTTTAAATTTTATAAAATGAAAAACTTATTTGTTTTAATTATAGTCTTATTGTTCTTAGGAGCTTGCTCAAATTCATCGAAAAAGAATTCAGGTGAAAAATCGGCAAGCAGCAGTAATGTAACGCTAACAGCAGCGGGAGCTACTTTCCCAATGCCATACTATAACCTTGTTTTCAAGCAGTACACATCCGAAACCGGAACACTTCTTACATATGGTGGAATCGGATCAGGCGGAGGTATTCGCAGCTTAAGCGATAAAGTGGTTGATTTTGGAGCCACCGATGCTTATCTCGATGATGCAAAGCTTGCTGAAATGCCAGCCGAAGTTGTACACATCCCAACAGTTCTTGGAGCTGTTGTTATTGCTTACAATCTTCCAGGTGTCGATGGTCTTAAACTTTCTGACGAGTTATTGGAGAAAATCTTTATGGGTAAAATTACCCGTTGGAACGATCCTGCTTTAAAAGCAAATAATCCGGAGTTGAACTTACCGGACATGGAAATTACTTTCATTCACCGTTCAGATGGCAGCGGAACAACCTACATTTTTAGCGATTTCATGAGTAAAATAAGTGCTAACTGGGCTGATAATGTTGGAAAAGGAAAGTCGTTGCAGTGGCCCGTAGGAATGGGAGCAAAAGGTAACCCGGGTGTAGCCGGTACCATCAAACAAACCGAGGGAGCCATTGGTTACATCGGTTCTGAATACGCATTCGCTCAAAAAATTCAAACTGCCAAGGTGCAAAACAGTGCCGGCAATTACATTTTGCCATCGATTGCGTCGGTTAGTGCGGCTGCCAATGCCGAGATTCCTGCAGATACTCGTGTTATGCTCACCAACTCGTCCGATCCGGAAGCATATCCGATCAGTGGATTTACCTGGATTATCTTGTATAAAGAGCAGAACTATGATGGACGTTCAAAAGAGCAGGCACTTGCAACAGTAACTTTTCTTGATTGGTTGATGAGTGACGAAGCTCAGGGTCAGGCTGAAAAAGTTCATTACGCGCCACTCCCTGCATCAGCAGCCGCAAAAGCAAAAACGATTTTGCGTTCGGTGACTTACGACGGAACTGCTTTATTGAAATAATACGATATGACAAATAAATGTACGTGGGAATAAGTTTTCCATGTACATTTTTTTCTCCTCTATTAGCTGATTTAATGAACAGTGAAAAAATAACTAAAGCCGTTCTTTTTGCTTCTTCCTTTGTGATTTTGTTGATTGCAGGAGGAATGATTTTCTCGCTGGCAGAAGGTGCAATTCCGGCCATCAAATCTTTTGGGATAAAGTTTATCTGGACAAATGACTGGAATCCAACGAAGGGGCAGGAGAACTATGGCGCTTTGCCATTTATTGCAGGAACGATACTTACTTCCGTTGTTGCCATTTTAATTAGTTTACCACTGTCATTTTCAGCCTCACTTTTTCTCGGGGAATACTTTCATGGTACACGCCTTGCAAAAATACTGGGTACGATGGTCGACCTGCTTGCCGGTATTCCTTCGATCGTTTACGGATTATGGGGGTTTTATGTACTCCGCCCGTTACTGATTTCTTTAGGTCTACCCAACCAGGGATTTGGAATTTTTACGGCAAGTATTATTCTTGCCATCATGATCATTCCTTATGCCACGTCACTCAGTACCGAGATTATTACTATGGTTCCCGGTGAATTGAAGGAAGCAGCTTACTCTTTGGGAGCGACCCGAACGGAAGTGATTTTTAGCGTGATAGTTCCATCGGCAAGATCAGGAATTGTTGCCGGATATATCCTGTCGTTTGGCCGGGCACTTGGCGAAACCATGGCAGTTACCATGCTTATAGGAAATGCCAACCGGATACCGGAAAGTTTATTCGGAACGGGAAACACAATGGCATCTGTTATTGCCAATCAATTCGGAGAAGCTGACGGACTGAAATTAAGTTCGTTGATTGCTGTTGGTTTGCTGCTGTTTCTTATTACCGGCCTGATTAATAGCCTGGGTAAATTCATCATCAAAAAAATGGAGTAGGAAATGGAGACGCTTGGAAAACTTTCGACAAAGAACCTTGAAAGAAGAAATTTAAAGGACAGGCTTTTCAAAATTCTGGTCATCGTGTTATCGGTGGTCACAATTTCCCCCATTGTTCTGATCATTTATAAACTCATTGAAAAGGGGATTCGACAAATCAGCCTTGATTTTATTATTAAAACTCCGCCCGATACATTTCAGGCCATGACTGCCGTAAGCAACGGGGAGCTTATTCCCGGAGGGATTGCAAATGGAATCACGGGTACGCTTTTAATGGTTGGGCTTGCATCTGCAATAGCAATTCCTGTTGGAGTAATTACCGGGATTTATTTGTACGAGAATCCGGATAAATTTATGGCGAGCCTTACCCGAAATATTTCTGATATTTTACAGGGAGTTCCATCCATCGTGCTGGGTTTGATTGCCTACATCTGGGTAGTAAAACCCATTACCAGCGGATTTTCGGCACTGGCCGGAAGTGTTTCTCTTGCGATTATGATGTTACCTATGATTGTTCGCTCGACTGAAGAAACATTAAAAATGATTCCGCAAAGTATAAAAGAAGCAGCTCTGGCATTGGGAGTACCTTATTACAAGGTTTTACTGAGGGTACTTATCCCAACGGGATTTAGTGGTCTGCTAACCGGTATATTACTGGGAATTTCAAGAATTTTGGGAGAGACAGCACCATTAATGCTGACAGCATTGGGAAGTTCCGTAATCAACTTCGATATTACAAAGCCGACGAGTGCTGTACCTTTGCTTATTTGGGAATTCTATAACGATCCGAATATGGTGGATTTAATTTGGAGTTCTTCGCTCTTGTTAATGGCCATGGTACTGGGGCTGAACCTACTTTCAAAAAGGATAGCAGCCCGAACAAAATAGATTATAACAATGAACGAAAATACGGTAAAAATAAAAGATCCGGTTCTTTCCATTCGCAACCTTTCGGTTTCATACGAGAAAGGGAAGTTCGCGGTAAACGACGTTTCTGCCGACATTAAACGAAACGCGGTTACAGCAATAATGGGACCATCGGGCTGCGGGAAAAGTACAATGTTGCGTGCAATTAACCGCATGCACGAATTGTATGAAAACATCGAGACAAAAGGGTCGCTGATTTTGAACGGGAAAGACATTACGCACATGCCTACTATTCAACTTCGGCGAATGGCCGGGATGGTCTTTCAGCGTCCGAATCCTTTCCCGACAATGAGTATTTACGATAACGTAGTTGCCGGATACAAATTAAACGGTATACGAATGAAACGATCGGAGCGTGATGATATCGTTGAACGCTCATTACGCGACGTAACGCTTTGGGATGAGGTAAAAGACAACCTGCATAAAAAAGGAACATTCCTTTCAGGAGGGCAGCAACAACGATTGTGTATCGCTCGCGCGCTGGCATTCGATCCGGAAGTGATATTGCTGGATGAGCCAACCTCGGCCCTCGATCCTGTTGCTACTGCAAAAATCGAGGATCTGCTGGTAAAATTGAAGGAGAACTACTCCATACTGATGGTTACACATAACATGGCACAGGCCGCAAGGATCTCTGACTACTCCATGTTTATGTACCTTGGAGAATTGGTAGAGTACGATAAGACAAAAGACATGTTTACCAATCCCAAAGACAGAAGGACAGAGGAATACCTGACAGGTAAATTCGGTTAAAATTTTTAACTTCACTTAAATTAAGAAATTATGACTTTAAGAAAGGATGATGCCATAAACAGTATAATGAGCGATTTCGAAGATTTCGCAAATCAGGTATTGCATCAACTCGATCTGTTGGAAAATTTTGTTGCTTCAGGAGAAGTTTCCTTTTCGAAAACACTGACAAAGGAAATAATGGACAACGAAAAGAAACTGGATAAACTGGAAGTGAAGATCAGCGATAAAATTATCAATACCATTGCTCTTTATCAGCCGGTAGCTTCCGAAATCCGCAAAATATTTGCATGTTATCGCATTGTGATCAGTCTGGAGCGTGTTGGAGATATGGTCGTCAACATTCATAACTTAATTGAAAAGATAAAGACACCAAAAGTTTATCAGGAACTGTCGGAGGTGATTTCCAACATGCTGGTGCAAAGCTCGAACATGGTTAATAAAGCACTACTGGCTTATACCAACGACGACAAAGACTATGCGATCTGGACCATTAAAAATGATTCAGTGATTGATGAGCTTAACAGGAAAATGTTGAAAAAGGCCATTAAAAAAAGTACGAACACCGATGAAGATAAACAGTTGATGACCAGTTTCATTAACCTGAATAGTATGCTAACAACCATCGAGCGTATTGCTGATCAGGCCACCAATATTGCTGAAGCGGCTATATACTCGATTGAAGGAAAAGATGTTCGCCACAAATCACATGTAAAATAAATATGGCTAATTCCATTCCAAAAATACTGATCGTAGACGACGAAAAAGATTTGTGTGAGATTCTTGAGTTCAACCTTTCGAGCGAAGGATTTCAAACAACAGTTGCCCATTCAGCCGAGCAGGCATTGAAACTCACACTCGACGATTTTGATCTGATTCTGCTTGATGTGATGATGGGGGGAATCTCAGGGTATAAGATGGCAGATCGTATTCGAAAAGAAATGCAGCTTGCTGTCCCTATTATTTTTATGACTGCTAAAACCGCTGAAAATGATATCCTTACCGGATTTAATGTTGGAGGCGATGATTATATATCCAAACCTTTTTCAATAAAGGAAATGGTTGCACGTATTAAGGCAGTCCTTAAACGCGGACGGCAAGATACCGGCCAGGTGCGGGTATATAAGGAAGGTGGGCTCGAACTTGATGTAAACAGCAAAATGGTTAAGGTTGACGATAAAACCATAAGCTTAACCCGGAAAGAATTCGAAATTCTTACCATGTTACTCAAACATCAGGGGCAATACATTAGCCGAACTGAGATCCTGAATCGGGTATGGAGCGACGATGTAATCGTAACCGAACGAAATGTGGATGTTAATATCGCTCGTCTCCGTAAAAAAATAGGGGATTATGGAAATAAAATTAAAGGCAAATCAGGGTTTGGTTATGCTTTCAAAAATTAGTTACACACAATTAAAAATTTGATACTGTGCCAATTCAGCAATCATTTAGAAGAAAAATATTCTACTATTTCATAGCAGTATTTTTATTGTTTACGGTAGCAATATTGTTGTTTCAGCTGCAGCGGGAGAAAAATTATAAAACCGGCCAGCTTGAAAACACGCTAAAAAACGTAACCGAGGTTACGCACAATTTTATTGAGCATTACGACTTGATGAAAACCGGCAATTTTAGTAAAGCCGATACCCTAAAGGAATTAATTCCGCAAAGTAATATTCGCTTGACCATTATCGATAAGAAAGGTGTTGTCCTGTATGATAGTTTCGTATATGACTACAAGAATATGGAGAACCACTTCGAAAGGCCGGAGATCCAGAAAGCACTCTATTCCGAGGAAGGAGCGAACATAAGGCATTCGGAAACCACTGGTAAAGACTTCTATTATTACGCCCGCAACTATGACGAGTACTTTGTCAGAACTGCCATGCTGTATAATGTTGAGGTAGAAAATTTTCTGAAGGCGGAACGCATGTTCATATTTTTTATCATTGCCATTTTCTTAATTATATGGCTGGTAATTAATGAACTTACAAAGAGGTTATCGATATCGATAACAAAACTGAAAGATTTTGCGATTAAAGCAGGACATAACGAAGCGATAAACGAAGAAGAAGCAAGGTTCCCGGATAATGAATTGGGGGAGATCGGTTCTCAGGTAGTTAAGATTTACAACAATCTGCGAATCGCTAATCAGGAAATTGCACTCGAAAAAGAACGCCTGTCCAATCACATGAATATCCTGAACGAGGGAATCGGATTTTTTAATCCGGCAAGAGAGAAAATGATGGTAAACAGCCATTTCATACAAAACGTGAGTATGATTTCTGATACTTCAACCATTTCAGCCGAAAATGTTTTTTTGATTCCGGAGTTTGAGAAAGTTAATGCGTTTTTAGATGAGAATCTTAAAAAAGAGACTGAGTTTCTGGATCACGAATTGCCACAGATCGAGTTCACGATAAATAAAAACGAAAGGTATTTCAAGATTCAGTGTATCGTTTTTGCCGATAAAAGTTTTGAGGTACTGATAACAGATATTACCCGCCCGGAAAAGCGTCGTTTGCTCAAGCAGCAACTTACATCAAATATTGCGCATGAGCTAAAAACACCACTTTCCTCCATAAAAGGATATTTGGAAACTCTGATGGGTAATTCGAAAATTGACAAAGAAAAACAGCGATATTTTATCGAGCGTGCAAGTGTTCAGGCAGAACGGTTAAATTTGCTCTTGAATGATATTTCGTTGCTGAATAATATTGAAGATGCCGGTGAGCTTTTCGAATTCAAGACAATCAACATTAAGAACATTGTTTCTGATGTGATTGAGAACCTTGAAAACCGACTTTCGGCGAAAAATATTAAGTGCAAGATAAACATCGACAATGAGGTAGAGGTTAACGGAAATGATTCTTTGCTATCCTCCGTTTTTCAAAACCTGATTGAAAACTCCATTAATTATGCCGGCGAGAATATAAAAATTGAAATAAAAAACTACCTGGAAGATAAGAATTACCATTATTTCAGTTACACCGATTCGGGGATTGGAATACCTGAAGAGCACCTGCACAGAATTTTCGAAAGGTTTTATCGGATTGATTCCGGCAGAACCCGTGAATTAGGCGGTACGGGTTTAGGTTTGTCAATTGTTAGAAATGCTATTCAGTTGCACAAGGGCAGTATCTCTGCACGAAACAAACCCAAAGGTGGAATTGAATTTCTATTTACGCTGTCAAAGAGATAATTACAGTTCACAGCATATGGAAAGAGTCTTTAATTAAGTATTAAAGACTCTTTTTTATTTAAAGAAAGATTAAAGAAACACGCGATAAATTACAATTCGATTAAAAATATGTAATCCAAGTTTCATTCATATGTAATTAGGCTGTAACATAAATACGGTTGGTTTGCGGTGGATATTTAAGTATACGATTTTAAACACTGCATATTTTTATGAAACAGCTTATTATTGGAAGCCTGTTACTCATCCAAACAATTTATTCGCTTGCCCAAACCGGAACAATTAAGGGGCAGGTAACCGACGCAAACACCAAAGAGTCTCTAATCGGTACTACCGTAATGTTAAAAGGGACTACTATAGGAACAATCACTGATTTCGATGGAAATTACATCATTCCGAAGGTTGAGACCGGAACGCACACACTGCTTATTTCGTTTATTTCATACGATCCGCAAGAGTTCGAGATTGAAGTAAAAACCAACGAAGAAACCGTAGTGAATGCCGAACTGAAGTCGGCTACCATTGAAGTGGAAGGTGTTGAAGTGGTGGCAAAAGCCAACCGCGAAACCGAAAGCATGTTGCTGCTCGATCAGAAAAACTCATCGGGTATTAAAGAAAGTATCGGATCAAAAAGGCTGTCGAGCCTGGGGGTTTCGGATGCTGCCGGGGCAACTTCAAAAATTTCGGGAGTGACCAAAAACGAAGGATCAGGCGATGTTTATATCCGTGGTCTGGGCGACAGGTACCTGTCGACAACCATGAACGGGCTGCCCATTCCATCCGACGATGTGGAAAAGAAAAACATCGATCTAAACCTGTTCTCAACCGATGTGATCAAAAACGTGGGTATCAATAAAACTTACACGACCGAAGGTTATGCCGATCAGTCATCGGGAAATGTTGATATCAGTTCTAAAACACTGAGTGAAAATATATCACTGAAAGTTTCGGGTGGATCGAACAGCAACATCCTTAGTAATGATGTATTTGGGAATTTTAAATCCACGCAAAACCTAAATGATGCCACAATGGGATTTTACAGTGCTCCGTATACCACGAAAGATGCTTTAAAATACCAGAGCTGGAATACACTGGATCGCAGTTTCCCCATCGACCGAAGTTTCTCCGTTCTTGGCGGTAAAAAATTAAAATTATTTGATAACGATTTTTCTGTATTTGCTACGGTATCGCACTCCAACGAATCGGAATATGAAAAAGGTATTTACAAAAAATACCGTTCAAACGTATTGAATAACTCATTTACCGATGCCGAAAATTATGTGACCGAGTTCAATACAACAGGACTGCTGAACCTGGCTTACGACTTTAATAAAGATCATTCAATCAATTACAACGGTTTGGCTGTATACAAAACCATCGACCAGTTGTACGAACAGGGAAGAAATGGTGAAGGTTATGCCTACGACCAGTTGCCGCAGCAGGAGCAGGCATTTGTTCGCGACCAGAACCTGAAAGAGACACAGATCTTTATTAACCAGTTACTGGGTACACACAACATTACGGAGAAGAACCGCCTGGAGTGGGCTGTGGGTTACAATATGGTAAATGCCGATGAACCCAACCGTATTCGTAACGAAGTAAACATGCTGGATGAAAACACGGTAGGTTTTGCCTACGTAGGCGACTTTCAGCAAAAGAAATCGATGCAGACCATCAGCGACGATGAGTTGAACGGTTACCTGAAAGACATCATCACTTTTGTGGATGAGGATAGCAAAGTGCTGAAGCTCAATTATGGCGGAACTTTTAGAATGAAAGGCAGAGATTTTTATTCGTTACCTTATGGAGTTAGAGCTAAGGACGCGAGAGTCCAATCGATTGATAACCTCGATGAAGCACTTAATAACCTGGATTTGTATGACAGCGGCGAGTTAAGGATTCGCGAGGTAAAGCCCGACTCGTACGACGCTACACTGAATGTTTATGCGGGATTTTTAAATGTTGATTTTGGCAAGGAAAAATTCTCGGGAAATGTGGGTGTGCGTTACGAACGCGACGAATTGAATATTAACTGGGATGTAACCAACTATGTTGGACGTACCGGAAGTTTGGACGAGGTATACGACAATATTTTACCTGCCCTGATGTTGAAATACCAGGCGGGAGAGAATAGTTCTTTCCGTTTTGCGGCAAGTAAAACCATAACTCTTCCTGAGTTTAAGGAATTAGCGCCCTTTGAATATGTTTCCCCCACCGGTCAGGTTACAAAAGGTAATCCTGATCTGGTAAAATCCGACAATTACAATTTCGACCTGAAGTGGGAATTTTTCCCGGACAGAGGCCAGTTGTTTTCGGTAACCGGATTTTATAAAATGATCAACGATCCGATTAACATGGCACAAACCCGCGGATCGTCCGGTAATTTCTACTTTGCCAACACCGGCGAGCGAGCCGATGTTTACGGCCTTGAGGCAGAAGCCCGCTTCGACATCATTAAAGCAGAAACTACCGGTACCCCCGATCTTAACATGACACTGAATGCCACTAAAATGTGGCACAACCAGGATCTCTACGATATTTTTCAGTACAACAGTAAAACCGAAACCGAATTGCAGGGAGCAGCCGGATTTATTTTCAACGGTGCTTTGAGTTATTCGACCAACACCGAGAACGAATTTCAGGCTACCGTAACCGGTAATTATTCATCGGATAAAATACTGGCATTGGGAGCTCCTGAAGACTATGCCAACAGTGCAACCTTGTTCAACAACGAAATTATCGAGAAAGGTTTTGCGACGGTTGATCTGGTTTTGAGCAAAGTGATCAACGAAACCTTTGAGTTGAAATTCTCAGCAAAGAATCTGTTGAATCCAAAAATTGAACAGACACAGGAAATCAAACCGCTGTCGAGTGAAGCATTCACCGACGTGGTAAGTTCTTATAAAAAGGGCATCAGCTTTGGGCTGGAGCTCAAGATTAACTTGAATTAAAAAATTAACGGAACGTATAATTTAAATCGTATTAAAATGAAAAAAGCAATTTTTAAAATTTTAGGTCTTGCTTTCTTGGCAGTATCAGTATTTACAAGCTGTGATAATGGAAATGATCCTACACCGGATCCATCTCCTGAAGTAATCACGAACCTTGAAAACGGTATTATGGACGGAACGCTGGAAGAGAACTACACTCTGAGCGCTAGCATGTCGTATAATCTTACCGGTTCTTTTATCGTATCCGACGGGGTTACACTGACCATCCCTGCAGGTACAAACATTATTGCCGATAACGGTGGTACCGACGTGTACATCGCTGTTTTGATGGGGGGTAAAATCATGATCAACGGTACTTCAAGCAGTCCTGTTGTAATGTCTTCACCAAATGCCAATCCGGGCGACTGGGGTGGTTTAACTCTTTGTGGTAAAGCCATAACTACAGCAGGTGTAAATGCTGAAGCTGAAGTAGGTGGATTTATTTATGGAGGTGATGATGACGGTGATTCATCGGGATCGATCACTTACCTGGTTATTAAAGGAACCGGGGCACAGATCAACGAAGAATCGCAATACAACGGTGTTTCGTGTTACGCCCTGGGATCAGGAACAACACTCGAGAACATTGCTGTAATCAACGGTTCTGATGATGGTATCGAATTTTTTGGAGGAACGGTTTCAGTTACGAACATGTTCCTGCAAAATAACGAAGATGACGCTATCGACTGGACAGAAGGTTGGAGCGGAACCGTGAACAACGCCTATGTTGAGCACACAATCGAAGGTTTCTCTACCGTAATTGAGGGAGATAAAGACAATATGAATCCAAAAATCAACAACCTTACTGCCGTTTCAACAACCGGAGGTACTGCTTTACAGTTCAAAAAAGAATCTGGTATGACCATTACAGGTTTGTCGTTGAGTGGTTATACCGTTAGTATCGATATGAAAGACGATGGTCCTTTATCGAACGTAATTATTGATGGCGAAACTGCCGATCCTACAAAATCATACAACGCTCCTGCCACGGTTGATCCAAATGGTTGGGAATGGGTTGATGCTGAACTGGCTGAAATTGTAGAATTGAATGGTAATGTTGAAGGTGATGTAACACTTGATGCCAGCAAAACTTACCGTTTAACCGGTTCTTACATTGTTCAGGACGGTGCTTCACTGACCATTCCTGCAGGAACAAAAATCCATGCCGACAACGGTGGTACAGATGTGTATATCGCCGTTTTAATGGGTGGTAAAATCTACATTAACGGAACGGAAAGTGATCCTGTAGTAATTGCATCAGACCTGAGCCAGCCCGGCGACTGGGGTGGTTTAACCATTTGTGGTAGAGGTATTACAACCGCCGGAGAAAACGCTGAAGCCGAAGTTGGCGGATTCATTTACGGCGGAACCGACAACGCTGATAATTCAGGCTCGGTAACCAACCTCGTAATTCGCGGAACCGGAGCTCAGATCAATGAAGAATCGCAATACAACGGTGTTTCATTGTACTCTGTTGGATCAGGAACAACGTTCGAGAACATTGCCATTTTCGATGGATCTGATGATGGTATCGAGTTCTTTGGTGGTGCTGCAACAGTAACAAATATTTATGTTGAAAACTGCGAAGACGATGCCATCGACTGGACAGAAGGTTGGAGCGGTGGAATCACCAACACTTATGTATCGCACACTATCGCAGGTTTCTCAACTGTTTTTGAAGGCGATAAAGACAACAATAATCCAACATTCACTAATGTAACTGCTATTTCAACAGTAGACGGAACAGGTTTGCAATTCAAGAAAGAGTCAGGTGCTACAATTACAAGCTTGCACCTTGAAGGTTATGCAATTGATCTGGACATGAAAGATTCAGGTGCATTATCGAATGTACAAATTGATGGTGCTGATCCGGATGCAACTTTAATGGATGGCGAAACCAGCAAATACACCCTGAATTCGGGAAAAGATGCTGACGCAATTGATATTTCAGGCTGGACCTGGATTGAAGCAGGACTCTAACTGAATAGAGAAATTGTCGCTTGTGTTTTAAATGAAACTCAAAAGAAAAAGCATAACAAATGCAGTGTTTAAGAACAGTTGGTTTTGACTAACTGGAAAGCTCCGGGAATTTATCCGGGGCTTTCATCTTAAACAGTTTAGAATTGGCAGTCAAAAAAACAATTAAATTTGATGATAAAGATCCTGGTCATACCGTTTAGAAGACAGATCAGACTGCTTGAATTAAAATTTTTAAACATGAAAAAAATAATAACACTGATTTTTATTCTGATGTCATTTATAGTTTCTGTGAATGCTCAGACAGTGAAAGAAGTAGACGGAATCTATTACCAGGGTGCAGATAAATTTACAGGCAAGTATGCCACCTATTACGAGAATGGAAATTTAAAGCAGGAATTACAAATAAAGGATGGATTGAAGCACGGAAAAATCCGCATTTACTTTGAGAATGGCCAGCTTAATGAAGTCCGTTCTTATAAAATGAATCAAATGCATGGCAAATGGATCATGTATAATGATCATGGTATAAAAACCTCCGTTGCCAGGTACAAAAATGGCGAGAAGGATGGGAAATGGCGTATCTGGAATGATTATGGCAACCTGCTATACGAATTACAATACGACATGGGCCAGAAAACAGGTGTATGGAAAAAGTACGATGAGCAGGGAAATCTGATCAGTGTCCGGGAATATTAATAGTCTTTTTTATCCCGGATTCCGATTTAATAAAAGTGTAATAATTCTTTAATTACCCCGTAATAGCCATTCTCTACTTTTACACTAACAATCAACAGTTAGAATACCATGAAAAACGTAATGATGATCGCCTGGATGTTACTCGTAGTAATAGCTGTACAGGCAAAGGATAACGAATCAAAAGTAAAGGATACTGATGGTCAGGCAACAATGATGCTTTCGGGATCAGTTGTTGACGAACAGTCCGGAGAATCCTTGGTGGGTGTTGAAGTTAAATTAGCAGGTACCGACAAAAAAACGTACACTGATTTTGACGGTAACTTTAACTTCGAAAACATTAAACCCGGAGAGTACAAATTAGAGACAAGTTATATCTCCTATCAGCAAAAGGCTGAAGAACTCACCATCAATACTAACGAAAACAAGATTAAAATAAAACTGCAGTCTTCGAATTAATTGCGAATTACTGCAGTCACTTAAGATTGAATCCGCCTCTGAGAGCAGGGGCGGTTTTCATCGTAATACGGTAGTCTCCTTTCTAAATGTTATCCGACAAATAAGGGATAAAATTTTATATCCAAGCAGTAGACCATGCATCAGATGATGTGTGGTTTTTTTTATGTTGTTGAATTTGCCTAACCAAAGTAACAGTTTCACGATAGCTCAGAGATTGAGAATCTCTTTTCTCGATTTAACTTTCAGTTTAGAAAATATACTGTTAACATGCGATTTTACTGTACTAAGGCTAATGTTTAATTCATCAGATATTTCTTTGTTCGTTTTTCCTTTTTGCAAGTGGGTGAAAATGTTTCTTTCCTGAACCGTTAAGGCTTGAATCGGATTTTGCGATTTTACCATCCTTCTTTTTTCGAATAAGTACATTAAAACAATACCAAGCATTAAGCCCAGGAATCCGTATAGCATTCCAAGGTTGTGATCGGCTTTTACCGGAATTTTATTGCGAAATTCAGTAAAATAAGAAGACTTTTCTTTTTTCCATTTCTTCAAAAAACGTATGTAAAATTCGGGATTAGTGTTGATGTCAGGTTCGAAGTTACTTTGATAAATGGAATACAATGCCACCAAAGGATAAGAACTGGTATCGGCAAACAGGCGGAGCTTTTCATCGAGGGCATTTTCCACGAACTCCCGCTTTAAAGGAGAACCGCTAAAATTAGCGGTGTCGACAAAAAGCACCATTTTATCGATTTCATTTAGCTGTCGGCTTTGAGGTGAATTTTTTATTTCAACTTTTCCGAAAATACTCCCTGCATCACTATTTTTGATTGACATGGCCGATTCTTTATTAGCAATCAGGAAAATATGATTTTCATCCTTGCCTCCAATGATTAACGAGGCGGGAGGATCGCCTTTCTTTGAAATGTGCAGGCGGTACAAATGATACTCTATGGGAAGATAACTGGTCTCAAACGAAAAGTTTCCGTTTTTTTCGATTTCAGCCTGATCGATAATCATTTGATTCGACATAGCGTTTGTTTGGTCGAACGCTGGAATCAAAGAAAGGTATACAATCCGGCTCCAGGTGGAATCTAAGCTAAGTTTACCTGTTATTCCGGATTGAGCAGATATTTGGCTTGATATTATAATTGAACAAATACCAGCCAATAACAATCGGCGATTAGAATTCAACATTACCGACTATTTGTTGGAAGTTTTTATAACTAAATCTTGAGAAAAATCGATTGCAACCTTCCCCACTGCATTTTTAGGTATTATTTTAATTTTCCAATCACCTAATTCAGGATTTTCAATCAGTTTGCTTATTTGGCCATTAACAGTCTCTTGCGAGTGGTCCGATTGTATCTCGCAACCAACGGAGAAATTTCCCTGTTTTTTCCCCTTTGGATTATAAATTTCTATCGTTACTTCTCCACCGCGAACCATACTATTAATCCTGAGATTAAACCGACATTCTTTTTCATTCATTTCAATTTTCACCTCCTTCGTTTGAGATTCATTTTTTAAATCAATGTTTCGATGAATATTGAAACTTGTTCTTTCTTGTGCCAGAGTAGAAACGGAGTAAAGTAAAAAGAGAATAAGAATTGATAAGTTTGCTGGAAATGATTTTTTCATGATTTAAAAATTAATGATTTGACGAAACAAATCTATTGGAAGCAAATCGTTTAGTTAAATTTCTTTGGTTTGAAATAAGAACGAAGAAAGTTGGAAAAAATGTTGAGGAACCCTCTTTTCTTGTGTATTTTAACTGATGCCGACATTTTATTTAAAAATATGTAACATTTTGTAACTTACATTTTGTAACTTACATTTTGTAACTTATATTTTGCGAGTCATGAAGTTTAAAAATCCATCAACCCCCTTTCCATCGGTTGGATATTTTGGCCCCGAATATTTCTGCGACAGGAAAGTTGAAACTGAGACGTTAATCAAAAATATTGAAGGAGGGCTTTCAACTACGCTTGTGGCAATTCGGCGAATTGGCAAAACAGGATTAATAAAACATGTGCAATATCTTTTACACGACAAATACATTTGTATTTACGCCGATATTTTACCCACCGAGACCGGCATCGATTTCCTTAATACCCTTGCATCCGCAATTCTGAATTCAGTTCCGGAGAAAACCGGGTTGGGACAAAAAATCTGGAGTTTTATTAAATCGCTTCGGCCCGTCATCACGTTCGACAAATTATCGGGTGAGCCTAATGTTTCGTTTAATATACAACCTAAGGAAACCACTCATCAGATTGAAAACCTGTTTGAATTTCTGGAACAACAGGACAGACGTGTGATATTTGCTGTCGATGAATTTCAGCAAATCCTCGACTATCCTGAAAAATCGATGGAAGCCTGGCTGAGAACAACAATTCAGCAGCTTCAAAATGTCATTTTTATTTATTCGGGAAGTCAGCCACACTTGATGAATGAGATGTTTGCAAACCCGTCAAATCCATTTTTCAGAAGTACGGTGCTACTTCCGTTAGAGAAAATAAATTTTGAATCGTATCAAGCGTACATCATTCAGAAATTTAAAGATTCTAAAAAGGAAATCGAGTCACAGGTTGCTGCCGAAATGTTAGACTGGACAACCGGGCATACATATTTTGTGCAACTTTTATGCAATCGTGTTTTTATTGGTTCAAAACGAGTAGTAACTACAGAAGTGTGGCAAAACGAGGCATTAAAACTGCTAAAGGAGCAAGAAATAATTTTTTTAGGATACCGGGATAATCTAACTCGCGAGCAATGGAAGCTACTTAAAGCAATTGCACAAGCAGGTAAAGCTTATTCGATAACATCAAAAAGTTTTATCCGGGAATATGCACTTGGAAGTTCAGCAACTATAATACGCTCAGTAAATTCTTTGGAGAAAAAGAGCTTTATTTACATGCAGTATGATGCTGAAGGAAACCGCTTTTACAGCGTTTATGATGTGCTTTTTCAACGTTGGATTCAAAATTTGTAACCATGATCTGCATTCAATTAAGAAACACGAACCCGTTTTTTTGTCTGGCTGCCGAAGAATACCTGCTAAAAAGTTTCTCGGAAGATATTTTTATGCTGTGGCAAAGTGAGAATACGGTGGTGGTGGGCAAACATCAGAATGCCCTGGGCGAGATCAATTACCCATTTGTGCGCGGGAATGAAATAACGGTGGCTCGTCGTATTTCGGGTGGTGGCACTGTTTTTCACGATGCAGGAAACGTCAACTTCAGCTTTATAAAAAACGTCAGCAGCCCGGCGGAGATCAGTTTTAGAATGTTTACCAAACCGGTGGTTGAAGCCTTGTCGAAGCTGGGGGTTCTGGCCACAACCTCAGGACGGAATGACCTGCTGATCGAAGGCTTGAAAATATCGGGGAATGCAGAGCACGTATACAAAAACCGGGTGCTGCATCACGGAACGCTGCTTTTTGATTCCGATCTCGAAAACCTTGGACAGGCGATAAAAGTCGTTCCCGGGAAATACGAAGGTAAAGCCGTTCAATCCAACAGAAGCAAAGTGGCCAACATTTCTCCCTTCTTGCCCAAAGCGATGAAGATTGATGAATTTGTCGATTTTCTGATCCGCGTTCAGATTCAAAAAGAAGGGAACAGCATGTATGAGCTTACCCAGGCGGATATTGAAATCGTTTCGAATCTGGCGCAGGAAAAATTTGTTACCTGGGACTGGAGTTATGGTTATTCACCCAAATATACCTTCAACAATAAAGTTGAAATTGATGGTAAGATCCTGAATGTTTTTCTGGAGGTGAAGAAAGGAATTATCCGGGACGCCAACCTCGAAGGAAACTATTTTGTGGAGCCGTTTACTACTGAATTATCGGCGCTGTTAGTTGACAAACGGCATTTTTATGAAGACATTCAGACCGTACTTAAAACAGATAACGAAGCCTTGATCTACGCTTTCTTCTGATTGAATTTTTAATAATTGCAGACTATTGAAACTGAAAGTGCAACATTTCTAAACAATAGTGTAAGTTCTTCGTGCCGAGTTTTTATAACTTGAACCTTCAAAATCAAATACCATGGGCCGATCCTTCTTGTTTGTTGCAGTTCTTCTCCCTCTTTTTTCGTGTCTTAGCTTAAAGTCGTTTGCCGGAAACTCGGACACCGTAAAAATCAGTAACAATGAATTTGTAATTAAAGCCCAAAAGTATGGTTTGTCGGAACTGAAAAGAACAAACGATATTTACCCTACAAATTACATCAGCAGACGAGGGCAACTGGGCGATGTTACAGTGAGATATATCTACAATAAAAAGCTCGATTCGCTTCGGGCTTCGGTAAACGGGAGTACGGAAATTTTTAAAGATGGCGAACCTGTTTATTCCTGGAGTATTGCCGATGAAGATCAAAAAGCCCTGAAATTGGAACAGGATTTTCTTCTTGAAGAAGGACAACTTGTTTGGAGAATTAAATTAACAAACACCGCAAAGTCGGCCATTCGAATAGAAGATCTGGTCGTTCCTGTTGCCTATCAGCGCCCTTACGGCGAAAATCCCCAAAAGATATTTGAAATGAGCGCTATCAAGCATCACCATATTGCCGGTGATAACTCGTTCTTTTATTTTGAGCGACCAACGGGTGTTGCACCTTACCTGCTTATGGTTCCGCAACAAAGTACTTCGTTGGAATACTGGACAACGGCATCGCATGTCCGTGCCGAAAGAGGCACTTTTAAGGCATTCATTCATTCTTCCTACACCGGAAACAGGGAGCAGCGTGGAGCATGGAGACAATATCATACTTCGGAATTAGTTGCACCCAATGAAACCCGGTCTTACGGATTTAAATTCCGCTGGGCCGATAATTATGATCAGATCCGCGATATCCTGGTCGAAGAAGGATTGATCGACGTGGAAGTAATGCCGGGGATGACGGTACCGACTGACCTGAGCGCTAAAATTGCTTTGCGCACCAAACAGCCGATTAACAGCATTGAACCCGAATTTGGTGGAGGCGAAACCAACATAAAGTTCCTGGGCAAAAAAAAGGATGACACCAACATTTACGAGATAAAGTTTAAGCATCTGGGTGAAAACAAACTGGTTATTAATTACGGCGATAATTTAAAAACGCAACTGGAGTTTTTTGTTACCGAGCCGCTGGAAACCTTATATAAAAAGCGCGCAGCCTTTATTGTAAATCGTCAGCAGCACCGCGATTCTACAAAGTGGTACGACGGATTATTTGGCGTTTACGATATGAAAAACGCCGAATTACGTGGCCCTGACAATGCAGATTATTTAGATACCAGTCGCTTAAGTTATATACTTACCTGCGACGATCCGAGCTTGTGCAAAGCTCCGTTTCTTGCGTCTAAAAATGTAGTTTATCCTAATAAAGAAGAAATTGAAGCCGTTGAATATTACATCGAAAATTTTGTATGGGGAGGTCTTCAACGAACCGATCAGGAAGAGCCATATCCGTATGGAGTTTATGGTGCGCCAAACTGGTTGGTAAATCGCAACCAAAGAGCCCGCGAAGCAAAAACAGAAGATCCGTATCGTTTTAAAATGCATGTGTGGCGTTCCTACGATTATCCGCACATCATGATGATGTATTATCACATGTACCAGATCGCTTCCATGTATCCGCAACTCACGAAATTTCGCGATGCCGATGGCTACCTAAAATTGGCTACCGAGACCGCAAAAGCCTATTTTATTTATCCGTACGAAATTCTTCCCTGGTACGAAACCTACAAGTGGGGATGTTACAACGAGCTCCTGATTCCGGAGCTTATTGAGGTATTGGAAGAAAAGAGTTTTGAAGAAGACGCCTCGTTTTTAAGAAATGAATGGGAGAAAAAAGTGAAGTATTTTATTTACGATGATGAGTACCCGTTCCGTTCGGAATATGCGGTTGATGCTACTGCTTTCGAATCGAGTTATGCCCTGGCAAAATACGGAGTGCTGAATGAAATGGAACCCGACTCGAATTTGTGGTTCGATAAAAACCTGAAACGTTGGTATTCGCATCCGGTTATCAGAAAAGAGGATGCTGTCGATTTTATGGTGCGCCAGAATGAGGCGAACATTGCACAACGGGGAAGCATAGAACCGGCTTACTATTTTTTAGGAAGCGATTACAGGGGGAGAAGTGATAAATATGTACTCGATTACATGGCGCAAATGGGCGGCTGGTCGATACTGGATTATGGCTTGTATTTTTCCGATTCGCCGGGAGCCGATATCCGTTTGGGGTATCAATCGTATTTAAGTTCGTTTGCATTGATCAATTCAGGAACACCCGAAACAAATTACGGATTCTGGTTTCCCGGGAAAGAGAATGACGGTGCGTCGGGCTGGGCGTTTGAGCCTCAAAAGTATACGCGAAACTGGATGCAAAAAACGCAGGGCAGAGGGCCGTGGTCATACGATGGGGAAATCGACCTTGGATATTGCGGAGCTTTGCGAACTGCTGCAACTGTAGTTTCCAACGATGAGGTATTTGGCATGGTGGCCTATGGTGGGGAACTGCAAAAAGACGGCGAAAAATACAGCGTCATTCCAAAAGACGGCTTGCGTCAGAAACTCTATTTCAGGGACAATGACCGAAAATTTGATGTTATTCTGAAACAGGATGGTTTTCAAAAAGATCAAGCCATTCAATTTAATAAGGACGGTGAAAGCATTGAGTTTTTGGTGGAAAACCGCAGCGGCGAAGCGCATCAACTTTCAGTAGAAATCAATGGTTTGAAAGGAGATTATTTAGTTGAAGCCGGAGAAAACTGGTCGGAAACGGTCTTTCTGGATGAAAATGCCGTTTTGAGTTTGCCCGTTTCAGGTGATACATCTTCCCTAATAAAACTTAGCCGAAAACCTAGATAATCTTCACAGGATCCTACAAAAAAAGCGCGCTACAAAACTGTAGCGCGCCAATTCTCATATTCTTATATTCCAATCTTCCTACTTTGGCAGAGGGTATCCTTCTAGTTTTTTCAGGTTCTCGGCAATTTCCGATTCCGGGTATTCGTAATCGTGTAATTCGCCGGCCAGGTATTTATTGTAACCTACAAGGTCCATCAATCCGTGTCCGCTAAAGTTGAAAAGGATTGTTTTCTCCTTGCCTTCTTCTTTCGCCTTTTTAGCTTCGCGAATGGTAGCGGCAATAGCGTGAGTGGTTTCCGGTGCAGGAATAATTCCTTCGGTTTTTGCAAACAACAATCCGGCTTCGAAACATTCACTTTGGTGAACAGCAATCGCATCCATTAATCCGTCGCGCAGAGCAGCACTTACCAGCGGCGCCATTCCGTGATAACGCAAACCTCCGGCATGTATCGGAGCAGGAATAAAGTTATGCCCCAGGCTGTTCATGGCCAGCAGCGGAGTCATTTGTGCCACATCGCCGTTATCGTAAATAAACGGCGCTTTGGTAAGGGTCGGGCAGCTAAACGGTTCTGCTCCGATCACCTGAATGTCGGCACCGTTGATCTTGTCGTAAATAAACGGGAACGATAGTCCTGCAAAGTTACTTCCACCGCCACAGCAGCCAATAACCACATCCGGCTTGTCGATACCGACTTTAGCCAGCTGTTTTTTGGCTTCGAGTCCAATAACGGTTTGGTGCAGCATTACGTGGTTCAAAACCGAACCCAGCGAATAACGTGTCTCACCGCTTGGATCAGTTACTGCGGCTTCCACCGCCTCCGAAATGGCAATTCCCAAACTACCGGGAGTATCGGGGAATTTGGCCAGAATATCGCGTCCGGCCTGTGTTTCTGTACTTGGACTCGCAATACATTTTCCGCCCCAGGTTTCCATCATCATTTTACGAAAAGGTTTCTGGTCGAAACTTACGCGAACCATAAATACTTTTACTTCCAACCCGATTTGGGCAGCAGCAAACGAAAGTGCCGATCCCCACTGTCCGGCTCCCGTTTCGGTGGTCAGCTTTTTAATCCCGAACTGTTTATTGTACCAGGCCTGAGCAACTGCCGTATTTGGCTTGTGACTACCGGCAGGCGAAACGCCTTCGTTTTTGTAATAAATTTTTGCCGGTGTTCCGAGTGCTTCCTCCAGCTCGTAGGCACGGATAAGCGGACTTGGACGCCACTGGATCAAAATGTCGCGAATACCGTCGGGAATATCGATCCAACGCTCCTGGCTTACTTCCTGTTCTACTAAATTCATTGGGAAAACCGGGGCCAGCATATCCGGATTCACCGGATTTCCGTCCGGTCCGAGTGGCGGATTTAGAGGTGTTGGCAGGTCGGGTGCCAGGTTATACCATTGCTTCGGAAATTCCGACTCTTCTAAAAAAATCTTTTTTTGTCTGGTCATGATTGTCTATTTTTTTGGTTGATATTTTTGTATTAGAGCTATTGCTCGGGATTCCTCACTTTGCTCAGAATCTTTTACTTCTATCCCATTCAATATTTCAACAAAAAAGGGACCTGCTGCATACACAACAAATCCCTTTTCCCGGCCTTCACCGCAAATTTATAGTATTATCCAGCGCTTCCATTTTCACGTTGCGCCAGTTCCATTCTTTTCCGTATAAAGGCTCTTTGTACATTTACTTTTCAGTGAACCGTAAAGCTAATTATTATTTTTTATCGTGGAAACATTTCCGTTTGTAAAATGGCCTACATTTGAATGTCTTAATTCCTGTTCATCTATTTTCCAGCAAAATTTATTAGACTATCTCAGGATTGAATCAATCTTCATCGATCTGTTTTCAATCGACATCAATCTGCTTTCACCGAAGATAAAATTGGCTGAATCAATATTGTTTTGAAAATTTGTAATCATTAAAAATGAATCATGAAGAAGACAAACGCCGCACGTTTTCTCGATACCAAAAAGGTGAACTACGAGTTGGTCGAGTATTTGGTTGATGAAGCGGATTTAAGTGCCGTGCATGTGGCTGAAACTATAGATCAGAATGTGGAACAGGTGTTTAAGACGCTGGTTTTGCGCGGAAATGCCAATGGAATATTTGTGGCCATAGTTCCGGGAAATGCAGAGGTAAATCTAAAAAAGGCGGCAAAAGTCTCGGGAAATAAAAATGCAGTAATGGTACAAATGAAAGAATTGCTGCCTCTGACCGGATACATTCGCGGAGCCTGTTCACCACTTGGCATGAAAAAGTCCTATCCCATGTTTATTCATGAAAGTTGCCTGAATTTCGAAACTATTTTTGTGAGTGCCGGTAAACGCGGGCTACAAATCAAGATCGATCCGCAAGATCTTATTGCTTGTGCAAATATTCGGGTTTGCGATTTAGTTAATGTATAAATTATTGATATTGAGCATTTAGCTGCCAGTTGCCATGTTTTTGTCCAATCGCTTTCTTTTTATCTTTTTACTTTCCTGCTGAATGTCTATTTTTGCAGCTACTTAAAAATCAGAATAGTAAAGATGAATAAACCGACAGTTGTTAGCGGAATACGACCTACAGGATATTTGCACCTTGGAAATTACTTTGGGGCGGTGCAGAATTTTATACGTATGCAGGATGATTTTAACTGCTACTTTTTTATTGCTGATATTCACTCACTGACCACACACCCAACTCCTGAGAATTTACAGTCGGGCGTGCGCCAGGTACTTGCCGAATATTTGGCTTGTGGAATTGATCCTGAGAAATCAACGATATTCATCCAGAGCGATGTTCCTGAAGTTTCGGAACTGTATGCTTTCCTGAATATGAATGCTTATTTGGGCGAGTTGGAACGCACAACCTCGTTTAAAGATAAGGCCCGCCAGCAACCCGACAACGTCAATGCCGGTTTGCTGACTTACCCGGTTTTAATGGCCGCTGATATCATTATTCATAAAGCGCATTTTGTGCCTGTTGGAAAAGACCAGGAACAAAACCTGGAAATGGCGCGCAAGTTTGCCAAGCGTTTTAACCGCATGTACAAGAGCGAGGTGTTCCCGATCCCGCGTCCGTTTACCTTTGGTGGCGGCGATATGATCAAGGTTCCCGGCCTCGACGGTAGCGGTAAAATGGGAAAATCGGAAGGCAATGCAATCAACCTTTACGAAGATCCAAAGTCGATCCGTAAGAAGGTGATGCGTGCTGTTACCGATTCGGGCCCAACCGAAATGAATCAGGAAAAACCTGAAGCTGTGCAGAATTTGTTTACACTGATGGATATCGTTTCAACACCGGATACTGTAGCACATTTCGATGAATTGTACAACAAGTGCGAAATCCGATATGGCGATCTGAAAAAACAACTGGCGGAAGATATAATTGCTTATACAGCACCGATCCGTGAACGTATTATCGAGATTCTGAAAGACGATGCTTACCTCGCAAAAGTGGCTAAAATGGGGGCCGAAAAAGCGCAGGAGTCAGCCGCAAAAACTTTACAGGAAGTAAAAGATGTAATCGGATTTAAGAAGTTATTTTAAAAAATCATAGAACGTCATTCCGAACTTGTTTCGGAATCTTTTTTAAAATAGATGCTGAATCAAGTTCAGCATGACGATTCATTTCAATCAAAATGAGTATAGAAAAAGAACTACAAAAACGCACTTCGGTATGTGAACTGTGCGGAGCATCAGAAAACCTTGGAGTTTACACTGTTCCGCCGGCAACACAGGAAAGTGAAAAAGACAGCATTTACATTTGTGATACCTGTTCATCTCAGATAGAAAATCCTGAAACTATGGATGCCAATCACTGGCGCTGCCTAAACGATAGTATGTGGAGCAATGTTCCTGCTGTGCAGGTTGTGGCCTGGAGAATGTTGAACCGCCTAAAAGCTGAAGGTTGGCCACAGGATTTATTAGACATGTTGTACCTCGACGGAGAAACTCAGGCATGGACAGAAGCAACAGGCGAGGGAATTGATCCGGACGATGTGGTAAAACACCTAGATAGCCACGGTGCTGTTTTACAGGCCGGCGACACGGTTGTTTTGATTAAAGATCTGAACGTAAAAGGCGGAGGGTTCACCGCTAAGCGTGGTACTGCCGTTCGGAATATCTCGCTGGTACACGATAATCCAGAACAGATTGAAGGAAAAGTTAATGGCCAGCAAATCGTTATTCTTACGCAGTATGTAAAAAAGAACTAGAAAGTAAATTGTACAAAATAACTGAGGCTGTTTAGGAATTCCGGAACAGCCTCTGTGCATTTATAAGCAATATAGAATTGATTGATTATTTGCTCAAATCTTTGATCCGGATGTTTCGGAAATACAGTTGAGACCCGTGACCTAAAAATCCGATGTAGCCTTTATCGCGTTTCAGACCCGGATGGTCTTTGCCGTCCTTCGTGCCGTTCTTGCGTGCATCAGCAATATCGCCGTCAAGAATTACTTCTCCGTTCAGGGTGATTTTGATTTTTGTGCCCTTCACGATGACTTCCTCTGTATTCCATTCGCCAACCGGTTTTAAAAATCCGCGTTTTGCTGCAATCGTTCCGTATACCGAACCGTGATACTGGTAATCGTGTAGGTTGGCATAAATTGGTGCAGTGTTATCCAGAATTTGGAGTTCCATACCAACATAAGCGGCATCGCCTTCAAGTGGTGCGCGAATTCCCAATCCGTTGTTGGCTCCGGGAGTGAGTTTGAATTCAAAACGGTAGATAAAATCACTGTATTCTTTTTCCGTAAACAGGTTTCCGTGACCACCCATTTTAGGATTCACAACTAAAATTCCATTTTCGGCATAATAGTCGGTAAGATTTCCCTGCCAACCGTCGAGGTTTTTACCGTTGAACAGCGTTACAAAACCTTCATCAATTTCTTCCTGTGTAAGGCCAATATTTTTGGTGTCGATCTCACGAACATATACATCGCGGAAAGCCAGTTCGTTACCATGAGCCTGCAGTTCGATGGTGCCTTCACTAAAAATCGGGATGCTGCGATCCCAGTAGTTATCCATTTTTACATTATCGACGACCAGCTCGCCGTTAAGGTAAACCGTAACATTTTCTCCGATCATGGTGATGCGGAAAGTGTTCCATTCGTAAATCGGGTTATCGGCAACCAGCAGCGGATTACGTACATTATCCGCATTGTTGTTGTACAGGCCACCTGAACCAACCTGGGCGCCCACTTGAACTCGCGAGGTATCCCATATCTGCACCTGAGGCGTGCCACGCAGGTAAATACCACTGTCACCTTCCTTAGTGATCTTCCAGTCCACGATCATCTCAAAATCCTTGTATCGTTTTACCGAAACCAGGTTGGCACCTTTCCCGTTAAAAATGATCATACCATCTTTTACGCTCCAGTTTTCGCGCATTTTTTCGTCCGCTCTTAGCTGCTCTTTTGCGCGTTCTTCATTGCTTAATTTGGCAATGGCTATCGGGTTACCGTTTAGCAACATACCTTGCCAGCCATCCAGGTTTTTACCGTTGAACATCGATACAAAACCTTTATCCTTTGGCATTTCATCCAGGTATTTCTGAATGTTGATCCGGTCGTACTGGCTGTCTTCTCCCGAGAGCGCGTTTTTTGCTTTCTCAAGGATCCGACGAACTATTTCACCCGACATTCCGGTACTTTCATCCGAACCCGGTATAGCAATGCGCATACAAGCGTAAGCCACTGTCGGCGCCAGTTCTTTTTCGTTGAAATACCTTTCGAGATAAACCAGCGACAGGAAGGTTTTTAGTCTTCCGATGGATGAAATGATGTTGTTTTTTTCTTTGTTAGTTTGGGCATAAGCCATGATTTTCCGGAACTGCAACAGTTTCTGATCATCGGGAATGTCGGCACTTCGAACTAAACGAACAAAATTGGCAAATGCTTTTTGGCGATATTCTCCTTTAGAAGTTTTGCAAATCTCGAACAAGGGTTGCGATGCTTCATAATCGGTCCATGCTGCCAGTGCCTCAAAAGCTGCTTCTTTTACTATTCCCGAACCGGTGTTGAAATAGCTGGTCACAGTCTCAAGTGCAACCGTTCCACCGATTTTCGGTAGAATGGGGAAAAGTCGTTCTTTTTTGTTACTCGTTTTTAAAGCAGTAAGTACTTTCCCGTTTTCCTGTTTTTCTGCCTCTACATTTTTTATGGCTGCTATAACTGCCGCTTGAGTTTGTGCTATTTCAGTTTCATCCGAAACAGAATGCAACAGATTTAAAAGCTCGTCAGTGTTTTCGTAGCTTGAAATACTTTTAAGTGCTTTAAAAGCCGCTGATTTTTCAACTACATTATTCGATTTAGTAGTTGCCAGCACCTCATTGAAATACTGAGATCCCGATTTAGCAGCAACGAGTTCGATAAAGGCTGCCTTAGTTTCTCCTTTTGAATTTTTCAGCGCCGCTTCCAAAGAATAAAGATGGTCTTTATCCAACAACGTATTTAAAGTTGTTTTTGTTATTTCAATATCTTTTCCTTCAGCCAGGCGAGCTACTAATACAGGAACGGCATCTTTCTCCTTTAACTTAGCCAGCGCAACAATGGCTTCCTGTCTTATATTTTCGAAAGAAGATTCCAGATTTCCTTTTACAAAAGCGGTGGCATAAGTGTCTCCGCGGCGACCCAGCATCGAAATAATATCGGCTTTTACTTCGGCCGTTTCACCTGCCGCTTTCTCTACCCAAAGACGGGTGTCCGCAATATCACCAGTCTTTGCGGCAATGTTCAGCACCGAATAACGGAAGGCTTTGTCAGTATTATCAACTGCGTCCAATAACAACGGAGTAGCTTCGCTGCCCAGGTATTTGGCATAGATAAATAATGCCGAAGAGTAGTTGTGCAAATGATCTGCCGCAGCATTGGCTTTAATGATGGCTTTGCAGGCTTTTTTCATCATCTCGATTTCATCCTGTGCACCAAGCCGGTCGGTATAAACGATAAAAGATTCCGTAGCATTGGTCGCATCGTACTTAAAATCAACATCCGAAGCGGCTTTCAGCAAGGTTTTATACGAATCAGGCGAGCCGATTTCTGCCAGAGCTGTAAGTGCTGTTTTTTGCATGGATAGTTCGTCAGAAACCGCGAAAGGAGTAATCTGGGCAACTGCCTTTTTGCATTTCAGCTGACCAAGTGCACGGATCAATGTCATTTTTGATCTTTCAGAAGCAGTTGGCAGCGCTTCCAAAAACTTTTCTGCTGCAGCATGTTCACCGGTTGCGAGCATGGCTTGTGTTGCCGGTTCAGCCAGTGCTTCGTTGGTCAAATAGCCCAACAAGCCTTCAATTGTATTCATTCCACCAACCAGGTTCAGTTGATTCATTATAAATGTTGAAACTTCAACATCAGTTTGTTTTTTCAGTGCAGTGAGCAGGTTTTCTTCAGCAAATGCCTTTTCTTTTTCTTTGCCAAAATCACTGGCATAACGCGAAAAACTGTTTAGTGCAAAACGCACGGCAGTATCGTCGCCGGTGCCCAGCGGAACCAGCATGCCTGCAAGTTTCTGAAATCCTTCCGATCCCATTTTATAAAATTCGGCCATCGCATTGTCGCTCTGTGCCAGATTTTGTGTCGGCATTTGTGCAAGCAGGTCGGCTACTTTTGTGTCGAGTGTCCGTCGGTCCTGTGCCGATGTTCCCAGTACAATTACTGATAAAAGGAGCAGTGTAAAAAGTTGAACTATATTTTTCTTCATTGTTGAAATTCTTTTAATCATAAATTTTTTACCCCTAAATCCCCTGAAGGGGACTTGAACATTTGCATTGCAAATGTTTTCTTCACCCCCTTTAGGAGGCAGGGGGTGTTATATCGTCCACGGTGAGCGCATTGGTTGATCGATCAATCGGTTGGCTCCCTCATCGTCGATAAACTCCAGTTTCTCCGGATCAAAATTCAGTGTTCTTCCCAAACGCACAGCTATAATTCCAAGATTCACCAATGTTGATGAACGGAAACCGTTCATTTCGTTCAAGGCAAATTTCTTTCGTGTTTTAACGGATTCGGAAAAAATACTGATCTGAGGTTCAGGTTCAGGTAAGGTTTTAATAAAACTCTGAAGATTGGGGATATCAGAACGGAAGCCCTGATAGATCTTGCCGTTCGGCCCTTCGATATAAGCCGCATCATTGTCGCGGTTCTCACCATCGAGGATGATCTGGCATCCATCGGCATAGGTATAAGTAATGCGTCGCCAGCTGCCGACGGCATCGTAATGTTGCTGTGGTGCATCCACTTCAATTTTTACCGGGCTGGTTTCGTCCTTGCCCAGCATGTACTGCACCGGATCGAGGTAGTGTTGGCCCATATCACCAAGGCCACCACCGTCGTAATCCCAGTAACCACGGAAGTTGGAGTGAACACGCAAATGGTTATAAGGCTTGTAAGGAGCCGGTCCCAACCACATGTCGTAATCCAGATTTTCAGGTACCGGCTCCGGGGTGAGGTTGTGTTTACCGCTCCAGTAGAACTTCCAGTTGTAGCCGGTAATTCCGCTAACGGTAACTTTCAGCGGCCAGCCCAGGATGCCACTGTCGATCACTTTTTTCAGTGGTTTAACATCGGTTCCCAGCCCGTAGAAGGTATCCTTAAAACGGAACCAGGTATTCAGGCGGAACATGCGACCGTGGGCATTTACAGCCTCCACCACTTTTTTGCCTTCGCCAATTGTACGGGTCATTGGCTTTTCACACCAAATGTCTTTTCCGGCTTTGGCAGCTTCCACTGCCATAATTCCGTGCCAGTGGGGTGGGGTGGCAATATGCACGATATCCACTTCGGACAATGCGCAAACTTCTCTGAAATCGTCAAATTCTTTTACTTTGTAATCTATTAGCTTGCGGGCCATTGCCAGGTGCATAGTATCCACATCGCAGATGGCTACTACTTTTGTTCCTTCGTAAGGGATGTGTCCGCGTCCCATTCCGCCAACACCAATAATCGCTTTAGTTAAAGTGTCTGATGGTGCCAGAAATCCATTTCCTCCCAGAACATGTCGCGGGACAATGGTTAATCCGGCTCCGGCAGCTAGGGCACTTTTTAAGAATTTTCTCCTTGATGATCTTGTCGAACTCATATCAGTTGCTTATAGATTATTATTCGAATTACTTAGTTAGCTTTCAAAAATAGTAAAGTTTCTAAAATTAATTTGTAATCGAGCAGATACTTTTTAAAAAAATATGGAATTAGGGATTGGCAGTTCCCGTTGAATAAATGTTGAAAACTAGCACTACGTCCGATCAGTAGCAGGATGATCAATTTGTATCTTCGGGAAGACTTTAAACCGATTAAAATGAAGAACATACCTGTTATCACCGTTTCCTGTGTATCGCTTGCCGAGACTTATGAAAATGCCCTGATCAGTTTGTACGAGCAAGGCACACGTTTTAAAACCCAGTACGATAAACCCGGCGACCCACAAAGTATCGACTGTACCATGAATATGACCATTCTGGAGCCCGAAACCGATCCGATGATCCACATGGCATTCCCGGGAGGGATTGATGATTTGAAGGAGTATGTTCTGGAATTAAAAGGTTATAAAAACCACTGGGTAAAAAACATGAACGACATGAGCGACACGCGGTGGGAATATACTTACCACGGGCGTTTGAAAAATTATGGAGTTTGGAAAGACCTGGTGGATGGGGCTTCAACCGAAGTTGGGCCGTTTAAAGTCGATCAGATAGAAAGTGTGATCAAGAAACTATCGGAGCAGCCGTTTACCCGTCAGGCGCAAATGATCACCTGGATGCCCAACCTTGATAATGCTTGCTACGATCCGCCTTGTTTGCAATCGTTATGGTACCGGATTCTGGAAGATGAGGATGGTGTGTACTGGCTGAACAGCAACATCCGGTTCCGGAGCAACGATGCCTGGGGAGCAAGTTTTATGAATATGTTTGGTTTTATTCAGTTTAACAAAGAAGTGATTGCTGCGGGTGTTGCGGAAAAAACAGGTAAAACGGTAAAACTTGGCCGCCTGAACTGGCAAGCCGATTCGTACCACATTTACGGAAAAGATATTAAAGCGGCCAAAGAACGCTTATTCGATCGTGTTGCCGATATGGCTTTTGAGGAACGTACCATGCCTTTTAACGATCCTTTTATTCGCGATATGTACGACGGTGCCGAGCCTGTTGTTATTCAGAAAATAAAGGAATTCGATGAGCGGCATTAATAGATTTTGTTGAACTTTTCTTTGGCGATCTCTTTAACCTCCTCCATGGAAATTTCTTTACCGAGTTCCTGTTGAATGGAAGTAACTGCAGACGATGCAAAACCACAGGGATTAATGTAGTTGTAGTAACGCATATCGGTGTTTACGTTAAGCGCAAAACCATGCATGGTTACAAAGCGACTTACGCGCACCCCGATCGCACAGATCTTGCGGGCACGAACTTTATGATCGGGTTGCAGCCAAACGCCTGTTGCACCTTCTTTTCGACCACCTTCGAGTCCGTATTCGGCAATCGTGGCAATGATGGCATCCTCCATTTTTTCGATGTACTCACGCACCCCGATTTTGTAATATTCGAGGTCGATAATGGGGTAACCCACCAACTGCCCCGGCCCATGATAGGTGATATCGCCACCGCGATTGATCTTGTAATAAGTGGCCTCTATTTTTTTCAGGAAATCGGCATTGGCCAGCAGGTTTTTTTCGTCGCCGCTTTTACCGAGGGTATAAACATGCGGATGTTCCACCAGAATAAATTCGTTACGCGAAGTCGCCTGATTGGAACTGCGTTTTTCATCCGTAACTTCTTTCAGCCTATCTTCCTGGTAATCCCAGCAATCCTTATAATCTTTTAATCCTAGATCTTTATAATTGAAATCTGCCATTTTTTCGTTTAGCTTCAAGCTACAAGCCCCGAGTCCTAAGCTCACTCACTCAGTAACTCATTTTTATAATTGCTAAATTGTTAAACTGTCAACTGCGACTGATTGCTGTTCTCTTCCTTTAAGCATTCACATGCTCCTCTGCCCTGTACGAACTACGCACCAGCGGAGAACTCTCTACAAACTTAAATCCTTTTCGGATGCCGATGTTACGGTATTCTTTAAATTTCTCAGGTGTGATATATTCTTCCACCGGCATGTGTTTGGTGGTTGGTGCCAGATATTGTCCGATGGTCATGACTTTTACTCCAGCATCCAGCAAATCGTCCATGGTTTGCAGAACATCTTCGTATGTTTCGCCAAGCCCAAGCATAATACCCGATTTGGCTACCCTGAAATTTTCTGAAATATATTTAAGAACATCCAGACTGCGGCGGTATTTCGAAGCAAAACGGATAAATGGTGTCAGGCGCTCGGTAGTTTCCAGGTTATGAGAAATAACATCCGGTCCGGCATCAATTACCTGTTGGATTAGCTCTGTTTTTCCCCTGAAATCGGGGATAAGCACTTCAATTTTAGTTTCAGGATTTACACGTTTTACTTCGCGTATGGTCTCCGCCCAAATTCCGGCTCCCTGATCATCCAGGTCATCGCGGTCAACCGAAGTAATTACACAATGTTTTACGCCCATGATTCGTACCGATTCGGCGAGCTTTTTAGGTTCTTCCAGATCGGGAGCAAGTGGCCGCCCACTTGGCACCGCACAAAACTTACAACGGCGTGTACAAATATTTCCCAGTATCATAAAAGTAGCGGTTCCACGACCCCAGCATTCACCAATATTCGGACAATTACCACTGGTACAAATGGTATGCAGTCCGTTTTCTGCTACCAGATTTTTTACTTTCGAGTAGCTTTCGCCTTTTGGCATTTTCATCTTCATCCACCGCGGCAGTCGTTCCCTGCTCTTCAACTCATGTGCCATAATATAAACTGACTAAAAATTTTTTGCAAAGGTAAAAGATAAATATCAATTAAGGATGATAAACTCCCAAATGCTAAATTTGTTCTAACCTGAAAGATTCCAGAATTTTTCACACGAAGTGTTGACAATTGAAAATCAAAAGAATATATGATGTGGAATACAAACCAATTATGATTTTCAATATCAAGATCAGCCCGTTGGGTGATTCATCCATCAAAATGAATTAATCAGGCTAAAAGAACACTATTTAGTGGTTCTGTGTTATTTTTGTATTCAATGTTGAATATTATGCACTATTTAAAATACATCATTCCGGTCCTGTTTTTGCTTTTTACGTTGAACACTGCTGAGGCGCAGCAAAAAAAGCAATCGGAATTGCAGACCAAATCGAGCCTGGGCATCCGTTACTACAATGCCAAGGATTACGAAAAAGCTATGCCCTTGCTTAAGGATGTTTATAAGCTGACCAAAAGCACCACGTATTTTCGTTATTACATAACCTGTTTAACAGAGCTGGATCGATTTACCGAAGCTGAAGCAGAGATCCAGGATGAGATCCGCAAGCAAAAAACACCTCGCCCCGAGTACTATATTCACTGGGGGTATGTGCTCGAAGCTCAGGGGAAAGAGGAAGAGGCTCAACAGAAATACGAAGAAGCCATTAACAAAACACTGCCCAACAGGGGAAGTTATTTAACCGTTGCCAATACGTTTATGGGTTGGCAGAAATTCGATCTGGCAAGGGATACCTATTTGCGTGGAAGGGAAAAATTACCCGATCAGGAATTTAATTACGAGTTGGCGCGTTCGTACCTGTACCTGCGCGATTACACCAACATGATGGAAGAATACCTGAATTTACTGAGGCAGGATGAAAAACATTTGTCGAGGGTACAGAGCAGCCTTTCTTCGGCCATGCGTTTGGACATTGATGATGGGTTGCGCGATCAGTTCAGGGAGCAGGTCTTATTACGCATTCAGTCGGAGCCCGATGTAATTGGCTATAATCGCTTGTTTATTTGGTTTTTATTGCAGGAAAAGCAATTCGCCAGTGCCTTGAGACAGTCGATTTCTATTGACAGAAGAACGGGTAATGAGGCCGGACAAATTGCTCAGCTGGGTGATATGGCATTGCGGAACAAACAATACACCGAAGCTCAGAAAGCCTACGAATATTTAATGGACAAAGGTGTTGAAAACAGTTACTATGCCCAGGCTTTTGCCCGAAATCTGCACGCTTCATACCTTGAATTTGTAAACGAAACTCCCGATGACAGTATTAAAGGAGCAGAACTTGCAGGGCAATTCGAAGAAGGACTCGGATTTCTGAATTACAGTCCGGCAACTTTAAATCTGGTTCGTGAATATGCGCACCTGCTTACTTTTTATTTGAACCGTACGGATGATGCACTGGCGGAACTGGAAAAAGGGTTGAAAATCCCGGGACTAAAACCTGAAGAAATAGGAATTTTGAAAACCGAAAAGGCAGATATTTATGTGTATGCCAACGATCCCTGGGAAGCAATGTTGATTTATTCTCAGGTGATTGAAGAGAATAAGAAAAGCAGTTTGGGTGATGAGGTGAAACTAAAAAAAGCCAAACTGGGTTATTACATGGGTAATTTCAACTGGGCCAAAGCACAGTTGGATGTCTTGAAGGCAAGTACTTCGAAATTGACTGCCAACGATGCCATGGAGCTTTCGATGTTGATAGGGAATAATCTGAATTTGGATACGACAGCCTTACCGTTAACCATGTTTGCCAAGGCTGATCTGCTCTTTTTTCAGAACAGAAATGATGAAGCAATGACAATTCTTGATGGCCTGGCAGAAACTTATCCTTACCATTCGCTGGTTGATGATATCCTGTACAGAAAAGCCAAACTGGCCATGGCCGATCAGGATTATACCTTAGCTGCTGAGTATTACGAAGCGATAATAACCGATTACAGTTACGATCTGCTGGGTGATGATGCTTCCTTCAATCTGGCAGAAATTTATAATTACCATCTCGATCAAAAAGAAAAGGCGCGGGACCTGTATAAAAGAATGTTAACTGCCTATCCGGGTAGTGTTTACATTGAAGAGTCGCGGGCAAAATACCGGGAACTTCGCCAGGTTTACCCCGACGAAGAATTGAATCAGAAAACGAAGGAAGAACTCTTTATGGAGGGAGTGAACCCGGATGAATTCCAGTAGTAAGGCATATCTTTTTGCGGCGCTGGCTGTATTTTTCTGGTCAACCGTGGCCACATCCTTTAAATTGGCTTTACGCGAATACGACTTTATTCAACTCATATTTTATGCTTCTGCAGTAAGTGTAATCCTCTTGTTTTTGGTTTTGCTGGCTCAGCGAAAAACGCATTTAATTTTGCAACAAACCCCACGGCAATGGACCCATTCAATGCTCATGGGCGCCTTTAATCCCTTGCTGTACTACCTGGTGCTTTTTAAAGCGTACTCCTTGCTACCGGCGCAGGTGGCGCAACCCCTGAATATGATCTGGCCAATAACTTTGGCGCTGCTTTCGGTGCCTTTGTTGGGACAGAAGATCAGCTGGATCAGCGTGGTGGCACTCATTATCAGTTTTGGTGGTGTATTTTTTATTTCGTCGCAAGGCGGACTGGACGGATTCAGAAATACCAATCCACTGGGTGTGATACTTGCTGTCGGGAGTTCGGTTCTTTGGTCGCTCTACTGGATCTTTAATGTGCGCGATCGACGCGATGAAGTGGTAAAATTGTTTCTCAACTTCTTTATCGGGATGGTATTTCTGGTGCCGGTTGTGGTCTTATTTTCGTCGTTTAAATTTCAATGGGGCCCCGGATTTTGGGCCGTTATTTATTCCGGAGTTTTTGAAGTCGGGATAACCTACGTATTGTGGTTAAAAGCTATGAACCTCACCACAACCAATGCCAAAATTGGCAACCTGGTTTTTTTCGCTCCCTTTCTATCGCTGGTCTTTATTCATTTTATTCTGAAAGAAACCATTTATACCACTACTTTCATCGGCCTGATCTTCATTGTTACAGGTGTTTTGGTTCAGCAAATGGACAGGAGGAGAAAGCGAGTTTGAATGAGATTGATTGTGGACGGAACAACTATTCTCAATTAATTACCATAAGTCGCCACAAATCACTATTTTCAAAAAATGGAAAAACCACTACGTATTTTGGGGATTGATCCGGGAACCACGGTAACCGGTTACGGCTTGGTGGAGATCCGTCAAAACAAACCGGTGATCCTGCACATGGGCAACATTACGCCGGGTAAATACTCCGATCATTACCAACGTTTGAAATACCTGCACGAGCGGGCACTTCACCTGGTAGAATCGTACAAGCCGGATGTGATGGCTATTGAGGCTCCGTTTTATGGGAAAAATGTGCAATCGATGCTGAAGCTGGGACGCGGACAAGGTGTACTGATGGCCGCTGCACTGATTCACGGTGTGCCGATACAGGAATATGCACCTTTGCTGGTGAAGCAGTCGATTACCGGAATGGGACGCGCCTCAAAAGAACAGGTGGCTTATTTTCTTCAGAAAGTGTATCACCTGAAAGAAATAGACAAGGTGCTGGACGAAACCGATGCAGTGGCCGTTGCGATCTGTCATTTTATCCAGATGAATAAACCGCAAAAATCGAAAGAATATAAAAACTGGGCCGATTTTATTAAGAAGAATCCCGATAAAGTGAAGTAAAAATTCATGTTAAAAAGGAAATCAATCATTACGATATTGCTGGTATTCTTGGCTGTTGCACTGTTTTTATTTGTACCGCCTCTTATCGTTTGGGCAAACGGTGGAGCTTTTGAAGTGCAGGTTCAGGAATTGCGTTTTTCAATTCTGCTGCTGATTTTAACTCCGTTCCTGATCTGGCTCTCCTCTAAAATAAAAAACAATTGGTTGTTCGTTTTTCTGGCGATTGTAATTATTGCTGTTGCAGGATTCCTCATGAATATAATTTTCCCGAATTAACATATCTCATGTCTCAAAATCTAATAATCTATATGTTATGAAACGACGTACTTTTTTCAAAACCGGGGCCCTCGGAGGATCGGTGCTGGCGATCTCCGGAGTGGCTGCCTGCACTACAGAGAATACTTCAAATCAAAAAGAATTGGATTTTACCGACTTTGATTTGAATGAAACTACCGTTTCTGATCTTCAGCAAAAAATGGAAAGCGGTGAATTGACTGCTGAAAGTATTTGCCGAAAGTACCTTGATCGCATTGATAAAGTTGATCCTTCTCTGAAATCGGTGATTGAATTAAATCCCGATGCGTTAGCCATTGCACAAAGTCTGGATGAAGAGCGGAAAAGTGGAAAAGTACGCAGTGCATTGCACGGTATTCCAATAATGATTAAGGACAACATCGATACCGGAGATAAAATGCAAACAACGGCAGGATCGCTGGCGCTGTCTGGCAATGTGGTGGAAAAGGATGCATTTATCGTAAAGAAATTGCGTGAAGCCGGTGCGTTATTGCTCGGAAAAACCAACCTTAGCGAGTGGGCCAATTTCCGATCGAATAATTCGTCAAGTGGCTGGAGTGGGCGTGGCGGCCAGGTGCGTAATCCGTTTTGCCTCGATCGCAGCCCCTGCGGCTCGAGCTCTGGAACAGGCGCTGCCGTTTCTGCCAATCTTTGCACCATCGGTATCGGCACCGAAACAAATGGTTCCATTGTTTGTCCATCGGGAATAAACGGTTTAGTAGGTATCAAGCCAACGCTTGGTTTGTGGAGCCGGCAGGGTATAATTCCCATTGCTCACAGCCAGGACACGGCCGGTCCAATGTGCAGAAACGTTAGTGATGCAGCATTATTGCTGGGAGCACTGGCAGAATCCGATCCAAATGATGCTGAAACACATATTGAAAAAACGGATTCCCCAAAAGATTATACACCGTTTTTGAAAGCCGACGGTTTAAAAGGGAAACGTATTGGAATTGCTTCACAAATGTCATCTTCTGATCAAAAAGTAAAGGCAATTTTTGCGCAGGCTATTGATGATTTAAAAGCTCAGGGAGCCGAAATTATTGAAGACGTAAAATTCGAACATAACCGGGAGTGGGGAAGTCCTTCGTATCAGGTGTTGTTGTACGAGTTCAAAGCCGATCTGAACAAATACCTGGCAGAACATCCCAAAGCACCGACGCGCACAATGGCCGAGATCATCGAATTCAATAAAAAGAATGCCGACAAGGAAATGCCCTGGTTTGGACAGGAGATTTTTGAAATTGCTCAGGAAAAAGGAGATCTGTCTTCTGAAGAATACCTGGAAGCATTGAAGAACTCGAAGCTTTTTGCCGGTAAAGAAGGCATTGATAAGGTTATGGAAGAGAACAGCCTGGATGCGATTATTGCGCAGACCAATGGCCCGGCCTGGACGATCGATTGGGTAAATGGTGACCATTTCAGTGGCGGTAGCTCGTCGCCGGCAGCCATTTCCGGTTATCCGAATATTACTGTCCCGATGGGTTTTGTGGAAGGATTGCCCATTGGGATTTCTTTTTTCGGAAAGGCCTGGAGTGAACCAAAACTGATCGAGATCGCTTTTGCCTATGAGCAAGCTACCAAGCACCGAATGGCTCCGGGCTTTATAAAATCGTTAATGACATAAGACTCCGAACAGAGAACCGTTCTTTTAGGTTTCATTAAAGAGCTGACAGCCAAAGGAATTTTTGCTTTATCTTTGCACCAAATTATGCATAGGATGAAAGAAAGGTTGTTCGGAAAAACGTTAACGGAACTGCAGGAGATTGTGCTGGAATTGGGATTGCCAAAGTTTACGGCAAAGCAAATAACCGATTGGCTTTATAAGAAACAGATTTCGTCGATTGACGAGATGACCAATCTTTCACTGAAAGCGCGTGAACTTTTAAAGGAGCGATTCGAGTATGGTTTGACGGCTTATACAAAAGTTCAGGCTAGTGTCGACGGCACAAAAAAATACCTTTTTCCAACTATTCAGAACAAGTTTATTGAAACCGCGATGATCCCCGAACGTGACCGTAAAACCGTTTGTGTGAGTTCGCAGGTGGGTTGCAAAATGGGCTGCCTGTTTTGTTTTACCGCCAAGCAGGGATTTCAGGGACAGCTCTCGGCAGGTGAAATTCTAAACCAGATTCAAAGTATCGACGAGTTGGATGAGGTGAGTAACATTGTTTACATGGGCATGGGCGAGCCTTTCGATAACCTTGACGAAGTGTTGAAGAGTCTGGAAATCCTGTCTGCCGACTGGGGTTACGCCATGAGTCCGCGAAGGATCACAGTGTCAACAATCGGAATTATTCCCGGCATGCTGACTTTCCTTGAGAAAAGTGAAGCGCACCTTGCCGTGAGTCTGCATACTCCTTTTCACGAAGAGCGCCAGAAACTGATGCCCGTTCAGGTGGCTTATCCCGTTGAACAGGTGGTAGAAGAAATAAAAAGCTGGGATTTTGGCCGGCAGCGACGCATTTCGTTCGAATACATTGTTTTTGAGAACCTGAACGACACGATGGAACACGTGGACGAACTCGCCCGCTTGCTTAGCGGTTTGAAATGCCGGATCAACCTGATCCGCTTTCATCCGGTTCCGGGAACGCCGCTAAAAAGTCCCGACGATGCCACCATTCAGAAATTTAAAGATGCGCTGAATAAAAAAGGAATTCTCACCACTGTTCGTGCTTCGCGCGGTCAGGATATTTATGCCGCCTGTGGTTTGCTTTCTACAAAAGAGTTGGTGAAATGATGGCACGCTGAAAGCGCTGATTCAGCAGATTTACATGGTAATTATATGTTTGGCATTGTAACCGAATAATCTGGGATCACTTGAAATTTATGGTTGAGAATCCTTTGGGGATAAATGAACGTTTAAATAGCAAAAATAGGTTTTTGCCTTATCAGGCGCATTCTACTCTTTGGCTTAGCCCAAAGAGTAGACAGAAAACCCAAGGTTGTGCCCGCTTCCCTCAGAAAACTACGCGATACCGACTATAATTACAGAACTCGTCGTACCTCCTCAAACAGCAGTAATTTTTAAACGCCGACACCGCTTGTTTTCTGGCTCACCGTCCGAGACCATAGCTCTGAAGTAGCTTACCAATTTACTGTCTGTTCAGGAGTGGAGCGGCCTCTTTTGGTCGTTGTCCGGAGCTGAAATAAAACCTTAGTAAGAGCGGTAAGCTCTCCCGAGGACTCGGGAAGGAGATCACCCGTCCGAAATTAGGTTTTATGAAAACGCAGGGAAACGATCAAAAGCAGCCTTGAATTTTGTGCATACTATTTGGTTCAAGCCAAATAGTATGACTGCCGGTAGGCAAAAGATTCAATTAGTTATACTGTTGTCCATTAATTGAAATCAGCCGGATTTTCAATGAAATCCATTATCTGCGATTATCAAATCGATCAGTGAAATCATTGTTCAAATCTTAAAACATCATCATCTTCTCAATATAAATATCCTGAAATGCGGGATCGCCTTCCAGGTTGATGTGGGTAGTGAGATCCAGGATGTTTTGTATTTCTGTTTCTTTTTCGAACAAAAACATTTTAGCCCCGATCAGGGCTGTATTGCCCAATTTGTGAATTTTTTCCTCGGGCGCTTCTATCAATCCGGTTCTGATCACATTTTTCAGATTCAGAAAGTTGCCAAAACCGCCGGCGATATAGATTTTCTCTACATCATCCATTGTAATTTGAAGCCGGTTTAACAACAACTGAACACCAGTTGCGATGGCCGCTTTGGCCAGTTGGAATTCGCGGATATCCTGTTGGGTGAGATTTACATTACTTGTAATTTTTATTTCCTGATCGCCGTTTTCAATCTCACCAAACATCCCGATTTTCTGCTGCTCCAAAAGAATCGCCATGATATCAATCAGCGCGCTGCCGCAGATGCCACGTGATTTTACATTACCGATTACATGGCAGTTTAAATCCTTGCCCCTTAATTCAATGGAAGAAACAGCACCCGTGGTTGCCCGCATCCCCTGGCTGATTTTTGCTCCTTCGAAAGCCGGCCCGGCAGCCGTTGACGCGCAAATGATCTTCTCACGATTCCCAACAACAATTTCGCCGTTGGTTCCGAGGTCGATCAGAATAGAATAAGCCTCATTCCTTGCCATTTTTGTAGCAGCAATCCCGGCCAGGATATCGCTGCCGACAAAACTGCCGATGGAAGCATGAAATTTTATCGAAACTTCCGGTTGAATTTCCCATCCAAGTTCTTCTGGTGTAGGTGTTTTACTGCCCAGGTTTGGTGATTCAAAGGGATACATGGAAAGTGGCTGCACGTCGAGGCCACAAAAGATATGCTGCATTACCGTATTTCCGACCAGTTCAATGTTGGTCAGTTCAACCGGGTGTTTTTGCAACATCTGTATAACCATCTCACCGATTTTTTCGCGAATCAACTTTTGCAGTTCATCCAGTTTTCCGGCAAGACAACTTTCGATTCGCGAGATCAGATCGGCACCAAATTTAGCTTGCGGATTTACGTCGGAAACAGAGTCAATGATCTGTCCGCTTTGAAGATCAACAAGTTGTGCGACGATGGTTGTTGTTCCTAAGTCGACCGCAATCCCGGCTCCTTTTTGTGGTTTAAAGTGAAACTCCGAATTGTCGGCAAGTATAATGTGTTCAAACTGCGAAACTTCAAGCGTAATATCCGAATCGGCATTGCAATAGCACGCCAGTCGCCAGTTTTTGGGGTAGTTGAGTTTTTGCAGTTTTTCAGCTTCCTGCGAACTGGTTTCCAGATTGCCATCAACAAGTTTTACTTTGCATGCCCCGCAACTTCCTTTACCACCACACGGGAATTCCACACCATATTCGTGCAATACATCAATAAGCGGTGTTCCGGGATTTACTTCCACGATTTTGTCGAGAGGCTGTAATGTAATTTTTACTTTATCGGGCATGAAAAATCGTACCATTGGTGCGTGGCTACGAATTTAGTGGTAATTTAATATGTTTTGTTCGCGCAACCATTTTTTCTGAAATAACATCCAGTAAATAAAACCGCTTTCATGAAAAAATCAATCCTGACAGTTCTTCTGATTGCATTATTTCTTGCTTCCTGCAGGGATAATGACGCTAAAAATTGTGAAGAGCTCACCGGCAAATGGGAGATAAAAGAATTCATTTCAATAGAATCAGTTCTGTATGCCAAAGACAATGCTTACAACCCGCTTATCGAGTTCAATGATGATGGAACATATAACTTGTATCTAGACAGAAATGGCTGTCAGGGCAGTTTTGAATTCGGGGAGGGTGATGCAATTCATATTTCGCCAGCAGGGTGTACCGAAATGTGTTGTGACAGCGATTTTTCTATTAAAGCCGCGATAATGTTAAATCAGGTTGAGACATACGAAATGCAGGACAATGATTTGGAATTGCATATTCCCACCTGGGGATTTCTCGTCTTAAAGAAAGTTTCAGATTAGCTCAGTCAGTATCATTTTTTCGTTCAAGGCAAAACCTTTTTCCGTTTTCCGGACAGTGGCGCACTCGGTATAATAATCATGTACGAAAAAAAGAACGTAATCTTTTTCCACAACTTCCTCCAGAAATTGTTCTTTTTCTTCCATAACCTTCACAGGATCGAGGTCGTAGGAAGCAATCCAAAGCAGAGGAATATTTGCTGCTGTTGGAATGAGATCTGATGTATAGAAAAATGTTTTGTCCTTGGTGTGAAGCAGTGGCAGCATTTGTCCCGGAGTGTGGCCATTAAAAAAACACACCTCAAACCCGGGGAACAATTCTCCTTCATTTTCCACAAAATTTAGTTTTCCTGAATCGGATAAAAAATCGAGGATTTCGCGGTGAAAGGCAGCCTTTTCGCGAGGATTAGAAACTTGAGCATGTTCCCACTGAGTGCGGCTGCACCACATTTGGGCCGACTGAAATACAAGTTCCAGTCCTCCCTCCGTTTTTCGAGCTGCTCCGGTGCAATGGTCCCAGTGTAAATGCGTAAAAAACACATCGGTGATCTCATCGGCAGCATGTCCGGTTTTACTCAAGGATTCTTCAAGATCTGTCACCGAAGTAACACCATTGTTTTGCAGGTATTTTTCCGAATAGTGATTTCCTATTCCTGTTTCGATGAGGATCTTATGGTTGCCGGTTTCAACCAGCAGGCAACGCAGTGTTAATTGGGTGAAGTTGTTTTCATCTGAAGGATAAACTTTGTTCCAGAGCACTTTTGGGATTACGCCAAAAAGGGCACCGCCGTCGCAGTGAAAGTGACCGGCCGATATGGGTGTGAGCTTCATTCTTATAAACTGATTTTGTGCAAAAATAAAAGAATTTACTCAGGCAGCAGTCCGTATTTTTGTTGAAATGTCGTGTCCAGCGAATAATCCATCACATGTTTAACCACTCCGTAATAATCGTCGATGCCTTTTTCAACTTTATTGGTTTTTAAATACACATCGTTCACTTTTGCCGCCACTTTTTCGTAGCTCTCTTTCTGTAGTTCCTGCCAGTGTTTGCGAATGCGGTCAAAATCATTCTGGACTTTTGGATCGAGCATTTTTACCAGTTGCGGATCTTCTTCCAATCCCCTCGCCGTGCTGAAAAAGTACCTCAGAATAAACAGGTTGCCCGAATACTGTAATTCGGGGGAATCGCTTTGCGAGCAGACCAGCCAGGCGTAAAAATTGGCCTCCGATTCATCGGTGATGCCAAACTGGTGGGCTTTTTCGTGTGCCAGAATGACCGGATATTCTACTGGCAAAATCTCCTTATTGACATGCACCTCGTTAAAGAAAGGTCCGTAATAACCGCTAATTCCCGATTGTGCGAAAAAGCGACTAAAGGTGATTGACTTATCGTTACGTTTGCCGGCCGGATAATTGATCTTCAATACATCTTCCAGTCTTTTGTAAGAAGACTCAACGAGGCTGTCGATCTTAATTGTATTGGTTTTGGGAAGGTCGATATAACTTGCGTTTGTTTTTTCGATAAGTTGCTCCATTACGTCTAAGAATTCTTTTTTATCGGGTAGAGTTATTGCGAAATTGAGTCGGGGGTTCAAATCTTCGCGAAAATAATTGAATCCCCAAAGCAGGTAAAAGGCGATGTAAGTGCCCGCCAGAATATTCAGGATCAGTTTCCCTGTAAAACGAAAGGAGATTTTTCGCAGGATCAGAAGAATGATGAGTAACGGCACCATAGCGATCAGAGCCAGGTAGAACAGGTCATCCAGGGAAAATGGAACTACAGAACTTATAGCAGACAGCAGGCTTGCCAAAACCGGGTAAAAACCCTGGGCATACCACTTTTCGATCCATTCGGGATTTTTACCTGCGGGTATTGTCAGCAAAAAACAAGCAACGGCCAAAGCAGGCAATAATAACCACCTGTATTTTGAGATTCTTCTTTTCATCTTCTTCAAGGTAAACGCGAATAAAGAAAATAATTTCCTAAAGTACTGAGAAATTTGTCACATTTATTCTTGTAAAATGACTTCGTTCGACGATAAATGCGTACTCCCTAAGTTCTTGTTAGCCTGATCGCTGGTCCCGAATCGGGAACGCATATCAGAAATTGGTACACCAGGTAGAGGTCAAATTGAATCTAACTTATGGAATAAAATGTTCTTATGTGTGAGCATTTTGTTATAATTGTAGCCTGTAACTTTTACAAAAAGGAAAATGATCAAAGCTGTTTTAATCTTGTTGACAATGGGAGTATTGCTTACACAGTGTACATCGGAAACCCCGGAAGAAAAATTGAAAAGAATCCATGAAAGTGCCATTACCGTAGATACGCATTGCGATACGCCGATGGCTTTACTGAATGATGATTTTGACGTGGCAGAACGCAATGAATCGCCGCGTAGCAGGGTCGATTTTCCAAGGATGAAGGATGGTGGTTTGGACGCCATATTTTTTGCGGCATTTACCGGTCAGCGCGAACGTACTCCCGAAAATACCCAGGCAGCCTACGAAATGGCCAACAAGATGATCGAAAAAACTTACGAAGTTTGTGACAAAAACAGCGAAGCGGCCGAAGTTGCTAACGAACCGGGCGATGTTGTGCGTTTGGAAAAAGAAGGCAAAAGAGCCATTTATATTGGCATGGAAAACGGATTTCCGATAGGAACGGAACTTGGGCGGGTGGAGGAATTCTACAACAAAGGAGTACGTTATGTTACGCTTTGTCATTCTTCGAACAATGATATCTGTGATTCTTCAACCGATAGAAAAGGACCGGAACATGACGGTCTTAGCGAATTTGGGAAAAAGGTAGTCGGGGAAATGAACCGGCTGGGGATGATGATCGATGTGTCGCACATTTCCGACAAATCGTTTTACGATGTTATCGAACTGAGCAAAGCGCCGGTAATAGCTTCTCATTCTAGTGTTCGGGCCATTGCGCATCACAAGAGGAACATGACCGATGATATGATTAAAACCCTGGCGGAAAACGGAGGGGTGATTCAGATTTGTTTGCTTGATGATTATATAAAAGATCCGGATACCATGACGGTTCGTTTTCAAAAACAAAAGGAGCTACGCGCCAAATTTGCCAAACCCGATGAGATGAGCGATGATGAAGTAAAATCATTGCGCGAAGAATGGAGAAGCCTCGACGAAAAATACCCGAAAGATCTGCCCACAGTTGCCGATTGTGTGGATCACATCGATCATGTGGTTGACCTGGTTGGAGTTGATTATGTGGGTATTGGTTCCGATTTTGATGGTGGCGGCGGATTAAAAGATTGCGCCGACGTAAGTCAGTTTCCTAATATTACGGCTGAAATGTTAAAACGCGGTTACTCTGAAGAAGATATCGACAAAGTTTGGGGCGGTAATTTTCTGAGGGTGTTTAATGCCGTTGCAGAGTTGGCAGAATAATTCTTTGATCAAACTTATTTTATCTTAAAATCCTACAATTTTAAACCGTCTCAAAATTGACTTGACTATCAATGTTTTATGTTCAATTCTGAAGATTGTTAATGATTGTTAAATCCATTATTGCACCTCATTTGGTTATTAACAATTCCCATATTGGGAAAATCAACATCGAATTTTTTTAGATTCCTTTATTCGCAGGCTTTTTGTGAATATCTTTTTCTATCACGTTTGATTGGTTTTGTTAATAATTCTTCGTAGTTTGGTCATTGTTGTAACGAGAAAAATAGGTATCGTCATTAAAAAAATTGCTGTATTAGGAGTTTTTGTCTTACTAATTGCAGTTGACTGTAGGGCGCAACAAGATCCCATTTTGACCTCATACATGTACAATAGCCAGGTGATAAATCCGGCTTATGCAGGTATTTGGGAGAAAATAGGATTCACGGCATTAGTGAGAAAACAATGGGCAGGAATAAACCGTTCCCCGCTCACCGAGTCTTTCTCATTTCATTCGCCTCTCAGAAACGAAGCAGCTGGTATCGGCCTGAATATTATGAACGATAAATTCGGGTTGGAAAATCGTTTGAGTATACTCGGCGATTATTCCTACGAAGTTTACCTGTCGCGCCGAACACGACTTCGCATGGGTATTAAGTTTGGTTTCGTTAACTACAAAAACCCACTTACCGAATACGAATTGTATCCTGATAATAAATACGATCACGCCTTTGATGAAGATGTGGATTTAAAGTTCCTGCCCAACTTTGGTGTGGGATTTTTTATGTACCACGAGTATTTCTATGCCGGACTTTCGATACCTAAAATCGTTGAAAACGACCTGAAAGAGAATTTTCACAACTATTCGACAAGCGCCGAAGTGAGGACTGTTTACCTGAACGGCGGTGTTGTTCTTCCTGTAGATCCGCTGAATTACATCGTGTTTAAACCTACTCTTCTCATACGGGCAACATGGGGAACTCCCTTGCAGGCTGATATTGCAGCCAATTTTATGATTCGGGAAAGATTGTGGCTGGGTGCGATGTTTCGAACAGGTGCCGCACTTTGTTTCACCGGCAACTGGATTTTCAGCAACAACCTTCGTGTAGGTTTTGCAATGGATGTGACCATGAATGAAATTTATCCGTATCAGAACGGAACTTTTGAATTTACGATCGGATACGATATCGACTTTTTTGGAAGAAGTTATTTGAGAGCAAGATATTTTTAAAACAAATGATTATGGACACGTATTTACAAACCCGTTGTAGAGTGTTAACGATTAAAAAGATTAAGCTTATTGAAAGATTTTAAGTAAAAAAGAAAAGCCTTAATAACTATTAGGTGACTAAACAACCACATAACCAGACTTTAAAAATAGCTGTATTGTTTATGGCCGCTATTGCTGTGCTTATGGGAACTGCTTCCGTACATGGAAGTAATGTGTCGCCGAATTATCCATTATCAATTTATTCAGAAGGTTCCGGACAACAACTCACACAAGACGATACAATAAACCTCGTTTGTCCGGAAGACCTTTTAGTATATACCGACCTGAATTCCTGCGATGCCCTCGTTACCTCAGGTCTGGCCATTTCAGATCCCGACAACATCATCACTTCACTGACCTGGCAAATGACAGGTGCCACCCGCGATCAGTCGCCAAGCTCGGGTGTGAATCAACTCAGTTCTTACGTATTCAACGAAGGAACCACCGTAATTACCTACCGCGGCAGAACGCGTTACAACAATCCAATCTTCTGCTCTTTTACGGTTACGGTGAGCGATAACCAGGTTCCCCGTCTGATTTATTCACCCGGAAACATCACTGTTTCAAACATTCCGGGTGAGTGTTATGCCAAAGTAAGCTGGACCGAACCTATCGTATCCGATAACTGTGTATCGAACGATAATTTGGTTATTCAATCGAGTCACTCTTCGGGAGATGATTTCCTCGTGGGTGATACCGAAGTTGAGTACCGCATCAGTGATGGCTTAAATGAAACCACGCACAGGTTTACGGTTAGTGTTGTTGATAGGGAAGCCCCCGAACTATCAGCCCCTGAACCCATTGTTATTGTTTGTGGCGAAGAGGTGGAAGATGCTTTTACCGACTGGGAACATTTTGAACAAGCCGGAGGAACAGTAAGCGATAACTGTGCTGTTGATTTCGAAAGCTTCCGTTATGTACGCCAGACCAGTAGCGATATCCGCTGTCCTTACACCATTACACGTACCTATAGTATTGCTGATGTTTATGGAAATGTTACTGAAGTGAAACGCTATATTCAGGTTACGGGTGAGGAGCCGGAGGAAATTGGGGAAGAAGTCATTGTCGGTTTGAAATCTGCTGCAGCGGACTTTACAGCGGTGCAATCCGGTAATTGGAGCGATCCTGCAACATGGGGTGGTGCTGGACCACCGACAGCTTCTGACAATGTCACAATCCCGAATGGAATTACAGTTACTGTTGATGGATCATCTAGTGTACTCGATATCGATATAGCGAGTGGCGGTTCGCTCGATCATTCAGGGGCTACTACTTTACATGTTTATGGAGACTGGACCAACAATGGTAACTATGAAGGTGGAACCAACGGGATAATTGAATTTACCGGAAATAATAGTGTAACCATTTCAGGAAATACAGATTTCGAAGAGCTGATTATTAGTAAAGGAAGCCTTAATACTACCCTCACAATAACTGGAACCAATTCTGTAACAAGTGGGGGTAGTCTAACGATGACAAGTGGTTTGATTACGGTTCCTGGAAGTGGTAGCTTCACGGTAAATTCTTCATTAGGATTGGACATTGAAAAGGATGCAGGTTTTGATGTGACCGGAGGAACACTGACAACCGGTAATTTCACGATAACGAATGAAGGACTGATCCGCGTTAGTTCCGGTACAGCTAATTTCGGGAATACTTCAGGGAATGAGGTACACACTCAGGTTGATGGTGCTTTTATAGTATCGGGAGGAAATGTGAATATCGCCGGAAGGCTATATAATTCAGCTGCTGGGACATTGATATCCGGGATTACATCTGGTATTGAAATTTCTGCGGGGACTGTTACTTTATCTACTGTTGGAAATGGAGAAAGTGGTACTGGTTCACTTCACGTAACGGCGGCCGGTAATTTTGATTTTTCAGGAGGAACTATCGTATTCGAAAGGCCAAGTAATGCTTCTACCGAATTAGACCTGGGACTTTTAAGTGGAACAGGAACAAAAAATACAACCGGCGGTACTTTCCAGTTTGGAAATGCATTTACTCCTTCGAATTCTGTCTTTAATATTTCAAGCGATATTGCACTTGATCAGGTAACTTCCAGTGCCAATGCAGATCTTGTCTTGGAGAGTGATGTGAAAATTAATCAATTATCACTGAATGGCGCCACAACGATCGATTTAAACGGATATGCAATTCAAAAGGAAGTCACGGGAACAGGTTCGTTTACTATTCAGTTGGATGATGGTTCGGGCAACTCAATTCCTGTCACCATTAATCTTACATCTGGTTCGGTTGCTGCAGGTGCCTATATTGAAGTATTGACCACTGATGCGATGCACCCGAACAATGCCAACACCAATAATTATCTTACCCGATACTGGGAAGTAAATACCAGTGGCATTACAAATCCGGTTTATAATGCAACGTTTACTTATTCAAATACCGATATTAATGGTAGTGAATCTGCAATTGCCATGGGGATTTGGGATGGAAGTTTACCATGGGTAAAATATGGTGCTGCGGGTTCCAACACAATTTCAGTTACAGGTGTGGCGGGAACAAGTCTACAGTTTTCCGGAATTACGCTTGCCCCGCCAACGGTAACTGCTTCTGCAACGAATACAACGATTTGTGACGACGATGACATTAATTTAACAGCCAGTGGTTCAGGGGATGCTCCACTCAGTTATTCCTGGACCGGTCCAAATGCATACACATCAACACAGCAAAATCCGACCATTAGCAGTGCGTCAACGTCATATTCCGGGATATATACCGTAACCTTAACTGATGGAAATGGATTTACTGCCACAGATCAAATTGATATTACAGTAAACCCAATTCCAACAGTAGATGGAGTGTCTAATCAAACCGTTTGTAATGGAGATGGGACAACAACCGTTTCATTTTCCGGAACTGCAACTTCTTACAGTTGGACAAACGATAATACATCAATAGGCCTTTCAGCAAACGGGACAGGAAATATTGGATCTTTTACTGCCACAAACGGAGGTAATTCGCCTGTTGTTGCAACCATAACGGTAACACCTGTGTACACGAACAACGGAGTTAGTTGTAACGGTGCCACGGAAACATTCACCATTACAGTTAATCCAACACCAACTGTTAATGCAGTTTCTGATCAAACTGTCTGTAATGGAGATGGGACAACAACCGTTTCATTTTCCGGAACTGCAACTTCTTACAGTTGGACAAACAATAATACATCAATAGGCCTTTCAGCAAACGGGACAGGAAATATTGGATCTTTTACTGCCACAAACGGAGGTAATTCACCTGTTGTTGCAACCATAACGGTAACACCTGTGTACACGAACAACGGAGTTAGTTGTAACGGTGCCACGGAAACATTCACCATTACAGTTAATCCAACACCAACTGTTAATGCAGTTTCTGATCAGGAACTTTGTCATGGGACAAATACAGCTTCTATTAACTTTACAGGAACAGGAACCCGTTACGACTGGACAAACAGTAATACAAGTATTGGTTTAGCAGCAAGCGGTTCTGGTAATATTCCATCATTTACAGTATCCAATACCGGTGGATCGGGACAAGTTGCAACAATTATAGTTACCCCTGTTTATTCGAATAATGGCATTGATTGCTCAGGAGCGACTCAGACATTTACCATCACGGTTAATCCTATTATTACTCCAATTGTTTCAATATCTTCCAGTGAAGGAACCACCATCTGCGAAACAACACCGGTAACCTTTACTGCAAATGTCAGTAATGCCGGTTCAAGTCCTTCTTATCAGTGGAAGTTGAATGGTGTAAATGTAGGTACAGGAACGACCTACATCAACAGCACCCTTTCCAATAATGATAAAGTAACACTTGATGTAACTTCCGATGCCACCTGTCCGGCCACAACTACCAGTAACACAATTACCATGACGGTAAATCCGTTGGTAACACCAACGGTTTCTATTGCTGCTTCTGATAACGATATTTGTGATGGCGATGCAGTTACATTTACCATCAGCTCTATTCAAAACGAAGGTTCTTCTCCTGGTTACCAGTGGTACCTGAATGGATCACCGGTCTCTACCGCTTCTAGTTATGCATCATCATCACTAAACGACGGAGACCAGGTTTACCTGGTGGTTACTTCAAGTGCAACCTGTCCCTCACCGGCCACAGCAACCAGTAATGCGGTTCCAATAACAGTTAATCCATTACTGACGCCTTCAGTAAGTATATTGGAATCTGTTAACGATATTTGTCCTGGGACAAGCGTAACCTTTACCGCCACACCAACAAGCGGAGGTTCCAGTCCTTCCTACCAATGGAAGAAAAACGGATCAAATGTGGGTACTAACAGCCCGGTATTTACAACTAACAACCTTGCAAATAACGACGTGATCACGGTGGTAATGACATCCAGTGAAGATTGTGTAACAAGTTCTACAGCCACAAGTTCCCCGATCACCATGACGGTCAATCCGGGAACACCTGCGGTACCGGGAGCCATTACCGGTGACATTACGGTTTGCGAGGGAACTACCGGATTAATTTACAGTATTTCAGCTGTTGCAGGTGCAACATCCTATAATTGGACAGTACCATCCGGAAGTTGGTCGATTACCAATGATCTGGGTACATCTATCGAAGTAACTGCCGGAGCTTTTGGCGATAATGGAAACATATCGGTCACGGCATCAAACTCGTGCGGTACAAGTTCTGCTCGCACGCTGGGCGTAACGGTGAGCAGCGAATCAATAGCTCCAACTACTATAAATGTTACGAATAACAATACCTGCTTCGGTACCAGCAAAACACTTACGGTAACTGACGGTTCACTGGGCACTGGAGCTACATGGCAATGGTATACCGGCTCGTGCGGCGGGACTTCTGTTGGCAGCGGAAGCAGTATTTCTGTAAATCCGCCAGCAGGAACAACGACAACTTTTTATGTACGTGCTGAGGGTGATTGCAATACCACCGGTTGTGCCGATGTAGATGTTATTGTTCTTCCGGCTACACCGGCACAACCACTTACCATAAGCGGAGATTTATCAACCTGTCCCGGAACAACAGGTTTAACATACAGTATAAGTGCAGTTACCGATGCAACTTCGTATACATGGACCGTTCCTTCAGGCTGGAACATTACAGCAGGGCAGGGAACAACATCAATAACTGTTACCGGAGGAAACTATGGCGATAATGGCAACATTAGTGTAACCGCAACAAGTTCATGTGGAACAGGACCGGCACAAACCCTGGCGGTAACCGTCGATCCGGGGATACCTGAAGTTCCGGGAGTCATTACAGGAGTTTCCGATCTATGCGATGGATCTACAGGAACCTACAGCATAGATCCGGTAGATTTTGCAACAACCTATAATTGGAGTGTTTCCGGCGGCTTATCCATAAGTAGTGGAAACGGAACAACTTCGGTCGATATTACCAATAGTGGTACCGGCGGTACGATTAGTGTGACTGCTGAAAATGGTTGTGGTATAAGCAGTGGCTCAAGCGATTGGCCGGTTAGTGTTGTTGCTGCTCCTCCAAGTGCACCGGACTCGATTGACGGATTAATATCCATTTGTCCGGAACTTTCAACCGTGTATACAACAGTAAATAATGGTGCAGACTACTATGACTGGGATGTTCCTTCAGGTTGGATTATCAATTCAGGACAGGGAACTACTTCTCTTTCAGTTACGGTTCCACTTACGGGCCAGAGTGGGGACGTTAGTGTGACAGCCAATAACGTTTGTGGCCCAAGTCAACCTGTAATCTTCCCGGTTAATGTTTCAACAGCAGATGCATGGGTTAATGCAGGACCTGATGCCGTTGTATGTTTAGGTACAGGTAGTGTTACACTGACCGGAACAGTAGATGGTACTGCCGTTATTGAAGCTGATAAAAAAACATGGGATTGGGTTAATCTTTCAGGTGGTAGCTTAGGACAGGATAAATTAACCACGACTTATACTTTACCCGGTGGAGTTACCGGTGATTTTTATGTTGTCCTAAAGTCAGATGTGAGTGTTGTAGGTTGTAATATGGTTTCGGATACAGTGATGATTCGTGTATTGCCTTATCCTGACGCTGCTGTTGTTTCGACCGGTGGTTCAGTGTGTTCAGGGGAGACTACAACAGTTACTTTGACCGGGACTGCTAACACAACAGTAACTTACAATATCGATGGAGGAGCAAATAGTACGGTAGACCTTGATGATTCAGGTTCGGGTACATTTACGACAGGTGTGCTAATTTCTGGCGCCACTTTATACCTGGTGAGTGCAGACTATACCTCAGGGCCTTCCTGTCCACAAACTTTAAACGTGTCAGAGCCGATCACGGTTGATCCACTTCCAACTGCGAATGCCGGAGCAGATCAGACGATGTGTGCCGATGGAAGTACCACTCTTAACGGAACACTTAGCGGTGGAGCTTTAACAGCCACCTGGAGTGGTGGTACCGGTACTTTTGATGTTGCAACTGATTTAAATGCCGTATATACACCGAGTGCTGATGAAATTTCAGCAGGATCTGTGATTCTTACCCTTACTCCCGATCCAAATGGACCTTGCAATATTGTTCCGGATAATGTTACAATAACCATTGATCCGATACCAACGGTTGATGCGGGAAGCGATCAAAACATTTGTGAGGATGATGTGGCAAATTTGTCGGGTTCATACGGTGGAGCTGCTTCATCTGTAACCTGGTCGACTTTGGGAGATGGCGATTTTGATAATTCATCACTATTTAATGCGGTTTATACGCCCGGTTCAGGAGATATTACAACAGGTTCAGTAGAATTGATCCTGACAAGCGATGATCCGGCAGGAAGTTGTGGTCCGGTTTCAGATACTGTTTTAATAAGCATTGATCCACTGCCAGTTGTAAATGCTGGTTTACCACAAACCATATGCGAAGGGGAGGTTGTGACTATGGCGGGTACTATAACAGATCCTGTTATTACTACCGGTACCTGGAGTGGAGGAACGGGAACATTTGCTGATCCGGCAGTTTTGAATACAACGTATACACCCGGAGCAAGTGATATTGCAGATGGCAGCGTTACCCTTACACTGACCTCCGATGATCCCGGGGCACCGTGTCATGCTGTTTCTGCACAGGTGATCATAACGATAAATGAGGCTGCAACTATAAATGCCGGGCTGGATCAAACCATTTGCGGTGCATCTCCGGTAGTACTGGATGGTTCGATAGGTGGAAGTGCTATTTCTGGTTCATGGTCACATAATGGATCGGGCAACTTTGATGATAATACAAAACTGAATGCAGTGTATACGCCGGGATCCGGCGAATTTGGAACGATCCAAATGATCCTTAAAACTAATGATCCGGGAACAAGCTGCGGAGCTGTTTCAGACACCATGTTACTCAATATCGATTTGATGCCAAGCGCTGATGCAGGTGACGATCAAACTATTTGTTCGGGTGGAACCTTCGCAGTAAGCGGATCGATCGGAGGATCTGCAGGTTCTGCAACCTGGAGTACCAGTGGGGATGGTACTTTCGATGATAATACTGCACCCGGTACCAATTACAATCCTGGTAGCAGCGATATTGCCAATGGCCAGGTATACCTCATCTATACCACTGATGATCCTGTAAACTCTTGCGGACCAGATAAGGATACACTGATCCTTACCATCCAAAAAGAGGTTCAGATCACGACACAACCTGTCAATACCGGTGTTTGTAACCTCGATCCTGCAACTCTTTCTGTCGTTGCGATAGGTGACAACCTAACTTACCAATGGTATAAAGGAACTGCACCCGGAACGCTGCTAACAGATGGCGGTACTATTTCGGGAAGTTCAACAGCCACGCTCCAGTTTAGCAGTGTAAATGCATCGGATGATGGTATTTATTATGTTGAAGTCGGCGGTGCTTCAGAATGTTCAACTGTTCTTTCCGAAGAGATCACCCTGAATGTTGACCAGAATATCAGTATTACAACACCAATTTCCTCTGATACGGTTTGTGTGGGAGACGATATTACGCTTTCGATCGTAGCAGAGCCCGCAACACAACTTTCTTACCAGTGGAGGAAATATGGGGTGGAAATCCCGGGAGAAACAAATAGTTCTATCTCTTTTACAGGGATTGCTTTAGCCGATGCCGGTGATTACGATGTTATATTGAGTGGCTTAACGGGATATACTTGTGATTCGACTATCGCAACTGCCGGAACGCTTACGGTAGAAGATTATGCAACAATTGCATTAACAGGAGGAAGCCTGCTTGATTCTGTATGTACGAATAATGCCCTCACCAGTATTACCATTGAAATAGGTGGGGCAGCAACCGGTATTGATTTTACAGGAACATTACCAACCGGAGTAGACTCATCCTTTAGCGGCACCACGTTCACGATTAGCGGCACCCCAACTCAGGTGGGTGTATTCCCCTATACTGTGGCCACTGTAGGATCATGGTGTGATAATCCATCACTGAGCGGAACAATTACTGTGCTCGATAACGGAACCATTACTCTGGTTTCAGGAAATGCGGATACCTCTTTATGTACTTTTGCACCATTGGAGGATATTGTATTCAGTATCGGAGGGGCTGCCACCGGAGCTCAGGTTACAGGTCTTCCCGCTGGACCAGTTGGGGTGTATAGCTCCGGAACGTTTACGATTAGCGGAACTCCAACAGAAACCGGGACATTTAATTATACCGTAACTACAACTGGGGCACCGTGTATCAATCCAATTTATTCAGGGACCATTGTAAACGGAGATACTGAAGATCCTGTAATCATTACCTGTCCTGATACATTTTTTTCAAATACTGATGGTTCACTTTGTACGGCTACTATACAGGGATCAGATCTGGTCATTTTACCAACTGCAACCGACAATTGTACCGCTCCGGGAGATATTAACATCAACAATAATTTTGATGTACTGTTCCCATCCAACACGGTTCCTGTAGGAAGTCATACAATAACCTGGACTGCTCAGGATGCCTCAGGTAATACAGCGACCTGTGAGCAGATAATAACAGTTATCGATAATGAAGCTCCGTCGATCACCTATTGTCCTGACAGTATATCGGTAGATAACGATGCCGGTCAATGTTCTGCCGCATTATCCTTAACTGATCAGCCAACAGCAACTGATAATTGTACATCACAAACAAGTTTAGTTATTAGCAACAATGCACCTGCAAGTTTCCCGGTTGGTACAACAAATGTTACCTGGACGGTAAGCGATGCTGGCGGAAACAGCACTACTTGTATTCAGGTTGTTACCGTTGTGGATGCGGAATTACCTGTCGTGACCTGCATTTATGATACATTGATTTATTATTCTGATCCCGGAGTGTGCTATTATGACGCACCTGCAAACGATAATGCTTTGAAGACTACTGCTACTGCAAGCGATAATTGTGCCGTTGTTAGCTTTGTTAACGATTATAATAATACGAGTTCACTTGCCGGAGAAGTTTTCGATGTAGGGGAGCACTTTATTACCTGGACTGCTACCGATGCTTCAGGAAATGAGAATTTTTGCTCATTCTATGTCATTGTCTATGACTCAGAAAAACCGGTTATTTTTGATTGTCCTTCAGACATGATAGGACAAACTGATCAAAACGATTGTACGGGTGAGGTTACCATACCTCCGCTAACATTTGATGATAATTGTCCTGATCCGATCCTTACCTGGCAAATGGGAGGGGCAACTTCGGCTGCTGATACCGGACAGATTGGTACTTTTAGGTTTAATGCCGGTCGTACCCAGATTTTTTATACAGTTAAAGATGCAAATGACAGTACTGCCGTTTGCGTCTTCTATGTTGAGGTAATCGATAGCATTCCTCCTACTGCAGTCTGTCATGACATCACCATTCAACTTGATCATTTGGGGGAAGCGGCCATATCGGCAAGTGCAGTTGATTCCGGTTCCTTCGATGATTGTGCTGGTGGTGTGACTTATGTTACAAGCAAACGAAATTTCTATTGTGATGATCTGGGCGACAATGTAGTTACCCTTACCGTGACCGATGGTTATGGTAATAAAGATCAATGTACTGCTACTGTTACTGTGGAGGACGTTACTCCTCCGGTTGCTGACTGTAAAAACATTACCGTAGATCTCGACAGCGCAGGAAATGTTTCAATTGCACATGACGCCGTGAATGGCAATTCGTATGATCTCTGTACGGAGGTTACTTTCAGTACCAGTGATACGGCTTTTACCTGTGCAGATATCGGTCCTAATACGGTTACTTTGACGGTTAGTGATACCAGTGGTAATACTGCAAGCTGTCAGGCTACAGTTACTGTTCGTGATCGGATTCCGCCTGTAATTGACTGCCCGAATGATACGACCGTAAGCGCTGATCCGGATGTTTGTACGGCTAATCTGGATCTGGCCGCCAGTGCTACCGATGTTTGTAGCAATAATCTAACCCTCACCTACACCGACGGATTTGGAAATCCCATCACTTTCCCGCATAATTTTAATAATGGAACAACTACAGTTATAGCAACAGCTGCCGATGAGTACGGTAATAAATCAAGCTGCCAGTTTAATGTAACTGTTGAAGACGATGAAGATCCGACAATTAGCTGCGTGGATACCGTTTGGGGCAATACTAGCAATGGAACCTGTGAAGCAACAGTCGTTAATTTAGGAAACGTTACCACTGATGATAACTGTGGTGTAGCAAGTCTGACCAATGACGCTCCGGCTGTTTACCCGGCCGGTGTTACTATCGTTACTCATGTTGTTACTGATAACAGCGGTAATGCTGACTCCTGTTCAACCGTGGTGGTTATTGTAGATAACCAGGAACCAACCATAACTTGCCCGCCGGCAGTAAACGCAACTGCCGATATTGGTTCATGCGATGCAACAAACGTAGCATTGGGTACTCCAACGGGTTCGGATAATTGCAGTACAATTAGCTTTACCAACGATGCGGATACCATCTTCTCGCTGGGAAATACAATTGTTACCTGGACAGCTACTGATACCAGCGGCAACTCAGCTACCTGTCAGCAACTCGTAACTGTAGCAGATGCAGAGAATCCAACGATAATCTGTGCTAATGATACAACGGTTTATGCCGATGATGATGCCTGTGAGGCCACCGGTATTGTTCTGAATCCACCTGTAGCTGATGATAATTGCGGTGTGGCTTCTGTTACAAATAATGCCCCGGCAGCGATCCCATTTGGCTCAAACACCATTACCTGGACCGTTACTGACAATGGTGGGCTTATAGCAACCTGTGATCAGATCGTAACAGTAGTGGATACTACATCTCCTGTACCTGATATTGATCCGTTGCCGGATAGAAACGGTGATGTATGTGTCGTAACAAACGTAAATACTCCGACAGCTAGTGACAATTGTGGTACCGTCACGGTTACTACCGATTCAGCAACGACTTATACTGAACTTGGCACCTACTATATATTGTGGGTCTACACTGATGCTTCAGGAAATAAAACTGAACAATGGCAAACCGTAAATATTACCAGTTCATCACCTCCTGTAGCGGTTATTCAAAACTTACCAAACATAACAGCACAGTGCGATACCACCATATCTGTTACCCCTAAAGCCACAATGTGTGGAACTGATACCATGTTAGCGACTACAAGTGATCCTTTAACATATAATCAGCAAGGCGAATATATTATTACCTGGACCTATACCTACGATACACTGGTAGCAACTCAGCCCCAACGTGTAATCATTGAAGATACCCAGGATCCGGTGATAACCTGTCCGGTGGATGTCACACAGGAAGTAGATCCCGGCACTTGTGAGGCCACGGTTAGTTTGACTGCTTTGGGCTGTGCTGATAATTGCGGCGATTGTTACATTATAACCAACGATATTTATCCTGCAGGTGGCGCCGATGCTAGCGGTATTTATCCGATCGGAACCACAATTGTAACCTTTACTGCTGAAGATTCTGTCGGTAACCAGGCTACGTGCCAGGTAACTGTTACTATAACTGATACCATTGCTCCACAAATCACATGCCCGGGCGATATTTCTGATTACAGTAATAATAACTGCACAAAAACACTTACAGTTCCTGGTCCAACTGTATCGGATAATTGTGGTAGTGTGGACATTACCTGGAGCCTGAGTGGTGCAACAACAGGTAGTGGTTTTGGTATCATCGGATCGCGTCAGTTTAATAATGGTATCACCACGGTAACTTATACTGCAACGGATACCTTTGGTCTTTCAACCGACTGTAGTTTTACCGTATCAATTGAAGATACAATTTCTCCGGTTATCGGAAGTTGCCCGTCGTTTGTAAATGCTACCACAGATGCCGACGATGCGGACTGTGGTGCTGTGGTTAACTGGACTGAACCGGTAGCTCAGGACAACTGTTCACCGGCTGATAGCCTGGTATGGTCATCCACACACAGTCCCGGAGCAACTTTCCCATTAGGAGTGACAACTGTCGTTTATTCGGTTACCGATGAGAATGGGAATTCTTCGACATGTTCTTTTGATGTGACATTAGTGGATAATACGCCACCTGTTGCTCCTGTGTTAACAAATATAACAGCACAGTGCGACACCACTCCAATAACTCCATATGCGATAGATAACTGTAACGATACGATTTACGGAACAACCATAACTCCTTTCCCCATTAATGACCAGGGACTGACCACCGTAACCTGGGTATTTACAGATAGCACCGGAAATTATTCCACTGCAAATCAACAAGTAACCATTGAAGATCAGGAAGCACCGCAGTGGGTTGATGAAACCATTTTCAACAGTATTCTGAACTTAGAATCGTGTGTTGATCTTACTTTGCCGTCGAACACGGGAATACCCGTTGCTTTGGATAACTGCAGTGAAGTTGCGGTCAGTTATACGGATGTTATTATACAAGGAACTTGTCAGTATAACTATACGATCCAAAGGACCTGGACTGCAAAAGATTCTGTTGGTCTTGTAATCAGGGATGTTCAAACGATATATGTAAGAGATAATACCCCTCCAGTATTAACTTGTAATGATACAGTCGTTGAGACTCCTGATGATATCTGGAATCCTTACACAACACTTGAAGGTATTACCTTTTACGATGAGTGTGGTATAGATACCGTATTCCTGGTGGATGAACAGTATATTTTTACAGATGACGGTGTAGCCGGTTTTTGCCCCGATACTGTATACAGGACTTATGAGGTGTATGACCGTTGTGGAAATCATACCACGTGTTCGCATTTTATTGCTGTCAACGATTTGACTAACTGTAACTATTGTCAGGATACGGTTCCTTATCGACTGGCAGATTTGAACAATGCACCTGACAGTGTTTGGATACTGAATGAAAAGTGGCTGGAACGTGAAGGAGCCTGTTGTTTGTTCACTGACCATAACACTGCTTATGGTTGTATTGCCTTTAACGTATACCTGGATGAAAATGCTGTTGGACTCGTTATGGATATATACAGCCCGGCACCGCCTCAGGGATCTGAATATTTCCGTATCGATTGTTCAGATGAGCAGTACGAACTTGGACAGGTTATTTGTTTGCAGGGTGGACAATTCTATACATTGACCTTCTGTAAACCGGGAGAAGACAAACCTTGGTATGAAATTCGATCCATTGCCGGTGCGATTACGGCTGATTCGCTGACCACACGTGCTGATGTGGAATGTGAAGGCGACTTGCATGTTAGCGGCTTAGAACCGTCGACCATTGAATGGTCGGTAAGTTATCCTTCAGGAGCGGACAGTTTGATGCGTTACCTGGATTTAAGCGATGTTGAGAATCCTGTTTTTACTCCGGATTCTGTTACTCCGGCTCTGATAAAATACCAGGTTTGTGGTACTTTACTTGGAGCACCTGAGTGTGATGGTGATCCTGCAACCGATTGTGATGAAGTCATCGTGAATGTTTTACCGCCGGTTAAGGTTCATCTTGATCAGGATCTTACAGCAATTTGTGAGGATAATATACCACCGATCACTGCCCAGATACCATTCGAGGACCCTGATCTTGTTTATACTTATCAGTGGCTTTATGAGGATGGAACCCCGATTCCCGATGAAACAGGACCTACGTATCAGCCACCGGGATTGGGAAGATTCGGTGTGCGGGTAGCAGAAGTTTCTACAGGAGTAGGTTGTAATACCGACGAATACTATTTCAATGTAGGTCTAGATTCAGTAGGACCTGCCGTAATGATCGTTCCGGATACACTCTTCCTTGATTGTAGTGCCACCGACTTTGAAGAGCAGATAGCACTCTGGCTGGCTGAAGCTTCTGCCTACGATGAAGCAGACACTACGGGTAGTACCAGCGTTGAAGACGATTACACACCTTTTGATCCGGGTTGTGGACATGTTGAAGTAGTCCATTTCACGGCCTACGATATCTGTGGTAATCCAACTATCGATTCTGCGTATATTGTTATTGAAGATGATGTGCCTCCGATAATCAGCCCGGAAGCAGCAGATGCATCTTCAGATTGTTATTCGTTAGATCCAAATGATAATACAGATTATCTTAACTGGCTGGCAATTTACGGAGGCGCAGGTGCAAGTGATGACTGCGATCATCCTGACAGTTTAATCTGGACTGCAGATACAGCAACGGCGGTTTGGTCGGGTGATCCGCAAAACAATACCATTACAGTCACCTTTACGGTTACCGATGCTTGTGGAAATACAGATCAGACTGTTGCGACATTTACCATAGTCGATTCAATTCCTCCAACAATAACATGTCCTGATGATGCATCTGAAATAGCTGCTGCAGATAGTTGTTCAAAAACTCCGACTGCGATCCTCGATCCAATATATTCCGACGACTGTTCAATTCCTGAATTGACATACGAACGCTTGCTTCCGGATGGTTCCAACGATAGTGGAACAGGAACGGTTACAGGAATGAGCTTCCCGGTAGGAACAACCACTGTAATCTATACCGTAACCGACGATGCCGGTTTAACTGATAGTTGTGATTTTACGGTTACTATTGTAGATACAATACCTCCAATTATCGAGTGTGATCTGATCGATGACGTAACAGAAACTCTATCGCTTGATAGTTGCTCAAAAACACCAACTTCATTGCCGATACCCAATTTTTATGACAACTGCTGGGATTATGCTTCACTAACAATCAACTATACTATAACAGGGGCAACAACAGGCTCAGGAAATGGTTTTGTACCAGTGAATACTGTATTTGGGACTGGAACTTCAACCGTAACATACCTGGTTAGCGATCCGGATGGAAACAGCGAAACCTGTTCATTTAATGTAACTATTGTGAATATAACGCCACCTGAACTGGATTGCGACGGCGTTTACGATGTAGCAGAGACCCTTTCGGCAGATAGTTGTTCGAAAACGACTGTTCTGCCACCGGTTCCCAACATTACTTTTACCTGTTGGGACGAAGATTCGTTGACCCTTTCTTATACTATAAGCGGGGCAACAACAGCTTCCGATACGGGGTATGTACCAGCGGATTTCGAATTCAATCCCGGCGTTTCAACCGTAACCTATATAGTTACCGACCCGGATGGCAACAGTGCAAGCTGTCCGTTTACAGTAACTATCGAGAGTGTTAAATCTCCGGAGATCGATTGCGATGGGGTTTACGATGTAGCAGAGACCTTATCAGAGGACAGTTGTTCGAAAACTACTGTTCTGCCACCGGTTCCCAACATTACTTTTACCTGTTGGGACGAGGATTCGTTGATCCTTTCTTATACCATAAGCGGGGCAACATCCGCTTCTGATACGGGGTACGTACCGGTTGATTTCGAATTCAATCCCGGCGTTTCAACCGTAAGCTATATAATCAGCGATCCTGATGGCAACAGTGCCAGCTGTTCGTTTACAGTAACCATCGAGAGTGTTTTGCCACCGGAGATAAATTGCGATGGTGTTTACGATGTAACAGAGACTTTATCGACAGATCGTTGTTCGAAAACGACTGTTCTGCCACCGGTTCCCGAAATTACTTTTACCTGTTGGGACGAGGATTCTTTAACACTAAGCTATTTCATAGAATCGGAATTTGGCGACTGGAATACAACGGGAGTTGATACTGTTCCGGGCGATCTGGAATTTCCGGTTGGAGTGAATACGGTAACGTATACAATAAGCGATCCTGATGGCCATTCGGTGAGTTGCGCATTTACCGTAACCATATTACATGTTGATATACCTTGGCAAGTGTACACCTGTCCGCCAAATCCTGCCAATGAAACCGTTGATTCTTTCTCCTGCGATGCCTGGATTGATATTCTTCCTCCAACGATAGAGGATCATTGTTTGACAGCAAGCTATTCCATAAATCATGACAGCCCATATGCTGCTGGAACCGATTCTACCGATGCCAGTGGTTATTACCCGATTGGGCAGCATACAGTTACCTGGACCATCTCTGATAATTCTGGTAACGATACTACTTGTGTTCAGACTTTTGAAGTGTTTGACCTGAAACCTGTACTTGAATGTCCACCATCCGTAGAAGTTCCTGCCGATTTTAATCAAACCTTTGCATCAGGAGTTGAGGTAGGTTTACCACGCTATCAGGATAACTGTGATTCCATTCTTACCTATACGATTCTGGATCCTTCCGGCAACCTGGATTCTATTTACGGTGATCCTTCAGATATTAACTTGCTAACCGGTGAAAACACCTATGATATTGGTGTTACCACAATTACTTATTATTTCGAAGATGGAAATGGAAATCGTGTAAATTGTAGTTTTACTGTAGAAGTTACAGGTCCTCCGGTTATCGACTGTCCTGATGATACCACTTTGATTTGTGAACAATTTTACGATCCCGGAGGTGCTAAATTAATAGAAGGTATTCCACCAATTGAGTGGACCTATACTATTATTGATCCGGATGGTAGTATTGGCTTAACAGTTACTTATACTAAGAATGTTTTCGAGGATGCTGATCCGATTGGACCTTATTACTTTCAATATGGGACCTCACGCATTACATGGATAGCAACGAATGTATCAGGTGCTGATACCTGCTGGCATGAAATCACTGTAATAGATACCACTCCTCCGGATATAATTTCCTGTGCCGTTCCAAGGGATTTGGAAGGTTGTGATGAAAGTATTATAACAGGTCCTATATTCTCATTGGATACAGCTATTTCTTCTTATGGTGAATTTTCGGATGCGACCAACCAGGGGAATGCAACGGACAATTGTGGAATTGTTGCAGTAAATTATTATGATGCGTCTACAGGATCGTGCCCTACTGTTGTAACCCGTACCTGGACCTTGTATGATGCGGTAGGAAATAATTCAAGCTGTACACAGACAATTACAATTAACGATACTGAACTTCCTATTATAAATTGTCCGTCCGACACCACACTTGAATGTGTGGGCGATACCGCTGGTATACCAATTCATACTACTTTGGTTGATTTTATAGCAGCAGGGAATTCAGCATCAGATAACTGCGGAATAGAAACATTTACTGCTACAGAGGCTGTTAGTGGATCTTGTCCGATGATTATTACACGGACCTACACAGTAACTGATAGTTGTGGTAATTCTAACAGTTGTGTACAGACAATCACCGTTGACGATATCGAAATTCCTCAGATCACGTGTCCGTCTGATACCACATTGGAATGTGTAGGTGATACCGCTGGCATTCCAATTCATACGACCTTGGCTGATTTTATTGCAGCGGGGAATTCAGCATCAGATAACTGCGGAATAGAAACATTTACTGCTACAGAGGCTGTTAGTGGATCTTGTCCGATGATTATTACACGGACCTACACAGTAACCGATAGTTGTGGAAACTCAGCCACCTGCACACAGACGATTACTGTTGATGACCAGGAAGATCCTGTGATCACCTGTCCTGCAGATGCTACATTGGATTGTGTAGGCGATACAGCTTCATACCCGATTTACTATACATTAGCTGACTTTACAGCAGCCGGAAACACTGCTTCAGATAACTGTGGCATCGAAACCTTCGAGGTAACAACCAGCACCAGTGGCAGCTGCCCGATGATACTGGAGCGTACTTACACGATTACCGATAGTTGTGGTAATTCTAATAGTTGTACACAGACCATCACAGTTGATGATACAGTTGATCCTGTTATCAGTTGTCCTGCAGATGCTACCCTGGAATGTGTTGGTGATACTACCTCTTACCCGGTTTATACCACTCTGGCTGATTTTATTACAGCCGGTAATACTGCCACAGATAACTGCGGTATAGAAACCTTCGAGGTAGTAACATCTACCATTGGCACCTGTCCAATGACATTAACCCGAACCTATACTGTTACAGATAGTTGCGGTAATTCGGCCACCTGTACTCAGACTATAACGGTTGATGATACACTAGATCCTGTGATAAGCTGTCCAGTGGATTCTACAGTAATTGTATGTGGTGTTTCCAATATTAATAGCGTTACAGGATTACCTTTCTCAACAACTACACAAACGGTTTCCATGGCTGCATTTACTTCACTTGGTGGAACAGCCACCGATAATTGTGGTATTTTTGAGTTAAGTTATCAGGATACTCAAAGTGGAAACTGTCCGATTGTTGTAACAAGAACATTCACTGCAATTGACAGCTGTGGTAATTCAACTAACTGCATACAAACTATTTCCATAACGGATACCATAAGTCCGGAAATAAGTTGTCCGACAGCAAATGATGTTATTGCTTGTAGTGTTGCTGATGTTAACGCTGCCACAGGTTTACCTTATTCAACCACATTACAAACAATAGCTGTTTCAACTTTCACTTCAATGGGGGGAACCGCCACAGACAATTGCGGCATATATGAGTTAAGTTATCAGGATTCTCAAAGTGGAAGTTGTCCGATAGTGGTGACTCGTATTTTTACTGTGGTAGATACATGTGGAAACACAAACAGTTGTGAACAGACAATTACCATTAATGATACAATAAGCCCGGTTATTAGTTGTCCAGCTGATGATAATGTGATGGCTTGTGATGTCACGTCCTTGGCATCGGCAACTGGACTTTTGTATTCAACCAGTGCCACAACCATTTCTTTAAGCACCTATAACTCGATGGGTGGAACCGCCACTGATAATTGTGGTATATTCGAAATAACCTATCAGGATGCTCAAAGTGGAAGTTGTCCGGTTATTGTAAGCAGAACCTTCACAGCCATAGATACTTGTGGTAATTCAACATCTTGTACACAAACGATTACGATTGAAGATACTGAAGATCCGGTGATCAGCTGTCCAGCAGGAGCGACATTGGAATGTGTTGGCGATACAGCATCTTACCCTATCTACTATACTTTAGCCGACTTTATAGACGCCGGAAACACGGCCACCGATAACTGCGGAATAGAGACCTTTGAGGTGGAAGTAACGACAACTGGCACCTGCCCTATGACACTGACACGTACTTATACGGTGACAGACAGTTGCGGCAATTCCAACAGTTGTACACAGACCATAACAGTTGATGATACGGTGGAACCTGTGATCAGCTGTCCTGCAGATGCTACCCTGGAATGTGTTGGAGATACAGCATCTTATCCAATTTATACTGCATTAGCTGACTTTATAGCAGCGGGCAACACAGCTACCGATAACTGTGGAATTGAAACCTTCGAGGTGGTAACCTCTACCAGTGGTACCTGTCCAATGACCTTAACACGAACCTATACAGTTACCGATAGTTGTGGCAATTCGAATAGCTGTACCCAAACGATTACAGTTGACGATCAGGAAGCTCCTCAAATCACTTGTCCTGCAGGTGCAACATTGGATTGTGTTGGGGATACTACTTCTTACCCGGTTTATACCACTCTGACAGACTTTATTGCAGCGGGTAACACAGCTACTGATAATTGTGGTATTGAAACCTTTGAGGTAGTTGCTACCACCAGTGGTACCTGTCCAATGACCTTAACCAGAACTTATACGGTTACCGATAGTTGTGGCAATTCGAACAGTTGTATCCAGACGATCACAGTAGATGATACCGAAGCTCCGGTAATTTCTTGTCCTGCAGGTGCAACATTGGATTGTGTTGGGGATACTGCTTCTTACCCGGTTTATACCACTCTGACAGAATTTATTGCAGCGGGTAACACAGCTACTGATAATTGTGGTATTGAAACCTTTGAGGTAGTTGCTACCACCAGCGGTACCTGTCCAATGACCTTAACACGAACTTATACGGTTACCGATAGTTGTGGCAATTCGAATAGTTGTACCCAAACGATCACAGTAGATGATACGGTAGATCCGGTGATCAGCTGTCCAACGGATATCAACTCCATTGCTTGTGATATTTCAGGACTGGATACACTAAGCGGCTTTGCATTCTCATCGACTTTGCAAACAATAACAATTGCTGAGTTTAATCTAGTAGGTGGCGTAGCTACCGATAATTGTGGTATCCTTTCTTTGAGTTACCAGGATAGCCAAAGTGGACCATGTCCAATAGTGATTACTCGAACTTTTACAGTTGTTGATTCATGTAATAACTCAGCAACTTGTGTTCAGACGATTACCTTGGATGCACCAGAAGTAACCTTTACAGAGCCAAATGACACGATACTAGATGCCTGTGATTATGCCGACCAGGCGGCTATTGACGCAGCCTACACGGCTTGGCTTGCCGATGTTCTATTGCAGGCAGATGTTCAGGGCGGTTGTGATCCACAGGTCGTCAATGACGGAGGCAGCCAGACGATCCCAACGCTTTGCGGCGGCGGAACGGCAATCGTAACCTGGAGCGTAAGTGATCTTTGTGAAAGTCCTACTTTCGATGCTACCTTCACGGTAACTCCACCGGTTCCACTGACCCTGACACCTCCAGCGAACGAGACCGTTAACGCCTGTGACATTTACGATGCCGACGATAACCAGGCCTCAGCTCAGGCCGCGCTTAACACTGCGT